>DASZXP010000144.1:0-8396 GCA_035545935.1 Puia sp. | reverse complement strand
CCTCGTTCGTAACCTTCGCGTTGCTCGGTTACCCGAAGGGCCATCATTAAATTTTTTGTGGCCGGAGGTAAATTTGCCATACCGCAGGCCATAAAAAACGAGTCCCGGCTTTTGGCCGGGACTCTTTATGTTTAGTTACTTTTTTACTTGTCTCTTAACAAAAGCAATCCCGGCCTACTCGTAAAGTAGAAAAAAAAGTAAAAATAAAAATAACGGTATGCCTTTGCGATAATCATATAATGCACCAAAATTAAAGACTTCCCCGGAATTATAAAATTTATTTTAGGATAACCGTAAAATTTAGAAGTTATCTAATCCAGACGATTGTTTATCTTCTCATCGATGAGTTTGAAGAGGTGGAAGGGCTTGTATGTCCGCCAGTTATCCAATTCCATCAGCTCGATGTACCGGTTGAGCTTGGCCCTCCGGAAATCATATTGGGTCTGCTCCGGCATGTTCAGACAGACGACCCATCCCCCCGCATCCGTCACCTCCTCGAACCATTCTTCATAATAATCCTTGTCGCCGCTGTGGAAATTGAGGACGTTCTCGGCAATGAGGATGTATTTGGTAATACCCGATGCAAAGAATTTATCGACCACTTCCCGCTTCAGGTTCATGATGTCATTCTCGATCGCATCGTTCCATTCCCCGAAAAGCTCGATCACCACATAGTGCTCGTCATAGTCGGCCAGCAGCACCTTCAAATACAAAGTACGGCTGCCGAACTCATCCCACTGCGGATGGATATAATAGTTATAGATGGTTTGGGAAAACTCGAATTCCGAATAGACCCTTCCATAAAAAGGCGATCGCTCGTCCTCCTCGCTCACATACTGGTGGCGCCAATTATAAAAGGGTTCTATCTCATGCATATCGTTAACAGGATTCTATTGCTTTTTTTACGCTGCCCGATCGCAGCAGCAAGGCCTTTGCCTCTTCGTAATCCGTCAGCCCCGTGCCCTCCATGACCATCTTGGTGCCCCTGTCTACCAGCTTGCTGTTCGTCAGCTGCATATTCACCATCTTATTGTCCTCTACCCTTCCGATCTGGATCATCACCGTGGTAGAGATCATATTGAGCACCAGCTTTTGGGCCGTCCCGCTCTTCATCCGGGTGCTGCCTGTGACAAATTCGGGTCCAACTACTACCTCGATGGGGAAATCGGCCAGCGCCGCTATCGGGCTTCCGGGATTGCATACGATACAGCCCGTAATGATCCCTCTTTTCCGGCTTTCTTCCATGGCCCCGATCACATAAGGAGTAGTACCGCTGGCGGCAATACCCACTACCACGTCCTTCTCATCGATATTGTATTTTTCCAGGTCCGCCCACCCCTGCTCGGAGTCATCCTCCGCATTTTCAATGGGTTTTCGGATCGCCCCTTCTCCACCCGCAATGAGTCCGATGATCAGATCAAAAGGCATACCATAGGTGGGTGGTATTTCACTGGCATCCAATACTCCCAGGCGACCGCTGGTGCCTGCGCCAATATAGAATAGCCGGCCTCCCGCCAGCATTTTGTCAGTGATCGCGGCCGTCAGCTTTTCTATCTGAGGAATAGCTTTCGCTACAGCTTCGGGAACAGTCTTGTCTTCCTTGTTGATGTAGGTAAGGATCTCTTGAATGCTTAGTTTTTCCAGATCATGATACCGGCTTGGTTCCTCGGTAACCTTGTCAAACGCCATACTTTATATTAATTGGTTATTTACTTTTTTTCAATTGGTTATGATATTTCACCAGCCCGTCCATGGGCTTTTGCAGTATCTTCCCCAGCTCGAATTCATATGTCCTGGCCAGCTCCCTGATCACATCCTGGAATCCATAAGCGACTCCCCCTACAAAATGTATCGGTAATTTCCAGCTTTCCCGATACTTGCACAAATGCTGAAAGAAAAAATCATTCAGCCCGTCCTCGATAATATTCTCTACCATGTAATGCCCTCTGTTCTCTACCAGGAATAAGGTAAAAGAGGCCAGATATCGGTTAGGCAACGGCCTTTTGTAAACGCTTTCCAGTATTTCACTGGTATTGGTCGCATACTTGGCATCGAACTTATAGCGCAGGTCTTCGTCAAAAGTATTGTAAAGATAATATTGTAATACCTTTTTGCCCAGATAAGCCCCACTTCCCTCATCTCCAAGCACAAAACCCAGCCCCGGGCTGTTTTTAGCAATTTTTTTGCCATCGAAATAGCAGGAATTGCTACCCGTGCCCAAAATACAGGCTATCCCCTTGCTATTCCCGCACACCGACAGCGCGGCCCCCATAAGATCATGGGTCACATGCACATCGGCCCCGGAAAATACCCGTCGTATCGCCCGCTGCACCACCTTCCGGTTGTCCGGGTCCTTGCATCCCGTACCATAATAATAGACGGCATCCACCTGCCATCGGGCAATAGAAGGCTTTAGCTCGTTCTCCATCACCTTTATGATCCCTGCCTCATCCAGGAAATAAGGGCTGATACCCTGCGTATCCAACTTTTTCTGCCTGCCGTCATGTAACAAGCACCACTCGCATTTGGTAGCGCCACTGTCCGCGATTAATATGTTCACTATCCTCTTTTGGGCTGCAAGTTATAGTATGATTGCTTAATTTGCGGCCTAGTCGATCACAGCCGTGTTAAAATTTTCGCTCGAATGAAGAAACTACAGGTCTGGTTACCACTCTTGTTCGCCATTGTTATGATCCTGGGAATGGTTATTGGCTTCCGTCTCAGGGGGAATGTCGTCACCTCCGGCTTTTTCAAGACACGCAAGCAATCCCCCGTACAGGAGGTCATCGACCTGGTTAATATGAAATACGTAGACTCCGTATCCATGGATACCCTTGGCGAAGCCGCCATCGAAGGCCTGCTGGCTCATCTGGACCCCCATTCTGTATATATCCCGGCTGTAGAAGTTCCCGAGGTCACCGAAGACCTGCAGGGCAATTTTCAAGGCATCGGAATAGTATTCGAGATCTTCGACGATACCGTCAACGTGATCAATGTCCTGGCAGGGGGCCCCAGCGACAAGGCTGGATTACAGGTAGGGGATAAATTCCTCAAAATAAGCGACTCCGCCGTAACGGGTAAGAATGCCGTTATGGACAGGATCACAAAGCTTATGCGCGGTCCCGGCTCCAGCAAGGTCAATATAAAAGTGCTCCGACAGGGGCAGGTCCGCGATCTCACCGTCACCAGGGGCACCATCCCCCTGCCATCCGTGGATGCAGCCTATATGATAGAAAAACAGACCGGCTACATCCGTATCAATAAATTCTCCGAGACCACCCATGCCGAATTTGCCGATGCCATCCAACAGCTGCAGAAACAAGGCCTGCAGCAGCTGGTCCTCGACCTGAGAAGCAATGGAGGCGGTTTCCTGGACCAGGCCATCGAAATAGCGGACGATTTCCTGGACGGGGACAAGCTCATCGTGTATACAGTAGGCGTACGGTCTCCTAAAGTGGAATACCGCTCCCGCCGGGACGGGCTTTTCGAGACGGGTAAGCTGGTCGTGCTCACGGACGAAAGGACGGCCTCCGCCAGCGAAGTGCTGACAGGCGCGCTCCAGGACTGGGACAGGGCCACCATCATCGGCCGCAGGACATTCGGAAAAGGACTGGTACAGGAACCATACCAGCTCAGCGACGGCGCCACGCTCCGCCTGACGGTAGCCCGCTATTATACCCCCACGGGACGAAGCATCCAAAAACCCTATGACAAAGGACATGACGAATACAACGAAGAGCTGTTCAACCGGTTTCACAACGGCGAGGTCCTGCATGGCGACACTTCCGCGACCCACGGCCCGGCCTATAAGACACTCGGCAAGGAAAAAAGGACCGTATATGGAGGAGGAGGTATTACCCCCGATATTTTTGTAGGATTCGATACTTCCACCCTGGCCAGGAATATTACCGCCCTCTACGTGGATGGAACGCTCAGCCGCTTCATCTACAGCTATTATATCCAACACCTGCCTGTCTTCCAGTCTTTTAAGACCCCGTCCGATTTCGTGTCGGGCTTTCATGGGGACGACCAGCTATGGAACAGCCTCATGACCTATGCGGCCAAAGACACCATCGATCTGCACAATGTCCCCGTCCGGGATAAAGAGATCCTGCAGCACCGTATAAAGGCGCTGATGGCTAGACAGATATGGAGAACGGAAGGGTATTACCAGGTGAGCAATGCCTACGACCCGGTGGTTAACAAGGCCCTGGAGACCCTGCACAAGTAGCCTTCGGCCCCCTGCAGGAAGGTCTAAAAGTCCATCAGCACGTTGATCCCGATGGTCTTATATTTTTCCCTTTCCAGGCCTGCTTTATAGAACAATCCCAGCGTCAACCCCATATCCGAAGCGCCCAGACTAAATCGGACGCCTCCACGCACCAGCGGCCCATAGCTGTTGGCATGGAACCCGCTGCTCCCGTAATATGGATCATTATAGGAAAAACTGGTATACCGGTAGCCAAAACCTCCACCCAGATAACCGCCTACCCGGCTGTCATTGTCAGCCGTCGACTTCCAGCCGAAATTATAGTCAGCCACCAGCGGTGCATCGACACCAAAATACAGACTGGAGCTGCCATCGGAAAAATTGGAGACGGAGCCAAAACCCAGCCCCAGCGGAACGCCTATGCTGATGGAAGAGTTACCGTTCTCCATGACATTGTAACGGGGGAAATACGTAAAGTCCCTGAAAACAAAAGTGACCTTGTCCTGGTAGCCTTCCGGACCGAGATTAGCCCACATGACATCTACCGTTCCGCCCAGACTATGCATGAACTGGGCATGTACGCCGCCAGTCAGACCACAGGCCAGCAGCAATAGGATGAAAGATTTCTTCATGCCCCTAATATAATAAAATAACGTCCGTGTATACACACGGACGTTACTTCTGCACGGGAGAAAGGATATTATTTTTCCTTGTCCAGCAATTCCTTCTTTTCTATCCGGTAGGAGCTTATCAGCCCTAATCCACCACCGATGGCTATCATCGCAAAATAGATGGATACATTTGCCCCATTGGTATCACCCCAATGGTCATTATGACCTATTTTATATAGGAGCGTATTGTCCAGCATATAGGCTACGAAAAGGCCAAGGCCGGCGCCTACAAGCAGCAGCCCCCATTTCAGGTTACGGAAAGGCGCGGGGCGGGGTTTCTCCGGCTTGATGTTGGGGTCCAGCCCCTTTTCGATCATAGCCATATTCTCTTTGTTACGCATATAACGTATGCCAAATATTGTCGCACAAATCCCGAGGCTCAATAATATCAGCCATAAAACACCTAATTGATCAGATTGCATTGTATTGTATTTTTCTTTTAATAATTGCTTTCGGCTCTTGTAAAGCTTACATCTATCGGACTACTGCAGTTCGCCCGGGGTTACAGCTTTTAATAGAATTTTTCAGAAAAGAGCTTTTCGCCTGTTTACAGCAATTAGGACTACGGGCTGCCATGGGAGGTTACAGGACTTTTCGTATAAATATAAAATCGTAATTTGATGTAACCTGACCCTTTCACCCCCCGTCATATTACCGTGCTGCACACCGGACTTACTGATACAGAGCTCATTAGCAAAATTCTCCAGGGAGAGCAAGCTCTTTTTGCCCAGTTGGTCGAACGTTACCGGAATTATGTATTTACCCTGGTATTGCGTTTCACCGACAACCGCGAAGACGCGGAAGAGATCTCCCAGGATATATTTGTAAAGGCATATCGGTCATTGGCAGATTTCCGGGGGGAGTCGAAATTTAGCACCTGGCTATATACCATCGTCCGCACCAGCTGCATCACCTTCCTCCGGAAAAAGAAACTGGATACCACCTCTATTGACGATGAAAGGACCTTCGTACAGCTGGAAAGCAGGGAATCGTCCTTCAAAGCCAATACCATCGAGCAACGATCCCGGCATGCCATGGTCAATGAGGCGATCCGCATGCTAAGTCCGGATGATGCACAGCTGCTCTCTCTCTTTTATAAAGGGGAGCAGTCGTTGGAGGAGATCGGAAAGATCATGGGTCTGGACCCCAATACAGTGAAGGTAAAGCTTCATCGGGCCAGACACCGTCTGAAAGATAAAATGGAAAAACATTTTAGCCATGAGGTACGTGAGATACAGGGGGAATGATAACTTTATACTGACAACTATGGATGCACCTATTCAAATGGAAGAACGCTTGTGGGATTTTATCGACGGACTCGGCAGCCCCGAAGAAAGGTCCGCGATCCAAACGCTGATAGCGGAGAATATAGAATGGCAGCGGAAATACAAGGAACTGCTGAATATCCATCAGCTGATGAATGACACGGAGCTGGACGCACCCTCCATGCGATTTACAAAAAATGTCATGGAAGAGATAGCCCGTTACCAGGTGGCACCCGCTACCAAGACCTATATCAACAAGAATATCATCCGCAGCATCGGAGCCTTTTTCCTGACCTTGATCACAGGTTTCCTGATCTATTGTCTGGGACAGTTTAAATGGTCCTCGCCATCGACCTCTTCCAAACTCCTGCCGCATTATGACATCGGTCTGGAGAAGGAAATGAATAAACTCGACTGGAGCAAAGTCTTCAATAGCGCCTATACCAATGTATTCATCCTGGTGCTGGTCATTCTGAGCCTTGTCATGCTGGACATGTATCTCCAACGGAAAAAACAACAGCGCCAGGCCGAATAAACTATTTGAATTTTTTCTTCAGCTCCGCCAGCTTTGCCTGGAAGGGGTCCAAAGGCTTATCCGCCTTATCACCCGCGCTTTTGCTCACAGGGCCCTTGCCAGGATGGCCGGGACGTTGTCCCCCACCCTGCGCCTGCGGCTTGCCGGCAGCAGGTTTATTGCCTTTCATGGACAGCGAAATACGTTTACGGGCAATGTCCACTTCCATCACGGTGACCATCACTTTCTGCTGCAGCTTTACCACCTGGTTTGGATCGGACACATAGGTATTGCTTAGCTGTGAGATATGTACCAGCCCATCCTGCTTGACGCCGATGTCCACAAAGACCCCGAAATTGGTGATATTGGTCACGATGCCCGGCACCGTCATGCCCTGCTTGAGGTCTTCCATCGTCTTGATGGTCTCTTCAAAACGGAACTCTTCGATGACGCTGCGCGGATCACGCCCTGGCTTCTCCAGCTCTTTCATGATATCATCGATGGTAAATTCTCCTACCTTCTCCGTAACATATTTCTTTTTAACGACTTTTTTACGAAGCTCGGACTGTTGTATCAGGTCCGTCACCGTACAGCCCAGATCACCGGCCATCGCTTCCACCACGCCATAGGTCTCGGGATGCACCGCGCTATTATCCAGCGGATTGGCAGCCTCCCGTATCCGGAGAAAGCCTGCGCATTGCTCAAAGGTCTTGGGACCCATCAGGCTCACCTTTTTTAGTTCTTCCCGGTTGGCGAAGGCCCCGTTCTTCGTCCTGTATTCTACGATATTTTTGGCCAGGTTTGCGCTAAGCCCGGATACATATGTCAATAAATGCTTGCTGGCAGTATTCAGGTCTACGCCGACATGGTTCACACAGCTTTCGACTACCCTGTCCAGCTCCTCTTTCAGCTTGTTCTGGTTGACATCATGCTGGTATTGCCCGACGCCGATGGATTTGGGGTCTATCTTTACCAGCTCGCTCAGAGGGTCGAGCAGCCGCCGGCCGATGCTGACAGCTCCGCGCACCGTCACATCCTGATCAGGGAATTCCTCACGGGCCGTCTCGCTGGCGGAATAAATCGATGCGCCGCTTTCATTGACCATAAAGATGCTCACCCTTTTCCCGAAATCGATGCCCCGGACCAATTGCTCCGTTTCGCGTCCCGCCGTCCCATTCCCGACAGCAATGGCCTCGATATCGTATTTGTCCACCAGCCGGCGCAGTTCGGCCGTACTGGCCTGCACCTCCTGCTGTGGCGGATGCGGATAGATAGTGCTGTTATGCAGGAACGTTCCCTGGGCATCTAGGCATACGACCTTACATCCTGTACGGAAGCCCGGATCCAGCGCCAGTATCCTTTTGGACCCCAGCGGCGAAGCCAGGAGCAGCTGTCGCAGATTCTCCGCGAATACCCGTATAGCTTCTTCGTCCGCCTTGTTCTTGCTGATAAGCCGGAACTCATTTTCGATAGAAGACTTCAACAATCTGTCAAACGAATCTTCGACGGCTTTTTTTACTTCTCCCGCCGCCGGCGATAGGTTGGACGCGCCAGGTCTATCGGAAAATTTATCCCTGTCCCGTCCAACATCTGATGATGGGCCTTCGGCCGACGGAACTGTGTTCCGTCCTGCTTTCACAAAGATCCTGTCCAGGTCATCCACGGCCGTTTGTTTGTCGATGTTGATATCCATGATCAGATAGCCTTCTTTCTCGCCCCTCCGGATAGCCAGGATC
>DASZXP010000143.1:0-29303 GCA_035545935.1 Puia sp. | reverse complement strand
ATTTCCCTGTCGAAGCACAGGTGGAACATTCAAAAAAATAAAAACTCATGAGAAGATTATTTGTCGCCTTTGTGTTCCTGCTCATGGCAGGCCGGGGCTTTGCTCAAAAGGTGGAACATGTGGTGCTTATTACTGTCGATGGATTCCGTCCCAACCTTTACATGGACCCGTCCTGGGATACGAAGAACCTGCACCGGATGATGAAAGAAGGAGCTTATTCGGATGGGGTAAGAAGCGTCTTCCCTACCATGACCTATCCCAATCACACTACCATCGTGACGGGGGTACAGCCTGCCAAACATGGAGTTTATTTCAACAGCATGTTCGAGCCCAACGGTCCTACTGGAAAGATATACTGGTATGACAGCTCCATTCATTCTCCCACTGTCTGGGATGCAGCAGAAAAAAAGGGGATGACAGTAGCAACGCTTTTCTGGCCAGTGTCCGCGGGGGCGAATGTTCAATATAATATTCCCGACAACGGCAGCCTGGGCGAGGCCAATCGTGAGCAATATTCCACGCCGGCCGGTTTTATAGACACCCTCAAAAAGGAAGTTTTTGACGGCGCTGCCAAAATAGAATACGGACGCGATCATAATGTAGCGCGTATAGCCGCCTATGTCATCGCTAAAGCTCAGCCTAACCTGATGACCATCCATTTCTTTTCCGTGGATCATTATTCTCACATGCAGGGGAGGGATGGGGACAGTGTCCGGGCTGCTGTAAAAGATGCAGACAGCAGTATAGGCATCGTGATAGATGCGCTGAAAAAGGCGGGTATCTGGAATAAGACCGCGCTCATCATCACCGGCGATCATGGTTTCGAGAATGTGACTACCAGCGTCAGCCCCAATATATGGCTGATGAAAGCCGGTCTTATCACGGATGTGAAGACGGATGACTGGAAGGCGCAGTTCATGTGTGTGGGAGGCAGCGCCTTTTTGTACCTGAAGGACCCTAATGACAAAGAGACTGTAAAAAAGGTGCGGGAAGCGCTCGAGGCACTGCCTGCCGATGAAAAAAAATATTTCCGGATCATCGACAGGGCGAAGATGGACGCTGTCGGCGCCAATCCCCTGGCGGCATTCGCCTTGTCGGCGGAGAATGGAGGCTCATTTAACAATAGTATGAAAGGAGAGGCCATACGACCGGGGCATGGTGGTACACATGGGCATTATCCTGACTTCCAGAATATCAAGACGGGCTATGTGATCTGTGGTCCGGGGATCAAAAAGGGAGCGGTGATCAAAGATATGAATCAGTGGGATCAGGCCGCGGTCATTTGCAAGCTCCTGGGTCTGTCCATGCCCACCGTGGATGGGAAGGTGCCGGCGGGATTGTTGCAATAGTACCGTTCCACCTGGATTGGCCGAAACGACCTAAATTGCGGGCATGAGTTCGCCCCGCAGTTTTCGACGGACCCGGATAGCGCCTACGCCCAGCGGTTTCCTGCATTTGGGTAACGCCTATTCTTTTAAGCTGACGGCCGATCTGGCGCGCCGGACGGGGGCGAAGATATTGCTCCGCATAGACGACCTGGACAGGGAAAGGGTCGAGGAGCGCTACATAGAAGATATATTCGACACGTTACATTTTTTGGATATACCCTGGGACGAGGGGCCCTGTGATGGGGCAGACTTCGAACGGGTTTGGTCGCAGCTGCACCGGATGGAGCTATATCATCATGCATTGGAAGCGTTGCGGCAGCAGGGTGTTCTATTTGCCTGCGTCTGTTCGCGTACGCAAATAGCCCGGGAGTCAGCCGGGGGTGTGTATCCCGGTACCTGCAGGGATAAAGGGCTTTCGCTGGACAGCCCCGATGTCAGCTGGCGGGTGAGGACGGATATGGGACGGGAGCTGACCATGCAACAGCTGGAGGCGCCGGCATTCAAAGGCGTGTTGGACATGAGCCTCACCGATTTTGTCGTCCGGAAAAAGGACGGTTTCCCCGCCTATCAGCTGACGTCCCTCGTGGACGATCTGCATTTTGGAGCAGACCTCATCGTAAGAGGCCGGGATCTCTGGTCATCCACTCTCGCGCAGCTTTATCTGGCCGAACTCCTCCCCAGGGGCAGCGCTTTTTCGGCAGCGGTCTTTCATCATCACGCCTTATTTACAAATGCCGACGGGAGCAAGCTGTCCAAGTCGGGGGGAGCTGCTTCCATTCAATTTCTCCGACGGGAGGGGAAGAGTCCGGACGAAATTTACGGGTTGATGAGACAAATTCGTTAAATTGGGTTTCGGCAGGTAGCCTGCTCATTTTCCCGGACAATTAAACGTTTGTTTCCATGAACTCCCGTCGTGACTTCCTTCAAAAGCTGGCCGCTTCGGCTATTGCCTTCCCTTCTTTGGCCAGTCTTACTGCAGCCGCTGCCTCCGCGCCAATGTTAGGATGCAACAGGCCATATGACGGGCCCGTCCTGCGCGTGGCCATTATGGGGCTTGGAGGTTATGGAACAAGGGTGGCCGATGCCATGAAATCCTGTACAAAAGCTAAACTGGTAGGGGTTATCAGCGGTCACCCCGACAAGATCAAGCGCTGGCAGTCCCAGTATAATATCCCCGATAAGAACTGTTATAACTACGATAATTTCGATGCGATCAAGAACAACCCGGACATCGATGCCGTCTATGTCATCACTCCCAATGGGCTGCATCATGACCAGGTCATCCGCGTGGCCAAAGCAGGCAAGCATGCCATTTGTGAAAAGCCGATGGCCGTCAATGCGAAAGAGGGACAGGAGATGGTGGATGCATGTAACAAGGCTGGTGTAAAACTGCTGGTGGGCTACCGCATGCATTTCGAACCCCATACCCTCGAGATCATCCGCATGCGCAAGGCGGGAGAGCTGGGGACCATCCGTTTTTTCCAGGGGCTGTCGGGTTTTGTTATCGGCGACCCTACGCAATGGCGATTGAACAAGCAGCTGGCGGGCGGCGGCGCCATGATGGACATCGGCATCTATTCGATCAATGGTAGTCGATATATGATAGGCGAGGACCCCGTTTGGGTGACGGCGCAGGAGACAAAGACCGACCCCGTGAAGTTCAAGGAAGGCGTGGATGAGACCATTCAGTTCCAGCTGGGTTTTCCCAGTGGCGCCGTCGCTTCCTGTCTTTCGACCTACAATATGAACAACCTCGATAAATTTTTCCTGGATGGCTCCAATGGCTGGGCCGAACTTTGGCCGGCCACGGGGTACGGACCGATAAAAGGACGTACCAACAAGGGAGAGATCGATCAACCCATCACCACCCATCAGACCGTCCAGATGGATGAGATGGCGGGTATTATCCTGGAAGGGAAACAGCCTGTCGTGCCCGTGGATGGAGTAGAGGCCGTAAAGGACCTGAAGATCATCGATGGGATCTACGAGGCGGTGCGTACAGGCGGAAAAGTGACGCTCAAACTTTAATAATACAGATAGATCTCCACGCGTCTGTTCATGGCCTTGTCCGTATAGTCCCTGGATATACCGCGTCCTTCCGACTGGATAATTCCCGCATCGATGCTGAATTTGGAGGAGAGAAGCATGGCAACGGCATGGGCCCGCCGGCTGCTGAGCTCGAGATTATAGGATGCGGACCCCGGGCACGGTACTCGGTGCAGGTATTGGCATCTTCGAAGGAGCCGTTGGCCACCAGTTCCTGACCTGTCGCGGACAACGACAATAAAGCGACGGCTGCGATGTTGAACAGTTTTTTGAGCACAGTATAAATATACATGTTATACGCAATATACACCGGTCGGAAGACTGAAGGTGTCGATGTCTTTTAACGATGCGATTTGGAATTTTGACGGCGGGCAACCCTCTGTGGGTGTCCGCCGTTTGTTCTTTTTACCCGCTGAGAACTGCTTTCCCCCCTATACACATAGATCGTAGGAGCTCACCCGAATACAGGTCGGGTGCTGGGCCTGTCATATCATTGTTAACCTAAAAAAATTGCTGTATGAACAATGCATTACACTTGAATGCTTGTCGGACTGGTCGGACATCTTTCCAATTCCCTGCTTTTCTTATCGCAATGCTGGCCCTAACCGCCGGATGTCGCAAGTCGAACGTCGACCAAAAGGACCTTCGGGACTTTATGCAGGTCAATCTCGTGTCGAACGCAGCTGAGTATCATCCTACTAACCCGTTGGATCCTACATTGATGAATGCCTGGGGGCTTGCTTTTTCTTCCGGGGGAACGCCCTGGGTGAATTCTTTGGGGGGACATGTCAGCGAAGTGTATACGGCGGATGGCGCATTGGTCCCCGCGAGACCGCGTGTCAATATCCCTTCACCCGGGGATACCATCGGCGGACTGCCTACGGGCGTTGTCTTTGCGGGCGGCAAGGGATTCCGGCTGCCTAACGGAGGACTTGCCAGCTTCCTGTTCGTAGGTGTGGATGGTGTGGTGTCGGGCTGGAATGGAGGCAACAACGCGCTTAGGATCAAGAACCTCAGCGCCACTTCCAGCTTTACGGGGCTGGCGATTGGAGCCTGGGGAACGAACAACTATATCTATGCCGCCGACTTCAAGGGCGGGAAGATCGTCGTATGGGATACGGACTTTGCCAAAGTATCGATGCCTTTCAACGATCCCCAGATACCGCATGGTTTTAGCCCGTTCAATATACAGGCAGTGGGTACCTGGCTTTTTGTCACTTATGCCAAGGTTGGCCCCGATGGCAAGGACCAGGCGGGTGCGGGGAATGGGTTCGTGGATATCTTCGGCATGGATGGTTCTTTCAAGACCAGACTTGCTTCCAGGGGATGGCTCAATTCACCCTGGGGGGTAGCCGCAGCCGGCAGCACCTTCCTGGATGATCAGGATATGGGGGATGATGATAACAATAGTGGTAAAGGCAGCAATAACAGCGGCAAGGGCAGTCATCATGACAATGACGATCATCAGACCGATTCGGTGATACTGGTGGGTAATTTCGGGGATGGCAGGATCAATGTGTTTGGCCTCAACGGGCAGTGGCTGGGACAGCTGCGTTCGCATAACCAGACCATCGTTATCGATGGACTTTGGGCGCTGTCTTTCGCACCCACTACTTCCACCGTCGATCAGAGCAGGCTGTATTTCACGGCCGGGCCCGACGACGAGATGAATGGAATATTTGGATACTTGAAGAAACAATAGTCAACATCGAGCTTTGACGGGTGGCGGACAGCTTATCCGCTATCCGGCGCATCACAGGAGACGGCAGGCCCCTACGGGGCCTTCGCCGTTTATGATGGTCCTTCGGACGATGGACCTTTGGTCCATCCTGTCGGGGGCCTCCGCCGTTTTGGGCCGAACCTTGACATTTAGGTGGAAAGCCTTATCTTGGCGCGCAAATAGCTGACTATGAAGAAATCCGTCAAGGTACTGTTGATCATTCTGGGCATCATCATCGTGGGGCTGGCCGGCGTCATTGGTTTTATAAAGATCGCGCTTCCCCGTACGGGCGCTCCGCCGGACCTTAAGGTACAGATAACGCCGGCCAGGGTACAACGGGGCGAATACCTCGCGAATCATGTGGCCGTGTGTATGGACTGTCATAGCCAGCACGACTGGTTATCTTATGGCGGTCCGGTGAAAAAGGAGACCTATGGCGCCGGTGGCGAGAAGTTCGGGAAGGAGATAGCCTTCCCCGGCACCCTGTACTCTCGTAATATCACGCCCGCAGCGATGAAAGACTGGACGGATGGGGAGATCTTTCGGGCTATCACCAATGGAGAGGACAAAAATGGCAAAGCTCTTTTCCCTTTGATGCCTTATCCCAATTATGGTAAGACCGATGCCGAGGATATTATGTGTATCATTGCTTATATGCGGACCTTGCATGCCATACAAAATGAAGTGCCGGCGCATGAATTGGATTTTCCGCTCAACATCCTCGTGAACACGATGCCTTCCAAGGCGGCTTTGGTAAAGAAGCCGGACTCCAATAACGCCACGGCCTATGGAAAATATCTGGTGACCATGGCTGGCTGCGCGGAATGTCATAGCAAGGTAAACAAGGGGACGATCGTCGCGGGGACGGAATTTGGCGGCGGCAGGACCTTTGATTTTCCCAATGGCACCGTCACCACGGCGCCGAATATTACGTTCGATAAAGCCACGGGCATCGGCAACTGGGATAGGGATCTTTTTATCCGGAAATTCAAGCAGTATGCAGACAGTGGATACAAGCCCAGGCAGCTGGGACCGGCGGACTTCAATACACCCATGCCGTGGTTGATGTATTCGGGGATGACGGATAGTGACCTGGCGGCTATCTATGCGTATCTGGGGACCATGACGCCGATAAGCAATAATGTGAAGGTGTTCAGGAAGAAGTAATTTACTGCAACATCTTCCCCCTCATCTTCTCTAAAAACGCCGGTCTGTATGTCTCACCCAGCAGGATGCCTTCCCTGACATTGCGCAGCATCACCATATTCCCTTCGATGGCGGTGATCTTGTCGACAGGGATGATAAAGCTTCGGTGGATGCGCATGAAGCGGGCCGGTGGCAAGCGGTCTTCCAGGTCCTTCATCGTAAGAAGCGCCAGTGTCTTTACCCCATTGTGATGGATGGCTATATAATTCTTCATGCTTTCGATGTAGTCGATATCTGAAAAGTTGATCCGCAGCATCTTCCCTTTCAGTTCCGTCTTTACAAAGAAATAATCGTCCACACCTGTCTCGGGAGCGGATGTCTCCATGGGGGGCTGCGCCTGTTGTACGCGTTGCACTGCTTTTAAGAATCGGGGGAAAGGGATGGGCTTTAGCAGATAGTCCTCCACTTCCAGCTCGAACCCTTCGGTGACAAATTCGCTGTATGCGGTAGTGAGTATCACTTTCGACCTGCCCCGGATGGCCCGGATGAAGTCGAGCCCCGAGATATCCGGCATCTGTATGTCGAGGAAGAGGAGGTCTACTTTCTCCCTGTTCAACAGCTCCAGCGCCTGCAGGGGATTGGTAAAGGAGGCCAGCAGATGCAGGGAAGGTATTTGCCGGACATAGTGTTCCAGCACATCGATGGCATGTTGTTCGTCGTCGACAATGATACAGGTAGTCATAGTTACAAGTTGATGGCCAGGTCGGCGGTATACGCTTCCCGCTGGTCTTTAATATACAAAGAATAATTCTCTCCATAGGCAAGTTCCAGCCTTTTGCGGGTGTTTTCCAACCCGATGCCGGTGGAGAGCTCTTTTGGTCCCGTCTTTTTCTTGTTGACGCAATGGAATCGGAGCTTTTTGCCTGCGCCCTGGGCGGAGGTAGTGTCGTCGATACAAAGGTCCAGCGTCACGGGATGACGGGGGTCTTTCAGCTCGCCGTGCTTGAAGGCGTTTTCCACGATGGTGATCAGAATAAAAGGCAGGATGCGAAGTCCTTCCGGACGGCCCTGGATGGTAAAGACCACCTGCAGGGCATTGCCAAAACGCAGCTGCTGGATCTTGATGATATTGTTCATGTGCTCGATCTCCCGGGTTAGGAGCACCTTCCCATCCGCGTCCTCTTCCTTATCCAGCGAGTAGCGCATGATCTCCGACAGGGTAAGGATGCCTTCCGAAAGCTCGTTGGAGTAGGGCAGGCTTCGGGCATAAAGAAAATTCAGGGTGTTGTGGAGAAAGTGCGGGTTGATCTGAGCCTTTAGAAAAAGGTAGTCGGCCTGCATCTTCTCTTTTTCCAGCCGGGATGTCCGCTGTTCCAGCACTTTCTGATTCTCGCCCTGCCATTTCTTTTCGTCCAGCTGGCGGGTGATGGCCGCGATGACCAGCGGTATGCCTATCTGGAATACGGAGCTGAGAAAGTAGGAGAAGAGCCGCATGCTGATATCGGTGTCGATGGGCTTCTCCTGGCGGGTAAGCGTAATGTCATTGATGAAGTAGTAGACAAAGGAGATGCCTATCAGCGCCAGGGTCGCCAGCAGATAGGAGGGCCAGCCGGCCCTTTTAGCCATCAGGCGGTAGTAACGGTTCAGCGTATAATAGTCCAGCAGGCATTGAAAGACCAGGGACACGCCGCCTCTTAGAAGAAAGCGCCCGAGGGGGAAGTTCTGAGGGTTCCATGGCTGTTGAGGGATCTTGACAAAATAGATCATGGTCAGCAACAGCCCGAAGGCCACTACATTGATCAGCGTTACCCAGAAACAAACCTTCCAGAACGAGTATCTGTACTTTTTATCCATATGCTATACTTCGAAATACATTTCCAGTTCCTGCAGCGTATCGGCCGTCGTGTCGATGTCCTTGATGATACGTCCTTTTTCCATCAGTAATATACGATGACATACATCCGTGACATGGTTGAGGTCATGGCTGCTGATAAAGACCGTCATCCTGCTTTGCGCGGGCAGCTCTTTCAGCATGCGGATAAGCCGCATCTGCGAGGACGGATCGAGATTGGCAAAAGGTTCGTCCAGGATGAGGATCTCCGGCTTTTGCAGGAGGCAGGCCGCGATGCCTACCTTGAACTGATTGCCTTTCGAAAGGTCCCGGATGTATTTACCGCTGTTGAGCACGCTGCCGTCGAAGAATGCCTCGAAGCGTTGGAGGAACTCATCCACATCCGCCCTGGACAGCTTATGTAATTTACCTACAAAGTAGAAATATTCTTCCGGGGTAAGATAGTTGATGAGGAAGCCTTCATCCAGGTAGGCCGCCGTATAGCTCTTCCATTCCTCGGAAGCGGCTACGTTCTTTTCCTTGGAGAGGATCTGGCCTTTGTCCGCCCGGATGAGGTCCAGCATCAGCCGGAAGAGGGTAGTCTTGCCGGCGCCGTTGTTGCCTACCAGGCCGACTACTTCGCCCAGGGCTATCTCTAGTTGCGGGATATTGACGACTGTGTTGCCGTTGTAAGATTTGGTTATATCGGTAATGGAGATCATAAGTAATATATTTGTAGGGGTGATGAATTTATTTTTCTCTGAATCCTGCCAGCATGAGGTACTTGCGTTTTTTGAACTCGCGGGTCAGCACTTCGACCCAATAGCTTTGCATCAGCAGGCTGATCAGTCCCAATCCGCCGATGACCGCACAGCCGGCCATGGGGCCGACAAACCGGGCCATGGGGTAGTAGATGGCATAGGGTACCAGTATGATGATAAGGGCATATACCCATTGCACCGTGCCGATGCCCTGGTAATTGAAGGTGGCGCTGCGGCTGAGATCGATGCCCTTATAGCTATAGGTAGCAAGGTAGATGGAAATGACGCTGTTGATGCCGATGTTATATAAAAAGCCCGCTGCCTGTATGACGATCAGTTTCCAGCTGATGAGGCCGTACAGGCTGACGATGATAAAGGAGGCCGTGCTGATGGCATTGTACAGCATGAACTTGCTGCGGATAAAGGCGGGGATGCTGATATTGGACGCCATCAGTCCGTCAAAGTAGCTGCTATGCCAGGCGAAAAGGAACTGACCGTAGTTCATGATAAAGATGCCGGTGAGGAAGATGGCCGGGAACAGCAGCACGTACATATGCGGGTCCAGCATATATTGTTTGTTATAGAATATGAATCCATACAGCAGGAAGAGTGCGGAGAAGCGGGCGATGTATTTTGGCCGTTTGTTACGGAATATGAGCTTTATGTCCAGGGCGATGAGCTCGCCGGTGAGACCCAGCTGCCGGAGCCAGGAGTATTCCCGCGAAGACTTTTCCTTTTCGTTCCGGGCGCCTTCGTCGAGATAGAGATTGGTCAGGAGGAACCGGTAGTTGTTGAGCCAGGCTCCCAGCCCCAGGGCGATAGGCACGGCAACCAGTACGGGCTTTTTCAGCAATGCTCCAAAAAGGCTTGCGGACCAGGCGCGCAGGGAAATGATATGGAAGAAATCCAGGAGCATAAAGGCTATCATCACGGCCGCGAAGCCTACCAGCCACCAGGCGTTGACGATGGTCTTCCGCTTGATATAGAGGATAAGGAAGTTGTTGAAGAAGATGATAAAGATGATGGACGCGATAAAGGCCACCGATGCGAGCGCACCGTTATGCGCCGCCATATCCGTACAGGCAAAGGGCACGAAGAAGAGCAGGGGCATCAGGTTGAGGAAGTGGAACAGCGCCCGTATGTTGAGAAAGCCCACCATCTGCCGTCTGCGGATATTTTGACCCAGGTAGGGCTGTATGGTCAGCACCGGCAATTCCTGCATGGCAAATCTCAAAAGGATGTCGAGAAAGAAATAATAGAGGACGAGTCCGCAAAAGACATGGACCGTATCCTGGCCGGGGAAGACCTTGTGCAGGATATGTCCCGTAGCGAGGCCTAAAACCAACATGGACCCCAGGAGATAGACGATGACAAAGCCGATGAAGATCTGGGTGACCAGGTTCCTGGCGGCGTTGCGACCGCGCCAGAAGGATTTCCATTGATGAGCGAGTAATGTTAGGATCATAGCAGGTTGATTTTTGAGTGCCAACGGACCGTAGGCCTCATTTCAGGACGAAAATAGCTGTCGGGCGCCTGAAAATGGAAAAATGATACACGAAAACGGGAATTGTACCGACGAATCGGCCGGGAGTTGATATTTTTAGGCCCATGAAAAGAATATCCCTCGCAATTGCCCTTATCGGGCTGTCCTTCATGGCTGTTTGTCAGCAGGTCCGGCCCCTTTCGTCTTATGTCAACCCATTTATCGGGGCCAGCACCAACGTCGCCAAGGGCGAGAACATGGCCGGACTGGGCAAGACCTTTCCCGGCGCCGCCACTCCATTCGGGCTTGTACAGGTGAGTCCCAATACCATTACCGGCGGGGACAATGGCTCGGGGTACAGTTATGAGCATACCACCATCGAAGGCTTTGCCTGTACGCAGATGAGCGGGGTAGGCTGGTATGGGGATCTGGGGAACTTCCTCGTGATGCCTACGACCGGCAAGCTGCAAATAGTAGCCGGCAGCGAAGGGCAGGATGAACAGGGCTATCGCAGTAAGTATGACAAATCCTCCGAGAAGGCGTCGGCAGGCTATTATAGCGCCCGGCTGACAAAATACGATGTGCTGGCCGAGCTGACCGCAGCGCCTCACAGCGCGATGATGCGGTTCACATTTCCGGCCAATGACCAGGGACGGATACAGGTAGACCTGGCCCGACGCGTGGGCGGTGTCTCCACGGCCCAGTATGTAGAGGTGGTCAATGATCATACCATTCGCGGCTGGATGAAATGCACGCCCGAAGGAGGCGGATGGGGACATGGCGACGGGCATGCCGATTACACCGTGTATTTCTATGCACAGATCAATAAGGCGATGAAGAAATTTGGCGTATGGAGCAAGGACTCCCTATTGCCCATGGCGAGGAAGAAGACAGGCAGTCATCTTGGTTTCTATACAGAGTTTGCCAGCCGGGCGGGTGAACAGGTGATCCTGAAGACGGGCATCTCCTTTGTCAGCCTGGAAGGGGCGGAGAAGAACCTGAAGGCCGAGATCACCGACTGGGATTTCGACAGGGTGCATGAGCGCGCCACACGATTATGGGACCAGGCCCTGGGGAAGATACAGATCATGGGCGGGACGGATGACGAGAAGACGGTCTTTTATACTTCGTTGTATCATACCCTGATAGACCCGAGGGTTCTGTCGGATGTCGATGGGACCTATCCGGGCGGCGATGGCAAGCCGCACAAGACAGACCTGTTCACCAAGCACAGCATCTTCAGTGGCTGGGATGTCTTCCGCAGCCAGATGCCTTTACAGACCATCATCAATCCAAAGATGGTGAATGACCTTATCGCCAGCCTGGTGGAACTGGCCGATCAGAGCGGAAAGGAATACCTCGAACGTTGGGAGCTGCTCAATGCCTACAGCGGTTGTATGGTGGGCAACCCTGCCGTCGTCGTGCTGGCGGACGCCTATGCCAAGGGCATAAGGAACTATGACGTGAACAAGGCCTATCAGTATGCCGTGAACACCTGCGAGAAATTCGGCAATAAGAATGGCTGGGAGCCTGATAATATTTCCGTGACCCTGGAGAACGGATTTTCCGAATGGTGTCTCTCGCAGCTGGCGGCGGCGCTGGGCAAGGAGGACGATCGTAAGAAATATGCCGGCCGGGGTGAGAGTTACCGGAATATATGGAATGACAGCGTGCATTGGTTCCGTCCCCGGAGAAAGGACGGCAGCTGGGAGCCCTGGCCGTCGGAAGGCAGGCTGAAACAGGACTATGGCACCGTGGAGAGCAATCCGTATCAACAGGGGTGGTTTGTTCCGCAGGATATACCGGGGATGGTGAAGCTGATGGGAGGAAGAGAAGCCGTGATTGCCGACCTGCAGCAGCTCTTTCAACAGACGCCGGAGAACATGCTTTGGAACAACTATTACAACCATGCCAACGAGCCCGTGCATCATGTGCCTTTCCTGTTCAACCGGCTGGGGGCGCCATGGCTGACCCAGCAATGGACACGTACTATTTGTACGCGCGCCTATCATAATTCGGTGGAAGGGCTTGTGGGCAATGAGGACGTGGGGCAGATGTCTGCATGGTATGTGCTGGCCGCCTGTGGGCTGCATCCCGTATGTCCCGGGGACAACCGCTGGGAGATCACCAGTCCCGTATTCGATAAGGTGGTGATGCAGCTGGACGAGCATTACGCCAAAGGCAAGGCCTTTACGATCATTGCGCATAATAACTCTCCGGAGAATATTTATATCCAGTCCGCAACGTTGAATGGGAAGCCGTATACAAAGTGCTGGCTGGATCATTCCGACATCATGGCCGGTGGCGTGCTGGAGCTGGAAATGGGGAAGTCTCCCGCCAGGGATTGGGGCGTCGTGCGGTCCTCTGTCGACACCGTCCTCACGTACAGCGCCGCCATGCACAAGGAGATCAAGGCCGTGGTGGTAAAGCCGGCCGCTTATGAGGAAGGCGGTTCTTACCCCGTAGTATACCTGCTGCATGGATACAGCGGCAATTACAGAGATTGGATAACGAAAGTGCCTGTCATAAAGGAATATGCCGACCGGTGGAATATGATCATCGTATGTCCCGATGGGAATTTCGGCAGCTGGTATTTCGACAGTCCGGTGGACAGCAGCTGGCGCTATGAGACCTATGTGGGCAAAGAGCTGGTCGATTGGATCGACGGCCATTATCATACTGTCCGCAGCCGTACCGGAAGGGCTATCACAGGGCTAAGCATGGGCGGTCATGGGGCTTTGTTCCTTGCCTTTCGTCACCAGGAGATCTTTGGCGCGGCCGGGGCCATGAGCGGAGGCGTGGACATGCGGCCATTTCCCAAGAACTGGGACATTGCACGCCGGCTGGGCAGTATCGACAGCTTCCCCCAGCGATGGGCCGACTACAGCGTGGTGAACAATACAAAGCTGTTGAAGCCCGGCGGTCTTTCCATTACCTTCGATTGCGGGTCGGAGGACTTTTTTTATAAGGTGAACAATGAGCTGCACGAGAAGCTGCTGGCTGAGAAGATCCCTCATGATTTCACCAGCCGTCCGGGCGGGCATACCTGGGAATACTGGAGCAATTCCGTGGAATATCAGCTATTGTACTTCCACCATTATTTTGAACAAAAGGACAAACATGAATAAATTACTTCTATTACTCGGCGTCCTGGTGTGCTGCGAGTGCCAGGCGCAGGTGAAACCATTCAAAAAAGGAGACAGGGTCGCCTTCGTAGGCAACAGCATCACGGAGGCCGGCTACTATGAGTCCTATATCTGGTTGTATTATATGCTGCATTACCCCGACATGCCCATTACCGTTTATAATGTAGGTATCGGGGGGGACAGGGCAAGTAATATACTGAGCCGTCTGAACGACGACGTGCTGCGTCGCAAGCCAACGGTGATCTCGCTGACATTCGGCATGAACGATTCGGGGTATTTCGAATTCCTTGGCGATAAGGCCGACTCCATGGCCAACCTCCATGTTAAGGAGTCCTATGATCAGTTCCAGCTGATACAACAGAAATTGAAGGCTTATGCGTCTGCCCGAAAGATATTGCTTTCCTCCTCGCCTTATGACGAGACGGTGAAGAACCCCAAGAACCTCTTTCCCAAAAAAAGCCTTGCCATGGAGCGGATCACCCAATTCCAGCATGACGCGGCTGTTGCCAATAACTGGGGATGGATAGACCTTTTTCATCCCATGACGGAGATACAACAGCGGGAGCAAAGGACAAATCCTGCATTTACGCTCACCGGGCCGGACCGGATCCATCCGGGAAATATGGGACATTTTGTGATGGCCTGGCTATTCCTCAAGGCGCAGGGGCTGGCGGGAAAAAAAGTGGCCGCCGTGAGTATCGATGCTGCTACCAATAAGGTGGTGACGTCGGATAATTGTACGATCACAAAGGTCATTTGCAACAAAGCTGGCGCCCAGTTCGAATACCTGGCCAATTCGCTGCCCTTTCCTGCCGACACCGTGTCCCGCATATGGGAGAACCCCCAGCGGCAGGCCGATGCGTTCAAGGTGATACCTTTTGAAGAGGAGTTCAACCAGGAGCTGCTGCAGGTAAAAGGATTGGGTAGCGGTAACTATACCCTGAGCATCGATGACAAACGTATCGGGGAATACAGCGGCGATGTATTGGAAAAAGGGATCAATCTGGCCACCCTGAAAAACACCCCGCAATATCAGCAGGCCATGAGCGTCCTTTTATTGAATGAGGAAAGGATGGCGCTCGAGTTGCATCTTCGGGCATACTACTGGCTTCAGTATGATTTCTTTATGGATAAGGGAATGATATACCATGATGATCAGGCCGCGCTGGATTCCGTGGAGGCGCATGCCGGAAAGGACTGGGCGGTGGCAATGAAAAGGGACAATTACCGGAGCGGCCGTTTTGCGGCTGTGCGTGAAGGCTGGCAACGTCAGATGGACGTGCTGGTGGATCAGATCTACACCGTGAATAAACCGGTGAAGCATGTTATAAAGTTGACAAAATAAAAAAAGGGCCAGGATAGAAATCCAGCCCCGTCTTTAAATCCAATATCCTATGAAAAACCGAATAGGTAGATACAATCCTTGTGCCGGTGAGCGCCGGGGAGCGTAATATTGAGTGAATTGTTATATATATACATTGTAATCAATTATTTATGGACATTCTCGTCGAAGACCGGGGCCTCTTGTTAACCTTGACGGATGTCAATTTTTCTCCCACAGACGGAAAGATTTTCCCAGCGCAGGAACAGGGGTTATATTTAAGTACCAATGAAGAATAAACTGGGCTTATGGACGGCCACCTCGCTTGTCGTCGGGAACATGATCGGAGCGGGTATTTTCCTGCTCCCGGCGGCAACTGCATCTTTCGGGGGTATAAGCCTGTTAGGCTGGCTGCTTTCCGCCATCGGCGCTCTTTTTATCGCTCATATGTTCAGCGAGACCAGCAAACTGCTCCCCAATATGGACGGAGGTCCTTATGCCTACACCCGTCATGCATTCGGGGATTTCCCTGGCTTTCTGATGGCATGGGGTTACTGGATCTCCATCTGGTGTACCAATGCCGCGCTCACCGTGTCGCTGATCAGCGCGCTCAGCACGTTCTTTCCCATCCTGTCCACCAGCCCTGTACTGGCCGTCCTCACCGGGCTCAGCGCCATCTGGCTGCTCACCTGGGTGAACAATCGCGGGATCCGGAGTTCCGGCGAAGTGCAGCTCGTCACCACTATCTTAAAATTGACGCCGCTGGTATTTGTGGCGGTGATAGGCATCTTTTTTATCCGGTGGGAGAATTTCATCCCTTTCAATCGCAGCGGAGCCTCTACTTTTCAAGCCATCACCAGCACGGCCTCCCTGACCCTTTTTGCGTTCCTGGGCGTGGAGTGCGCCACTATCCCCGCCTGCAGCATAGACGATCCGGAAAAGAATATCCCCAGGGCCACTATGCTGGGTACCCTGGTCACGACATTGGTATACGTCTTTGGGGCCATGAGTGTGACGGGTATCCTCTCCTCCGCCCAGCTCCAGCGTACGGTGACACCTTATTCCGATGCGGCGGCCATCATCGTAGGTCCGCAGGCGCGGTATTGGGTCTCGGCGGGAGTGGCTGTAGCCGCCTTTGGCGCCCTGAATGGATGGACCCTGATGCAGGGGCAGATCGTCCGCAGCGTGGGAAGAGATAAGCTGTTCCCACCCTTTTTCGAAAAAGACAATAAGAAAGGGATGCCTGCCCGCGGGATCATTCTCTCCAGCGTACTTGTTTCCGTGATCATGGTCATGAACTATACCAAGGGACTGGTAGAGCAATTCCAGTTCATGACGCTGATGGCCACCATGACCTCCGTCCTGCCTTTCCTTTTTGTCAGCGCGGGTTATGTGATCACCGTGATGGAAAAAAGACCTCCTGTCAGTATCAGAGGCTGGCTTCGCATACTGGTGCCCGCAAGTGTGGCGTTTGCATTTTCTCTCTTTGCCATCCTCGGCGCGGGAAAAGATATCGTCTTCTGGGGATTTGCTTTGTTACTTACCGGTACGCCCTTTTACGTTTGGAATTACTGGAAGAGAAAAAGGCAAGCACTACGGGAATTATGAGTACCATTCGGGGCCTCCTTAATATAAGGATTTTCGCCCATATAAAAAAGCCAAATTTTATTGCCTCTTTCGTAAATTAAGGGTCGGGATTTCCATTTAACATCAAGCAATCTAAAAGCGATTCACATGAGGTTCTGGGTATACCTAACTTCGGCATTATTGTCGTTTGCGGGCATCCCCTACCTGTCAGCACAAAGGGTCATGTATTGTGAGCCGGTCAACGACCGTTGGACCATACGTACGGAGCTGGTGGGAAAAGTAGGGGACTATTATTGGATGCAATCCACACATCGCCGGAGGACCACCTCCAGGACGATGGACCCCCGTGATGCGGAGGAACAGTATTTCGACATTTATGACGCCCGGATGAAGCCGGTGAACAACATTCCTGCCATTACCATTACGGATGCGACGCAGAAAGAGTACCTGATACCAGGTGACAATGCATTCGACCAGCTGATAGTATTGGGCGGACAGCGGAAGACCAGCTTCTATGTGCGACGATTCCGGCCGGATGGCACGCAAGTGGGCCGGGCGCGTATGCTGGATTCGCTTCCTTTCAACGAATCCGGTAACAGCTGGCTCATGGTCCGCAGCGAAGACAGACAGCTGATCCTCTTAGTGGGGTTCCAGTCGATCACCTCCTATCCACCCAAGCTGCATGCGTTGCTCTTCGACCAGGACTGGCACCTGCTGTCCCAGCGGGTATATGCCAGCCCCAATATTACCCAGCCTTTTATACAGGACGACTTTACCAACTACCCCCTGGAGAATTATACCAACAGCCCCGTCAAGCTGGCCAATAACGGGCAATGGCTGATGATGTCGCCCTCGCGTACGGATGCCAATTTCTTCCTCATGTTCCATTTCAACGCCATGGATACCGTGATGACCATGAAACAGATAGGTCTGCCGCTGAATTCGGGTATGGAGGACGTCAATCTCACCATCGACAATCAGCGGGAGGAAGCCACCGCGGCCATATTATCTACCTTCCACTATGACGTGCTGAAAAATGTGCATGTCGTGCATTATTCCATGAAGCAAAAGGCTTTCGACTTCGACAGCTCCTACCGGTTCAGCACCCTGGTGCCCGGGAAGGTGCGGGATGAGAACCTGACGAAAGAGAGCTTTATTGCCGTGAATGGGAATGGGTTCATGCTGCTGAAAGAATATGGACGGCCCTTTACGGAGTGGTACGACGACGAGGGCTCCTTCGACCAGCAATGGGATCCTTCCTCCCTTATGATACCCACCAGTACCGATGTTCCGGCGAAAGCCGTCCGGTCGCCCGCCCTGCACGACGGATATGCGCGTTATCCTTCTCTCTGCGGGCTGGGCCTGGACCATCTGCGGGGTGATCTAGGGATCTTCTATTTCCCCTGCCGGCGTACCGACAGCTGTTGGAGCGCCATGCTCAGCAAGGAACAGACCACGGAGCTGAATTCACCGAACCTATCGTATTTTGCCGTCCCCAGGGGCGACAGGCTGTTCCTGCTGTACAACAGCTTTTTCCGGAATGAGAATCCCTACGGCAGCACTACCGTGCTGGATCCCCGGGGAGATGTGCTCAGCGACGCCATCAGTCCCATGTTCTGGAAGTTCAAGACCATCCTGCAATTCCAGCAGGCGCGCCAGATCTCGGGAGATGAGGTGGTCATACCGTATAACAACTATTTTGGGAGGAGCGGTTTTGCCGTGGTGAAATTCGGGCTGCCCAGCGGGGTGGGAGAGCCGTGAGAGGCGTATATTCACCACCCTTCCATGCCGGGTCCATTTCTACCATATCGATGGCCATCTTGCGAAGCATACGGCGACCTTGCCCTGCGCATCCTTGCGGGGCTGCTTGAGCTATACCCATGAGACAAAAAAAGCATAGGTCAATCAGGAGTAGAAGAATTCTCATGTGTAATAGTTCCTATACACATAAAGATAATATATATGCCTGTACTGCGTAAAAAATTAGCCTATCTTCAGCGACCAAAAATTCCTCCAACATGAGAAATAGCTGCATCCTCGTGGCTTTTGCCCTGAGTTGTTTTTTTGTACCGGCGACGGCGCAACAGACACAGAAGCCGCCCTTGCATGGTACGCATTGGATGGCCGTCACGGGCAAGCCCCTCGCCGCCGAAGCCGGGGCGCAGATCTTTCAAAAAGGAGGCAATGCGGTAGATGCCGCCTGCGCTATGCTGGGGGCAGTATGCACCATGTGGGACGTCTTGTCCTGGGGGGGCGAGACCCAGGCTATTATTTACAACCCTAAAACTGGAAAGGTCCTTTCTATCAATGCGCTCGGTTACGCTCCGACAGGAGCCACGCCCGCCTTCTTTAAAAGCAAAGGCTTCAATTTCCCTCCTGAATACGGACCGCTGGCAGCTGTTACACCCGGCACGCCCGGCGGCTTGTGTTATATGCTGGCGGAGTATGGCACCATGAGCCTGAAAGATGTGCTGGCCCCTGCCATGGAGATGGCCAAAGGATATGCCATCGAAGCGCAGACGGCCAATAGTTTCGAGTCGCAGAAAAAGAGGCTTAAGGAATGGCCCTACAGCAAGGCGCTCTTCCTTCCCCATCCCGGTGAAAAGAGAGAGGCCCCCGAAGCCGGTGAGATCTTCGTCCAGAAGGATTTGCTGGAAACCCTGACAAGGATGGTCGAGGCGGAGCAGGATGCCTTAAAACATAAGAAGAGCCGCAAGGAAGCCATCTATGCCGCCTGTGAGCGTTTTTACAAAGGGGACATCGCCAAAGAATTTGTCCGGGGCTGTCAGGAGCAGGGTGGACTCATCACCCTGGATGACCTGGCGAAATGGAAGCCGGTGGAGGAAGAGCCTTTGCATACCAATTACAAGGGCATCGATGTCTACAAGCTCCAGCAATGGTCGCAAGGACCTTCCCTGTTACAAAGCCTGAATATCCTGGAGAATTTCGATCTCAAGTCTATGGGGTATAACAGCACCCGTTATATACAGACCCTGTACCAGGCCATGAGCCTCAGCTTTGCCGACAGGGACTTTTATTATGGGGACCCGGCTTTCGCGGGCAGTCAGCAGCCTATGAAAGGATTGCTTAGTAAGGAGTATGCGAAGCAGCGGGCGCAGCTGATCAATTACGACCGCAACGATCCGGGTATCGGGCCTGGCGACCCTTATCCTTTCGAAGGGAAGACCAACCCTTTCCTGGACCTGTTGAAACAACGCAGAGCCTTTTCCCTGGGACAGGGCGGACATGGACCGGCAAACGCACCCAGCACCAGCGGGGCCATGAATGGGACGGCCATGATCAGCGATCCGATATTATTCGATCACAGCACTGTAACGAATGGCGTGGATGAAACGTTATACCACGACCGTCTGTGGCGTGGCACCACCACCATCGAGGCTGCCGACCAGGAAGGCTGGGTCGTGTCCGTGACGCCCAGCGGAGGGTGGAATCCCGCCTGTATCGCGGGTCATACGGGAGTGGGGATGAGCCAGCGGATGCAAAGCTTTGTTTTGGACAGCATCATAGATCCTTTCAATGTGGTGGAACCGCACAAGCGGCCCCGGGTGACATTGACGCCCAGCCTGGCTATGAAGGACGGCAAACCCTTTCTTTGTTTTGGCGTACAGGGCGGCGATACACAGGATCAGAATTTATTACAATTCTTTCTCAATATCGTGGAGTTCGGTATGACCGTACAGGAGGCCACCGAGGCGGCGAATATCAACACTGATCAGCTGTGGCTGAGCCTTGGCGGCGAAAAGCTGGAGGACCGCCGTCCCCGTCCCGGACATATCCTGCTGGGTAATACCACGCCGCCCTGGGTGAGGGGGGATCTGCGAAAAATGGGCTATACGGCCACCTATGGAGACCGCACCAGCGGACCGATCAATGCCATCTGGTTCGACTGGAAACATGGGTCTTTATGGGGCGGCAGCAGCAACAATGGGGAGGACTATGGAATTGGATGGTAGGTATGCAACAAGTGACGGGAAAAAGAGACCTTTAATATTATGCTGAAGAATTATCTGAAAGTCGCCTTTCGCAATCTATGGAAGAATAAGGGGTTCTCCCTTATCAACATCACCGGACTGGCTATCGGGATGGCCAGCGCCATGCTGATCCTCTTATGGATACAGAGTGAAGTGAGCTATGAGCAGTTCCATGAGAAAAAAGATCGTATCTATGAAGCCTGGAACAAGGCCGTTTTTAGCGGTGAGCTGCATTGCTGGAATACTACTCCCAGGGTAATGGCCAGCGCCCTGAAAAGGGATATACCCGAGGTGGAGCATGCCTGCCGGGTCAACTGGAGCCAGGACTATCTCTTTAGCGTGGGTGACAAGCGGATCATGGCCCGCGGCAATGCGGTGGACAGCATATTCCTCCAGGTCTTTACCTTCCCCCTGGTGAAGGGCGATGCCAATACAGCACTGATGGAACCTAATTCCGTCGTGCTGACCGAGAGTCTTGCCAAAAGCCTTTTTGGGAATGACAACCCCATGGGCAAGAGCGTCAGGCTGGACAACAAGGAATATTTCAAAGTGACGGGTGTGGCCAAAGACCCCCCGGTGAACAGCCGATTCACATTCAAATACCTCATTCCCTGGAGCTATATCCGCAAGCGGGGCGAGGATGACGTCAACTGGGGGAATAATTCTACGCGCACCTATGTGTTGTTGAAGGAGCATACTACCCTTGCATCCGTAGCTCCCAAGGTGAAAGGGATGAAGATGCGTTATGACAGCAGCGAGAAGCACTGGGAGAATTTCCTTTATCCTATGAGCCGCTGGCGGCTTTATTCCAGCTTCCGGGGCGGGGTGGAAGACGGCGGAAAGATAGAGTATGTACGTCTCTTTGGGATCATTGCCGCTTTTATCCTTCTCATAGCCTGTATCAATTTTATGAACCTCAGCACTGCCCGCAGCGAGAAGAGGGCCAAGGAGGTGGGGATACGGAAAGTAGTGGGGGCGCAGAAGAGCTCGCTCGTGAGTCAGTTCATCGGAGAGTCCATACTGCTGGCCTTTTTAGCCGGCGTCATCGCCATCGGCATCGTGCAGCTGAGCCTTCCCGGGTTCAACCAGCTGACGGATAAAAGACTTTCTCTTCAATATGGCAGTCCCTGGTTCTGGCTCATCGGAGTGGCGTTCGTCATCTTCACCGGACTGCTGGCGGGCAGCTATCCCGCTTTCTTCCTCTCATCTTTCCAGCCTGTAAAAGTATTGAAGGGAACGTTCAGGGCCGTGAATGCGCTGGTGACGCCCCGAAAAGTATTGGTAGTGCTGCAGTTCAGCTTTGCCATTATCCTGATCATCTGCACCATGATCGTCAAACAGCAGATAGATCATGCCCGGGACAGAGAGGCCGGCTATAACAAAGCCAACCTCGTGTATCACTTCATGACGGGAGACATCGGAAAGAACTACGATCTCATCAAGCGGGAGCTGTTGTCTTCCGGTGCGGCCGTGTCCGTGTGCAGGACCAGCAGTCCCCTTACCGAGAGCTATAGCGACAGCTGGGGATTCGAGTGGGAGGGCAAGGCGCCGGACGACAAGACAGACTTTTATAGAATGTGCGCCGACCAGGGACTTGTTTCCACGTCGGGTCTGAAAATGGCGTCTGGGCGGGATTTTAACCTGAAGGACTATCCTACCGACAGCACCGGCCTCCTTTTAAATGAATCCGCCGTGAAGGCCATGGGTTTCAAGGACCCGATAGGAAAGATCGTCAAGGATAATGATATCAATTGGCATGTAGTGGGTGTCATTAAGGATTTTATCCTCGAGAACCCCTATGAACCTATGCATCCCATGGTCATAGAAGGAGCAAAGCAAGGATGGTTCAGCGCAGTGACCATGCGGCTTAACGATGCCAATACCAGTTCCCAGAATCTGAAAAAGGCCGAGACCATCTTCAAGAAGTACAATCCCGAGTATCCCTTCGAATACAATTTCATCGATGAGGAGTATGCGCGGAAGTTCGATGATGAACGACGCACCGGCACCCTGGCTGCCTTGTTCGCGGCGCTTACTATTTTTATCTCCTGTCTGGGGCTTTTTGGTCTGGCTACCTATATGGCCGAGAACAGGGTGAAGGAGATCGGCGTACGCAAAGTGCTGGGGGCGTCCGTCAGCAGCATCGTTGGTCTGCTGTCAAAGGATTTCCTGCAATTGGTGTTCATCGCCTTTTTTATCGCCGCGCCTGTCGCCTGGTGGTCCATGCATAAATGGCTACAGGCATACCCTTACAGGGTGTCTATCCAATGGTGGATCTTTGCTTTGGCGGCCTTATTGTCGATGGGGATTGCTGTGTTGACCGTCAGCTACCAGGCTCTCCGGGCTGCTTTGTCCAGTCCTGCCCGGAGTCTGCGTTCCGAGTGACAATCTTGTTAAAAATTAATTAAATAAAAAGGCGTTTTCTTCCGGAACGCCTTTATTTATTCTATTTTGTTTGCAATAACCTGTTTTATGAGAAAATTCACCCTTGCCGCATGCGCGCTGCTGATGACCTTTCCCGTGTTGGCGCAGAATGACAGCTCCCGTCTGGATGCCGGTGGTCTCGTCCTGAAAAGAAATTTTACACAACATATTTCCATCAAAGGGGAAGACCTCGAGAAGATGCCTTTCACCAATCTTACGGATGCCATCAACGTATGGCTCAATGGCGCTTATACTGTCAACCGCAATCTGATCTATATCGTGGATGGGAATATTATCAACGATGTCAGCGCTTATAGCGTGCATGACATAGAAGAAGTAGTGTTCGTGCAAAATGCGAGCGTACTGACGAATACGGCCACCAGCCAGCAGGAGATGGTGCTGGTCACTACCCGGAATTCCATGAATAAGGGCGTCGGCCGACCGGCTATACGGGGAGCTACCCAAACTTTTTTGGTGAACAGCCCTGGTGCTACGACGGAGTTCTATTATCATAATTTTGGAGGGCTGGATGCCACGTTCAATAAGATCAGCGTGGGTGTGTCGGGCGAGTGGTTGCAGGATGTGGTCCCTATACAGAAACGGCAGAATTATAATGCGGACCTGCCATATGCCAATAACCGGTGGCGTTTGAATGGCAATTTTACCTGGCGTCCGAACACGAAGAATACAGTGGAAGTGCGTGTGGGGTATACGCCGCAGAAGCTGGATTCGGCGCAGAGCTTTACACCTGCCGGCCATTATGTGTTTAATTTCGAAGAGCGTAGTAATGAGACCGACAAACAGTTCACTTCCTGGGCAAGATGGCGTGGAGAGTGGCTGCCAGGATTGCGGAATGACCTGCAAGTAGGATATATTCGTTTGAGCCAGGAGGGGAATAGTTATTATCTGTCACATCTCACGGATTCCGCCACGTCCTACAACGAGCAATTGGCCGGCAGTGAATATCATATCCATCATATTTATGTACGCGACAGGCTGAGCTATACGCTTCATGCGGGCGGCTGGTCATTCGAGCCATCCCTGAATGCATCGTATCAATACCTCAATCAGACGTATGCGCAGGCGTACTTATCACAATCTGGTGCGCTTGGCAACGGCGGTGTGATATCGACGAACCCCATCCTGAATACGGCTACGCAGGGGCGCGGCTACAAATTGTGGGTATTGACCCCAACGCTGGACATCACCTATAAACAGCTGCTGAATATACAGGGCGGTATTGTGAAGAATGTGTCGTCAGGGAACTCCACCGGCGTTACATTGCCCAGGACCTCGGCTTTTGGCAGCATAGCCATCGATGTGCTGCGTCTCGACGGGATGAGCCGCAGCAATAGTCTGAAACTGTTTGGATCGTATGCCCAACGCAGCATTTATTTCGTGACGGATTTTTCGTTGAATGACATCGGGAATGCCAATTCGCCTTTTAAATATCCGATCAATGGGAACGCTTCGACCGTGTTGGGAAGTATTTATTCGCCCGTAATTGTTCTCCCAATGATAAGCATACCCAAATACTGGGTTTGGGAGGCGGGCGCCCACTGGTCCGTACTGAAGGACAGACTGCAGATAGATTATAATCTCGAGCGCCGGAATCTTTCAACGTTGAATACGACAATTGGTACGGGAGGAGTCATCTCTTATTTTTTCAATTGGACATCTATTCAGCATCGGGTAAGTGTCAATGTCCGGGTCATCGACAAGGGGGATGTGACCTGGCAGTCAGGGCTCAATACTACGGTACTGAGGGCAAAGCCCGACCCCGGTCAGCAGACTATGTGGGACCCCAGCATCATCGGCGATCGTTTCCCGAGTAATAACAAGCCTTCTTTTACGGGTGGATGGACCAACAGGGTACAATGCCACCGCGTCAGCGTGGGGATGGACCTGCTCTATCATTTCAGCGGGGAGGATGTCGTTTTCTACAGCTTTGGTCCTTTGACTTCCTTTACCAGGGGTAATGCCTGGCTGGCGCAAAATATTTATATAGGGTATAAAGTACCGCTCCAGGAAAAAATTGGATTGGAAGTGTATGTGGACAGCCGTGGTCTGGTTCGTGGCGGCAGCACTTCCTTTATGACCACTCCCAGCAGGTATTATGGTATAGGTGGAAAGATCAGCCTTTAGCGTGTATTCCAGCGGAACCATTTAACCCCCAGGACGGTGAACACGGCGGTATAGCCCAGCGTGACCAGGAGGGCGATCGAACTGTCCTTATTCCAGGTGGCAGGCGCCAACGCTGCCGATACGATGTGTTTCACCGTGCCATAAGGGGACCAGTAGGCTACTTTTTGCATCATATTTCCCAACATGCCGATGTCGCTGAACATGCCTACCATGATGAATATGAAGTACACCAGCCGGGTGACCACATTCACCGTCTCCGCATTTTTTATCAGTCCTACGATGACCTGTCCCAGGCTGAGATAGACAGCCCCGCTTACGATGGATATCAGCAGCCCTGCGATATAGCCCCTGGCGTCGAGGGTAATGCCGTCGAACTTATAGCCCACGATAAAAAGTACGATAGTGGTGATAAGGATCATCATCAATTGCACCGCCAGCCGGCTGGTCATGATCGTCCATTTTGGCGCGGGTGCGACACGCAGCCGTTGGAAAATGCCTTTGTCCCTGTCGCGGGCGATCATATTCGTATAGCCCATCAGCCCAATGGCGGTAAGCCCTACCGTGATACAGTTGGCGATGACGGAAATGGCCCCGATCTTTGGTATAAGCCCTTTCCAGGAGATGAGGATCACCGTGGGTACGAGCACCACGAGCAGGGACGCCCGGCGATTGCGCCAGAGGGTGGTCAGGTCGGCGCGCAATAATTTCGATAAAACAGAACCAGCGGATGGTATAGTAGTAGTTGGCATAAGAGTGATGGTTGGTTTATGAGCGGACTTCCGTTCCCGTTAGTCCGATGAATACGTCTTCTAAGGTTATCTTCCCCTTGCGGGAAGCCTGGATCACTTCCGGCTTGTCCCTGTTGCCGTCGATGAGCGCCTGGGGCGTGTCGGTAGCGATGATCCTGCCATGGTCGATGATCGCGATCCGGTCGCAAACGGCTTCCGCCTCCTCCATGGAATGGGTGGTCAGCAGGATGCCATGCCCTTTGTCCCGCATGGCTTCTATCCTTATCCAGAGCTGACGGCGGGATTGCGGGTCCAGGCCCGTGGTGGGTTCATCCAGCAGCACCAGCTGCGGGTCATGAATAGTCGCGATGACCAGGGATACGCGTTGTTGCTGTCCGCCGGACAATTGTCCATATTTTTTGTCCGCGGAATCCTGCAGCTTGATATTGGTGAGAATGGTTGCTACCTGCTCCTTCGACAGATCCACCCCGTAGATGCCGGCATAAAGCTGTATGATCTCCGTGATCGTCAGCTCCGGCTGAAAGCTCGTGGACTGCAGCTGTACTCCCATATTGGCACGGGCATACAAAGGCTTTTCGCGGGTGGAATAACCCGCTACCGTGATATTGCCGGACTGTGGTTTCAACAGGCCTTCCACGGCGCTGAGCGTGCTCGTCTTGCCTGCCCCGTTAGGACCCAGGAGACCGAAGATCTCTCCCGGCCGCACTTCGAAGCTGACGTTATGGACAGCGTGGAAGCTGCCATAGTATACGTTGAGGCTGTCGACCTGTAGTACCGGTGTAGTATGGTTGTTATTATTCATGGATGTAAATATAGAGGCTGAGAAAAGAAGCGGCAACCGTCCAACGGTGATTTTTGGATAATTTCCGGCGAACGGCGGGGATAGGGCGGTGAAACTACTTAACAATTACATAATACTAATCCCTTTTCTTTGTGGCTCCTTCTATAGATGAGCTATTTGTATAATATATCCTTCCGGGGCCTGACCCTGGGGTTGTTGCTTTTTCTGTCTTTCCCGGACGAGGCGCAGGTGCAGGAGAACGACCGGGCAGAGCTGGCGTATACCCAGCGGTTAAGTCAACAATTCCCCGACAGCGCATTCCTTTTATTAAAGGAAATGTACACCCAGTCCCTCGCCAAAAAGGACCAGGCCAGCACCGCTACCTGTCTTCAACAGATGGGGCAGATAAGCTATTACCTGGGCAATTACCCCCAGGCCCTGGACTTTCATCTGCAGGCCGATAAGATATTCCGGGAAGTGGGCCAGCGGGAGCAGATAGCGGCCAACCTGGACGACATGGGGATCTTATACTATTACAACCGGCAGCTGCCCCTGGCCCGTAAGCAATACGACGAAGCCCTTGACCTGTACAGTCAGGCGGGCAACACCGAGGGACAGGCCACTACCTATGGCAAGATCGGGCATCTGTATGAGAAGCAGCAGCGGTATGACAGCGCATTTTTCTACCAGCGTCTGGCTCTTCAGCGGTATCAACGCATCTCCCACAAGCAGGGTATGGCCAAGATCTACGAGAATATGGGAAGCATCTTCGAAGACCTCGAGCAGTTCGACTCTTCCCGGTATTATTTTACCAATGCCCTCCAGCTCTATGACCAATCCGGGGAGCAGGTAGCCAGTATCGAGGTCGTCAATAACCTGGGCGACATCCTCCGCAAGACAGGCCATTATACCGAAGCCATTGTACAGACCAATAAGGCCCTGGACCTGGCCACCCGGACCAACGACCTCTATGAGAAGGGTGCGGCCTACCGGGACCTTGGCAAGGCCTATCACCTGCTGGGTAGGGAGGACAGCGCTTACCATTACCTGGAGCTTTCCCGCCGGGCCACCCTGGATATCTATTCAAAGGAGAACAATCGGCAGACAGCCTTTTTGAGCGTCCTTTTCGACATCGATAAGAAGAATGATGAGATCGTCCGGCTGGAAAATGCCCGTAAGATCACCATCATTACCACTACGGCCGTCATTGTAGTCATCGTCCTGCTGATCGTGCTGAGCGTAGCCGTCATCAGCCGTCAGCGTCTCAAGATCAGGAATGAACGTCTCACGAGCGAGCGGGACAGACAGATCTACCTGACACAGCGGGAACTGATGCAGGCCGAGCTGCAAAACCGACAGTTACAGGAAGAAAGGCTGATACAGGAGCTGGAGGTCAAGCGGAAGGGGCTTACCAGCAGCACCCTCCATGTCATCCAGAAGAACCAGCTGCTGGAGAACCTGCGGGACCGCCTGGGGATCCTGGTAAAGGACGACAAACGTGACCAGAAAAAGCAGCTGCAGCAGCTGATCCAGCAGATAAACCTCAATTTCAACCACGACCAATACTGGAATGAGTTCCGGGAGACCTTTGGCCAGGTGCACCAGCAATTCTTCGACCAGCTGAAGCTGCATTGCGAGGATCTTACGGGTAATGACCTGCGTCTGCTGTCCCTTATTAAATTAAACCTCGCCTCCGGAGATATCGCCACCCTCCTGGGTATCTCCCAGGACAGCCTACGGGTATCCAGGTATCGCCTGAAGAAAAAGTTATCTCTTAACAATGGAGAAAGCCTGACGGCCTTTGTCCAGTCGTTGTGATAAGCCGGCCTATTAATAATCCGGTAATGTTACGGTAACAATTTGGTAATGGAGGTTTCTGTTCTGATATATGATTTGATAACCAACAATTTAAATACTGTTTGTTTACGGAGTTGCCGCTTGGTATACGCTTCCTGTTACGGTGTAGCCGATTTGTTCACCCCCGGATCTTCGCCCGGAAGAAAGGCTTTTGCACATTTGCGTCGCAAAAAACTAACTAAAATGAAGCATTTATTTTTCCTATTACTCTTATTGTCCTGCGGCTGGCTGACGGCTCGTTGTCAGACGACCACCTTACGCGGGGGGGTAATAGACAAACAGTCCGGGGAACCTATTCAGGGCGCCACCGTAGAAATAGAAGGCAAGGAGTCAAATGGTGTCAAGAGCAAGATACACCTGATTGCGGGTCTGGATGGGACCTTCCTCGTACGCAATCTCCGGGCAGGGGAGTACAAGGTCAAGGTCAACGCCGTGGGATATGACAAATATGAGGTAGAGATCTCCGTTCAGGACGGGGTCAAACCCATCCGGATAGATATGGAAAGGCATCAGACCGAGCTGTCGACCATACAGGTCTCCGGCGGCAGGGACAGGGGTTCCGAAAAGGCATCCATTATGGCCGACAGAAGGGCCGACATCGTTCAGAATTCCCTTTCCGCCCGCGCCATCGAGATCTCACCCGATCTGTCCGTGGCCAATTCGGCCCAACGTGTGTCGGGGGTATCCATCGAACGCAGCTCCAACGGGGAAGGTCAGTATGTCATCGTACGTGGTATGGAGAAAAGGTATATCTATACCCTCGTCAATGGGGTGAAGATACCCAGCCCGGATAATAAGAACCGCTATGTACCCCTGGATATCTTCCCGGCGGACATGCTGGACAGGCTGGAGGTTACCAAGTCCCTTACGCCGAATATGGAAGGGGACGCCATCGGCGGCGCCGTCAATATGGTGATGAAAGATGC
>DASZXP010000142.1:0-12562 GCA_035545935.1 Puia sp. | reverse complement strand
ACAAGCTATTGTTGACTACGTACACTATTATAACCACGACAGAATCAAACTAAAACTAAAAGGCCTGAGCCCGGTGCAATACCGGACCCAAGCCGCTTAATTTAATTTTTAAACCCGTCTAAACTTTGGGGGGCAGTTCATCCGGCGGGTTTTTTTGTGGGCTAATTTTGTATTAGCGGATTTCCATACGGGAGAGGAAACTGTGATTTTTCTCATCTATGATCCTGATCCAGTAGCTGCCCGCGGCAAGCACAGGCAAATGCACGGTCTCAGTCTGATCGATGGGATTGGATATTTGTATATTCTTCGACATGACCTCTTGTCCCGCGACGCTAAGCATGCTCATGCGGTAGCGCCCGGGTGTCATATTCTTAAATGACAAGCTAAAGTTATCATGTGCAGGGTTCGGATACGCGGCAATTACAGCAGGTCCCGAAGCGCGGAAGCTCACGACAGCGATCTTGCTGTAGGTGAAATTACCATCGAGGTCCACCATCTTCAGACGATAGTAGTCGGCGCCCATGACAGGCGATGCATCAATATAGGAATACTCTTTCACCAGGCTGCTGTTACCCGCGGCCTGCACTGCCCCGATGCTGCTAAAGCTGACGCCATCCACGCTGCGTTCGATATCGAAATGATCGGTGTTTTGTTCCTGGGCCGTCGACCAGCTCAATAGGGATCTGCTATCTACGCCTGTAGCGGTGAATGTAAGGAGGCTAACCGGAAGAGGCGCCGAGAAGCCCAGGAAGAGGTAGGAATTTCCCTCGCTGCCGGATGGAATAAGGCCGTCGTTCAATGCCAGGGACTGTGAAGTAGGAATGGTTGCCAGGTTGACGCCGAGATCCAACGCTCCGCTGGGCGAGCCGATGAGGAGGTCATCGAACCCGTCTCCATCGACATCACCGGCATAATGTACGCTGGCTCCCAGCAGGTCCGCGTCAGCGGAGGTGAGCGGAGTTGAATTGCGCAGTGTCCAGTATGGGGCTGCATTATTCCCAATGCCGGCGGTGATATGTCCCTGGAATATATAAGCGGAGCCGTTGAACACCTGTGTAGCAGGGGCCGTAGACAGCCCCAGCGAGGTAAAGGCGATATTGAGGTTGGAGTTGAGCATGGGCTTGGTGCCGGGCTCGCCTACGAGGACCTCGCTGGCGACATCGCCTATAGCATTGCCGGCCGTGCCCACGCTAAATCCAAAAAGCAGATTGAGCGGAGTAGTCCCGCCCATGGCGGTAGGGCTTTGGGGACTTCGCAAAGTATCATGTCTGAGCGCGGAGCCGATGCCCGTGGAAGCGCTGGAACCAAAATAAACAAAAGCCAATCCCGCCGCGGCCCCTTGATCCATCGCCATTGGTTCTCCGATGACGACATCCGCATGCCCGTCATGATCCACATCCCCGGCGTCGCTGACGCTGAACCCAAACAAGGCGCCACCCGTTCCCGTCAAGGCCGTCCCATTGCTGCCAGTGGCGCCATTGCCATCGACGGCATTCGTACAGGTGCTTGCGCCATTGCCATGGAATATATAAGCCGCCCCCTGGGTGGAAACGGAAAGGCCGACCAGTTCACCCGGCGCACCGACAATGATATCGGCGAGATTGTCATTATTTACATCGCCTGCACCGCTGACGCTGAACCCAAAAAGAGTGGCAGATAACAGGCCATTGATCGTCTTGCTCGGGGTGGTAGAGAACATAGCCGAGGTACCAGTGCCCCGGAAGATATCGATGAGTCCCGTGCCGCCATTGATGCCGGGACATCCGACCACGATGTCGGAAATATTATCGCCATCCATGTCCCCGGCTATGGCTACGCTAAACCCATACAGGGGGTCGTTATTGGTGAGGGTGCTGCTGGGCAGCTCGAGCACAGCCGAAGGAGCGGGTATGACAAACAGATCCGTACCCATACTGGCGCCGCGATAGCCATAGACCTTGCCAGCATGGATCTGTCCGGGAAAAGGAAAGCTGACAAAGCTCGTATCCCCCGGCGCGCCAATGACAAAATCCGATTTGCCATCGCCATCTATATTGCCTCCGCCGCTGACGGAAAAGCCAAAGAGTGCGCCATCCGGCAGCCCCGTGGGCTGCAGCACCTGGGAAGGGATTGTGGAAGGGGAGCTCAGATGGATTCCATAAAACACGAAGGCCGCACCTACGGCCGTACCGCTGGCGGATAAAACGCTACTGCCGGTGCTGATATGTGTATACAGCGGCGCTCCGATGACGATGTCGTCATTGCCATCTCCGTTCACGTCCCCTACGCCGGCCAGCGTATAGCCGCTCAACATGGGAGTCGTCGACTCATTGATGACGGGCGTTACCTCGCTACCCAACGCATAGGTGGCTCCCGGAGTATGGTTCAACGGGTCCACTGTAATGGGATAGACCGCCCGGCTATCATCGATATATAGCCGAAAACTACGAGGCCCCGTGAGATGTATGCGGGCAGGCAGCCTGGCGCCCTTCCGATCCCATACTTTCATCTGATCATATACCAGCTTGACATTCTGCGGATCGTCCTTGAACAGCAACAGCTGGTCCTGGCCGGAAAGTCTTGCCTGCAGGTCGCCGTCCAGGTCGATGGCTATTTCCAGCGCATGACGGCCTCTAAGCCTTTGTTTGATGAGAAAGGTCTGCTCCATGCCTTCCCGCCTGTTGCTATAGTCGATGGTATAGCTGTCATAATCATAATGGAGTTCCAAATCACCTATCTGTTGGACGGACCGCAGCGTTCCATTATGGAACCCGCCATTTCTGCCCATGCCGGCAATAACAAATCGATTGGACCAAAGACCGGCGCCGGACGCATTGTCATTAAAGTTGGTGACGGTGTATCCATCCGTGTTGAACAGGTATGTCAGGTGCTGGCCGTGATTTACGGCGCCGAATACGCCTGGCGGCTCCAGGGTACGAATAAAATATTCCCTTTCCTCTATGTTAACAACGGCTTCGTTATACCAGCTCTTGCTGATCCCATGCGGTAATATCTGCGTTTCAGCACGGAACCAGGCGGTACAAAACAGGAGAATGATAGGAATGGGAATGCATGTAAATGTACGTCTCATCTTGTGGTTTTAGAGTTTAGTTAATAGTTGCTGCTAAATCAGGCCATAACCAACGTCGATTTCAACGCGGGTACGCCTTAATGCGGACATGATCGCGATACATGCACCGATTGATCAGAGATCAAAAATGGGAAGTTGTGGCAGGTGTGTTGTTAAGAGGCGACGATAAAATCTCTCACGTTTATGATGAAAGATATCGGATAATGGTAGTTCAAAGGAATAGACGAAGAAATGGAAGAAAAATTAAATATTATAGTAAAGATACTACAAAACGAATATGCGCAATCCCTCAAAAAAACCAAAAAATACCCTTTCCCGGTCAACCGCAAGCAAGCAAATCCAAACGCTTGGATTTTACGTATATGCATGGCGCCTTTCGCCCGGATACAGCGAATTCTATCATTTACCACCCCACGCTTACCAATGCATCGTTTCATTTTGCGAGACGACAATCTGGAATCAGGTTTTATTTCTTTGTCGAAGCAACTTCCTGCGTCGATCACAAACAATACTATGCATATACCTCAGCACAGGGGCAGCGGGTTGATAAAAAACATTTTCCTCGAGGAGGGGCTCTATCTGCGATACACACGTCTCAGATATTATGAGGACATCGAGATCATCCGGCTGTCAAAGGCGCCGGACAGCGAGATCATTTTTGCCTTATGTTTCCTCCTCACTCCTACCTCATTGAAATTGATAAAGCCCATTTTCAAGTCCCATCCGCAAACCGGCTACCCAAGCAATGTCTTTCTCACGTCGAACAACGGCCGCTTGTCCACGCAGATACCGGAGGGCGTATTATCTCATACCATCGAGCTGCTTTTTTCCAGGGAATGGCTGTATACCCATCTGGCGGGTATGGAGGAAAAGATACTATCCATTTCCGGGGCGCTGGAAGAAGGAGGGACTGCATCTGTCATCGCGGAAACGACACAGCCGGCGGATGATCATCTTCTCAGCGAGATCGAGTTCGAGCTGCACAAGCCGTTGTTCAATCTACTGACGGTGCGTTCCCGTGCGCTGATGGTGATGGCCAATATCATCAATCGCATACCCGGTGACAATGCTCCCCGTCTGCCGGCCCGGGAAGCTCCCTATATACAAACCCTCCGGCAGGTGGAACAACGACTGGTGGAGTGTCTCGAGGATATGCTGCCCAGCCAAAAGCAGTTGGCAAAGGAATTCGCGATCAGCGAGTCCACGCTGAAAAGACATTTCAAGGCCATATACGGCAAAACCATCTACGAATACTATCTTCAAAAGAAAATGGAGCTGGCCAAATGGCTGTTACAGGAAAAGAAGATCAGCGTTTCCGAGACGGCCTATATGCTGGGTTATGAAAAGGTCAGCGCCTTTATCACCATCTTTAAGAAGTACCACAACGTCCTTCCCGGCAGTCTGAAATAATGCGCCTTCCGGTCCGTGCGATCAATAAGCCGCCTGTAATATGGCCAGCGACACCGGGTTGTTCGAGTTATGGTTGCTGCCCATCAGGAATATGGTGTAGGCATTGCCTGCCTGCAATCCTACGCTGGAAATGGAGGCAATTACGGAATCCGTTCCGGCTTTTTTTGCCTGCACGGAATAGCCTCCGGAGGTGATAGGTACAAAAGAGTTGAAATAGGAGCTGTTGTAGTTATCCCCTATGGAGCGTCCGGGCTGTACCTCCGTCGTATTCATGTACAGGTCCACCACGGGATAGTCGGGACAAAGGTTGAAGAACCGGTAGTTCGCTCCCGTAAGAGACAGGGTGGTAAAGTCGTCGACGATCTTCATGGAGTTGACCGCAGGGCTGGCAGTGGGGTTATAAAGGATCAGCGTATAGAATCCCAGCGAATCGTAAGAGCTGGGAGGGATCTCGGAAAGAACGCTATCAGCGCTGGCAACCTTGAATTTGATATCATAGTTGCCGGGGGGCACCTGTCCATAGTTGGTCGAATAGCTTCCTGGTGAAATGATCGGAGTTTTTTTGTCGCCATTGAAGTACACCTCCGTGGAGGAGGAATAAGGCGCCATATTCATCAGGGTGATAAAGCTGATATTCGTGGAACTGGTGGAATTGTTCGTACCTGTTTTAAGGCAGCCGGAAAGGATCACTGCTGTCATTGCTACTCCAAAGACCTTAAAAAGATTGAACATTGACTTGTTCTTACTCATAATTATTTTTTTTAATGCGAAGTGGCGGATCACTTCCTTTTTCTGACAATCCCTACGGCTTTTCCGTTGCTTGGGTTGTCTGGCTCTAAAAAGAGGTTTTTCGCCCCCAGCGGGTATCTACAAAAAAAAGCTCACCTCCCGGCCGGGAGGTGAGCGAAGATAAGAAATTCACTTATTTTACCTTGACCTTAATGGTAGTAGCCAGTTTGGCCCCATAGCTACGATGGATACCATCAGCGTATTGGAGGGTCAGCTTGTGCTCGCCGGGGGTCAGTTTGATCTCGGCGCTGGTCTGGGCATTGCCAAAGTGCAGGTGCGTGGAATCTTTCGGGACCACCGTACCGGAAGCAAGAGAGTCCTCTGCGTCGATGAAGAGGTGGTGGTGACCGGAGCCGGATGCAATTATTTTTTTGCTCACTGAATCTACCGTCATCCCGTCAACGCCCATTTCTACTTTAAGGGGGGATTTTACGGTCTCACCGTCCTTCAGATTCTTGAAATACACTTTGGCGCCCGCGGGAATCGCCGGCACCGGGGTCACCGAGGGGCTATCGGACATGGTGTGATTCATGTTCATCGTATCGTTTGCTTTTTTGGTAGTGTCGCCTGAGGCGGCAGTCTGGTCGCCGGCATTGTTACAAGCCGCCAGTCCCAGGAGCAGTGCAGCAGGAAGAAAATAGAGCTTACGCATGATAATAGAATTGTTATTTGAGTAGGAAAGTTACTTAATTTATGATTTATGGCTCCGGGTCTTATTCTTTAATCCAGGTAGTCTTCTCCTCGATGGGTCTTCGGGTCCCTGCCACGGAAGGGGTCCGGATATGACCCAGGTAAAAAAATCCCATCAATATATCGCCGGCATCCAGTCCGAAGAATTCCCGGGCCGCGGGATCGAAGGTAGGTCCGCCCGTGCTCCAATATCCTCCAAGGCCATAGGCCGCGATAGACAAATAGATATTCTCCACCGCGCAGGCTACAGCCGCGATCTCTTCCATTTCCGGTATGTCGACAGTAGTGCTCCGCCGAAGGATGATGGCAATGATATGGGATGCTTTTTCAGGGTTCTCCAGGAGCTTGTCATATTTATCCTGTTTGAATTTCTCGCCGGACGTCTCTTTGTAACGCAGGGCCTGGAAGGCGGCAAACCGTTTTATCCCTTCTCCTGTGAATACGGTGAATCGCCAGGGTTCGGTACGTTTGTGATTGGGAGCCCAGTTGGCGTTCTCCAGCAATTGCCAGATCGTGGCTTCATCTATTGGCCGGCCCTTTTCAAACTGGTCTACAAAGGTGCTGCGGCGGCTGCGAATGAGCTGGTCTATCTGACCAGGGGTTACTGTTGGTTCATTGATCGTTGACATAGGCCGCGAAGGTAAGCCGAAAACAAAAACCCCGCTCCATGGAGCGGGGTAAGTTAATTTACCATAAGAAGGACGTTTCTTACAGCGAGAGCCCTAAACAGGACAGGACATTGGACATTTTTGGTTTTTCAGAGGTAATGGATCTTGAGCCTTACTTAACTTGGTTTAACATAGTGACATTGGATCGATCATTCATTCATAGGACAAATTTCCATCACAGGCGAGAGAAAACAAACTTTTCATATGATCAATCTATTACCATTTGTGGTTATCTTACCCGACGATAGTGGCAAACCCTTACACTATCGTAAATAATACATCTCGCATAGTAAATTCCGAACCTGGAATTTTCGTTACATTTGTTTTATGCGTACTACCATTCTTCTTCTATTCGCCGTCATCTGTTCGTTGTCCTGTTCTTCCCAGAACTTCTACCTGTTCGTAGGCACTTATACGAAGGGAAATGCCAGCAAGGGCATCTATGTGTACCAGTTCAATGCCGCCACGGGCGAGACAAAGCTCGTCAGCACCGTTGCTACGGAGAACCCTTCCTATCTGGCTGTGGCGCCGGGGGACAAGTTCCTGTATGCCGTCAATGAGACGGGAGGAAAAGAGCCGGGGGCCGTCAGCTCTTTTGCCTTCGACAAGACCAGCGGTCAGCTGACATTCCTCAACAAACAGAGCAGCGGAGGGCAGGACCCTTGCTATCTGTCCGTGGACGCCCATCGCAAATGGATCATAGTAGCCAATTACAGCGGCGGCAATCTGTCGGCCCTACCCATTCATATGGATGGCAGTCTGGGAGCCCTGACACAGCTGATCCAGCACACGGGCACAGGACCCAATAAAGAAAGACAGGAAAAGGCGCATGTCCATTCCGTGACATTTACGCCGGATGAAAAATATCTTATCGCGGCCGATCTGGGGCTGGACAAACTGTCCATCTACCGGTTCAACGCAAACGCTACCACACAACCGCTGACGGCGCCCAAGGATTCCGCTCAGCCGATAGAACCCGGCGCAGGTCCCCGTCATATCAGCTTTTATCCCCGCAAGCCCTATGTCTATCTGATGACCGAGATGGGCGGCTTCGTGGATGCCTTCCACTATTCCGACGGCAGGTTCAAACAGCTGCAGCATATCAGCTCACTGCCTGACGGGTTCAAAGGAGATATCGGCAGCGCCGATATCCATGTGTCGCCTAATGGGAAATTCCTTTATGCAAGCAATCGGGGTGATGCCAACAGCCTTGCTATATATTCCATCGACAACGCTACGGGCAGGCTGACCATAAAAGGGTTTGAATCCTCCCAAGGCAAGACGCCTCGTAATTTTGTAATAGATCCTACCGGGCACTGGCTGCTGGCAGCCAATCAGCGCGGCGACAATGTAGTCATCTTTCGCATAGACCCAGCCACGGGTCTCTTGAAGGCCACGGGTCAGCAGTTGAGCATCCCCGCGCCGGTGTGTTTGAAGATGATCAGAAAGTAATGGACGGCCCGGGGCTCATCAGGCCCATGCTTTGCGCAGCAGACGCAGCCAGTTGCCGTACATGATATTATCGATGTCCCCGGAGCTGTATCCTCTTTTTGACAGCAACGCGGGGATGTTTACAAGATCGGCAATCGTCTCCAGGTCATAGGGTGTCTGCTCTTTTCCAAAAGCTCCATCCAAGTCGGTCCCTATCCCCACGTGCAGGGTATTACCGGCCAGCTGGCAGATATGATCCAGGTGATCGGTCATCTTTTGCAGATTGCAGCCCATGGCTTCGGGTGTGGATATGCCTCTTACCCAGCCAGGCACCATCATCCATGCATCCAATGCGCCTCCGATGACGGCTCCTTTTTCGATCAATGCTTTTATCATCTCGTCGCTGAACTGACGGTTGTGATCGACCAGGGCCCGGCAGTTGTTGTGGCTTGCCCAGACAGTGCCGTTGAATAATTCCATGGCATCCCAAAAAGCGTCATCACAGAGATGGGTAGCGTCCAGGATGATGTTCTTTCGCTCCATCATTCGCAAAAGCTCTTTTCCTTCTTCGTGCAGACCACCGGAGGCATCCGTGCCATTGGCATATCTGCCGGGACCATAGTGTGCGGGTCCCACGGCACGCAGACCATATTCGTATGCCTCTTCCAAATGCCCCGGCGTTATGATCGAGTCGGCGCCTTCCAGACTAAGGATATATCCGATGGGTCTTACCGTCAAAGGGTCTGCCGGCCCCTGCCAAAGAGCGACGTGTTTGTCCAGCGAGGCGAGATCTTTTATCATCGTCATTTCTCCCGCCTCTTCCATGGCCTTGTACCAGGCCAGCTGTCCCTGTGTCTGCGCCCAGGCCTGCCAGGGAGAATGCCAGCCGGGCAAGGGATTGTCCGGGCTTACATACCGGGCGATCTGTGTAGCCACGACCAGGCCTATATTACCTTTTCGCAATTCGGGCAGCGCTACCGTCCCCTTGCCTCTATCGGGCTTGTCCGTAAGACCTTTCTCCCTATCCCGTATAGCCTGCACAGGCAGCCTCAGGTCCCTGTTCCATTCCATGGCATTCATGCTGAGGTCCAGGTGCGCATCGATGATGAACATACAGCCGATCCTTTTTTCACCGGATGATACGGCCGGTGGGCCCGTTGTGAATAAATTGATCCAATTCCCCTTTGCCTATCAATGCCCAGTCACCTGGTATGCTTTGTTTGAGCGCGCCGCAGGCGGTAGCAAGATCGATGATCTGCTGCGGCATCGCCTTCGTCATCAGTCCATAAAGCATCCCTCCAGTGAATGCGTCGCCGCTGCCTATCTGGTCGGTGACAAAAGGAAGCTCGAGCCGGGCGGAGAAATAATAAGCTCCCTTGTACAGCAATGCGCCCGAGTAGATATGTTGGATCCCCTGTGTCTTGCGAAAGCTCATGGCCAGCACTTCCAGTTGCGGCAATCGTTCCCGCAGGGCCTGGCTGCATTGGATGAACCGGTCCTCCAGCCCCGCTGCTTTGTCGGTGTCTATCCCGAAATAAACGGCCGCGGAATCCAGGTCCGCCACCGCCACCTTCGTGTATTGCATAAGACCGGGCATCACCTCGCGGGGATGTTTTCCATATTTCCAGAGCGTGGTCCTGTAGTTGAAATCCGTAGAGATCGTTATACCTTTTTGACGCGCTGCGGACAAGGCTTCCGCACAAACATCCGTCGCTCCGGGAGATACGGCTGCCGATATACCCGACCAGTGGAAATAAGGGACGCTGTCCAGGCTATTTTGCCAGTCGATGACACCCGGCTGCAGCCGCGCATAGGAAGACCCGTCCCGGTCGTAGATCACACGGGTGGAGCGGATGCCATTACCCTGTTCCGTAAAATAAACCCCCATCTTATCACCTCCATAGACGATATGGGAGGTGTCGACTCCCTGCCCGCTCAGCTGCTGAACGCCCGCCTGGGCGATATCGTTATCCGGCAGCCGGGTGATATACCGAACGGGAATGCCCAATCGAGATAACAATACGCAGGTGTTCGCCTCGGCGCCCGCATAATAAGGCTGATAGGGTCCGGCTTGTAAGAATCGTCTTCCTTCCATACTATGGAGTCTTAGCATAAACTCACCGAAAGCGGCCAGCCGGGGCGCCCCGGAGGAGGCAGTCTGAAGCATTTTTCATTTGTTTTATTGCAATTCAAATATAGCTTCAATTTCAACAGGAATATTGTCCGGCAGCGATCCAAATCCTACGGCGCTGCGAACCCCTACCCCATTCTCTTCCCCCCAGACAGCCGCAAACAGCTCGCTACAGCCATTGATGACATACGGGTGGCGTTCAAATTCAGGGGTACAATTTACCATGCCAAATATCTTCAGCACTCTTTTTATCCTGCCAAGGTCTCCGATATGCGTCCGGATCGTGGACAGCATGGTCAGTCCCACCTGTCTTGCCGCCAGCTTGCCCTGCTCGATATCCAGCTCTCTTCCGATGCGACCGACGATAAGCGATCTGTCGTTTTGTACCGGTCCGTGCCCCGAGAGATACAGGTATTTTCCTTCTATCAGATACGGCTTGTAAACCCCCATGGGGCTCGGGGCCGGAGGTAAGTTAAGAGCCAGGCGCACGAATTGCTCTTCCGCGTTGTTGATCTTCATATAAATGCTTTGTGATTTGATGCCTGAAAGAAAAAGCCATTTTTACTGTTTATCCCACCACACACGGGTCATCAGGTCGTCGGCGCCCTGCCGGGTGACGGCGGCATTATAATTGACCCCATTCAGGTTTTTCTCCGACTGCGGATACTGACCTCTGCGGAAGATCAGTCCTCCCGTCGCATTGGTAGGGTAATTGTTAGGCGTCAGCGCCGGATAGCCCGTACGACGGTAGTTGTTATACACTTCCTGTGCATCGGGGAAAATGCTCACCCAGAACTCCGTATAGATCTGGCGCATCTGTTCGTCGGTAGAAGATCCCGTATGCAGTTGGTGGTTGTTGACATATGCATCGATGGCCGGCTGGGATATCGTACCGGCGCTGCCTGCAATGATCGCCCATTGACGCATGGCGGCCCGGATGCCGGTCTCGAAAGAAGCCGCCGCGGTGGCGCCGCTGTACCAGCCTCTCAATGCCGCCTCGGCCAGCAGGAAATTACCTTCGGCCACCGTGAATAGCAGACGGGGCGATCCCAGGAGCAATACCGTCTTGGGATTGGGTTCCGAATAGGTGCCGAAATTGCCCGGTATGGCATTGGAGAGGTTATCGGGCATTCCTTTTTGCAAGGCAAAGGAAGTATCCGTCGTCTTGGGCGCCGTATAGACCACGGAAATGATGGGCAGGCGGGGATCGTTATGCGCCTTCAGGGAGTCGATCCATTTCTGCTGGTACTTTCCTCCTTCCGGATTGGTCGTGCCATTCTGCGCGATATAGTCGGCATTCCACATGTTCAGCATCATTGCGTTCTTGTTGATGTCCTGGCCGCCGTCGATATAGGAGAGCCTGGCGATGTCGGCATCCTGGGTAATGATGCCTCCGGCTATGGCTTTTGTGACCCAGTTCTGGGCAGCGGCTGCATCTACCTTTGTGAGACGCATACCCAGGCGCAGCATGAGCGAATAGGCGAATTTCTTCCACTGGCCGGGATCACCTCCGTAGATCAGGTCGGCAGCGCCAAAAGTGGCTTTGGATGCGTCGAGGCTTTGCGCCGCCGCATCCAGTTCCGACAGCATGTTGGGATAGATGTCTTTTTGCGCATCGTATACGGGTTTGTATACCGACGAGTCGTAGCCCAGTCCCGCCTGGAAATAAGGGATGTCGCCATACAGGTCAGTGATCTTGCTAAAGCAGTATACTCTCCATATCCTTGCCGCCGCCAGCAGGTTGACCTTGGAAGGGTCGTTCTTCACCGCCTTGATCACGATGCCCAGCTCATTGATCTCATCCGGGTAGGCCGCGTTGAAAGCGCCGGCCGTCTGCGTGATCTGGCTGGAGATATACTTCGATCCGAATCCCGCCACATCGTTGTAGCTGGTGGTATACTGCATGGTCCCTTCCAGGAAGAAAGAGCCGCTGCTGCCGTAATGCCCGTTGTAGCCGCCCCCATCGTAGAGGGCCTTGGTGAACACGTATTGGGGCACCGCCGTCGAGACGGCATCGGGATTTACATTGAGGTCCTTGAATCCTTTGTCACAGGAAGATAGCCCAAGGGCACCGAGCATCATTGTCAGAGCGCCTGTATATTTTATAATGTTGTTCATTGATAGTCTTTTTTATGCACCGGTGATGTGTAGTCCGAAATGTAACCCATCCCCGGTGCACGGCTTATGATGGGCCTTCGGCCAGCGGACCCGTGGTCCGCTCTGGATTAAAATTTAAGCGCCAGATTCAGCCCATAGGAGCGTGTCCTTGGCAGGCCGATGGATTCGAAGCCCTGGTTATTGCTGTTCGTAAAGCTTTGCTCGGGATCGAAGTCCGTAGTCTGCTTGTATAAGGTGAGCAGGTTGCGGGCCACA
>DASZXP010000141.1:0-7800 GCA_035545935.1 Puia sp. | reverse complement strand
ACAAGCTATTGTTGACTACGTACACTATTATAACCACGACAGAATCAAACTAAAACTAAAAGGCCTGAGCCCGGTGCAATACCGGACCCAAGCCGCTTAATTTAATTTTTAAACCCGTCTAAACTTTGGGGGGCAGTTCATGATGCCGGGTTTTTTATGGCAGTTTTTTATTATGCCTAGAAGATATATTTCAGACCCAGCTGAATACCCCAGGTGCTGTTGGTGGAGTTATCGTTGATATAGGTTTGGTTGATCAGCTGACCATTGTATGTCTGCAGCTGATAATAGGGTACGCCGTTGACGACCTTGTTAACCTTCAGCGGGTTGTTCAGCACGTAAAACTTCTTTACGCCCCAGTTATGGCTCACCAGGTTCAACAGGTTGATAACAGATGCATTGAACTGCAGCGTGTTCCTGCTCTTTCCGATGTTGGTGAAGATGTCCTGGAGGAAGCTGAAGTCGACCCGGTTGTACCATGGTTCGACGACGCCATTGCGTTTGGATGTCTGTCCCATGTGCTTGCTCAGGTATTTGTCCTGGGCAATGTATTGGAACCATGCATCGGACTGCTGTTGTGCGGTGAAGGCCGGTGTGGTGCCGCTGGCAGGAAGATCCACGAAATTGATCTCGGAAGGATTCTTGGGGATATAGATCAGATCGCTGCTGGTATAGCTGTCGTTGTTGATGTCGCCGCTGTAGATATAGCTGAAGCGGCCGATGCTGGCGCCTTCGTAATAGAAGGAGAAGGTGGATGCCAGGTGATTAGCATATTCCAGTCTGTAGGACACGGTACCTACTACGCGGTGAGGTACGGAATAGCCGGAGTAGGACAGCTGCTGATCGTTGAGCGTGCCGGAAGTGGTATTGGCGCTCCATGCGGATCCTGCCTGAGAGCCGGGATTGGGAGATACGTCTTTGGCTACCGTATACGTGTAGGCCAGTGATCCATACCAGCCGCTGGAGAAGGTCTTGCTCACCTGGGCGGTCAGGGCTACGGAGTAGCCTTTGCTGGTATTTTCCAGGATAATACCCTGAGTGATGCTGGGGTTGATAAACCTGGCAGCGGCGCTGGAATAGTAGCCGCGTACGTCGTTGGGGCCTACGGTGACAGTAGCATCCGGCTTGTTCATCGCTGCGTTCCTCAGGTAAGGATCGTTTACGTCCTTGGTAATGAGGGCCTCGGCAGTGGCGGTGAACCCATCGCCGAACTTCTTGTCAACAGCCAGGTCTGTTCTCCATACCTGAGGGAATTTGAATTTTCTGTCGAGTATGGCAAAGCTGCCGGGCGCTGTGGCTCCCGCAGTAGTGGGGAAATAGTTGGCAGGCAGGGAGGTGTTGTAAAAAGGATTGTAAGCGTGCGGATCGGGATTGAACTTGAAATTGTTCATATCGATGCCTGCCAGACCTGCCTTGACGATGGCGCCAAAAGTATACATACCGCTGGTGCTGGGCTGGTTCGTCAGGAATACGAAGGGGACACGACCGGTGAAGATACCCGTACCGCCACGAACGATCAGGCTCTTATCACCCTTGACATCCCAGCGAAAAGAGGCGCGGGGAGAGAACAGCGGGTTGGCAGTGGGCCATTTGCTGTCGTCATAGTGGGTGATGTTGCCTTTTTTGTCATACAGATCGGCTGCGCTGATAGAGGGGTTGCCCAGGGGAGCCGAGGGGAATATGGGAACATCCACACGCAGACCGAAGGAAACCTTCACACGAGGATTGACAACATAGTCGTCTTGTAAATAAACGCCCAGCTGACCGACCTTCATATTGGCCGAATAGACGGCATCCTGGCCCTTTACAAGGGAATAGTTGATGGAGAAAAGGGCGGGAGCGCTATTGTTCATAAAGTCGTCGAGGGAGTTGTAAATATAATATCCCTGGCTGCCGGGCATGAACATATTGCCCACTTTCTGATATTCGTAGTTGGCGCCTGCCGTGATGGTATGCTTGCCGGCGAAATAGGTAAAGTTATCGGTGACGGTGACTATGTCGTTGATGACCTTGTTATTGTTGGCATTGAAAGGCTCGTTACCGAAACTAAGGTAGTCGGTCTTATCCGCAGCCATGATGTCCACGAAGGGAAAGGTGGGGCCGTCATGGCCTTTGAAAGTTGTGATCTTGGTATAAGTGGCGATGAACTGGTTGGCGAATTTCCCTCTGAAGTTGCTGTTCAATTCTACGCTGGCTGTTTTTACCTTATCTTCTTGGGAATAGTTCACATTGTTGAAGGACATGGCCTGTGTGCCGAAACGGGGAACATATTTGGTGCCTACACCGGCTCCGCCATTGGCGCCGTTGATACCGCCGCTCTGGCTGATGACAAAGTAGTTCGTGCTCTTGTAGTCGCTGTATTTGACGGTGAGCTTATGCGTAGCATTGATATTGAAATCGATCTTTCCCAGCAGCTTATGGTTCTTGCCGTCGAAAACAGGGAAATTGTCATAGGCGCCAGGGTCGAAATTGTACTGGCTTTTCAGATAGTTGGCCAGTTTGGAAAGGCTGTCGATCGAAACGTTGGATTGGATACCATTGCCCGAGCCACCTGCGGGAGAATAGGTAACGCCGGGCTTTTTGCTGTTCTCTATTTCACCGCTGACAAAGAAGAATAATTTGTTCTTGATGATGGGACCGCCGACGGTAAGCCCGTACAGGTTGTTGCTGGTCTTGGCCGGGTTGGGAAGCTTTGTACCGGCAACATTGGTACCGTTGTAGCTTTGGTTGCGGTAGGCTCCGTAAGCGCTGCCATGGAAGGTGTTGGTACCGCTCTTGGTGATAGCATTGACGCCTGCCCCTGTAAAGCCGGATTGTTTTACATCAAAGGGGGAAAGGTTAACGGAAATTTCCTGGAAAGCGTCCAGGGGGATGGGATTACCTGCTCCGGGCAGCAGATCGCTGGACAGGCCGAAGTTGTTATTCAGGTTGGCGCCATCGACCGTAACGTTGTTCATTCGGCTGTCGCGACCCGCGAAGCCTGTACCGCTGGCTTGTGGCGTAATGCGGGTGAAGTCGGTAATGCTTCTGCTAATGGTAGGGAGGGTAGACAGCTGATAGCTGTTGATATTGGTGCTAACACCTGACACCTCCTTGGAGATCCTCTTCCGCCCCGATACGGTGACAGCTGAGAGGTCGACCGCCTTTTCGGACAATTCTATGTTGAGGTTATAAGCATCGCCGAGGGTGAGAGTGAGACCATCTACTGTTTGATCGGCAAAGCCTACATTGCTGACAGTGACCTTATAAGGGCCGCCAGCACGCATGCCGGGAATATTGAATACGCCACCCGTTTTGGAGAGAGTTACATACTGAGTGCCGGAAGGTAAATGGACAGCTGTGATAGTAGCGCCGGCCACGAAAGCCCCTTTTGAGTCTTTCACCGTCCCGGTGATGCTCGAGGTGGTCACCTGAGCAAATGTAAAAAACACACAAAGAACTGAGAACGCTGATAATAGCAGTCGTTTTATCATAAATAGTCGTTTTTATTATTTTTTCAGCCTGCAAAGAAATGATCTTGTTCTGTTATCATGGTTACGATCCGCGTTAAGGAATTATTAACGCTTACAGGCTGCAATCGGGAGGTTTTTCTAGGAAGGAACGTCGTCCTGAACTCGTGTAAAGAAAGGCAAAACTATAAAAAGGCTGCACTAAACATTAAATTAATATTGACATTTTTTTAACGAAACTGGATAGTCGGTGAATTTCAGGACTTTATCCGCGATCAGGCATCCTTTGCAACCAAACAGTCGTTTTATTGTTACCTTTGCATATGGACCTGCCGGGTATTCGAAGGGTCCCTCATAATATTAAAATTTTTTACATGTTGGCAAGTATCGAAAGCGCCATCGAGGATATCAAGCGTGGCAAGCTGGTGATCGTGGTAGACGACGAGGACAGGGAAAATGAAGGCGATTTTATCACTGCCGCCGGGAATGTAACCCCCGAAGTGATCAATTTCATGAGCAAGCATGGACGGGGGCTTATCTGCGCGCCGCTGGAAGAAGGCCGCTGCGACGAGCTGGGTCTGGGCCTCATGGTAAATAATAATACTGCCCTGCATGAAACGCCTTTCACCGTTTCGGTAGACCTGCTTGGACACGGCTGTACCACGGGTATCTCCGCCAGCGACAGGGCCAAGACTGTCCAGGCGCTTATCGACCCTGCCACCCGCCCCGAAGACCTGGGCCGCCCCGGTCATATCTTCCCTTTACGGGCCAAGAAGGGTGGGGTGCTACGCAGGGCCGGACACACCGAAGCCACTATCGACCTGGCAAGACTGGCCGGGTTCGAACCTGCCGGCGTGCTGGTAGAGATCATGAACGAGGACGGCACGATGGCCCGCCTGCCCGAACTATTGGAAATTGCGGCAAAATTCGATCTTAAGGTCGTGTCTATCAAGGACCTGATTGAATATCGCTTGAAGATCGACTCCCTTATAGAAGAGATAGTCAGAGTGGATATGCCCACCAAATACGGACATTTCAAGCTCATCGCCTTCCGGGAAAAAAATACCAATAACGAGCACCTGGCCCTGGTAAAAGGGGAATGGAAAAAAGACGAGCCCCTGTTAGTAAGGGTCCACTCCTCCTGTTTTACAGGGGATATCCTCGGTTCGATGCGTTGCGACTGTGGTGAACAGCTCCACGAGGCAATGCAGATCGTGGAAAGAGAGGGCAAGGGCATCATATTATATATGAACCAGGAAGGCCGGGGCATTGGCCTGGTCAATAAGCTGAAAGCCTACAAGCTCCAGGAAGAAGGCATGGACACCGTGGAAGCCAATCTGCACCTGGGCTTCCCCATGGATAAAAGAGACTATGGCGTCGGCGCCCAAATACTCCGTTACCTGGGCGTCAGCAAATTACGCCTCATCAGCAACAACCCCCGTAAAAGGGCCGGCCTGCTTGGATATGGTCTCGAGATCGTGGAGACAGTGCCCATCGAGATCCATCCCAATCCCCACAACGAAAAATATCTCCAGACCAAGCGGGACAAGCTGGGACATCAGATCCTGAAATAAGGCATTGGTGATCAATTGCTGCCGCCGGGAGTAGTATCCTTGGCAGTAGTGCTGCTGTCACCCGTGGCGTCGGAGGCTTTTTTATCGTCCTCTTTTTTAGGGCGCGGCGTCTTCTTTTTCTTTTTGAATAATTCGTCTATGCGATCGAAATCCCGGCGGTAGGAGATACTGGCGCCGGAGCTGTTTTGCGTATGGTTGCCGGACAGGTAATTATAGGAGTCGCGATAAAAGAAAGAAAGGACCACCCTGCCGTCGGTGGTGACCTTATATTCGGCGGTGATATCCGGCAGGAACTGGAAGGAGGCCGCCTGCACCTGCTGAGCGCCCATGCCGATATCGAAGGCGCTGCCGATCGTGAGCGTCAGCTTCTCCTGCATAAAGCTCTTGGCGACGGAAAGGTTGAGGTTCGTCCTGTCGGGGGTCAGCCTGCTTTGAGCCGATGGGTCCACATTGTCGACAGTGGCGGTACCATTGTAAAAACTCGTATTGAAGTTGACCCTGAGACTGTTGTCCTTGAAGATCCTTTTCAGAAGGTTCATCCCCCAGCGGCTGAAATAATTGCTGAGCACGCTTGAAATGCTGTTGTATACCACGCCCGTCAAAGCGCCTCCCGCATCGAACGCGGTGGTGCTGCTGGACAGCGGAACAAACGTATTCAATACCACCAGACAGGACACCTGTTTGTTGAGCTCATTGGCGTCGCTCGTTATCTTTTGTAAAAGGAACAATGCCTGTGGATCGTTCTTCAACGGACTGTTGGGGGGCAGGTCGATCTGGAAATCGATCTTGGGAGAGACAAGCTGCCTGGTCAGGTCCGCCGAGACGATGATGTCCCCTCTGTACCGGATCACATTCTGGCTGTTGATGCCAAAATTGCTGCCCGACAGACCCAGATCGCTGAAACGTACATTCTTGGCGGTGTATTCGGCTGCAATCCCGATAGTGGCGTCATAGGGATTGCCGGTCCACTGGATATAGTTCCCCACGCCTTCCTTCAGCACGAAGGGCTTGTGTATAAAGGACTGGAACGTGAAATTATAAAACCCCCTGTCTATCTCATATCTTCCATTGATCTTCAGATCGTCGTTCGTGCCTACTTTCATGACCAGCGCGCCATGGCCATTGGCCCGGATCTGGTCTCCCGTCAGCGGGTCCATCACCACAAAGACATTCGCGTAATTGTTGGCATACAGATCCAGGGTCACCAGGAGATTGGAGGCCTTTTTGTCCTGGGTCTGCGTCTTCATCTCCTTACCATACACCTTCCATTGTATAAAGTCCGCGTCGCCACGCTCGCGGGTGATGCTGGGAGGCAGATAGATATAGGAGCTGTCCGTGGGCTCGCCTTTGATATACATACGCATATCCTCTTCCGGACCCGTGAGGGTTACCCGGGCCTTGCCGATGACGGACCCATAGAACTGCCCGTTGTCCGTAGCCTTTGTATCCAGCAGCAGCAGATGGCTCGTATTCATTTCAAAGTCGAAACCCAGATCGTCGAATGCATGATGAAAAAGCTTTCCCCGGGTCAGCGTAGCCGTATGCCCCATCCTGTCTTTTAGCTGGAAGCTGCCAAAGTCGATAGTATCCTTTTTGAATTGGATGGTAGCGGCCTGGATCTTATAGACACACTGCGTATACGCCACTTTCAGGGATGCATCTTTCAATTGCACCGTACCCAGGTACTGCAGCTGGTTGCCGGGACCCACGATATGCAATTTGCCGCTGGCATTGCCCGAAAGATTGGTGAAAACACCCCCTAAATATTTTTCCAGCAGATCGACCTTCGTATCGCTGACATCCGCCACGATGTCGATAGGAGGGCCTTCCACGCTGTCTTTCGTATGGATCAGCCCTTTCAGATCGAAATGATAGCTTTTATTATCGGAATGGACGGATGTATTCAGCAATCCGGCGGAACGCTGATAGTCGGCATCCAACTGGAGGTGACCGATGCTATCATTATCAAATCGGAATTGATCCGCCTCGCCGTTGAACCGCGCCGTCATCCTGCCAAAGGGATCGGTCATATCGACGCTGCCGGAAACAAGACCTTCCAGCCGCTCGGACTTCACCAGGTAAGGCGTGAAATCACCGATATTGATCTTTTTAAGATCGATATGCATGTCATTCCAATTACCCTCTTCGGAAGGATGTGTCGTCACCTGTATCTGCTGTTCGCCATTGTGCAGCGTCAATCCTTCCGCGGCAATGATATTGTTCGTGAACGACAGCTCTCCGTCCTTATCGATGATCCAGGTCTTGCTGTTGATATCGAAAGTGGAAGGATCGAATGTGACACGCACGCCGGTAGGAAGCGTCCTCACCTGCGCGGAAAGATTGGCGGAATTAAGTGTCTGGTTGGCGCTGGTAGTCAGCTGTACGCTGGACAGGTCATTGGAAGACTTCAGGTGAAGATGGGTGGAAGGGAAGTGGAGGCTATCGTTGAGACGGACATCGCCGATGGTCGTTTCCATGGAAAGACTGTCCAGGTTGCCTCTTCCCTTGAGGACAAGGTTATCGAAGCTGATATTCTTATAAGCGAAGTTCGGCAGGTCCACATTCAGATCGAGCAGGTTGTCCCGGGTATCGATACGCCCGCTGACGCTGGTGTTGTTGAAACCTTTCAATTCTTTGTTGAACAGATCGATGTACTCGTTCACATTTTTGGTGGTGACGACGAAGCTGAAATTTTGGTTATTAGGGATCGTCTTGGCCGGCTCGATATAGCTGGGATAATATTTGTTCAAAAATGTCTGGAAACTGGCAGGCAGGTCCTT
>DASZXP010000140.1:0-14659 GCA_035545935.1 Puia sp. | reverse complement strand
GGCCGGGGGCGGGTCGAACGTCTTTCACCCGGATACGCTCCGACAGATCTGCGATAATCTGATGGGAATGGCCGACAGGCGGGAGGGTGGTTTTGGACGGGCGCCCAAATTTCCCCAGACCTTCTCTATTCAATTCCTGCTACATTATTATCATTTCACAAAGGAAGAGGCGGCGCTGGAACAGGCTTTGCTTAGTCTGGAAAAGATGATCCGGGGCGGCATCTATGACCAGCTGGGGGGAGGTTTTGCCCGATACAGCACGGATGACCAATGGCTGGCTCCTCATTTCGAGAAGATGCTGTATGATAATGCCCTGATGGTCATCGTGCTTTCGGAGGCTTATCAGCTGACCCGGCGTGACATTTTCCGGGAGGCTATTGTGCATACGATGGATTTTATCGACAGGGAGCTGGCAGATGGAGAAGGGGGCTTTTATTCGGCCCTGGATGCGGACAGCGAGGGGGAGGAGGGGCGTTATTATGTCTGGAGTAAGGAGGAGATCGATGCTGTGCTGGGAGAAGAGGCTGCGCTGTTCAATGAATTTTATGGGGTCACGGCGGGTGGTAACTGGGAGGGAAAGAATATATTGGTGAGACCAAGGGACCCTTCCCCGGAAGAGGCTTCAAAGTTGGAGGAAACCCGTCAGCTTCTTTTAAAGCATCGTCGGCTCCGGCCACGGCCTGCCCTGGATGACAAGATGCTATTGGGCTGGAATGCCCTGATGAATATTGCCTGCTGCAAGGCTTATGGGGCGTTGGGAATAGAGCAATACCGGAAATGGGCGGTGAGGAATATGGAAGTTATTTTTCGGCGGCTGAAGGGAGAGGGGCTATATTTCTTTTATCATTCATATAAGGGAGGGCAGGCCAGGTTCCCTGCCTTTCTGGATGATTATGCCGGGCTGATCGCTGCATTGATCCAGCTGCAGGAGGTCACGGGCAATGCGGAGTATCTCCTTAAGGCTAAGGAGATTATGGAATTTACGGTGGAAGGTTTCTCTGGGGAGCAAACGGATTTTTTCTTTTTTACCCATGAGGATCAACAAGATACGATCGTTCGTAAAAAAGAGATCTATGACGGGGCTACTCCTTCGGGCAATTCCCTGATGGCTTTTAACCTCGCGTATATGGCTATAATATTTAATAGGCCGGAATGGGGGGAGAGGGCGGCGCGGATGGCGGCGGCTGTCAGCAGGCCGGTGGTGCTTTATCCCGGCAGTTTCGGAATTTGGGCAACCCTGTACCAGGCCCTTACGTATATTATTCCTGAGATCGTACTTACCGGCAGGCAGCCGGAAAATGCCCGGAAAGAGCTATTGGAACAGCTGATCCCCTACCGGGTATTCCAATCTGCCAGCGAAGAAAATACCCATTTTCCATTATTGTCGGATAAGCCCATCGAAGTCAGTCCGCTAATCTTCCTATGTAAAAATTATGCGTGTCAACTCCCTGTAAATGAAGTGACTAAGCTGCTCCGTCTCCTCGAAAATGTGCAAAAGTTTGGTCCTTGAATGTACAATAAGTCCCCCTTAACCTGCGTTAATATTATTAGCGTCTTGAAACTAAGGTCCCGTCCGACCTTTGAGATTGGTTTTTGAACGGATGGAACCAAGGAAATATCCGGCCCGTGAAATGTAAAAAGCTTCGCAAGCCATTGGAAATAAGATGGTTAGGGGCAAAAGACATTTATCCGGATGAAAGCTTTGACTTTCGAAAAATTAATTTTAAACTTGTAGCGAGATGTTGTCAAAAGAATTTTTTTGCCCAATACCCTTTAATATTATGAAAATGAAAAACCTATCCACTCTAGCAGCTTTGTCGGCATTGATGTTGATGGCTGCATGCGGAAAAATAGGCAAATCCCACAAAGGATTACCCGACGACGGGCAGCTGCATGGCGTAGCTCCCGCCAGTGGTTATAATCTTCAGAAGCCCCCCGGCATGGTATATATACCGCCCGGCACTTTCCACATGGGGCCCAGCGATGAAGATGTCAACTTCGCATATACTGCAAGGAACAGGCAAACTTCTATTAGCGGTTTCTGGATGGACGCCACGGAGATCACTAATAACGAGTACCGTCAGTTTACGAACTGGGTAAGGGACTCTATTGCCGCCACTCTTATGCAATATGGCAAGGATGTAGATGGTCATTTCCAGGTGGACTGGAAGAAGGCTTCTACGATCAAGTGGGGCGACAAGGCCACTATCGAGAAGATCGACCAGCTGGTAGTCGTTCCGGACAACCGCATCTTTGGTAAAAAAGAGATCGATCCCAACAAACTGGTGTATCATTCCGAGACCTTTGACCTGAAGGAGGCTGCCCAGAAGATCAATGAGGGCAAGGCCCGTGGTCAGTTCATCCGGAAGAAAGACGTAAAGGTCTATCCGGATACGCTGGTCTGGATCCGTGACTTCAGCTATTCTTATAATGAGCCCATGACGAAGCGTTACTATTCGCATCCTGCTTTCGGGAACTATCCTGTGGTAGGTGTCAACTGGACCCAGGCTACTGTGTTCTGCGAATGGAGGACCCGTTATTTGAATGCCAACCTGGAAAAGAGACATTTGGCCACCGAGTCGGATTTCCGTTTGCCTACAGAGAGCGAGTGGGAATATGCGGCCCGTGGCGGACGTTCTCAATCCATGTATCCCTGGGGTAACTATTATCTTAGAAATAAAAAAGGCTGCTTACTGGCTAACTTCAAGCCTGGCCGTGGTAACTACCCTGAAGACGGTGGATTCTACACCGTACGTGCCGATGCGTACTGGCCCAATGATTTCGGTCTGTATTGCATGGCGGGCAACGTAGCAGAATGGACCTCCTCCTTCTTCTATGAAGGGTCTTACAACTTCCAGCATGACATGAACCCTGATATCCGTTGGAACGCAAAAGATTCCGATCCCCCCCGTATGAAGCGTAAGGTGATACGTGGCGGTAGCTGGAAGGACGTAGGTTATTTCCTGCAGACGAGTACGCGTACGTACGAGTACCAGGATACGGCGAAGTCATACATCGGGTTCCGTTGTGTGATCGACCTGCCGCCTACAATGACCAACAGCCGCAGGTAGAATTCGACAATTTTTTCTTAGAAATATCGTTTTGATCTCGAGAGCCGAACGAACAGGATGTTCGTTGTCCGAACGGTCGGTTCTCTTTTTCCATAACCCTTTTAAAATCCCTTTCACAAAACACTTAAAAATTTAAACTATGAGCGCTGGTGTATCAAAATCTACCGAAAGACTGATAAACATTATAGTGTGCGTAGGTGCGGCCGTCGTTATCTTCGGGGCCCTTCAAAAGATCCTGCACACGAAGCTGGCCGACTTCTTCCTGACTGCCGGGTTGTTGACGGAAGCCCTGATATTCCTTGTGTATGCCTTCTTACCCCCTCCCGGAGGTGAAATGCATGCCCTGGTTGAAGCCCTGCCGAAACTGGCCGGTGGCACCAGCGGTAATCCTTCCCTGGACAAGATGGACAAGATGCTGCAAGAGGCCGACATTACTCCTGCCAATCTGAACCGTCTGAGCGAAGGTTTCAAGAAGTTCGGTACTACTGTCGAGAAGATCAGCGATGTATCCGGCGCACTGGCTGCGACCAGTGATTATACCAATAAGACGAAAGAGGCTGCTTTGGCCCTGGATAGCATGAAGGGCGCTTACCAGAATGCTACCAATACCATCTCCAGCTTCAACGCCGCTGCCGAAGGCACCAAGCAATTCCATACGCAGGTACAGGTACTGACCAAGAACCTGGGCAGCCTGAATGCCATCTATGAGCTGGAACTGCAGGACACCAACAACCATCTGAAGGCTATGAACAGCTTCTATGGCAACCTGGTGAAGGCATCCGAGACAATGCAAGGCAGCGTAACCGACGCTAAGAAAACACAGGAACAAATTGCTCTGCTCGCTAAGAACCTGGGTAATCTGAACCATGTGTATGGCAACATGCTGAGCGCAATGCAAGGCCGTCAAGCCTAATATCAACAAGATATCTACCAGCCCGTTTTGTCCGGTGCACCATTATGAAAAACTACTATTCGGAAAAAAATAATTTACTGACCCATGTCGTTACCTAAAGAACCGCGGCAGAAGATGATCAACATGATGTATTTGGTGCTTACAGCGCTGCTGGCACTGAATGTATCCGTCGAGGTGTTGAATGCCTTCAAGACCGTGAACAATAGTATAGAGAAGTCCAATGGTGTGGTCTCCCAAAAGAACGACCTAACCTACAAGTCCTTCACCGAGAAGCTCAACGATCCCCAGACGGCCGAAAAAGCCAAGACCTGGGCTCCCAAGGCATTTGCCGCTCAGAAACTTTCTACAGAACTTTGCAAATACATCGAAGATCTGAAAGGTCAGCTGATAGAGCAATCCAGCCCCCAGATGAAGGATGGCAAGAAAGAATTTACAGAAGGCAACCTCGATGCCGCCACCCGTATCATGGATACCAAGGGTGAAGGCCCCAAGCTGTACAAAAGCCTGAATGATTTCAAAACCAATTTGTTGAACCTCCTGGATCCCTCTCAGTATCCTGAACTGCAGGACGAGAAGCTGAAGGATGAGCTTCGCCAGCAGAAGGCCCTTTTCGAGAAGGAGCTGCCCCTGGACCTTAGCGTTCCTGTTTCCGAAGCGGGTAATGCCTCTACCGGCAATATCCCCAAGGACTGGACCATCCGCTACTTCCACATGACGCCGACTATCGCCGCGCTGACGATCCTCAGCAAGTTCCAAAGCGATATCAAGAATTCCGAAGCGCATGTCATCGACTACCTCCATAAGAGGATCGGTGAAGTGAAGCTGGTGTATGACAAGTTCGACGCCATCGTATCGCCCAGCTCTACCTATATGATGCCTGGCGATGAGCTGGAGATCAAGGCGGGTATCGGCGCCTTCAGCGCTGCCGCTCAGCCTAAAGTTTACGTAAATGGCGCTTTACAGCCTGTAGGCCCCGAAGGGACTGCTTCATGGAAGACCAAGGTAAGCAATTCCAGCACAGTAAATGTAAAGATCGAATATGCCAAGCCCGACGGTACAACCGCTTCCGTTGAAAAGGCTGTGAAATATACAGTCGGTACGCCCTCCGGCGCCTCTGTCTTCCTGGAAAAGATGAACGTGCTGTATGTGAAGGAAGACAACCCCGTGAAGATCTCCGGTGGTAGCGTAGGTGCTGAGAAAGTGAGCGTGCGGTTCACCAATGGTGAGATCACTCACACAGGCGGCGACGACTATAATGTCGTTCCCACTACTCCTGGTGATGGCAAGATCATCGTCAACGCCAATGGCAAGGTTACGGAATTCCCCATGCGGGTCAAATACCTGCCTGACCCGACCGGTTTCGTAGGAGCCAAGAAGGGTGGCGTGATGCCCTCTGCAGAGTTCAAGGCTATGTTAGCGCTGCAGGCCCGACTGGATAATGCCGAATTCGCGTCTCCCTTCGTTGTCGTAAGCTATAAGGTAGGTGCGATAGGTGGAACGATCCCCCAATACGTCGAGGCGGTTAATGACGGCCCCCGTTGGACAGGGCAGGCCGGAGGCATCATACAAAGAGCTTCTCCGGGTACCAATATCTTCTTTGACGACATTCGCGTTAAAGGTAAGGACGGTCGTATAAGAGTACTGCCGCCCATGGTATTCCAGCTGAAATAAAAAACCAGACCTGTCCGTTTATGCGGACAGGTCTTTCTAAAAAATAAAAACAGATGAAAAAGCATTTTATCAGATTGTGTGTACTGGCGCTGGTGATGGTATTGGCTGCCGGAACTGTGAATGCACAGGCGAAGCGTGGTTCGAAGAAGAGAACTACTTCTGCTGCTGCCAAGAAGAAAAACACCACGAAGAACCAGGCTGGGAATAATGCCGCCATTGCTCCTCCCAAGGACACGACAAAGCCCGTGGCGGTGCTCCCGGATGCGGATATCAAGCTGGATACCCCCCGGAAGTCCCTTCGTAATGACGCCATCATCGAGCGCAATCTGGTAAAGGACCGTACGCCCCTGGTGTACGAGAATATCCGCGAAGATGACGCCGTCTACCGTCAGCGGGTCTGGCAGGAGATCGACGTGCATGAGAAGATGAACCTTCCCTTTATGTACAAGGCCACGGAAGATAATGGCAACCAGCGTCTGATCTATATTTTGCTGAACAATATCAAATCCGGTAATATCACGGCTTTCGACGCCACCGTCGACGATAGGTTCACTACTCCCATGACCTTCCAGCAGATAGCGGTGAACCTGGTCGGAAAACCTTATAATGTTTCGGTGCCTGATGTTACCAATGACCCTGATGGGACCAAAGGTCTGATGCGTGATACTACCATCAGCCCCGAGTTCGATCCGGACAATGTCGAGCGATATGAGATCAAGGAAGAGTGGGTGTTCGACAAAGAGTCTTCCCGTCTGCATGTCCGTATCCTGGGTATCGCTCCGGAAAAGACCATCAAGAAGCCCGATGGCAGCTTCCTCGCCGCGACTCCGATCTTCTGGGTGTATTATCCCGAGATCAGACCCATTCTCGCCAAGTATGAAGCATACAATGGTAAGAATTTTGGCGCCCGCATGAGCTGGGAAGAATTGTTCGAAAGCCGGATGTTCGCCAGCCGTATCCTCAAGTCTACGGTGGATAATCCTGGCGACCAGTTCATCAGCGAGTACATCAAGGACCCCATCCTCCAGCTGCTGGAAGGTGAGAACATCAAAGAGAAAATATTCAACTACGAACAGGACCTTTGGTCTTATTAGTCCGTCAAAAAATTTTATAAAGTGTTGAAAGGCGGCGCGTTACAGCGCCGCCTTCTTTATTTTAGCGTTTTCTCAAAATACCCAATGGCGGGTATTGTTAAATAAAATTGTTTTACTATTTTTACACTGGTTTTTCATAGGATATTGGATTTTAAAAACGGGGCTGGATGTCTATCCGGGCCCCTTTTTTTGTGGTATAACCACAAAAAAAGTCTTATGACGGCCCTTCGGGCAGCGGACCTGTGGTCCGCTCCGGCGGCGCTTCGTTTGGATTAAAGTGAGTCCGTACGAGTTTTGCTTTCGCTGTTCCGATGACCGCCGCGATCTCTTCTTCCGACAGCTGTTTGATCTTATTGACGGACCTGAATTCTTTTAGCAGCAGATCCGCCGTCCTTTTTCCAATCCCCTGTATCTGTTCCAGCTCATTGGTAAATGTACCCTTGCTTCTTTTTTGCCGGTGAAAGGTGATCCCAAAGCGGTGGACCTCGTCCCGGATGCGGCGTATAAGTTTCAGACTATCACTGTTATAGGGCAGCTTGATCGACTCGGTGTCACCCGGGAAGAAGATCTCCTCCTCATTTTTTGCCAGACCTACCACCGTCATCATACCTGTCAGACCCAGCTCTGTAATACTTTCCATGGCCGCGCCCAGCTGCCCTTTTCCTCCGTCGATGATCACCAGCTGCGGCAGGGATTGCTGTTCCTCCACCAGCCGGCGGTAACGCCGGTGCACCACTTCCTTCATGGTCGCAAAGTCGTTGATGCCCTGTACGGTCTTTACATTGAAATGCCGGTAATCTTTTTTACTTTCCACGCCATCGCGGAAGCAAACCATGGCGGATACGGGATAAGATCCCTGGAAGTTGGAGTTGTCGAAACACTCGATATGCACGGGCAGCTCCGAGAGCTGAAGATCGTCCATCAGCTGGTAGAGCACTTTCTTCCGCTCGTCCAGTGTCTTCCCTTCCAGCTGCAATGTTTTTTTCCTGCGCAGCTCCTCCCGGAAATAGCCGACATTCTTTTCGGACAGGTCCAGCAACTTTTTCTTGTCCCCACCCTTCGGTATGGTGAGCGCCGTCCCTTCTTCCGGGTAGTCCACTACAAAAGGAAGGATGATCTCTTTTGCCTGGCTGTTGAAGGTCTCTCTCAGCTGCGCCACGGTGAAGGCCAGGACTTCCTCGTCGGACTCTTCCAGGTGCGTCTCTACTTCCGTGGTATGCGTTTGTACGATGGTGCCATTTTCCACCATCAGGTAATTGATATATGCCCGATCGCCATCCCGGAGAATGGAAAACACGTCCGCATGGCTGAGATGCCGGCTGACGATGACGCTGCGGGACTCGTAAGTCTGCAGATGCTCCAGTTTTTTGCGCAGGATCTCCGCCTTTTCGAAATCCATTCTCTCCGCCAGCACGCGCATCTCCTTTTTGAATTCCTGCATCAAGGGACCCAGATTGCCTTTCAGGATATTCTTCAATTGCACCAGCCCTTCCCGGTAGTCTTCTTCCGTCTGCAACCCTTCACAGGGCCCTTTGCAGTTGCCCAGGTGATATTCCAGACAGACCTTGAATTTCCCTTTGCGTATGTTGTTCTCCGTAAGGTTGAGCTGACAGGTGCGCAGCTGGATATTGCTTTTGACGAAGTCCAGCAGTTCCCGGACCTTGCCCACGGAGGTAAAGGGGCCCAGGTATTCCGAGCCGTCATCGATCTTGCGTCGGGTGAGGAATACGCGGGGGAAGGGCTCGTTCTTTATGACGATGTAAGGATAGCTCTTATCGTCCTTCAGGTTGATATTGAATTTCGGCTGGTACTGTTTGATCAGCGAATTCTCCAACAAAAAGGCATCCTGTTCGGAGCCCACGATGGTGAACTCGATGCGCCGGATGCGTTGCACCAGCTCATGGGTCTTGTAGGTGGTAAAGGTCTTGGTAAAATAGGAGCTTACCCTTTTACGCAGGCTTTTGGCCTTTCCGACATAGATCAGCTCGTTGCTCTCGTCGAAATATTTATAAATACCCGGATCTACCGGGATGGTGTGCGCTATGTTGCTAAATTGCTCTTGCGTCATATGTTTTAATCAGTCTCTGCTTCATTCCAGACGACCTTCTGCTGCCTCGTTTCGGCCGCATGGCCTTTAGGCTGGAGGGTCGTGATCACCTGTAAGTTATGTCCTGCCTGCCAATACATTTTTTTTATCACGGGGGTATCGGATTCTTCGCCTGTCCTTTCCATATAAATGCTTTTCACCCTGTTGGTCCCGTCGTTGCCCTGTGCGACCAGTACATCCATCCGTAGCAGCGAACGGCTTTTGTCTTTTGGGGAATAGGTGAGGGTAAGGTATCCTGTCGTCTTGTCGATGAAGGTGTTTTCGGTATAATTGTTTTCCAGGCTGTCGGGGTCCAGATCCGGGGGCAGAAAGGCTGCTGCCACCTTGTTGAACTCGCCGGGTGTAAGGAAGGCGCTGTCTGTCCGTTTGCCCGTGGTCCTGGTGCTCAGGATAGCGAGATAGGAAGTGTCGATATTCCTGATCTCGGCCTGGAGGAAGTCCGCTACGGGAAAATATTTGTTGGTGTTGGAATCGGGTTTTGGCGTATTGTCCGGGGTGGCGGCGGGCTGTTGGTGGTTTTTGCAGGCGCACAACAGAAGAAGGCAGCCGGCTAAAAAGGATACCGTACGATATTTATTCATACGGCAAAATTACAACACTTACGGGATAGCTTTGACAATACCGATCTTAAAGCCATATCCCTTCAGGTTTTCCTGGATGGGGTAGGAATTATAGAAGGAAGATAGCAGCTGGTAGCGGAATTCGGGACCTGCCTGTAAGCGGAGGCCGTTGTGTAATTTGTAGGAAAGGAAGGCTTCCACGCTGCCTGTGAGGTTCCATCTTCTGAATTGTGATGGAGCCTTGACATAACCCGTATAGTCGGATGTCAAATAGTAGACGTTGGTATTCAGCAGGTAGCTGGGTTGTATGGATGCGCCTACGTTGAGCTGCAGCCGCTCGTTGCCCATGACCCGCAATTCGAAGCCAACGGGAGCGGACAGTTGATAGATGTCGTTGGTCAGGCTGATCCCCGAGGACGGGAGAAGGGCGCCCAGGGGACTCGCGGTGTCCAGCGCATGTCCATAGGAGCTTCTGATATCCGAAGCCAGCCGGTTCGTATACGTATATCCTTTTACGGAATATCGCATATAATTGAACTGCAGGCCTGTTTTTAATGTCAGGTTACGGGTGATCCGGTACAAAAAGGCGCCGCCCATTTCGAATCCCCAGGCCGGGCTGCGATCCAGAAAATCCTTGGGGCTGTAAACCACGGAGCCGGATTTTGCCGGTACCCCGCCGGAGAAGCTGCGGTAGGTAGCTGTTGGCGAGAAGTACAGCTGCAAATATTTTCTTCCTCTTTTGGCGGCGGGAGGCATGTTATACACGGCGTAGTCGTACAGCCAGTTGATCCGTTGCTGGTCTGCAATGGCATCCGTGAATACGACATTACCGCCGGCGGATTTGCGGGAGCTGTCGACGGAACTCTTCCCGGCGACGGGCTGAGCTGTGTTGCGTGTAGTGGCCAGCGAATTGCGGGAAATGGAATTCTTTGCTATCCTGATAGGGGCATCGGCGAGATCCCTTGTATTTTCCGTTGCGGCGGAAGAGACGGAAGGGGCCGAAGCAAAGCCGTTCGCTCTATCGGTGGCGGATGTTGTTGCCGGAGCGGCGCCCGCACCGGATTTGCCTGTCTGGGCAAGCGCAGCATCTTCTGTAGCGCCGGCTGCGGAAGATGGCATCCGGAGGTCGGCTATCAACGGAATAGAAGGCGGCTCTGCCGGAAGCGCGACTACCTGGCTGAGCATTTCGGAAATATCCCGCCGGCTGACGGCAGGATCGATGCGCCCGATATTGATCTCTTTATAAGACTGGTCGTCGGAGCTTTGTCCGTTGCGGCGACCGGCTATAGAGGAGGTGGAGGTAATACGACGTTGTCCGGATGAGGTTGTCAGCGGTGAGGAGTTTTCATTATCCGTACCGATGGCGGGGTTATTGGCTGAAGCTATTGTGCGTTTGGTAAGTTCCGCTTTAGAGGGGAAGAGCAGGTCTCTTCCGGCGAAATAAAGAATGCCTGTCACCAAAAGGAACATGCCTGATATGAACCACCTTCTTTTAGTGTGCAATGAACCATGGATACCCTTCCATACCTTCTCAGAGGGGTACATTTTGTATTGCTCTGTCTTCTCCCTTAGCAGTTGTTCAAATTCATCACTATAGAAGTTGCTCTCCTTCATCATCAAACATTTTTAGTGACATTTTCATTGGTTTGGATCTTGTTAACGGATAGCGAACAGCCACGTCTGTTTTTCTCTTGGTTTTGGTAGTATCTTTTTCTTGATCAGAATGTCTTCCAGCATTTGTTTCGCCCTTGTGTACTGACTGCGGCTGGTACTCTCTTCGATATCCAGCATATCTGCTATCTCTTTATGAGAGTACCCTTCGATGGCGTACAGATTCAATACTGTGCGATAGCCAATGGGCAGGATGCGTATACATTCCACGATCTGTTTGGCTTGTACGATGGAAGGAACACTTTCTTCACGTATCTGGACCCCGTTGGCGTGGACGATGTCGAGGCTTTCGTTAAAACGTTTGTTCTTTTTAAGGTTGTTGATACAGGTATGAACGATGATCCTCCGTATCCAGCCTTCAAATGCGCCTTTGTTTTGAAAGGTGTGCATTTGCGAAAAAACTTTTATGAATCCTTCCTGTAACATATCCTCCGCGTCTTCTCTATTGTGGGCAAACCGGTAACACACTGCCAGCATTTTGGGACTGTATCGATTGTACAGTTCCCGTTGGGCAGCCGCCGAGTTCTTCAAACAGCCTTGTAAAATGGCTTCTTCGGTCATATGGTCACCGGAATTGGTTGCCCTGTAATTTAGACAATTTTTATGACGCATAGCTGCATCGTCAAAAATAAAGGAGGGCTGGCGCCCCCGTTATTTTTGGATCAAAATATCTCCCGTCATTTCGGGGGGTATTTTTAATCCCATGATAGTCAATATAGTAGGAGCAATGTCTCCTAACTTGCCCGGCTTGAGCCGTCCCTTCCAATCCCTGTCGATGATAAAAAAGGGCACCAGGTTCAGGGTATGGGCGGTATTGGGGCTGCCGTCCTCGTTGACCATATAGTCGGCATTGCCGTGGTCGGCCGTGAGAAATACGGTGTAGCCGTTGTCCAGGGCTGCCTTTACCACTTTTTCCACGCATTGGTCCACTGTTTCGGCCGCCTTGATCGCCGCCTGCCAGACCCCGGTGTGACCTACCATATCCGTGTTGGCGTAATTGAGACAAATAAAATCGGCGGTTTTTTGTTGTATTTCCGGCAGGATGGCTTCCGTCAGCTCGAAAGCGCTCATTTCCGGCTGCAGATCGTAGGTAGCGACTTTGGGAGAAGGGATCATGAGCCTCTTTTCTCCTTCGAAGGGGACTTCTCTGCCGCCGCTGAAGAAGAAACTCACATGCGGGTATTTTTCCGTTTCGGCTATGCGTATCTGTTGGAGGCCTGCGGCTGCGACGATCTCGCCCAATGTATTTTTAAGGTCGTCGTTCTCATATATCACGTGGACTCCTTTAAAGCTTTGGTCATACTGGGTCATCGTGGTATAATCCAGGGACAGCTTTTTCATTTCCTGTTCGGGAATATCCGTCTGTGTAAGGACCTGTGTTATCTCCCGGCAGCGGTCTGTGCGGAAATTGAAGCAGAGCGCGAAATCCCCGTCGCTTATGGTTTTCAGCGGTGTCTGGTTTTCGTCTACGATGACGGTGGGCTTTATGAATTCATCGGTGATGCCGGCGGCATAGGCCTGTTCCACGGCGGCCAGCGCGTCGGTGGCTTTTTCTCCTTTGCCACGCACCATCGCGTCATATGCCAGGCGAACGCGTTCCCAGCGTTTGTCGCGGTCCATTGCATAATAACGTCCGCTGACGGTGGCGATCTTCCCGATGGAATTATTCAGGTGCGCCTGTAGTTGTTTTATAAAGCCGAGGCCGCTTTTCGGGTCCGTATCGCGACCGTCTGTAAAAGCATGGATATATACTTCTTTCAAACCTTCTTTCCGGCAGACATCGACGATGGCCGTCAGGTGGTTGATATGGCTATGTACGCCGCCGTCGCTGACCAGGCCCAGGAGATGGAGGGGCTTGTTGTTTGTTTTGGCGCCGCGGATGGCGTTCAACAGCACTTCATTCCTGGCAAATGATCCATCCCGGATGCCTACGTTGATGCGTTGCAGCTCCTGGTAGACGATCCGGCCGGCGCCCAGGTTCAGATGTCCGACCTCGGAATTGCCCATCTGGCCTTCCGGCAGGCCTACGGCCTCGCCGCAGGTAACCAGCGTCGAATGGGGGTATAGGTTGTAAAGTGAGCTGACAAAGGGGGTACGTGCGTTCTGGATGGCATCCGAGGACTTCTTTTGGCCCAGTCCCCAGCCATCCATGATTACCAGAATGACTTTCTTTTTTGACATAAATTGCTGCAGTGATGTGCCGACGGCACCCGGGCCGAAGGCCAATTATTAGATATCCGGAGGGGCGGGGTACTTTTATTTGACCCCCGTCCCGGAGGATTGGCCCGGCAAAGGTAGGGATAACCCGGGCTATATACCCTCTTAATGGGATTTTTAACCCCGTGGAACGATTTTGGCATAGATTTGGGATTAGGCAGGGCGACTAATATTCTATTATATGAAAAGCGTCCTTGGATTAGCGCTAATGACATTTACGCTTGTCCTGGTCTCATTCCGGCCTGATTACAGTATCGACGACATTACCGGCGCGATGAAGGCCGGCAACATCAACCAACTATCCCGTTACCTTGATTCCAGGGTAGATATTTCCCTCCCGGAGAAAAGCGATACGTACAGCAAAAGTCAGGCAGAAATGATCATTCGGGACTTCTTCAATACCAATGTTGTTCGCAATTTCCTTATCAAGAACAAAGGTGAAAATGGCGGATCCGAGTTTTGTATAGGTCTGCTGCAAACCCGTAATGGCGATTACAGGACCACCCTTTTTATCAAGCAGAAAGGCGACAGGCTTTTCCTGCAGGAGCTCCGGTTCCAGGTTGCTCAATAGTTTTCGCGCCCCTTAGATACTTACTCTCCCACTAGTTTTAGCCGTATCATTGACGAACCAACGGTTCGTCGTCAGAAGGACAGACATTAGCCTTATCTTTGCCGCATGTCCACTTTTGATGAACAGTTGCAGTTCCTCGTCGAATCTGCTTTGCGGGAAGATGTTGGAGAGGGCGATCATACCACTTTGTCCTGTATTCCACCCGAGGCCAAAGGCAAGGCTGTCCTAAAGGTCAAGCAGGATGGCATTCTCGCCGGCATGGAGATAGCTGAGAAAATATTCAGGCTGAAAGAGCCTTCCTCCATTTTTACTCCCTTCAAGCAGGATGGGGATGTCATGCGCGATGGCGAAGACGCCTTCCAGGCGGAAGCTTCGGTCCATACCATTCTGCAATGCGAGCGGCTTATCCTCAACTGCATGCAGCGTATGAGCGGTATTGCCACCCTCACCCGTCAGTACGTGGATAAGCTGCAGAAGTATAAGACCCGTGTCCTGGACACGCGAAAGACCACTCCCAATTTTCGTCTCCTGGAGAAAGAGGCCGTTCGTATCGGCGGCGGCATCAACCATCGTTTTGGTCTTTATGATATGATGATGCTGAAGGACAATCATATCGATTATGTGGGGAGCCTGGAGAAAGCCATCGAAAAAGCCAACGCATACAGGCAGGCGTATAAGCCCCATTTGAAGATAGAGGTCGAGACGCGCAATATCGACGAGGTCCAGCGGGTGCTGAACGTGGGCGGAGTGGATCGCATCATGCTGGATAATTTCACGCCCCGTC
>DASZXP010000139.1:0-23032 GCA_035545935.1 Puia sp. | reverse complement strand
TGAAGGAGTTTGGATTGGTGGACATTTCCCGCGCGGAGCTATCGGGCTATTTCCCGGAGATGCGTGCGCTGGCGGGGCAGTGTCAGTTCAATAATTGTCTGCATGCGGAAGAGCCGGGTTGTATGGTAAAGCAGGCGGTGGCGGAGGGCCATATCGCGGAGGACAGGTATGTCAGCTATCGTATGATACTGGATTCCATCGATGACAGGAATTACTGAGGGGCGGCCTGTCTATCGGGTCCCGCGGTGGAGCTGCCATGCTCATCGGGATTGACGCCTCCTTCTTCTTTTATCTCTTCTTTCAAAGGCTCGGGCTCCTTTTCATCTTTTTCATCCCCGAGCAACATTCCCCAGGGTTTCAACGGCGTGATGCGATCGAAAACAATTTTTGTTATAGCGATCACGGGTATGGCGAGGAAGGTGCCTGTGATGCCCCAGACGCTTTCTCCTATGATGACGCCAAGGACGGTGATCAGGGCATTGATCCTTACTTTGGAGCCGACGATGATGGGCAAAAGCACATTGGCGTCAATGAGATGGATGCCGAAGATGGTGCCTGCTACGATGAGCAGCTTGGCGGCGCCTGCGCTGGCGAAGGTCACGAGGGCGCTGAGGACCATGGCTGTCAGTATGCCGATGTAAGGAATGATATTGAACAGGCCTGTGATAAGGCCGAGCAGGATGGCATATTTCACACCCAGGATCCAGAGGGCGAGACAGGTGGCGCCTGCCACGATGACCATTTCCAGCACGAGACCCAGTATGTATTGACGGATGCGGGATTGGATATGTGCGATGATATCGTATACGGTGACGGAATTATCCTCTTTAAAGACGGATACGAGGAATCGGACGATGAGGCGCCGGTAGTACAGGAGGAAGAAGGTATCGAACATGATGAATATCAGGAACAGGACGAGGGAGGAAATGGAGAGTACGGCATCTCCCAGCACGGAGGAGCCGGTGGCAAGCAGTTTGGAAGTGGCGCTGTCCAGATAGGTATTTTGTTGTTTGACCCGGATGTGGAATTTCGAGGAGATCCAGTGTTGCAGGTCGGTGAGGGAGTTGGTGACCTGTTGTTTGAACTGAGGCCAGTCCTCGGTGAGCGTGCTGATCTGTGCGCCTACCAGATAGAGGATGAGGGCTATGGATAGCACGAGCAAGAGCACGGAGATGATGGAGGCGAGGCTGCGGGGAAGGCGGAGCCTTGTTTCCAGGGTATGCGCCAGGGGTAACAAAAGAACGGCGAAGAGCAGCCCGAAGATAAGGGGGGCAAGGATGGATTTGCCCAGGATAGCGATATAGAACAGGGCGATAAGGCTTATGAGGACCATTGCCAGCTTGGTGTAAAACGGCGCAGAAGGTTTGGTGTATGCCATAACTGCAATATACTGCAAAAAGAAAGCCACCCATTGCGGGGCGGCCACTTTTGCCAAAGGCTAACAATCGTCAGCTCGTCGAGCCCGAGGGTCGGGTTAGGACATATATCGCTTAGCTGTATTGATCAGGAGCTTGCTTTCAAGGAATTTGGCGACCTCTACTACGGCGTCATTGTCTTTTCTTGGAGCTTCCCTGAACTTGCGGGGATAGATGGATATCCCGGTGTAAATGTTATAATGCAAGGTCAGGATATGGCCTTTGTAAAGGAAGTCCCACATGAGACTGTCGAAATCGTCTGTTTTTTGGGTGAATTTAATATCCAGGTCGTCCGAGAGGATATTAGCAACTTCATAGAATCGTTTAAGGCCGCAATCGTCGTCTATGACAGCTTCTGTGCAACCGAAATCGGTGCGGAGAGTCAGGGGGCTCATAGCGTAGGGATTTAAATGTTTACAATAGGGTATTTGTCGTACAATTTATATTGAATATATCAATACTCTATGCTTTGAACTTAGGCGCCTTAGGGACTTTCTCGCCGCTCAGGATCCGCTCAGCTCCCACATTTTTCCCGTCACTAGGACAGCCATATTTTGGTCCGAAAAGACTATGTACCAATCCGCAAGAGCTATTGAGAAGGACAATTGCCGTCAGCAGCACCAGGATAAATGGGCGTCTGCGTGAGGTGGTGTGCAAATCAAAGATGGTCGATCTACGCTTCATGGGATTGGATGTTGGGTCTTAAACGTATTTAAACCTACAAATATTATCCTGAAAATGCAAGTGTTTACCCCTGCATTAACATACAAGGACTCATGGTTTCTGGTTAGTTAAATGGAGGATTTGTCCTTATTGGGGGGTAGACCGCAGGATTGGTTACAGGGGTGGTGGGACGGCCTGGGGCCGGGGCTGGTGAAGCCTGCTGAAGGAGCCAGACGAGGCGTAGCCTGTGAGATGGACCTGACGAGATAGTGCCGATGAGACTGCCAGGGAAATCACGGGCAAAAGCCTGGCGGATGACCTGTAGACTATTTAGCCGGCGGCACGGCATTGGAGTCCTTGAACCAGCTGGCGTAAAGGCAATAGTGTTCGGCGATGCGATCTATCTGGCCGGTGATGAGGTCTACAGGGATGTCCTTTATCTTTTTGGCAGGGATACCGCCATAGATGGTGCCGCTCTCGATCTTGGTGCCTTCGAGCACGACGGCCCCGGCGGCGATGATGGTATTGCTGCCGACCTCGGCATTGTCCATGATGATGGCGCCCATGCCGACGAGCACTTTATCACAAAGCGTGCAACCATGTACGATGGCGTTATGACCGATGGAAACATTGTCCCCGATGACGGTCTTTGATTTTTGGTAAGTGGCGTGGATGACGACCCCATCCTGGATATTGACTTTGTTGCCGATGCGGATGCTGTTGACGTCGCCGCGGACGACGGCATTGAACCAGATACTGCAATCATCGCCTATCTCTACGTCGCCGACGACGGTGGCATTGGGGGCGACGAAACAGTTCTTTCCGAACTTGGGGAATTTACCTTCGACGGGGAGGATGGTGGCCATAGGAGTGCATTTATTTATGCGAATATACAAATTCTCTCCACTTACTTCCTTCTATTCAACGTGTAGCTAATATCGGCATTGCAGGGCTATACGCCGCGGACCATATCACTATGGAAAGGAGCCATGCGAAGACTTGCATAAGAGTAGATTAAGAGTAATGACAAAGTTGGAAATTTAAATCCGTTTGAAAAAAATAATGGGGTTTTTCTTACGATCTTCGCCCATAATGAGTTTCAATGCAAATAGATCGGGCGAGATGCGGAGCCTTTTCCTCCGGCATGTAGCGCAGACGTCTCCCAGTCCTCTGGCAATAGAGATCGCAAAGGCGGAGGGGCTTTATTTATATGACCCTGCAGGGAAAGCTTATATGGACCTGATAGGGGGGATCAGCGTTTGTAATACGGGACACCGGCATCCGCGTGTGGTAGCCGCTATCCGGGAGCAGGCGGATCGTTATCTCCATGTGCTGGTGTACGGGGAGCTGGTCCAGTCCCCGCAGGTGCTGTATGCGAGTCTGTTGGCGGAGCATCTGCCGGCATCATTGAACAGCGTGTATTTTACCAATTCGGGCGCGGAGGCGACGGAGGGTGCGATGAAGCTGGCCAAGCGGCTGACGGGGCGAACAGAGATAATGGCCTTTGATCGGTCGTATCATGGCAGCACACAGGGGGCGTTGAGCCTTATGGGTGATGAATACTGGCGTAATGCATATCGTCCTTTATTGCCGGGGGTGTGGCATATGCCATATGATGTGATGGATAGTCTGGAGCGGATCACGAAGAATACTGCCTGTGTGATCGCGGAGACGGTACAGGCGGAGCGAGGCGTATATGTTCCGCGGAAGGAATGGATGCAGGCGCTGCGGCGGCGTTGCGATGAGACGGGGGCCCTGTTGATACTGGATGAGATACAGGCGGGGTTTGGCAGGACGGGAAGGCTTTGGGGTTTTGAGCAATATGATATCGTGCCGGACATATTGTTATTGGGCAAGGCGTTGGGTGGGGGTATGCCGTTGGGCGCCTTTGTGGCGGACAGGGAGAAGATGTGGGCTCTGACCGGAGCGCCGGTGCTGGGGCATATTACGACCTTTGGGGGACATCCTGTGAGCTGTGCGGCGGGTATGGCGGGGCTGCAGGTATTATTGGAGGAGGACTGGATGGGGAGGGTAAGTAAAAAAGAGGTGTTGTTCAGGGAGCTTTTGGTGCATCCTGGTATCAAGGCTGTACGCAGCTGTGGGCTGCTGATGGGGGTGGAGTTCGAAAGCTACGAGGTAAATAAGGGTATCATCGACAGATGTATTGAAAAAGGGTTGTTGACGGATTGGTTCCTCTTCGCGCCTCAATGCATGCGGATCGCTCCTCCTCTTTTGATCACGGAGGAGGAGATAAAACGAGCGTGTGGTATTATATTGTCGTGTATACAGTAGGGTGGGTAAGCCAATAAATTTTTTCTTTTTACCACACTAATTAAAAATAAGGGTTCGGTGTTTCTTATAGTCATATACTATGAAGAAAATTCCGCCGAACGATGAAATGATCGCTCGATTCCGTATGGGAGACAGGGCGGTTTATGGAGCTATCTATACCCACTATTATAAATATGTTGTTTTTATAGCATATGATATTTTGATGGATGAGGCTGCTGCCAATGATATTGCATCGGACTTGTTTTTAAAGCTTTGGCAGCAACGTGAGAAGTTTGAGAAGGGAGAAGAGATAAAGGCATGGTTAATGGTTGCTTGTCGTTATGCCAGCCTGAACGAGCTGAGACACCGGAGGAGGCTGGAGATCATGAAGAGAGGGCTGTTATTTCTGGCGTCAAGACATCTTTCTTCCTATGAACATCAACTGATCGAAGTGGAAGTGGCCCGTGATCTGTTGATACAAGTAAAGGGCTTGCCACCCCGGTGCAGAGAGGTGGCGGAATTGATGTTTTTCCAGGGAAAAAAGACAAAGGAGGTGGCCATACAGCTGGGTATCAGTCCTGTGACGGTGCAGTCACATAAGACAAATGCCCTCACAAAATTGAGGGCATTTCGCCAGCGATTCATTCGGTGAACCGGAGTCTTTTTGTCCGCCGGGACAAACATTTTTAAGGGGTTCGATAGATGATATGTAGATCCATAAGTTGTGACGGATAGTTGTTAAAGGGCAGCATATCACATTAGTGCGAACCAGTTAAATTCTCCCACGAATAGTTTGGAGGGATGAGTCTCGAGTCCGCGAGCCAGCTCGACGATGGTAGATAGAGAGACGTTGAACCTTCCGTCTTCTATCTTTGCGATCTTGCTGTTGTCGAGGTTACAATTAGCGGCGACCTGCCGAAGCGATAGTCGCTTTTTCTCCCGGAGTTCCTGTATGGTAGCTCCGAATCTTTTTTTGAGAATTTCTTTTTCAGCTGTTGTCATGGATTGGTTTGGTTAATGGATAACCAAGATGAAAATTTTTCGTGATAGGCGTGCGGTTTAATTAGTCCACAATTTAACTCTTTTTTGCAAGCGGGGACAAAGAAAATGTCGAGTTCAGCAAAAAATTACAACTAACCGGGTATTGACGGAAGGGGGTGAAAAAGTTATCTTGACCGTCTATCAACAACGGACGGGGGGTCGTTGGCCAGAACCGAGCCTCGGCGAAGGTTCCGACCGGGAAGGGCCGTGGCGAGGCAGGTCCGACGGAGGTCTTAATCATTAAATATTTCCGGATGACAGGGTAGATTTCTCAGAAGCCCGACAGCCGGACATTACAGGTACGAATCATGTCTATATTCAACGGCCTTTATGGCTATGAGGTCATCATGCTGGTATTGGGAGTAATGTTATTCCTGGTATTGATCTTTATCCTGCTGCGGAGCGTGGTAAAGGATCAGCCCTGGGGGAAGCTCGTGCCTTTTTTTTTACTACCGATATTTATGATCGGATTCCCTTCTTTTAAGAAATTGTCATATGACGATGGGAAGATCGAGCTGGAGAAGGCGACGCATTCGTTGTCGGACGACCCAACGGATACGACCATTCGTAAACAGGCGGAGGCTGCGATCCGGAGTGTGGAAGGGAGGGGGCAGCAGGATCCGGGCGCCCTGGTGGCATTGGCGGGTGCGCATTGGGCGTTGGGCAATTATGACAGCTGTCAGCAGCTGGTGATGAAGGCGGAGGGATTATCGCCTGCGGATACGGCGTTGCGGAGACAGATAGGGACATTGCAGGCAAAGGTGCAGCTGCATAATCAGTTCAAACGGGATGTGGATGTATTGGATGGATATTTGAAACGGATCCAGTCGGGAGATAAGGATACGGCGCTGGCCAGGAGTATGGCGGCTATACTGGATACATTGAAGAAGCCGGTGTATGTGTCGGATAAGGATGCATTGGTGATCAGCAAGGCGTATGTGGCATTGGATCATCCTGACAAGGCATTGCAGGTGACGGACAAGATCGTGGAGTCGGGGGCGGCGAGTGATTCGGTGGTACATTTCCGTGAGGCGTTGAAGAGGGGGGATGGGGGATTGGAGGCCTTGAAATTACCGGCGACGCCGGCGGCCAGGGCGGTGAAGACGGTGACTTTTGATAAGAATGTGATTACGAGGAAGGGGATGGAGGTGGTGAAGAAATCATAGTATTTACCAATAAAATTGATATTTAGATTATTTTATTCATTATAGTGGTGAAATAGGCCAAATAATTTGATTTTGCTTTTTTATTTTGTATATTTGTGAGGCCTACCTGTGGATAAGTAAAGGGTCCACAAAGCGTCCCTGGGATGTTGGCCCAGGGACGGACATTAGATGCTGCGGACTTATCCATTAACCTTATTTAATCTTATTGTATGTCAAAGTTTCTTGAGCAGCGGGAGCTGTTTGACAAGGTGCTCTGTTTGGATGAAGAAGACAGGCAGGAGCCATTGAGAGTATTCAGGAGATTTTTTAGTGATTACCGTCTTCATGAATTGCGTCATATATTATGGGGTATGGTAGAGGTTTGTCTGACGACGGAGAATGATGGGTTTAGCGAGCCGGGGGAGAGGGCGGATCTTCTTTTGCGGTTCAAGCATTTTGAGGAGCTGTTGGAGGCGGGGTGGTTGATGATGGGGGGGCAGGGGTTATAATTTACTGCGGAGACATTTTTGCAATTGTTTTCTTGCTTTTGACATTTGATCATGTACCTGCGGTTCAGGAATGTTAAGAATGGAAGATATTGTTGGAGCTGACAGACCTTTTAATTTGAGCTTTAGTATCTGTCGACGCTGGTTGGACAAATTTTGAATGCATCCGTTCAATGCGGAAAATATCCTTTCATCGTAGGGCATGTCTTTGATGGGATCATTCTCCTCGAATGTGGACTGTAGATAATCCTGATGGTACTTTTTCCTTCTTTTGTCGCGGTGAAAGTCGATACTGGCATGTTTAGCAGTTTTAAACAAGAAACGCTTAATATGGGCTTCGCTTTCAAATTTTTCACGATTTTGCCATAGTTTCACGAAGGTGTCGATGGTAATATCCTCGGCTTCCATTTCGTCCTGGGTAATATTGCCTGTCACAGGAACCTTTACTTGTAGTAATCCGGCTCTTAACCAGCTGCAGCATAATATCACCTGGAGCCAGAAGAGCAATTTCCTGGATATTCCCACGGACTGCCCTCAGCGAAGTGAACGGCTGGGCTGGTGTGGCGACGTTCAGATCTTTGCCCGGACGGCAGCATTCAATATGCAGGTAGGCAATTTTTTCGCCAAATGGATGGGCGATCTACTATTGGAGCAAGGGTCTGATGGCGGTATGCCGAATGTCATACCCAACCTGCCGGGACGGACGTTGAAAAGAGCGCCTACAGGGGTCGCGGGTTGGGGAGATGTGGCAACGGTGCTGCCCTGCACCTTGTACCAGGCTTATGGCGACACTTCGATGCTGCGTAGACAGTACTCCAGTATGAAAGCGTGGGTGGAACATATACGATCGGTGAGCAAAGACAACCTTTGGAAGGGTGGCGGCTATGGCGACTGGCTGGCGCCTACACCTACGGATCTTCCCTACATATCCCAGTGTTGGTTTGGGTATTCGACACAGCTGCTGATCAAGGCAGCCCATGTTATAGAGAATAAGGAGGATGAAGCGGCGTATACGGAGCTGCTGCAAAAGATAAAAATGGCCTTCCTGCATGAATACATGAGCGCTGATGGATGGCCTACCTCATTCACACAGACAGCCTATATACTGCCCCTTCAATTCGATATGCTTCCGGATACCATGTGCCCCCGGCTGGCGGCACGACTGGCGGAAATGGTCCATGACAATCATGATCACTTAGCTACGGGATTTCTGGGGACGCCTTTTCTGTTGCCTGTATTGACACGGTATGGGTATGACAGCCTGGTATTCCGGGTGCTGCTGCAGGATACGTCTCCTTCCTGGCTCTACCCAGTGAAGATGGGCGCCACCACAATATGGGAGAAATGGGAAGCTTTGCATCCGGATGGGACGCCGGACTCGACATCCTTCAATCATTATTCTTATGGGGCAGTTGGCGACTGGCTGTATCGCACGATTGCAGGCATCGATGGATATGAGGATGCTCCAGGTTATAAACACAGCAAGATATACCCCCATACGGGTGGCGGATTAACGTCCGCCAGCGGAAGTCTGCTCACTCCTTATGGAAGATTATCTTCCAGTTGGAAATGGAAGGAAGATGATCTTTTGCTGGAGGTCGAGGTGCCTGCCAATACCACTTCCACCGTATACCTCCGGACAATGGACGAGTCGGGCATAACAGAAGACAATATACCCATACGCACGGTGCAAGGCGTTCGCCAGGTACATTCTGACGGGACCAATACGCTGGTTGAGCTTGGCGCAGGGGTATATCGTCTCCATATTAAGCGCTGGCAGGGGCTGAAATGAGCACCCACCCCCTGAGCAACTGGAAGGCGCTCGTCCGAAGGACAGACATTAGATGTCGGCGGGAATTGGGCTATTTTTTAAGGAAGACCGATTCACGCCCGTTAAGCCATTTTCCTATAATGCGTAGGTGATATTTTATACACTTTTTTGAACGTGGTGCTAAAGCCGTTGTAGCTTTTGAACCCAACGCTGTCCGCGATCTCGTTAATCGTAAGGTCTGTATCTTCCAAAAGGGTCTTGGCCTGCTCCAGTCGCAGCTGAACCAGGTATTGATAGGGGCTGGTTCTGAAAAGCTCACGGAAGCCAACCTTCAGCTTGAACTCATTAAGCCCTACTTTTTCCGCCAGGGTAGAGATAAAGAAATGTTCTGACGGGTCCTTCTCAATGATCTGTTTGGCTTTTTCAAGAGCAGGGATATCGTACAGCTTTGTCTTCTCAATAGGTACATCGAGGTGATAGAATCTTTGCTTAGCCATTAGGATAAAGTTTTAAAGATGTGATGATAATTCCTTTTGTGTCTTATGATGAAGAGATTCTTATATGTTGAGACTACGGATAACGATAGGGGTTTTAATTCGTTGAAAGGCCGTGTGCTGAAAAAATAATCGCCGGAGAATAAATTCAGCTCCCCGGTGCATGAATCTATCGCGTGTATCGAACAGACTTCCTGAGCAACGGAATAGGTCGTATATACCAGCTGATGCAAATAAATCTTTCCTCCTTTCTCTTCTATTTGATGAGCCAGCTGCTCACAGGAGGCAAGAGTAGTTTTAGGTGTAAAAAAGAGACGAATAAGTCTCGAGAACAATGCGTGAAGACCGAAGTCCATTCTGTTGGTCTTGTAGGAAGCTGTAGATGATCCTTCGACGTTCCCAGACTGTTCAAGGATGACAGGAATGATATCCGTATTTGTAAGCAGCTGATACGCTGCACCAAGACCGGCAGGACCGGCGCCTATGATTATAGCTTTCTTCCTCATGCAAAAACCAATTTGTTAACTATCAATCGATCTGGGCTGATTTTGAGATCCTGACGGTGTAGCCTGAATGAAACGCTCATGTGGACTCCATATGGCAAATACAGCAGGTTATGTAGTATTGATGGCCTGTAACTAAATCTTTTGCTGCATTTGTCCCATCCAGGCTACTGAACCGTACAGGGGTATATATGGGATTGCTATAACCTAAGCCTTTCCAGAACCTTATTTGTAAGATTTTTATTAAGTAGAGAGTGTTAAATAGAATCTGCTTGTGTAGACAAATATACTTTTCAGGAAAGAGGGATAGCTTATGAAAGAGGGATTAAATAAACAATAAATGATAAAATGAAGAGGGCTTTATTGCTACGCTGCACGAACGCAGGAGTGTATCCAAAATATTTCTTAAAGGCCAGTGAAAATGCGTGAGGATGTGAGTAACCGCACGATTTCCCAATGACAGCAATGGTCATATCTGTTTCGGAAAGAGCCTGATGGGCGTTTTTCATCCTTGCTTCCAGCAGAAATTCCGTTGCGCCTACACCATAGATGGCCTTGAACCCATGATTCAACTTATAGATGCTAAGCCCCGTCTCTTCAGCCAGCGAAGACAGGGAAATAGAAGCTCCCATATCCTGAAGGAGCAATTCTCTGGCCTTGTAAATACGATAAGCGTCTTCTTCACCAATGGTCCCGGCGGCTGGAGTATCGGATGAGAGGCGTATGAGAGAAAGCAAGAGCAGCTCGGTGCATAGATAATGTATATAGAGCTCCCGGACATGACCATTGTACGTGCATCCCAGGATATTATCGACCACGGAAAGAATGGCAGCATCGGCTATCGTGTAGGAGTGCCCGAATGTAGCGGGTTGATCGACGGAGATCTTTGCCAGGAAGGGGGTCAGCAGTGGAAAACTGCTTTGTAAAGAGAGCAGATGTTGCTTTTGATAGTAGACGGAGAAATGACTATACGTCTCGCCCGGTCTTATTTTAAGCGATGCATGAAGGAACGGTACATAGTTGAGGCTGATGCCCCTCTCGTGCAGCATGCCTTTTCCAAGGTGTTCGGATTCGTAGTTATAGCTGTTGCGCAGGATGATCTGCAGCCGTAGGGCAGGCTCCTCGCTCCTGTACACTATCTGATTACTCTGTGTAAAATACAGAGAGTGATAGATGGCAGTAATACCCTCTCCCTCCATCCGCTGCATCAGCACATGGCCGAATGGACCAGAAGCGCCATATCCAATGGTGTCGGGTATCTGAAGTTGCTGCAATGAAGAAGGCAGGACGGGAGACAATGCTATCTCTCCGACCTGCGCTGCCTCGATCCGGATGTTCATGATCTCATATTTCCGTTGGCTATAAGGTATTGCTTACGGAATTGGTTGGGGGCGGAACCAAAATAGTGTTTGAAAGCTCGTATAAAATTGGGTGGGTCGTCATAGCCGGCAAGCAGGGAAATATCGGCTATGCTCTTATCTGTTTCGAGCAGGTAGTGTTTTGCTTCCTCCATCCTGACCTTATTGAAGTCGCCAAAGATGGTGGTGCCAAAGACCTGCTTGTATCCTTTTTTGAGCTTGAATTCATTCATCCCTATCTTATGCGCCAGCTGCTTTAGCGTTGGAGGGTTCTCGATGTTGTGCAACAGATACTGCCTGGCCTCGTATAATTTCTCGAGGTCGTATTTCCTAAGAGGAATGCTTGTGCTCTCACGCGCAGGGCGGCAAATAAGCTGTTCCAGCGCCAGCAGCAGGAGCACGGCTGTCTTTGACTGAAGATAGGTCCTACGAAGCTCCCCTGTATAAGGGCAATCGATGATGGCATGCAGCATCCGCAGCATGATGGGTGTCACGGAGGCGGGCGTGGCGCTCAATGTAGAAGGCGATTCCTTTTTGGCTACCCAGCGAACCAGCTCGGGGAAGTCATCGCCTACTTGTTTGAGATAGTTGGGAGAGAAGTGAATATCCAGCGTATCTACATGGCTGTTGGCAGGATCAAACCAATTGATCTTGCTGATGGAAGGAGCGGCAATGAAATTAAACTGCCCTTCGGACATGGATCTTCGTTCAGCGCCATCCAGCTTGAAATACAGGCAGTCGTGCAACACAAACTGCAGGACCAGGAGACGATCGCCACTGCTCTGTTCAAACCAGCCGGCATCGGCTCCCAGAAAATAATTGCTTAGCCGGATGCAGAAGTCAGGGCATTGATCATCGTAAAATAACAAGCTGCTGAAACAACCGGAAGATTGGAGCACCCGGACGTCAGGAAAGGCCGTTGTACCGGTGGGCTCTGGTAAAAGGGGACGCAGGAATGCCCCCGTCGATGTAGGTGTTGTGATGTGTATAGGCATAAGGTTCAATTGTTTCCTTTAATAGCAAAATGGAAACTAATCAGTTGCAGCGATAACCATAGGGCTACTATCCAGAGCGGCGTTTGGGAAGGGTCAGGTAATTAAGCGACAACATTCAGGAAAAGGGTTGCTTGGGGAAATAAATATAAATAGGATTCTTAATTTAATCGTTAAACAAACCATATATCCGTGAGGTGTAAAAGTTAACCTATACAGAGCGGTAAGGGAGGGGGATTATGACCCGGGAAGGCCATTTTTGGAGTAAAAGGAATCCAAAAAGGATGTTTTTACGTATATGCTTGTGAATGAGAAGAATAATTTTGGCTAGGAATTTGATTAGTCATCCCCGCTTATACAGCGGGGATTTTTGTTTTGTGTGCTGGCCAGTCGGCCGGCGGTTTACAACGCCTTAAATACCATCGCAGCCAGCAAGGATCCTATCACAGGCCCGATAATGGGCACCCACGCATAGCCCCAGTCGCTGTCTCTCTTCCCGGCAATAGGCAATAACGTATGCATGATCCTTGGTCCGAGGTCGCGGGCAGGGTTGATGGCATAGCCGGTGGGGCCTCCCAATGAAAGACCGATGCCCAATACGAGCAAGGCCACGGGCAGCGCATCCAGCGCCCCGAGACTACTGGACGGGCTGGCGATATACAAGACGCCGAAGATGAGTACGAAGGTGCCGATGATCTCGGTGATGAGGTTATCCAGTGGGTTGCGTATGGCAGGTCCGGTGCAGAAGGTGGCTAGTTTCCCATTGGGGTCGCCGGGTTCATTATAATGACCGCGATAGGCCAGCCAGGCGAGCAGCGATCCGGCCATGGCGCCCAGCAGCTGGGCGGCAAGATATTGGGGCACGAGGGACCAGGGGATCTTACCTAAAAAGGCAAAGGCGAGGGTAACGGCAGGGTTCAGGTGCGCCTTGCTGGCGGCGGCAGAACAATATACGCCGACAAATACGCCGATGGCCCAGCCAAAGGAAATGACGATCCATCCACCATTCTGGCCCTTGGATTTTGGAAGGACGACATTGGCTACTACGCCCTGTCCTAAGATGATGATCATACCAGTGCCGATGAGTTCGCCGAAAAAAGGTGTCATGGAAGCGATCGTTTTATTTTAAAGAATATTGTTGAAATATAGTTTTGTCGTTCTGGGGTGGATTTACGGTAAATAATGCGAAGCCAGTTCACGGAATTCGGCTACCTGCTGCGTCTGCCAATCCATATCACGCTCCAGCTCCCGGGCCAACAATCCGGCTACCAGGGGAGCGCATTCGATGGCGGCGGCGGCATCCAGCAATAACGCTCTGGTACGTCTGCTCATTGCGTCTTCCACCGTCATACATAGCTCTTCTCTTGCGGCCCAGATGATCTCCGCCTGTATATAAGGCAGACGGGGGTGTAATAACTCGCCCAGCGAAGGGTCGGACGCGGCCATGGCACGAATGGCGGGTATGTCTTTTCCGTAGTAGTACAAAGGCGCATGAAAGTCGGTAGATACGGAAGGATTGTCGTATGCGCCATGAATGGGCAGCCAGGATGTCTGACAGGGCCGATCTTCCAGGCCGGAGCGATTGATAGCGGTGTTCACGGTATCCTCGGCCATCCGTCGGTAAGTGGTCCATTTGCCGCCAGCGACGGTGATGAGTCCGGAGGCGGAGACGGTGATGAGATGGTCCCTGGATAGCTCGGCAGTTTTTTTACTGCCACCTTTTACAAGGGGGCGTAACCCCGCAAATACACTGCGTATATCCTTTCGCGATGGAGGCTGGGTAAGATACCGGCTGATCTGCTGCAGGATAAAATCCACTTCTTCCGGCATGGCGCGCGGCTCGGGCGATATGGCCTGTACCGGCGTATCGGTGGTGCCTACGATGATCTTATCATGCCAGGGAACGGCAAACAATACCCGTCCGTCGTCGGTGTGTGGAACGAGTATGGCGGCTTCGCCGGGCAGGAAATGTTTGTCGAGGACGATGTGTACGCCCTGGCTGGGGGCGATGATGTGTTCGCTGCCGGGGGCATCCATCTGCAGTACATTGTCCGTGAACACGCCAGTGGCATTGATCACGGCCCTGGCCTTTATGGTATGTTGCCGCCCGCTGATCCTGTCGGTGGCCTGTACGCCTGTGATGCGGTCTTTTTCTTTTAGCAGCTGATCTACTTTGCAATAATTCAACAACACCCCCTTTTGGGCAGCGGCGGTCATTGCCAGGCTGATGGCGAGCCTGGCGTCGTCAAACTGGCCGTCATGATACAGCACCCCACCGCGCAGTCCTTCTCCATCCAGGGTTGGGGCCAGCTCGAGGGTTTCCTCGCGGGACAAGATCCGGGAGGGGCCGAGCCCCAGTCGACCGGACATCCAATCATAGACTTTCAATCCGAGCCCATAATAAGGACCTTCCCACCATTTGTAGTTGGGGACGATGAAGGATTGATCTTTTACGAGATGAGGTGCGTTGCGCCGGAGGATCCCTCTTTCATGCAGGGCCTCGGTGACGAGCTTTATATTCCCCTGCTGTAAATAACGAACGCCGCCATGGACGAGCTTGGTAGACCGGGAAGAAGTGCCTTTGGCAAAGTCATATTGTTCGAGCAGGATAGTGCTGAACCCGCGGGAGGCCGCGTCTACGGCCACTCCCAGGCCGGTGGCTCCTCCACCGATGATACAGCAGTCCCAGATGGTGGCGGCCCTTGCCTCGAGGGCTTGTAACATGACTTGTCGATTCATCCTGTCCAGGATTTTGGTTATATCAGTGCATCGTTGTATGGCCAGCAATCATGAGCTGTTGCCGGCTGGTGCTATGGATTATCCGCCCAGGCGACGGCGGCCCTTACGGCACGCTGCCAGCCTTTTAACAGCTGCTGCGCATGCTGGGGTGTCATTGCGGGGCTAAAACGTTTGTCTATCTGCCACTGTTGTTGTATGTCCTCCACGGAATGCCAGAACCCTACAGCCAGACCTGCCAGATAAGCCGCGCCCAGGGCGGTGGTTTCGGTGACGGTGGGTCTGACGACAGGCGCCTGCAATATATCGGATTGGAATTGCATCAGCAGGTCGTTCGCGGTGGCTCCTCCATCAACCCGCAGCTCACGGATCCGGATGCCGCTGTCGGCCTCCATGGCCTTTAGCACGTCGTAGGTCTGATAGGCGATGCTCTCTAACGCGGCCCTTGCCATATGCGCCTTGGTAGTTCCCCTGGTCATCCCAAAAAAACTTCCCCGCGCATATTGGTTCCAGTGGGGCGCCCCCAATCCGGCAAAGGCGGGGATCATATAGACGCCTTCCGTATCTGGCACTTCAGCGGCCAAGGCGCCGACCTCGGAGGAGTTGCGAATAAAATGCAATCCATCCCGCAGCCATTGTACGACGGCCCCGGCAATAAAGATGCTGCCCTCCAGCGCGTATTCGGTACGTCCTTTTAACTGCCAGGCAATGGTGGTAAGCAGATTATTGTTGGAAACGACGGCCTGCGTGCCAGTGTGCATCAGCATAAAGCAGCCGGTGCCATAGGTGTTCTTGACCATACCGGGCTGTGTACAAAGCTGTCCAAAGAGAGCGGCCTGCTGGTCCCCGGCAATGCCGGCAATGGGCATACCGAGCGAGCCGGCAATCACCCCGCTGTTGGTAGAACCGTATACTTCGCTGGACGCCCTGACTTCAGGCAAGACAGATACAGGAATATCGAAAAGACGTAGGAGATCATCATCCCAGCGGCCGGTGTGAATATTCAAGAGTAAGGTGCGGGAGGCGTTGGTGCTGTCGGTGATATGGAGTCCGCCACCGGTGAGCTTCCAGATCAGCCAGCTGTCTACGGTGCCAAAGGCAAGCTCTCCTTTTTCGGCTTTGGCCCGCGCGCCGGGAACATTGTCCAAGATCCATTTGAGCTTGGTGGCGGAGAAGTATGCGTCGATGACCAGACCGGTGCGCTGCCGTATCAGGTCTGTATGACCTTCGGCCTTTAGCTGGTCACAATAACCGGCGGTACGCCTGTCCTGCCATACGATGGCGGGGTGGATGGGCTTTCCGCTGGGCCTTTCCCAGACGATGGTGGTCTCCCGCTGATTAGTTATGCCAATGCCGGCCACTTCTTTGGTGGTGGTACCGCTCTTTGCCAGCACTTCGGCCAGCACGCCATATTGAGAGGACCAGATCTCTTCGGCGTCGTGCTCTACCCAGCCGGGCTGGGGATAATACTGCCGGAATTCTTTCTGGGCCACTTGTATGATCCGGCCGCTCTGGTCAAAGAGGATGGCGCGGGAGCTGGTGGTGCCCTGGTCTAACGCAAGTATGTAGGATGCTGGCATATCATCGTTGTTTATGCAGGCAAGCTGTTGGAAGCGGCCCTTGAATGAGTAGGTAATATAATGATAATTAAAGGGCTAACAATTTTTTTGTTCAGCAGTTGGATATTCTTATATTTACGTAAGTACTTACGTAATTAATGATATGACCATGGATTTTTATGAAAAAACAGGCAAGATGGCTCTTGGCAGCCGTCTTCGCCGGCTGAGCGAACAGGTAACAGAACAGGCGGCGGGCATTTACCAGCTGTACGAGGTGGATCTGCAGCCAAAGTGGTTCCCCGTCTTTTATGCATTGTCGGAAGGGCAGGAAAAGTCGATCACGGACATTGCCCGGGAGATAGGACATACGCATCCATCGGTGAGCCAGATCGTTCGGGAGATGGTAGCCAAAGGGTACGTCGTGGAAAAAAGAGGGTCAAAGGAACCAGATGCGGATGTATCCAGCGGAAACAAGCGCCCGGTGGATGGCCGGAAGAATTTTGTGGTCCTTTCGGAGGCGGGGAAGAAAGTGCATGAAAAGATGCAAAACCAGCTGGAGGATGTGCGGGCGGCCATCGAGAATGCCATGAAAGAGACACAGTACGATCTGTGGAAGGCCATCGGAGAATGGGAGTTCCTGCTGGAGCAGAAAAGTCTATTGCGGCGGGTGCAGGAAGAAAAGAAGATACGGGAAAGCAGTGATGTGCAGATCGTGGACTACACGCCGGCCTATGCAAGGGCTTTTCACGACCTGAATGAAGAATGGATCACCACCTGGTTCAAGATGGAAGAAGAAGATCATCACGCATTGGACCATCCCAAGGAACATATCCTGGATGGAGGCGGACATATCTATATCGCTCTATATAAGGGAGAGGCGGTAGGAGCCTGTGCCATCATCAAAATGAAAGATGGCGGATATGAGCTGGCAAAGATGGCGGTGTCGCCCCGGGCAAAGGGGAAAGGCATCGGCTGGCTGCTGGGACAGGCGTGTATCGGGAAAGCCCGTGAGCTGGGCGGTACGCGTGTCTACCTGGAAAGCAATACACGTCTGAAGCCTGCCATCAACCTGTACCATAAGTTAGGATTCCGGAAGATAGCGGGCCTTCCTTCTCCATACGAGCGTTGTGATATACAGATGGAGCTGGAGCTGTAATGATCGATCTGCTTTTATTTATCGGGCAGCGCTTCGGCAAGGGCCAAAGAAGCCCAATTGGTGGCAGCGGCGGAAATGAATTGATTCTCGTCGTGTGGCGGAAAGCCGGCATTGAAAAATGGCTGAACGGGCACCGCTCTTGTAACCACGATCCAACCTCCTTCGGACTGCTGACCTGCCAGTAAGTAACGCATTCCCCGTTGATAGGCGGGATCATCTGTCGAGAGCGCCCCGGACTCCTTTAGCGTATATAAGGTCTCGCCTGTAGCATAGGCGTCGCTGGTCATGGTGGGAAGCTGTGACCATCCTCCATCGGCCTGTTGCAGGGCGATAAGCTCTTTTCCCAGCTGTTTTATGACCCCGGGAGACGCGCCTGCCCATTTCAATCCCAATAGTTGAAAGGTCTTTTCCTGTTCGAGCTCACTGGTCTTTGTATTTTCCAACCATCGTCTGGCTTTTGCGATACAGCTGTCGGCCTTGTCCTTTTTGGATGGAGAGGCGTAGCGTTGGACGGAGCGTATGGATAGGGCCGCGAGGTGCATTTCTCCTGTCTCCGCAGGGATGCGAAAGTGATCCGCCTGCCAGCTGCCGTTAGGCAGCTGGCTGTTCAAAATAAAATCTACAGCCATGTCCGTGTATTCATCGGCGGGGTATTTCTCCGCGGCGAGAGATACGAGTCCGTAAGGTATCCCAAATCGGGTGGGCGCCATATCATCGGGTCTGTTGGGGTTGGCGCCTATCGACATGGTAATGGCAATGGTCGCGGTACTTATTTGTCTCAATGAGTCGATGAGGGGTAAACCCTTTTCCAACGCCTTTTCTTCCAACAACGCAGTGAGGCAGTGGTGATGACATCCGGCGCAATGAAATGCACTCCGGCCGGCAAACATATAGGCGCTCCGCTGCATCAGTGGAATGCTTTTCTCCAATGCGGACCGGAGCTCGTGCTCGCTGACGGGTTGTGGCGCGCGGGGTTTGATGAATGCGGTGGTAACCAGCGCCGTCACCAGCAGCATTGTTATGACGAGAAGATGATTTCGTTGCATAGCGATCAGTTTTTGGAAGATGCGCTTAATTTTTCTTTTAGCAATCCGACGGAGACGGTGTTGCCTTTCCGGAGGGCATAGGACAAGGCGGTGGAACCGTCTATGGTCCTTGCTGCGGGATCGGCCCCTTTGTCAAGGAAGAGTCTTGTCATTTCCGGGAGATCGGTTTCCGACTGTTGCAGATACATGAGCGCCGTAGTCCCATCCGTCATTTGTACGTTAAGCCTTGCTCCATGATCCAGCAAATAGCGCATGGTGAGGGTGTCTCCTACCAATGCGGCCAGCATAATAGGTGTGAGTCCGGAGAACAGGGTGCTTCTCCCGGGATGGTATTGGACATCGACATCGGCCCCGTGTTCTACAAGCTGTTTGACATTGGCAAAACAACGATAGCCGGTCGCCTGAAAGATGGGATAGTCGCCGCCGGCGGTAGTGTCATTGGGTCTGAATCCGGCGGCCAGCAGGCGGGCTGTCAGCAAGGTGTCGGTGGTTGCCGCCGCGGTATACAGTAATTCATTGTGTCTGGCGCAGCTCTTCAGCTCGACCCCATGGGCAACCAGGAGGTCCAGGATCTCTGTAGTTCCGGGGAACATTACCGCCTTGATGGCTACATTATATCCTTCTTTGCACCGGAGGTTGGGGTTGGCGCCGTGATCCAGTAGCAGTCGGGTACGTTCCGGATCGGGTACGGCATACCATAACGCGGTGATGCTGTCGGGATCGGCATAATTGACATCTGCGCCGTAGTCGATCAATAATTTCATCTGCTGGAGCGAGCCGGCTAGCGTGGCGGTCATCAGGGGGGAATAGCCATGGCGGGTAGTGTTGACGGGGGCGCCGGCCTTCAATAGCAGATCCAGCGAATCCGCACGGCCGGAACGGAGCGCCCGGAAGAGCCTTTCGGTCAGGATGCTGTCTCCTAAGGTGCTGCCCCTGGCGGTAGAAGTACTGTCTCCGGCGAGGAAGATGGGGGGCGAGATGATGTCCCGGAGGGAAATGTTGCCTCCAGCGGTAGAAGTACTCCCCTGAGAGGAGGGAGATTGAGAGAAACCTGGCCCCGCCCGGAGCTGTATGAAAAGGAGCAGAAATGCCCATGTCCTGGTTCCCATAAACATTGTTTTGACAACAGCAAGTTGCCGACTTTTTCACCAGGACATTATAAATGATCGACGAAGGGCGGTCGATAATCGTCCAACATGATCTCGCGGATGAAAGAGCATATCGAAGCCATCGATGAATGCTAGTGCAGCCTGACCCGCAATACCAGGTCATCGGCCGTAATATAGAGCACATCCTTTGTTTCATTAAAGGCGCAGTTGGAGACCGGCCTGCCATATACTTTTATGAGCCCCAGGATTTTTCCTTGCGGGGATAGGATGTTGATACCGTCGGGACCGGAGCTGAAGATATTTCCTTCCTTGTCGACCTTGAATCCATCAGCGCCCTGTTTGACGGTGGCTTTTGCCTTAAGGGCGGTGCCGTCGAGGAGGACATTGCCGCCGGTGAGGCTGCTGCCGGGGATGCCGCCTGGAGTGCCATTGCTGACATTGCCGGGAGTGGTGCTGCCGGTGTTGACGTTGCCGCTGATGATATTGCCGGTGGTGTCGAGGTGATAGGCGTACCATTTTGTGTGAGGGTCGTCGCTGCTGCCGACATACAAGACCTTTTCATCGGGAGAAAGCGCAATGCCGTTGGGTCTTGGGATGGAGTCGATGAGGAGGATGGTCTCTCCTTTGGGTGTGATCCGGTATACGCCTTCGAATGTCAGCTCGCGGGTGGGGTCATTCTCGTGTTTTGGCAGTCCGTAGATGGGGTCTGTAAAATAGATATTGCCTTTGTGATCAGCAACGATGTCATTGGGACTATTGAATTTTTTGCCCTTGTAGTTGGCTGACAGTACGGTGAAGGTGGGTTTGGGGCTGTCCAGGGAGGCGTTCATACGTACTACCTGTCGATTGCCGGACTGGCAAAGCAGGAGCTTTCCGTCTTTGTCGAGGGTGAGGCCGTTGGACCCATTCTCTCCGTTGCGTGCGGCGGTGTCGGTGTAGCCGGAAGGGGTGAGGTAAGCGATGGGCGTATCCTTTCCTTCTTTCCACTGGAAGACGGTGTTCCGTAAGACATCGGAGAAGAGTAGCATCTGCCGGGAGGGTATCCATACGGGTCCTTCGGACCATTTGTAGTTCCTGCCGATGACCTCCACTTTAGCGTTACTGTCGATGAGACGGGCGGCGGAGGGATCATAGAGCTCGATCCTGCCGACGAGAGTGTCGGTGGCGGTGGCAGGTTTTTGTTCGGGCGTGTTGCAGCCGATGGTGGCTAGGAGAGACAAGCAGGCAATCGCCAAAAGCATATTTTTCATATACTAAATATATAAAAAAAACTCCTGCCAGCATGCTGGCAGGAGTTAGGGATGAGGGTGGTTTAATGATGTTGTTTTACTATCATGATGGTCTTTGTCCAGGAGGCCATCTGTACTTTCACATAATAAGCCCCGATGGGCAGATCCCCGATGGAGAGCATTTGGACCACGGCACCTGCCGCCTTCGTAAACGCATATTTTCTCCACGCCTTGCCTGATTGATCCAGAAGGGTGATCGTCACCTGACCTGCGCTGGGGTTGTTTATCAGTACCTGTACCTGGTCCTTGAATGGGTTGGGGAATACGGTGAGCGCGGCTGTTGTATCACCTACGGACTGGAAGCTGGCCGCAGAGGCTGTCGTCGCCGAGCCGTTCATGGCGGAGCTGCCGGTGGCAGCATTCTCCGTCAAGGTAAATCCATTCAGATAGTTATAGGCGCCGCTACTAAAGAGGCTGACGACTATCTGACCGTTGGTCGGAGTAATATTGGTCCAGGTGGCCTTTCTTGTATAGTTTTTGGTCGCATCGATAGCGATGGTGGTGCCACCGATGGTAAAGGTGCAGGGGTATGCGCTGGTACGGCTGGAATACATATCGAAATTATATTTCTTATTTGCGTCCAGACCGGAAATGGTCAGCGTCCTGGGGTTCCAACAATAGGCGGTGGTCCTTCCTACCTCGGTGGGGCACATGGTGGTGGGGTAACCTGCGCCGTTGTCGGCGACGCCGTCGTTGGCGCTCAATGCAGCAGTTATAGTAGAGCTGCTGCCGTCGGTGTAGAGCAGGGCGCCTGACGTTAGTTTGCTGGAGACATTCCAGTTATTCCAGCCTGTACCTGCAGGGAACGAGCCTCCGTACAGGTTCACCTGTACAAGACGGGTGGCTGTACTAACGGTGACCACCACCGTGTCTTTACCTACGGCAAGGCTATCGTCTGTGACGGCCAGTTCAAATTTATAGGTCCCTGCCACGAAACCTGTGGCATTTGTGGACGCGCTGTCGGGGGTATCGAGGGTGCTATTGGAAGGGCCGCTGAACTGACGCCAGTGGTAGCTGATGATAATGCCATCGTTGTCCTTCGAGGCGGAGCCATCGAGCAAGGCTGAGCTGGCAGGGAGGATGATAGTTTGGTCAGGGCCGGCACTCGCGACGGGTGGTTTGTTGGGCGCGGGATATACGGTGATGACGACAGTATCTTCGGCAGTGGCGCCCAGATTATCCGTTACCCTGAGCAGGACGGTATAGACGCCTTTTGTCAAATTGCTGATAGTCGGCTTGATCGCTGTCGTGTCGTTGATGGTAAAGGTAGTGGGACCGGAGACTTCGGACCAGCGATAGGTTGTGATGGAGCCGTCGGGATCACTGGAACCGGAGCCGTTCAATTGAAGGGAGGTGACGGGTAGCGTCAGGGTGACATCGTTCCCCGCCATGGCGATGGGAGGTTCGTTGGTCCTCACGGTGATGACTACAGTGTCTTTGCTGGTGGCGAGGCTATCATCGGTGACGGTGAGCTCAAAGCTATAGGTGCCGTCTACCAGGCTTCCGGCATTGGTGGTTGCGCTGTCGGGTGTATCCATGACGCTGGCGGAAGGTCCGCTGAGCTGGGTCCAGTGATAGGCGGTGATGATGCCGTCGTTGTCTTTTGAAGCCGATCCGCTGAGTATAACGGAGCTGACAGGGAGGACAATCGTTTGATCCTGTCCGGCATTGGCTATGGGTGGAGTGTTGGGCGCCGGGAGAACGGTGATGACGAGCGTATCGGTCCCTATAGCGCCAAGGTTGTCTGTCACCTTGAGCGCGACGGTATAGACGCCTTTTGTCAAATTGCTGATGGTGGGCTTGATCGCAGTCGAGTCGTTGATGTTGAAAGCGGTGGGGCCGGAGATCTCGGACCAGCGATAGGTGGCTATGGAGCCATCGGGATCACCCGAGGCTGATCCGTCCAGGCGAACGGAGCTGGCGGGTAGCGTCAGGACGGTGTCATTTCCTGCCACCGCTCTCGGGAGCAGATTGGGTT
>DASZXP010000138.1:0-14295 GCA_035545935.1 Puia sp. | reverse complement strand
TTTCCCGCACCGTCATCGAATCATAGAGTGCGGCATTCTGAAAGAGGAAGCCTACCCGCACCCGCAGAGCATTGAGCTCGTCGTATTTGAGCCGGGAGATATCCTGCCCCAACACTCTTATCTCGCCTTCGTCCGGGTATTCCAGTCCTACCAGGCATTTGATGAGCACGGATTTGCCGGACCCCGATTTGCCCAGCACTACCAGGTTCTCGCCCTTGCGTACTTCCAGGTCTACGCCTTTCAACACTTCATGGTCCTTAAAGGATTTTTTGAGACCCCGGATGCTGATGACGGGCTCGTCCGCCGTCTCACCGGGCTTTTCAGAGGTTTGGCGGGGATCTGACTTTTCCACCGTCTGGCCGGAAGGTGAGACCAGGGGTTCTTCCATAATATCGTTGGTCTTGTCTGTCATAAAAGGTCGGTGATTTGGGCGGCCAGCATGTCGATGACAAAGACGGCCAGCGAGGAGGCGACGACGGCTGAATTGGCGGCTATCCCTACGCTCTCGGTACCCCTTCTTGCCTGATAGCCTTTGTAGCAGCCGATAAGGCCTACCACGAAGCCAAAGAAAAAGGTCTTTATGATGGCGGGGAAGACGTCGATGAATTCAAGGTGCGCCAGGGCCGCCACGAAGAAATGGCGTAGGGTCATGGTGTCATGGATGTTCATGGCTACGTATCCCCCGTATATGGCGATGGCGTCGGCAAAGATGGCCAGCAGGGGGATCATCAGCGTAGTGGCCAGGGTACGGGTGACGACCAGGTAGCGAAAGGGATTGATGGCCGAGACCTCCATGGCGTCTATTTGTTCCGTCACCTTCATGGAGCCCAGCTCGGCGCCCATGCGGGAACCTATTTTCCCGCAGCAGATAATGGCTGTGATCACGGGACCTATTTCGCGTACCACGGAAACGGAGATCATGCCCGGGATCAGGGAAATGGCCCCGAATTCCGCCATGGAAGGCCTTGTCTGTATGGTAAGGACGACACCCATGATAAAGGCGGTGAGGCCGATGAGAAAGGTCGATTTATAACCCACCAGGTAACATTGATAAAAGATCTCCCGCCACTCATAGGGAGGTTTCAGGAACTCCTTGAAGAACCTTCCCGCAAACACCACCATATTGCCCGCACCATAGAAGAATCGCTGCAGCTGACCTCTTCTTTGCGTGACGCTTATCTTAGCTTTCTGATATGGGTTAAGGCTTGGAGGCATGGGAACGCTTTACTGATATAGTATCACTACCGTGCCAAATACCCGGATACGGCGTAAACCAGGCGTTTTACGGCATCGACCTCATACCAAATAGCTAAAAATTGTAGAAATAGTTCCCCACGAAATCACACCTGTCGATATACATTATCGCTTACATTTGTTCATAATGATATTGATCGTAGATGATAAACCGGAGAATATTTTTTCGCTGAAGACCATCCTGGAATTACATTCTTTTCCTACCGATACGGCTTTAAGCGGTGAAGAGGCGCTGAAGAAGATCCTCCGGCACAGCTATGCGCTGATCATACTGGACGTACAGATGCCCGGTATGGACGGGTTCGAGGTGGCCGAGGCGATCAGCGGGAGTAGCAAGGCCCGCGACATCCCTATCATTTTTCTTTCCGCCGCCAATACGGACAAGAAGTTTATCACGAAAGGTTATTCTTCGGGCGGGATGGACTATATCACTAAACCCATCGATCCGGACATCCTTCTTTTGAAGGTAAAGACATTCTATCGTCTGTACGAGCAGAACAGGGAGCTGAACAGGATACAGAGCAGCCTTCGTTCGGAGATAGAGTTCCGTAAGAAGGTGGAGGGCGAGCTGCAGGAGCGGGCGGCCGAGCTGCAATCCATCCTGGAGTCCATACCCCAGATAGCGTTTACCACCCGGGCGGATGGGAGGATAGAGTTTGTCAATGAGCAGTGGCTGAGATATGCGCCTTCCAAACATGAGTTCCCCCTGACGCACCCCGACGATGTGGACCTGCGCCGGCAATGGCAGAAGACAGTGGCTTCCGGAGAGGCGCTGGAGCTGGAGGTCAGGGTAAAGAAGGTAGAAGGGCAGGTGTACCGGTATTATCTTCTGCGGGCTATCCCTATCCGTGAGGGAGATGCCATCATCAAATGGGTAGGCACTTTTACGGACATCGAGGACCAGAAGCAGGCCATCCGGAAGAAGGATGAGTTCATCAGCATCGCCAGTCATGAGCTGAAGACGCCGCTGACCACGATCAAGGCCTATATACAACTGCTGGACCGGGCCATCGAGCCGGACGATCCTACCAAAATGTATGTGGACAGGACCCTGGTGCAGGTGCGGAAGCTGGATAATCTCATCGTCGACCTGCTGGACCTGTCCAAGATCGAAAGCGGCAAGTTGAAATTCAACAAAAAGATATTTAATTTCGAAACTACGCTGTCCAGCGCGCTGGAAATGATCCGGCAGACCTATCCGGATTATCAGTTTGCGATCAAAGGGAAGGCCGATGTACAGCTGTATGGGGACGAGATGCGGATCGAACAGGTGCTGATCAATTATCTGACCAATGCGGTGAAGTATTCTCCTGACAACAAGGAAGTGGAGATAGGTGTCGAGCTCCGTCCGGACAAGAGCCTTTTTGTCCAGGTAAGGGACTTTGGCATCGGCATACAAAAAGACCATCAATCCAATATCTTTTCCAAATTCTACAGGGTAGAAGATGCGGCCAATCGATTCCAGGGATTGGGTATCGGGCTGTATATCTGTGCGGAGATCATTCGCCGTCATGACGGAGCGTATGGGGTAGACAGCGAGCCGGGGCAGGGTTCTATCTTTTATTTTTCCATTCCCCTTGCCAATGGAAAGATGACCAAAGAGGCAAGCGACCCAATTTTAAAACAATAAAGAGTAATGAAGATTGTCACGCGACCCGGTCTTTTACGCAATTTGCAGATCGGGTTTGGATTATCCCTATTGATCCTAATCGTTTCATCCATCGCCAGCTACAGCAGCATTCAGAACCTGCTCGAGAGCGCCCGGTGGGTAGATCACACCGACTCCGTCATCAACAAGACGGAAATGACCCTTTCCACGATGAAAGATGCCGAGACAGGCCAGCGAGGCTTTTTGCTGACGGGCGATACAACCTATCTGCGTCCTTATTATGGGGCGCAGGAAAGAGCGTTGACCATCGTGAGCGATCTCCGCGCCATGACGATGGATAATCCCGAACAGACCGAGAACCTAAAAGAGCTGCATGAAATCATCTCCCAGCGGCTGACCATTCTGCAGCAGATCATCGATCAGAAGCGGGAGAATAATCTTGTCAACCCCGCCGATCTTAAAAAAGGCATGGGATATATGGACGAGGTGCGCCGGGTAGTGGCCCGTATGGAGCGGTCGGAAAGACAGCTGCTGGTGGAACGGTCGGCCCGAATGAAGCGGTTTGCCACCTACACCCCCATACTCATTCTCATAGCGGCGGCTTTGGCCATCCTTATTACGCTGTTCTTCTACCGCCGGGTGGTTGGCGACTACCAGGAGCGGGCGGCGCTGTATGCGGAGCTGCAGCAGAAAGATGAGGATATAGGCAGACGCATCGTGATCATAAGTGAGATTGCCGATAAGATCTCCGATGGCGACTACCAGGTGCGGGTCAGCGATGAACAAAAGGATAACCTGGGCGCTATTGCAGGCGCCTTGAATAAGATGGCGGAGTCCCTGGAGCATTCTTTTGGACAGCTGTCGGATAATGAATGGCACCAGTCCGGTGTGGCGCGGCTCAGCGAGATCATGGTAGGGCAGACGGATATGAGAACTCTGAGCGCCAATGTCATCGATTTTATTACGGAGTACAGCCGCAGCCGGATAGGGGCTATTTACCTGGTGGACCCCAGCGCACGGGAGCTGATCCTGGAAGCCAGTCACGGGTTGTCTCCCGGCAGCCGTCGAAAGACCATTGCTGTGGGGGATGGGATGGCGGGCCAGGTGGCCATGGATGGGAAGCGGATCCTGGTAAAGGATATCCCGCCGGGAGAATGGGTGGTGAGCTGGGCGGCAGGGGACCTCAAACCCCGTACGATGGTGGCATTTGCTTTCTTTCATGAGAAGAAAGTGAAAGGGGTTATCGAGTTGGGGTCGCTGGATTATTACAGCGAGCGGGAGCTGATCTTTTTCAACAGTATCAGCGAGAGCATCGGTATGGCCGTGAACAGTATCGAGACGCGGATCAAGCTGCAGGAGCTGCTGGAAGAGACACAGGCGCAGACGGAAGAGCTGCAGGCGCAACACAGCGAGCTGGAGAATATGAATATGGAGCTGGAGGTGCAGGCCGAGAAGCTGCAGGTGTCGGAAGAAGAGCTGAAGGTGCAGCAAGAAGAATTGCAACAGACCAACCAGGAGCTGGAAGAGAGAAGCCGCAGCCTGGAAGAGAAGAACCAGCTGATCCTTATCCGCAACCTGGAGATCCAGAAAAAGGCGGAGGAGCTGGCGCAGACTACGAAGTACAAGTCGGAGTTCATGGCTAATATGTCCCATGAGCTCAGGACCCCGCTGAATTCCATCCTGCTGTTGTCCAGGCTGCTGTCGGAGAACAATAACCAGAACCTTTCCAAAGACCAGATAGAATATGCCCATGTGATCCAGAATTCAGGACAGGGACTGCTGGAGCTCATCGATGAGATCCTGGATCTGTCCCGTATCGAATCCGGAAAGCTGCAGCTGGAGCATACCCTTGTCACGGTGGATGAGCTTGTCGCCGACATGCGGATGCTTTTCGAACCGCTGGCAAAGGACAAGAACCTGGACCTGAACTTTATCGTGGAGGAAGGTACACCCGTGCAGCTGGAGACGGACAAGATGCGGCTGGAACAGATCCTGAAGAACCTCCTGTCCAATGCGTTCAAGTTCACCACCAGGGGGTATATCAATCTGCGGGTCTCACCCTCTTTTCAAAAGAACTATGTGGACTTTGCCGTCCGCGACTCGGGCATCGGCATTCCCGAGGAAAAGCATCAATTGATCTTCGAGGCCTTTCAACAGGCGGACGGGTCTACACGCCGGAAATATGGAGGCACCGGATTGGGGCTTTCCATCAGCCGTGAGCTGGCCAAGCTGCTGGGCGGGGACATCGCGCTTACCAGCGCGCCGGGAGAAGGGTCGGAGTTCAGGGTCACCATTCCCCAGTTCAAGATGGAAGAGATGCCGGAGATGCCCGCACCTGTATCATCCAAAATAACGACGATCGCCGCCGCGGACGAAGGGGTGCCGCAGTATACGCTTGCCAATATTCCGCCGGACATACCGGATGACAGGAATAGTTTAGTGCCGGGAGATAAGGTGCTGCTCATCGTAGAGGATGATACCTATTTCGCCAAATCGCTTTTGGAATTCGGCCGCAAGAAGGGATATAAAGGGATCATATCCGTCAGGGGGGATACGGCCACCAGCCTGGCGAAGACCTACCGTCCCATCGGGATCCTGCTGGATATCCAATTGCCGGTGAAGAGCGGATGGGAAGTGATGGACGAGCTGAAGAAGGACCCCAAGACACGGCATATACCCGTACATATCATCTCTTCTTTCGAGGTCAAGAGTGAAAGTCTGACAAAGGGAGCCATCGACTTCATCTCGAAGCCGGCGGCTTCGGAGAATATGGCTGCCGTATTCGAACGGATAGAATATGTGCTGAACCGCAGCTCGAAAAAAGTGCTGATCATCGAGGACAATACGAAGCATGCGGAGGCGCTGTCCTATTTTCTGAGTACGCACGATGTCCGCAGCGAGATAGTACATACTATCCCCGGCAGCGTCGCCGCCCTGGAAAAAGAAGCCGGGCAATGCGTGATCCTGAGCAGGGAGAACGCCGATGAGGCGGAAAGAGAGAACCTGGATGCCATCCGGAAGAACCCGGGATTGGAAAATATTCCTATTATTGTATTGACGGGGAAGACCATTTCGAAGGGAGAGGAGGTGCGCTTGCGGCAGTATGCCGACTCCATCGTCGTGAAGACCGCCCATTCCTATCAGCGTATACTGGATGAGGTATCCCTTTTCCTGCACCTGGTGGATGGAGGACAGGAAGAAGGATCTACCAGCGTAATGGGCAAGATGGGAGCGTTGGAAGAGGTGCTGAAGAACAAGACAGTGCTGATAGCCGACGACGATGTCCGGAATATCTTTTCGCTGACCAAGGCGCTGGAGACCCACAAGATGCAGGTGGTGTCGGCCATGGATGGGAAAGAGGCGCTGACCCTGCTGGAGAAGGACGCCAGGGTGGTGGATATCATCCTTATGGATATGATGATGCCGGAGATGGATGGTTTCGAGGCGATTGCGCGGATAAGGAAGAGTCCCCGGCTGAAGCATATACCCATCATTGCCGTCACGACCAAGGCCATGGCAGGGGACAGGGAGAAATGCATCCAGGCAGGCGCATCGGATTATATATCAAAACCCGTCGATATCGATCAGCTCATGTCCCTCTTGCGGATATGGCTGTATGAAAAATGATCGCTGCTATCCGATATGAGGAAATGGAGATCCTGCTGAACGACCTTTTCACCAGGTATGGGTATGACTTTACGGAATACTCCAAGGCTTCGTTACAGCGGAGGATACAGCGATTGTTCACCCTGGATAAATTTCCTTCCTTCGCGGAATTCCGCCACCGGCTGCAGAACGATGCGCAATATTTCCGCAGATTTGTCGAGGAAGTGACGGTGAATGTGACGGAGATGCTGCGGGACCCATCTTTTTACCGGACCTTGCGTACTACCATTCTACCCGTGCTGGCGACCTATCCCTTTATACGTATCTGGCATGCGGGATGCTCCACGGGGGAAGAGGTCTATTCCATGGCCATCCTGCTAAAAGAGGCCGGGCTATTGCACAAATCCCTTTTGTACGGGACGGATATCAATCCCCTTGTCATCGAGAAGGCGCGGAAGGGTATATTCCCTGTCAGCCAGATGCAGAAATATTCCGAAAATTATATCCAGTCGGGCGGCATCAATGATTTTTCTTCTTATTACACGGCCAACTATCATTTGGCGAAATTCGACAGCTCGCTGACGGGAAAGATGATCTTTTCCACGCACAACCTGGTCTCGGACTTCTCCTTCAATGAATTCCAGCTGATACTTTGCCGGAATGTGCTGATCTATTTCGAGCGAAGCCTGCAGGCGAAGGTCTTTAAGCTCTTCGACTACAGCCTGGAGAATTTCGGCTATCTTGCGTTGGGGTCCAAGGAGTCTTTGCGATTCTCTCCCATTGCGGACCGGTACAAACAAATAGGTAAAGAAAAAATATGGAGGAAGGTACATGAGGAGGGCTAAGCTCATTATCATCGGAGGCTCGGCGGGTAGTCTGCAGGTGATCCTGGGTATCATCCCCGCCATCGGCCCCAGCTTCCCTTTGCCGGTGTTGATCCTGGTACACCGGAACGTAGGTTTCGAATCCAATCTGGAAGAGCTTTTTTCTTCCAGGACCCGGGCCTCCATCAAGGAGGTGGAGGAAAAAGAACCCATTCTGCCCGGCACCATCTATATCGCTCCCGCCGATTACCACGTGCTGATAGAAGAAGACCAGACCTTTTCCCTCGACTATTCGGAGCGGGTCAATTTCAGCCGTCCCAGCATCGATGTCACGTTCCGTTGTGCCGCGGATGTGTATGGTAAAGAGCTTGTCTGCGTGCTCCTGTCCGGCGGGAATGCGGATGGAGTGGAAGGCCTGGAATATGTAAAGACAAAAAGCGGGATAGCCGTGGTACAGGACCCCGCTACGGCGGAGGTTCCGTATATGCCGCAGCATGCCGTCAACCGGGTGGCTGTCGATTTTATCGTGCCCGCGGAGGAGATGCCCGCTTTTATCAAGGGACTGGCTTATCTGCCGCCTGCATGAGGTTACGCTTGTTTGAACATCCTTAGAAATAGCTCAACCATTTCTTCTCCCCCTGATGGGCCCGTTTGTATTCGGAAAAACGAAGACATAGCGGGTAGAGGAGCAAGGTTACCACTATCCATATCAGGTATACCACCCAGAGGGAGAACCCATATCCTTTCAGCTGTGCGTTGGCCGTCACCCAGGTGGTAAGGTTGACCATATCGCCGGCGGAATGCCGGGTCAGCATGGCCGCGAGGATAGCAATTCCATGTATCAACGGGATATGAAGCAGGTAGTAGAACATGGGTACTCTTCCAAAGACAATGATCTTACCCGTGAGCTTCGAACGGGCCGAAGGTCCGTTGTCCGAAGGACGGACATTATTTGGCGGACGCTCGGCATAGGCCAGGAAAAGCAGGGCAGGTCCGAGTGTCATGAGCGTATATAGGAGGGACGGCGGGTATTTAGTAGTATTTACGAAGGAGAAAACAGTAAACAGGAAATTCTTTTGCGTGGACCAGTGTGAGGCGTCTCCGTACACGTTCGTCCAGCGAAGAAGGATAAAGAAAAGGATGGCGCCGATGCCCAGGTTGCGGAGCGTTTTTTTCCGGACCTCTGGGGCTGTATCGGGTGCGTATAAGCTGCCGAGGCAGTAACCCAGCGTGATGATGCCTATCCAGGGAAGGACGGGATAGCCCACGATGGGGTTGAAGAATCCGAAGTGGAAGCCGCCAAAATTGGGTTGATGCAATATGGACCATACGAAGGCGGGGAAAGAATTACCATCGACGCGCACGGTATCCAGAGCGTTGTGTCCGGCTACGAGCACTATGCCAAGGAGCAGCAGCACGGGACGTGGCAGATGGATCAGCAGGGACAGCACCATCATGCTGATGCCGAAGGCCCAGATCACCTGCAAAATAAAGGAGGGGTAATGCGGGTTGAAGGTCCATTCGAGGGTGACGATAAAGAGTTCGACGATGACCAGCCAGAGTCCTCTTGTAAAGAGGAAAAAGGAAAGGGCCCTGGCGCCGTTCTTCAAACCATAGAGACAGGCGGAAACGCCGGCCAGCAGCATAAAAATAGGGGCGCAGTAGTGGGTGATCCACCGGGTGAGGAAGATAGGGGCGGAGGTATGGGAAAGGTCGGTGGGGTCATAGATATACGAATAGGCATGGAAGTAATCACGGACATGATCCAGCGCCATGATGATCATGATGGCGCCTCGCAGCAGGTCGATGGATTCGATACGATGGCTTTTGACGGCCGTAAGGGGCGCGGCCATAACAGTAGTGGACATGGTAGCATTAAGTTTAGTTACTGAATGTGGTAAAAGTTCAGCAAGGGCCCACATTATTGTCCAAACTTATAGTTTTTAGAATTAAATACGGTTAAATATTTTGTTGACCGAATAAAATTCGTGGTAAGTGGCAAATTTCGGATGCGGCGCGGAAAGGGTCAGCTCTGTGGCACGGTCTGGCTGAGGGCAACCTGGACGATGGCCTCCAACTCCGTGATATCGAATGGTTTTTGAAGGAAATAATCCGCATTTGCTTCCTTGGCCAGTTGGGTGACATTGCTGTTGGCGCTGAAAAAGATGACGGGGATGTTCTGGAGGTCGGGGGTGCTTTTCAGCTCTTTGGTAGCTTCTATACCGCCCGGGCCGGGGATCCAATTATCCATGAGGATGACGTCCGGCTGATAGGTCCTGACACGTTCGACGATCTGGTTGGAATTATTGAGGGTGGATACGTCGAATCCTTTCTTTTTTAATACGATGGAGCATATTTGCAATATGTCGATGTCGTCGTCCAGTATCAATACCTTTTTATTCATATATAGATTATGCTATAAAAATAGCATAAAATTTCGTGCCATCCCGCCATCACAGCAGGGTGGCCGAGGATGTTTTCTATGGCTTTCGAATAAAGACAGGTTTTAACGTGAACCAGGCCAGGGCCGGGAAGAAGTGCATGGGGATGACCATGCCCGGAAAAAGTTCGGGGGTATCCAGGGTAGTAGGCAATTTATACGCAATAGGTGACAGCAGGCTGGCGAAGCTGAGGATCGAGAACAGGAGGTTGAACACGATCTCTCCCTTGCTTTTCAGCCATTTGTTCAGCAGGGTGAAGCCGATGGCTGCCAGGACCCCGCCTGCCAGGCTGGAGACAACGATGCGGACGGAGGATGCGACCTTGGAAAAATCCGCCTCGTTGATGGAATAGTATAAGTGTGCGTAAATAAGTCCGGCTATCCCGGCCAGGAGGCCGGAGACAATGCCCAGTAAAAGAGCTTTCTTGAACATAGTGTTATGGGTTGGGATGGGCTATTATTGTTTAGTAACGGGGACGGAGATGTCTATTTTTATCTGTTCAGCCACATCGCCTCCGGGCTTGCCTACGTGGAAGTCGCTGCGGTTGACGGTAAAGCTGCCGGTGAATACGGCGCCTTTCGCTGTCTTTTGAAAGGAGAAGGGAAAGGTGACGGGCTTTTTGACACCATGTATCTCCAGATCACCTGTGACCTGGTAGCCGCTGCCTGCTTTTACGATCTTGGTGGAGGTGTAGCGGATCTGTGGATATTTGGCTACATCGAACCACTCGTCGCTTTTGGCATGCTTGTTCTGGAGGCCGTTGCCCGTATTGATGGAGGCCGCGTCGATGGTGACATCGAATTTTGAGGCGGCGGGATCTTGTTCGTCGAAGAGAATAGTGCCTTTGAATGTTTTGAATACCCCGCCTGCGTCATTGCTGGAGAACCCGATGGAATAACCGTCGGCTATTTGCCAGTTGGTGGCGACAAAGGTAAATGCCGAGCCCAAAAGTATCAGGGCGGCGACGGCGGGATAGAAATACTTGTTCATATAAAAATTTTGATAGACCCTATCCGTCCTGCGACGGATAGGGCTGTGGAATAAATTAGTCCTTTATAAATTCGGCGTTGGCGTTCAGTGCCACTTCGTCGCTGAGCGCGCCGGCGGGGAAACCTGTTGCGATACCGAAATCACTGCGTTTGATCGTGCCGGTGACCTTGAATCCGGAGATGATCTTTTTGTTCATGGGGTTGGTGGTCGTACCGTTGAGGGTTGCATTCAGCACAACGGATTTGGTAACGCCATGCAGGGTAAGGTCGCCTGTAACTTCATAGGTCTTGGCGCCTGTCTTTTTGAAGCTGGTGCTTTTGAAGGTAAGGGTAGGGTATTTGGCGGCATCGAAGAAATCGGCGCTCTTCAGGTGGTTGTTGCGCTGGTCGTTGCCGGTGTTGATGCTGGCGATGTCGGCGGAGAGATCTACTACGGCGTCGGTGAGGTCATCCTTGGAAGAAGTGATCTTCGCGGTGACGCTGCCAAAGGACCCATCGATCTCGGAGATGCCCATATGGGTGATACCGAAGTTGAGCTGTGAGTGGGCTTTATCCATTGTCCAGGTTTGAGAGAAGCCCGCGGTGGAAAAAAGGGTAATAAAAGCTGCTGTAACGATTGTCGATCTCATAGTTGTGTTTTTTAGTATATGATTGGCTATGTTGTAAAAATTGAACGGCAAAATACGAATAACGGTTGACTATTAATGTTTAAACATCAATATATTAATTGAATTCGATGACCAGGTCGCTCTTGGGACGACGCACCTTTTTTTGTTTGAGGAGCCAGTCATTTTCTTCATCCCTGTAACCCAACGGCAGAAGGGTGACGCTGCGCAATCCTTTTTCTTTTAGCCCAAGGAGCTCGTCGAGCTCGGCGTTCCGAAAGCCTTCCATGGGAGTGGCGTCCACTTCTTCGGTGGCGGCGGCTGCGATGGCGATGCCAAAGGCGACATAGGATTGGCGGGCGGCGGAATGGAACTGGTCCTCTTGGGACATGGAGCTGTACCGGCTCTTCAGGAAATTGCGGTAATTGTCCAGTGCGTCGGCGGGGAGGTTACGTTCTTTTATCGTTTGGTCGAATACTTCGTCGATCCTTTCGGGGGTAATGCTATCCCAGGCCGCAAAGACCAGCAGGTGGGAGGCTTCCGTGATCTGCGGTTGATTGTTGGCGATGGGTTTGATCTTTTCCAGCAGGACAGGGTCCGTAATGGAAAGGATGGCGAAGGGTTGCAGTCCGCTGGAGGTAGGGGCCAGGCGGGCGGCCTCCAAAATAACGTCTACTTTATTCTGCGGGACTTTTGTTCCATTCATACGTTTGGTGGCATAGCGCCAGTTCAAAGATTCTAAAAAGTTCATATATGGTGATTTTAATTGTATAATCATATTATTAATTCTATCGGAACTATTATTTATAACGGTGTTAGCCATTACTTCAAAAAAAATTTTAGGTCTGGGCCTGTATCCCCCTGATAAAGCTGCACAGTACGTCTTCCAGCACTTGTTGAGGCAATCCTTCATGATGGGGGTTACCCTGGCTCCCGATGTTGAGGGAAGTCATGTTGATGGATACCAGTCCATGGAGCATGGACCAGAAGGATTGGTATTTCAGGAAGGGGTCGAAGGCTGGTTGCTGGCCTTGCGGCACCATGGCGACGATGCTGCTGGTGATGACCTGGTTGAATTCCGCCATGGCGGGGATCTTGATAGCCGTCTCGCAGGTGGGGATACCCAGGCCGAACATCAGCTGGTAGTATTCCTTATTGGCGAAAGCGAATTTCCAGTAGGCGCGTCCCATGGCCCGGATCTGGTCGGCAGGGTCCGTCTGGCCGGCTTTGGCGACAGCCAGGGCCTCAGCGAGAAGACCGAAACCTTTCCTATTGAATTCCAGTAAGATAGCGTCTTTATTTTCAAAATGACTGTAGATAACGGGGACGCTGTATTCGATGGCATCGGCGATCTTGCGGATGGAAAAGGATTGCCATCCTTCCGTGACCACCAGGTCCCAGGCGGTGTCCAGGATACTGGACCTCACTTCTTCTTTTTGCCTTTGTTTGCGATCTACGATTCCCATTGTCTAGCGCTGATATTTAACCTAACAGCGTTAGCAAATATACGACTGTTTTGGGAACTGCCAAATATTTTTGATACGAAATTTCGTATTTCGCTGGTTGTCCGACGAGGTCTCGTACGAGACCTCGTCGGGAAAAATGCTCAAAGATTAAAGGGTGGGTCCGTAGAGAACGAATACGGACTTGGCCGAGACCTCCAAACAGTTCAGCAAAAAAAATCCCCGGACCTGCCGGGGATCTTCATAGCATAAGGTGCATAAGTTATCGACTTGCATAATCCCTTTCATGACCTCTACTGTCCATATAAAGGGTCTTATACACACCCTGCCGTTTTACACGTACCTGATACAGGTCGCGTTTCATCGGTCTTTCAATCTTTGTGTAATGATGTTCGTACCTGCCGGGATATGTTCCATCAACCTTTTCGATGACCTTGGCGGGAACATTTGTTGGCGCCAGCGCATATCTCGAGTCGATGTGATGTCCTTTTGCGTCATAGCATGCTTTCATGTCCCTATTGCCATCCATCTTACGGAAGTTGGCATTCCACCTTCCATTCATATATGTCCAATGTACTGCGGTAGCATCCGGATAGCCCTTATGGAAAGATTCCACTACATGCAGCGGCACTTTCTTTTCCGGCGTATACCTGTCGTTGGCGTAAGTAAACGTCGTTGCCGACAATAAACAAAGGCCAATAATGATCTTCTTCATAACTTTCAATTTAGTGAGTAAATCGGATCGTAGTAGCAGGTTCAATAACCCTGCCACCGCCTGTCCCCAGGCCTCAGCCCTTATGGATTGGCGTGTTTTTTCTACATATCCGGGTATTCATGCAACAGGGAGTAGAATTATGTAAAAAGCATGTTAAAATCACTATATTCACAGAATGGGACAACGCGTTCCTATAATTTTATTCATCCTGTTATGGCTCAACCAACAACTATTGCAACACCTCCTCAACGACTGTATTCGCTGGATGCGCTTCGTGGTCTGGATATGTTCTGGATCATCGGTGGAGAAGAGATCTTTCATTCGCTGGCCAAGATCACGGGCAGTCCTTTTTGGGAAACCCTGTCCAACCAGTTCGATCATCCCGCATGGAACGGGTTTCATTTTTACGATCTTATTTTCCCCTTGTTCCTTTTCATCGCGGGCGTAGCTACGCCATATTCCGTGGGGCGGGACCTGGAGAAGGGAGTGGAGCGGCAAAAGCTGTTATGGCGGGTGATCCGCCGGGGACTGACGCTGGTGATACTGGGTATCATCTACAACAATGGATTGAAGATACATCCGCTGTCGGAAGTGCGATTCCCCAGCGTGCTGGGCCGCATCGGCCTGGCATATATGTTTGCCAATATCATTTACCTGTATACCAAACAAAGGGCGCAGATGATCTGGTTTGCCGGATTGCTTATCGGCTACTGGTTGCTGTTGGCGCTCAATTCGGCGCCGGGACACCCGATGGGGGATCTCACGATGGAGGGCAATTTTGCCAGCTAC
>DASZXP010000137.1:0-27335 GCA_035545935.1 Puia sp. | reverse complement strand
CCCATTGCCAGCAGGATCCATGTGGACGTGAGTTCCCAGCACCATTTCCAGATACTCGGCAACGGTCTTTACCATATCTTCCATGTTGGATTTTGCCATATACTAACTGGTATTCTTTACAAAGATATGTGTTAGTTATGTATTTGACCTGCTTTCTTTTTTAATATATAAACTTTATTATCAATTAATTATATTAAATTATGTACACCTAACATAATGACGTTATCTTTACAAAGTGGGATGTTAGTGTATATAGATACTCAGAGAATTGAATGAATTCTTATTTTAATTACGTAATTTAAAAAACCACTCGCTTCTGTTATCTAATAAAAACATTCCATGTTAAAAAATCTCATCAAAACCTCCATCCGGAGCTTCCGTAAAGACAAGCTCAACGCCCTCATCAACCTCGGAAGTCTCGCCGTCGGCCTGGCCTGCGTCTTTATGATCATGGCATACATAAGCTATGAATTCTCCTACGACAAAAGCTATTCCCATCATGACAGGGTCTATCGCGTAATAGCCAAATCCATCAATAAAGAAGGCGTCGTCCGGAAGGGCTTCTCCATGCCAGATGAGCTGGTATACACGTTGAAAGACGAATACCCCGATGTAGAATCCGTCTCCGGCCTCGGCAGGGACAAACAGGATATCCTGGTAGACGGACGCCTGCAAAAGCTGGACGCCATCGGCGTAGACACCAGTTTCTTCCACCTGTTCGACTTCTCTTTTCTGGAAGGGAACGCCAATAGCATACGCAACGACAGGGACATGGTATTGACGGCGTCGGCCGCCCGAAGGCTTTTCCCCGGAATGGACCCGGTAGGCCGCACAGTATACACCGGTCGAAAAAACGGCTTCCGGATCGTAGGTATCATCAAGGACATCCCCCTTAACACCCATATCAAGACAGAAGCCATGTTCGTTTTCTCGAAAGAAAGGGAAAAATGGAGATGGGAGGCCTATTCTACCTTTGGGACCAAATACATCCTGCTAAAACCCGGCGTCAATGGTGCGGCATTTGAAAAAAAACTGGCGCCTTTCTATGCCAAATATCATTTCCCTCAAGGAACCACCCTGGAATTCCAGCCCGTAACATCCATTCATTTGTACTCCACGGTGGAAGACGACCCATTCGCCAATGGCAGCATACGGAACATATATATATTCGCCATCATCGCCGTCCTGATCCTCCTTATCGGCTGTATCAACTATATCAACCTCACCACCGCCCGTTCTTTCCAGCGATTGAGAGAAGTGGGCGTCCGAAAAGTCCTGGGCGCCAGCAAGGCCAGACTGATCCTGCAATTCATCACCGAATCCGTGCTCTTCTTTATCATCAGCCTGCCGGTGGCCCTGCTGCTGGCGGCATTATTATGGCGTCCCTTTATCCGGCTGCTCGATATAGAGGCGGACACGCTCTATCTGTTGAATATACGATTCATCATGGCCGCCGTCCTCATCAGCATCGTGACAGGCATCATATCCGGCCTCTATCCATCCCTCCTCGTGGCGCGGCTCCACCCCGTATATATCCTGAAAGGCTGGCAAAAGAAATTCAAGATAAGCCTGGACATCCGCAAACCCCTCATCGTTTTTCAGTTCGTGGTATCGGTGGTATTGATCATTGCCACGCTGGTGGTCTATTCCCAGCTGCACTTGTTGAATAATACGGAGCTGGGATTCAATAAAGAGAACCTGGTCGTCCTGCCGTATGATGAATACAAAGGCGCGGGCGCTTTCAAAGATCAGCTAAAGGAAGATAAGGATATCAAAAATGTTTCTTTGGTCACCTGGGAAGTGGGGAAGCACTATGGATCCACGACCACCTCTACCTCGACCCTCGACTCCAACAAAATATGGGAATTCGCCTTTGCGGGCGGCGACTTCGATATGATAAAGACGCTCGAAAGCAAAATCGTAAAAGGCCGGGATTTCTCGTCAGCCTACTCGACGGATATAGCGGACATCGACTCGCTGGCATGGCACAACCCCAACGTCAAGACAGGCAGCGATGAGTTCCATCGCCTGTTGGCCTCCCGGTCCATCATCGTCACGCAAAAGACGGTAGATAATCTTGGGCTGAAGGAGCCCGTCATTGGGCAGTCGGTGGACAAGGGCGGATTGCAAGGCACCATCATCGGGATCGTAAAGGACTTCAACGGCACCTCCCTGTTAAAAAAACAATCCATGGTGGTGCTGCAGGCTTCTCCCGTTCAAAAACGCGGCTATACCTATATCCGCATCGACGGGCGGAACACCGCCCAAACTCTTGCCTATATCGAAAAGACGTGGAAACAATTCTTCCCGAACAAGAGTTTCGAATTTTCCTTTGCGGACGAGAAGATCCAGCAGCTCTACAGCTCACAACAACGGCTGGCCAGCATTTTCAACTCCTTTGCCATACTGGCGATCCTTATAGCCGTCATCGGCCTTTTCAGCCTGCTGGCTATCTCCGTACGGCAACGCGCGAAGGAGATCAGCATCCGAAAGGTATTGGGCGCGAATGTCAGCCAGATCGTACAGTTATTGTCTACAGGCTTCGTAAAGCTGATAGCGCTGGCCATCGTCATTGCCTCTCCGCTGGCCTGGTGGCTGATGAGCAAATGGGTGCAGGACTTCGAATTGAGGACGACGATCCACTGGTGGATCTTCGCCGTGGCCGGCTCCTTCGTCGTCATCATCGCCCTGTCGGTGATCGTGCTGCAGGCCATCCGCGTAGCGGTAGCCAATCCTGTCGTCAACCTGCGGACGGAATGATCAACCCGCCGTCTTGTTCCGTTTGCGGTATTCGATGGGTGAATGGCCCATCAGCTTGGAGAACATCCGGGAGAAATAATACTGGTCGTCGATACCCAGCTGGTTCGCGATCTCTTTCACCGTCATATTGCCCAGCAGCAGGTACTGACACGCCTTTTGTATCTTCAGATGGTTGAAATACTCGATGGGCGAATACCCCGTCTTCTCCCGAAAGATGGCGGAGAAATGCGAAATGGACAATTTAGCGAAATCCGCGAACTCCTGCAACGAGACGACGCTATGGATCTTTTTCTGCATAAAGGCTATCGTGAGCGCAATGACATCTTCTTCTTTCTTATTGTCCACATAGCTGAACTTATCCTCATACAACAGCGAGGAAAGGAAATGATAAAAGATCATATTGACATAACGGAGATTGTCCTGCCCATATCCTTTTTCTAAATTAGAATAAATGTCCTCGAATAGCTTTATCCTGTTCTCGTTATAGGCAAGCTCCGGCCGATAGTTCTTGGAATTCTGCAAGATCAGCTCCACGATATAAGAGGCTATCTCGCCTTTGAAATGTATCCAGTAAATAGTCCATGGGTCCTTTTCATTCGACGCATACTTATGCGCCGTGCCTGCCGGGATGGTGATGAATTGCGACGGGGTTATCTCCATTCTTTTTTTATCTATCTCGATCCAGCCCCTGCCTTCCATGCAATAGATGATGATATGCTGGCTGATACCCCCCGACCGCTCCACATAGTGGAATTTAGCCTTTGGATAAACGCCGATGTCGGTGATATAGATCTGTCTCGTTACGGGGTCCCTGGTCAGGAATTCCGTCATGATCTTCTTTGGCAGGACGATCAGTTTCTGCCCTTCGAATCCTTCACGCTTGCGCATGCTTCTCGATCTTTCCAATTCATATGGGTTTTATGCAAAATACAAAAAGAAGAAAAAAATCCATCATTTTCATAAAAAATACTATTCTTTTTCCTTCCGGATAATTCGACTTTTGATGAACCAAAACCAAGTCCTTCTTTACAGATTACAATACAAAACATACTATCAAAAACGATTGTAATGCCACTAATGCAAATCCCCCGAGCAAGTGGACATGACCGGTTTTTCCGTAGCATTGTCCATCCAGGAAATTCTCTAAGACATCTGCTCACGCTTTTTTGCCTGGGCTTCCTTCTTCAGGTCAACGCCCAGCAACGGCAAGTGCAGGGTCTTGTCCAGGATGCAAAGACGCACAGTCCCCTTCCCCTTGCAACGATCCATATCAAGGCAAAAGGCAACCCCGACGCCACCAGGATCACGGACAGCAGGGGGCGCTTCAGCTTCAATGCCGCCTCCGGAACCAGCCTGGAAGTGACCTATACAGGTTACAAGAGCATACAGGTTGCCGTCAACGACGACAGCACGTCCATTACCATATTGATGGACCCCGCCTACGGCAAGCTGGATGACTTCGTCTTCATCGGGTATGGCAAGGAAAAGAAACCCGATCTCACCAGCGCCATCTCCAGCCTGTCCTCGAAGGATATCAACGAACTGCCCGCGACCAACCTGGCCAGCGCCATCGCATCCCGGACACCCGGTGTGGAAGTCCATAGCAATGGATACGCACCCGGCTCGGGCAACTCCGTCAACGTGCGTGGTCTCAATTCCATCACCCAGAGCGAAGGACCGCTATATGTAGTGGATGGAGTCGCACTTACGGGGGACATACGTGATATTAATCCAGCTGATATAGAATCCATCGACATCCTGAAGGATGCGGCCGCTGCGGGCATCTATGGTTCTCGAGCGGCAGCAGGCGTTATCCTCGTAACGACCAAACACGGCAAGGCGGGATTGGCTACCATCGACGTATCAATGTATTATGGAGTCCAAACACCGAACAATCCCTATCACATGCTGGATGCAAAAGATTATTATAAGCTGAAGAAATTCGCTTTCAACGATGCCGACCCCGTGACATTTGGCCTGGACAGCCCCGAGGCGAAATTCTTTAACCAATATGAGCTCCAGAGCATCGCCAACGGGTTCAAGACCTACGACTGGTTCAAGGCCGTCACCCGCCAGGCGGCGCCCATGCAGAACTATTCCATCGGCATATCCAATGGGGTAGGGAAGAACAAAGTGTATTTCAGCGGTAACTACCAGGACCAGAAAGGCATCATCATCAATACAGGCTACACCCGTTATGCCGGTCACTTCAGCATCGAGTCCGATATCAACAGCGTCTTCAAACTGGGCGGCAGCGTCAATGCCGACCACAATTTCACAAAAGGCGTCAGCCCCAGCGTATATCAGCAGGCCCTGACACAAAGCCCCCTGATGCCCATCTTCGACTCCACCGGCGCGCCGCTGGTAGTCACGGATCAAAGCACCGGCACCCTGACCATCCGTAACCCTATGACCTCGGCACTCTATTCCGTAAATAATTATACGGCCAACAGGACGATGGCCAACCTGTACATCGAGGTCACCCCTATCCGCAACCTGTTATTGCGGAGCAGCATCGGCGCCGACCTGCTCAATGCCGAGAGCGATGTCTACTATCCGCGGAACACAGGCGAGGGCTTCTCCACCAATGGTTCGGCCGAAGTATATAGTACCAAATCCACTGACGTATTGTGGGAGAACACGGCTACCTACACCTGGACAAAAGGCGATCATGACCTGAACCTCCTGGCGGGCGCCACCTACGAAAGAAGAGAGAACACGGCCATGGATATGAAAGGCCAGCAATTCCCCACCGACCTGCTAACGTTCAAGAACATGGGCAGCGCGGGTATCAAGACGCAGGACAATACCAACTATGATGGATGGATCGTACAATCCTACCTGGCAAGGGCCATCTATAAATTCAAAAAACGCTATATCGTCAACCTCACCGGCAGACGCGACGGCTCGTCGAGATTTGGCCAGGACAATCGGTATGGCTTCTTCCCCTCCGCCAGCGTGGCCTGGCGCCTCATCGACGAACCTTTTATGGGCTTCAAGCTCAAATCTGTTTTGTCCGACTGGAAGATCAGGGCCAGCTATGGGCTGATAGGCAACCAAAACCTGCCTTATGACGCCATCTATACCCGCTACAACAACGCCCAGTATCCTTTCAACGGCGCCAATGCCACCAGCGGATACCAGGTTGGCGGCACGGCCGGCAACCCGACCCTGGAATGGGAACGCCAGCATCAATCCAACCTGGGTATGGACATCGCCGCCCTGGGAAATCGCATATCGCTGAGCGTGGACGTGTACAACAAGAATATCACCAGCCTCCTGCTGCCCTTCAATCTGGCGCCTTCTTCCGGGTTCTACAACGAACAGATCAACGTGGCATCCATGAATACAAAAGGCGTGGACATCAATTTCCAGGCTACGCCGGTGAAGACAAGGAACTTCGAATGGCAGATGACCTTCAACTGGTCGCGGTACAAAAGCAAGATCACCCATCTGCTGCCCGGACGCGACTCCGTCAGCCTGTCCCTGCGGGTAGGCGAACCACCGAGCGGCGTGCTGGTGAACTATGTATACGACGGCCTGTATCAGCAGGGTGACGACTTCTCCCTAAACCCCAACGGCAAACCCGGCGATATCAAGATCAAGGACATCAACCATGATGGTAAGATCACACCCCTGGACCAGACCATCGTTGGATACAATATCCCCGGCGGATGGGGCGGATTCTGGAACTGGTTCCGGTACAAGAACATTACGCTCACCGTCCTGGCGTCTTATGAATATGGACAACAGCTGAACAACCTGCCTTATACCAACCTCACCTATTACAACTCCTGGTTTGGCAATATCGGCAATGTCACCAGGGAAGGCGGCAACTACTGGACACCCACGAATACGCATACGAATATCCCACGCCCCAATGCTTTTGCCACTTCGCTCAAGACATTGCCCGGCGGACCGGATCAGGGGTCCAGCTATTCGATCCAGAAAGGCGATTATATCCGGATCAAGAGCATCAACCTGGCCTACGATATCCCCAGCCACCTGGTACAGAAGGCGAAGCTGCGGAGCATGAACGTATATGTCCAGGCGCTGGAGCCCTTCCTCTTTACGAAATACAAAGGACTCGACCCGGACAACGGTAACCCCACACAGCTGGAGAATTATCCGAGATACAGGACCTTCCTCGTAGGCTTAAAATTAGGGTTGTAATCATTAAAAATACTTTTATGAAATTTTTCCATCGATATATGAGCGTAAGTCTGGCTGGCATGATCGCCCTCGCCGGATGTACGAAATCGCTGAACTATACGCCGGAGGTTTTCGTAGCACAGCCGCAGGTATTCAAAGACCAGGCGGGCGCCACGGCAGCCGTCACGGGCATCTACACACAACTACAGACATTGAAAAAGTCGGACTATGCCCTTATCGGCATCGTCGGTACGGACGAGGCGCGGTGCACCTATCAATCACAAGGCTATGGAGATTATTGGGCCAATGTTACAGGTCTGGATGTCTATGATATAAAATTCAGCAGCCAGAACTACCAGCTCACCGGCTTCTGGCAGGATTGTTATATAGGCATCGCCAATGCCAATGCGGCTATATTAGGGATCCCCGATGCTACTATCGCCGACCCTTCCGTTCGCAGCAGACTGTTGGGAGAATGTAAATTCATGCGGGCGTTGTTCTATTTCTACCTGGTACAGCTCTATGGCGATATACCGCTTCGTACGGAGGCTACTCCTTTCTCTGCGGGCGTTAAACGCAGTCCCGCCGCGGATGTATATGCGCTGATCATCGACGACCTGAAATTCGCCATCGCCAATTTGTGGACAAAAAGCAAGAACCCGGACATCGGCCGGGCCAGTGTAGAAGCCGCCAAGGCGCTCCTGGGCAAGGTATATCTCACGCAGAAGGACTACAACGATGCCAAGACCACGTTCGAAGACCTGATCAATACCAATGGCCTCACCCTGCTCACCGACTATAGCCAGCTTTTCGACGGACAGCACGAGAACAATGCCGAATCCCTGTTCGAGATCCAATACTCGACGGACGCCAATAATACCCAGGGTCTTCAAAATCTATTTGGTTCTTATGCCGGTCCCGGTATCCCCGGCGAGGCTTACGACAGTCATACCCCTGGCAACGGCGGCACGGTAGTCATGGCCACCGCCTACTATTCCGACACGGTCTTTGACAAGACCAACGATAAAAGATACCTGGTTTCCATCTGGCCGCATCGCTATGATGGCAGCGGCAATACCATGGACTGGTGGGTCGACCCGGGTCTGCCTACTATCAAGAAATACGATATCAGCAGCTCCGACATCGATATCTACAATTCCGGAAAGAACCTGTACTATCTTCGGGCATCCGATGTATACCTCATGTATGCGGAAGTGCTGAACGAGCTGGGACAGACAGGCCCGGCGCTTGTTCCTCTTAATAAAGTACGCAACAGGGCAGGACTGCAGAACCTGGAAGACGCCTGGGGCGGGACGCCCACCCAGACGGAACTGCGTACCGAGCTGCTGGATGAACGCATGCGGGAACTGGGCGGCGAAGGATGGCGGTGGTTCGACCTGAAAAGGACAGGCACCCTGGTGTCGAGAGTGATGACACATAACAATCCCCGTGCGTACTATGTCACGATCAATGGCAGCGGCGACCCGCACCCCGCACAAAACGTTTCCGACAAGAATAACCTCTATCCCATACCCTTGAATGAGCTGCAAACCAACTCGGCTTTGTCGCTCACGGATCAAAATCCCGGGTATTGAAAACGCATGGTTTTTAGAGTAAAATTGCCGCATGCGTTTTCAATACATCTAATGCGTTGCGACCGAAGGGGGACCCTTCGGTACAACCCCGGGTAAAAACCTGTTTAATAAAAATGATGACGCATCGTTTCATATCTGTTATATTGCTAAGCCTGTGGGGGATGACCTCACAGGCTCAGTCACTCCATGAATACAACGACAGCGTCGTTCTGTCGAACAGCCAGGTCAGCATCGTCCTGCATACGACCACGGGCCAAGTGGATTATCATTTTGCGGGCGGCAGCTCCCTGGACAACACCATCGCATACATCGATGACATCAACACAGGTATGCTGACCACCGCAAGCCTTGAACAACACCCCTACAGCACCGATGCGATAGAAGATAGCCTGGGCAAGGGCATCCGGATCAATATAAAGCACATGGATGACAAACATGCCCTGTTCCTCCTGCAACGGATCACGCTGTACGCCGATGGCCCCTACATCCTCACCGAGCTCATAGCCGCCGGCACGACAGGGCAAATACCCGTGGAGACGCGTAATATCAGCCCCCTGGCTATATTGCCTGCAACAAAAGGACGGCTAACCATCTCCGGCAGCGAACCCCGCATACTGGACGAACCATTTGACAACGACGAATGGGTAGGGGTGAAGGAACGTCACTGGCCCGATGCCGCTGGCATCAGCTACGACTTCTCCTCCGTTTACGACAATACGACGTTCACCGGCATAGTGCTGGGAGCCGTCACCCACGATGTTTGGAAAACGGGCATTATCTACAAGACGGCAGCAGTCAAAGGACAAATAGACTCCTTTGTCGTATACGGCGGCGCTGCCACCCGCGACAAGGACGGTACCCACGACCATATGCTGCATGGGACGGTAAAAGGCAACGCCGTAACGTCCCCCCTTGTATACCTTGCCGGTGGGAAAGATTTTCGCCCCCTGTTCACCACATACGGCCGGATCAACGCAACACTCAACGGCCACCTCAGCTGGAAAGGCTATGCCCCTGTATACTGGAATAGCTTTGGCGTCGAGGGCGTACTGGGATATGAAAAGGTAATGATGCCGCCGGGCGTAGGCAGGATCTCCGACTATCTGCACAGCCTGGACAATTTTTCCCGCTGGTCGCATCCCGTGCTCAGCATCGACAGCTATGATCAATCCATCTATACGACAGAGCTCCTGACCTCCCTGGGCAGATATGCAAAAAAGAATGGCCAGCAGATGGGGTTTTATTTTATCCCCTTTGCTACCTGGACCTGGAAGAACACGATGGACCAGACAACGGTGGCCGGCACGTCGTATACCCTGCGCGATGTCGTGCTAAAGGACCAGGACGGCAAACCCATTGCTTATAAGGATGGGGACTGGGGCGCTTTCCCATTGGACCCGACCCATCCCGCTACCCGTCAGTCCATCGTCGCCCAGCTGCAAAAAGCAAAGACCATCGGCGCCACCTTTTTAAAGATCGACTTCCTTACGGCGGGCGCCCTGGAATCCTCTACCCGCTGGGACCCTAACGTACGCACGGGCATGCAGGCGTATAATTATGGCATGAAGATGCTAAAACACCTCATCGACTCCATCCTGGGACCCGATATCTTTATCACGGAGGCCATCTCCCCCATGTTCCCTCACCAGTACGCACATACGCGCTTTATATCCACCGATGTATACTCCCATCTGCGGGACGACGAAAAAGGTTTCCCCGGCTGGGGCAGCACGGAGTCTTCTCTTGCTACAGGGAGCCATCTGGGATGGGTACAGGGAAACCTATGGCCCTATACCAACCTGGACGTATCCATCATGCAGCACTTTCAAAAGAACCCGGACCTGAGCGAACAGGAAATAAAAGTGCGCCTCTATGCCATGATGGTAATGGGCAGCATCCTGGGGGATGGATCGGACTTCCGCCAGCCCCTGGCGGCGGAGAGAGGAAGGAAATTCCTCAACAACCCGCGGCTCTGCGCCTTCTTTAGCCGGCCACGCGCTTTTACACCGCTGCAATTCCCGGACGGCGATAGCTATGATCAGCAGATGGCATTTTATGAGAAAGGAGATTCGACCCTGGTGGGACTTTTCAACTTTCACAACCAGCAGCCGTACAACGCCGGCTTCCGTCTGCAGGACCTGGGACTAAAAAAAGGAAAATATATTTTAAAGGACTTTATAACAGACGCCCCATTGGGGACGATAGAAAAAGAAACTTTCACCATCAGCGTGCCTCCAAAAGACGCGCTCATGGTCCGCATTATATCAGAATAAAAAGAATATGCATATGACGGACGTAACAGCATGGGTAGAGAAGATCTCCATCCCTACCTATAAGATCGGCCAGCCTGAGAAAAATCCGATGTTCCTCGAAAAACGCGTGTACCAGGGCAGCAGTGGTGTGGTGTACCCTCATCCCGTCATCGAACACATCGATGACAAAAAGTCCAGCCAGGAGTACGAGGCGGTATTCCTCGAGAACGAATTCCTAAAGATCATGATCCTCCCCGAACTGGGCGGCCGGATCCAACGTGCGTACGATAAAGTGAAGCAACGCGATTTCATCTATTACAACCAGGTCATCAAGCCCGCCCTGGTAGGACTGGCAGGCCCCTGGATCTCCGGCGGCATCGAATTCAACTGGCCTCAGCACCATCGCCCCAGCACCTATAGCCCCGTAGACTTCACCATCGAAGAAAATGCGGATGGCAGCAAGACAGTCTGGGTGCACGAGCTCGAGCTGATGTTCCGCACAAAAGGCATGGCTGGATTTACCCTCCACCCCGATAAGGCCTATCTGGAAATAAAAGGAAAGGTTTTCAACCGGACGCCTTTCCCCCAGACCTTCCTATGGTGGGCCAATCCGGCTGTAAAAGTCAACGAACACTATCAATCCGTCTTCCCGCCGGATGTATACGCCGTATTCGACCATGGCAAACGGGATGTGTCCGACTTCCCCATCGCCACCGGCACTTATTACAAGGTGAACTATGCCCCCGGCACGGACATCAGCCGCTATGCCAATATCCCCGTACCCACATCGTACATGGCCATCCGCAGCAAATACGATTTTATGGGCTGTTATGAGAACGACACCCGGGCGGGCATGCTCCATGTGGCCAACCATCATTTTTCACCCGGCAAAAAACAATGGACCTGGGGTAATGGCGATTTCGGACAGGCATGGGATAGGAATTTGACGGATGAGGATGGGCCATATATTGAATTGATGACCGGCGTCTTCACAGACAATCAACCGGATTTTTCCTGGCTGCAGCCCAACGAAGAAAAGACATTCGAACAATATTTTATGCCCTACAGCCAGGTGGGCGTAGTAAAGAACGCTACCAAAGAAGCCATGCTCAACATGGAGTGGGAGGGGGACAAACTACATATCCGCGCCTATGCCACGGCCAAATATGAGCAGGTCAAAGTCAGTGTCTTCCAGAGCGGCTCACTGAAAAAGGAATATGTCACAAGACTCTCTCCTTACGATATATTCGACGAGACGCTCACGGCTTCCGGCCCGCACGAACAATGGCAGGTCGTCATTTCCGACGAGAAGGCCGGCGTGCTTGTATCCTGGCAGCCAGAGGCACGCGAAGAAAAAGATATTCCGCCCGCCGCTACCGCGGCCAGGGCGCCGGCCGACATCGAACAGGTAGAAGACCTTTTTCTCAACGGTCTCCACCTCGAACAATACCGCCACGCCACCTATAACCCCATCGACTATTACGAGGAAGGCCTGCGGAGAAGCCCCGGCGACATACGCTGCAACAATGCCATGGGACTGCTCCTCCTCCGCCGGGGACAGTTCGAAAAAGCGGAACCCTATTTCCGCACGGCCATCAAGACCCTCACCAGCCGCAATCCCAACCCGTATGACGGGGAACCCTACTATAACCTGGGCTGGTCCCTGAAATTACAGGGCCGCCTCGACGAAGCCTTCGAATTCTTTTACAAGGCCACCTGGAGCGACGCCTGGCAGCACAATGCTTTTTTAAGCCTCGCCCGGATCGCCACCGCACAAAAGAAATACACCGAAGCGCTGGCATTGGTGGAGAAGTCCCTCGTAAGGAACTATAACAGTTCGACGGCCCGTCATCTGAAAACGGCATTGCTGCGAAAAACAGGACGCCCCGCCGATGCATTCATACAAGAGTCCCTGGCCATCGATCCATTTAACTTCGGCGTCCTTTTCGAGGTTTCCCTTATTGAAAAACCTTCCGGCTCCTTATCGAAACTACGCGTGCTCATGCGAGACGCCGCCCAGAATTATCAGGAGATCTCCCTCGACTATGCCCAGGCCGGATTATACGCCGAGGCCCTGCAGCTGCTGGAACAGCGCAGCACACCATCAACGCTTATAGAATATTACAAAGCCTGGTTAGCTTACCAGGATGGCCGGATCGAAGAAGCAAAGAACCTGTACAAGTTCGCCGCCGCCGCCAACCCTGTCGGCGTCTTCCCCAATAAGATCGAAGAAGTGCTGATCCTGCAAAAAGCCATCGAGCTCAACCCCTCGGACGCCAAAGCCCGTTATTACCTGGGCAATTTCTGGTATGACAAACGGCAGTACCCCGAAGCCATCGCCTGCTGGGAAGAAGCGGTACGGTTAGACGCAACCTTCCCAACCACTTTCCGCAACCTGGCCCTGGCGTATTACAATAAACTGGGTAAAAAAGAACAGGCCCGGCAATACCTCGAAAAAGCCTTTACCCTGGACTCCTCCGATGCGCGTGTATTGATGGAGCTCGATCAGCTGTACAAGATCACAGGCCGACCCTTTAACGAAAGGCTTGCCCTGCTGGAAAAATATCCGCTACTGGTAGAATCCCGCGATGACCTGTATTTGGAAAAAGTCACGCTCTACAACAACCTCCAACAATACGAAAAGGCCCGTCAGCTTCTGGCTAACCGAAAATTCCATCCCTGGGAGGGTGGGGAAGGAAAAGTAGTAGGACAATTCCTCCTATGTCATATCGAGCTGGCAAAACAAGCCCTGACCCGGCAGGAATTCCAAAAGGCCATCGAACTCCTGTCCGCTGTCCGGACCTATCCGGAAAACTTAGGTGAAGGCAAGCTCTACGGCACACAGGAGAACGATATTAATCATTTGACAGGATGCGCCCTCGAAGGACTGGGCCGGATAGAACAGGCCATGGAAAAATTCAATGAAGCTACGGTCGGCATCAGCCAGCCGGTACAGGCCATCTATTACAACGACCCGCAGCCCGACAAGATCATTTACCAGGCATTGGCCTGGCTCAAGCTGAATGAACCCGGTCGCGCCGCCGCCATTTTCCAAAAATTTATCGAATTTGGGCAGCAGCACATCGATGACAGGATCACCATCGATTATTTTGCGGTGTCATTGCCCGATATGCTGGTCTTCGATCAGGACATCGATCTGCGCAATAAGATCCATTGCACCTATCTCATCGGCCTGGGATATCTTGGCCTGGGCGATGAAACAAAGGGACACGAATACTTGCGTGAAGTGCTGCGGCTGGACCTGAACCACCAGGGCGCGGCCGTCTATTTGCATATGTCCCCTTTTATAACACAGGCATTAAAACAGGATTTGGCATGTTGAAGGAGAAGATAACGAGTACGATATATGACAGCATCGATGGGAAGGATATCGTCTGGGTCACGCTGAAAAATGGAACGACCACTGTCCGGGTGACCAACATCGGATGCTCCATTACCTCGATCCATACGCCGGACCGTAAAGGGACTGCTAAGAATATAGTGGCAGGTTTTTCCAACCCTATGGACTATATCCGTAATCCATGGTATTTCGGATGCATCGTGGGAAGATACGTCAATCGCATCGGCGGCGCCTTGTTCTACCTCGACAGACAGGCCGTCCGGCTTTCGACCAACGATGGCAATAACCATTTGCACGGAGGATTCGAAGGCTTCAACAAAAAGATCTGGACGTTAAAGGAGATCCTGGATAACGGTGTCGTATTCGAATACACCAGCCCCGACGGAGAAGAAGGCTATCCCGGCAATCTGCGGGTACAGATGAAATATACTTTAGAAGAAGATAACAGGCTGGGGCTTCATTACACGGCCGTGACAGACAAACGTACGCCTGTCAATCTGTCCAATCATTCCTATTTCAACCTGACGGGCTTCGACGATCCATCGATCAGGGATCACCTCGTGATGATCAACGCAAAAGGATACACGGAGAAATATGCGCAAAACCTCCCTACGGGTAATATCCTGCCCCTGGAAGGAACACCGCTCGATCTCTCCAAACCCGCGCGTTTCGGGGATCGCATCGACAGGCTCGCCTTCGACAGAGGCTTCGATCACAACTATGTGCTGGATGGGAACGAGCCGGCGGCTGAAGTATACGAACCTTTATCGGGAAGGATATTGAGAGTGACCACCGACCGGCCAGGGATCCAACTATATACAGCCAACTGGTGGGATGGTACCCTGCGCGGGGCGCATGATCAGCCGTATCAGCAGCATGGCGCTTTTGCATTGGAGACACAGGCGTTCCCCGATGGCCCCAACAGACCGGAATTTCCCAACACTATCCTGACCCCCGGAGAAATATATCGGACAAATACGTTTTTTGAATTTGATATAAAGTAATTTGCTTCCTATGTCAAAACATTCGTACAATAATACATATATACTCGGTATATCCTTTATCTCAGCATTGGGCGGGTATCTCTTTGGGTTCGACTTTGCCGTGATCGCCGGCGCCCTGCCATTCTTGCAAAAACAGTTTGGGCTGGATGCCTACTGGGAAGGGTTCGCCACGGGCAGTCTTGCACTGGGCGCGATCATTGGCTGTCTGGTAGCCGGCTCTGTCAGTGACAAATACGGTAGAAGAAAAGGATTGCTTACGGCCGCGGCCATCTTTGGACTGTCCTCTCTTGCCATGGCCCTGGCTCCTGCAAGAGGCATCTTTATCTCCGCACGTTTTATGGCAGGCATCGGCGTGGGCATGGCATCCATGCTATCTCCGATGTATATCGCCGAGATCTCACCGGCTCACCTGCGTGGTCGCATGGTAGCCATCAATCAGCTCACGGTTGTCATCGGGATACTGGTCACCAATATCGTCAACTATTCCTTACGCAATACAGGGGAGGACGCCTGGCGATGGATGTTCGGACTGGGTATGCTTCCCTCCGCATTTTTCTTTATCGGCGCATGGTGGCTGCCGGAAAGCCCCCGCTGGCTGGTGCGTGCGGGTAGAAGCGATCTGGCCGTCGCTATCCTGGAAAGGATAGGAGGCGGCGACTATGCCCAAGGCAGCCTGGCGGATATCACCCGCACGACGACAGGCAATCAACGCCTCAGTTATGCAGCCGCCTTTCAAAAAGCCGTTTTCCCGGCGGTGCTGGTGGGCATCGTTCTGGCGGTGTTCCAGCAATTCTGCGGCATCAATGTAGTATTCAACTATACGCCCCGTATCTTTCAAAGCATCGGCGTACCACAGGACGGTCAATTATTGCAGACGGTGTTTATCGGTGGTGTGAACCTGCTGTTCACCCTGCTGGCCATGCTGCTGGTGGACAGGGTAGGGCGCAAACCCCTCATGCTCCTTGGCGCATGCGGACTCGCCATTCTTTATATCATAGTGGCGCTTATGCTTTCCGCCAAATCACAACAGGTATCCTGGTACCTGCTGGCCGCCATCGGCACCTATGCCATGTCCCTCGCGCCCGTCACCTGGGTGCTGATCTCCGAGATCTTTCCCAATAAGGTCCGCGGGGCCGCCACCTCCATCGCCGTGCTATGTCTCTGGGCCGCTTATTTCATACTGGTCTTTACCTTCCCCATCCTTTTCGAACACCTGGGAGACAGTACCTTTTATATATATGCCGCTGTTTGCACCTTAGGCGTTTTGTTCATTGCGCTAAAAGTAAAAGAGACAAAAGGCAAGACCCTCGAAGAGCTGGAAGATGTTATCATCGGTCACTAAGTCTCCTTCCTCCGCACCACCCGGTACTGATCGGGTGACATGCCCAAATACTTTTTAAACAGACGGGAGAAATAATAGGGATCATCATACCCCACCGTCTGGGCAATATGCTTGATCTTCGTCTCGCTGCTGTACAACATCAAACAAGCCCGTTGCAGCTTCAGGTGAATGAAATAGTCCATCGGCGACATACCCGTCGACTTCCGGAAAAGACTGGAGAAATGACTGGCTGAAAACCCGATCCGTGACGCCATATCCTCCACCGTCAGCCGGCTCGCCAATTCCTTCCGCATGTACAGGATCGTATCGTTGATAATATCCTTCGCATCCTGTTTCTTCTCGTCCCGGTATTTTTCCGGGTAGAGAAAAGTTGAGACAAAATGATAAAGCAGGAGATTGGTATGAGAGAGATTTTCCTTGCTATAACCCATCTCCAGGTTGCGATACATCGTATCCCATAGCTGCAGCCCCTTTTCATTGAAGGAGATGGGACGCGCCCCATCGTATAATCCAATATCGAACGCACGGTTGAAAGTGGCCATATCCTTCCCGCTGAAGTGGACCCAGTAAATTGTCCAGGGGTCCTGTTCGTCAGCTCCATAACGCATAGGCTCCCGGGTAGCAGGCAAAAGCATGAACTCATCCGCGCCGACCTCGAAACGCTTTCCCTTTATCGTATACCATCCCTTCCCGCGTATGCAGTAGATAAGGATATTGTCCGTACAGCCATTCTTACGCTCCCTGTAATGATAGGCCGCCCGGGGAAAATACCCGATATGCGTGACATAAAGCTGGCTGAGGAAAGGGTTTGCATGGATCGCGTTCTTCCACACCGACTCCGGCAGACTGATCAGCTTCTCTCCTTCGAATCCATCCCTTCTTTTAAGATTATTCATATGTCGATCATTACCCCTAAAGATAAAATAATCGAATAATCCATCAAAATAAACGGATTGACTATCCTGCTATTATTGAAGGATGGATTTCAAATATTGAATTTTTTTTACTTACTTGCATTGAATAATGATTGCTGGCTAAAAAGGGCTCAAGTGGTAAAACCAATGTATAACAGGTTCTCTGACCTGGAACTAATGCAACTGCTTAAGGGAGGTGATCAAAAAGCCTTTACCGAGCTGTATCATCGCTATTGGAAAAAGCTGCTTCTAATGGCCTGGAACCTAAGCAATCGGAGCGACCACGCAAAAGACATTGTTCACGAAGTATTTATGTCCTTGTGGGAGAGGAGGAACACCATCGAGATCCAAAACCCCGCTGCCTATTTAGCCACCTCCGTCAAATTCAGCCTCTTCAAATACTTTCAGAAAGAATATCGCCGGGCCGAGCTGGCCAGGGAGAACTGTGTTTTTGACGAAGCCTCTTACGATGAGCAGGCGCTCGACGCCGTCTTTTTGCAGGAATATATCGACGGCATTGTGGAAGAAATGCCGGAAAGATGCAAGCTGGTATTTAAATACAGCCGCGACCTGGGCTTGAAGAACATGGAGATTGCCCAAAAAGTACAGATCTCCGAAAAAGGGGTCGAGGCGAACCTGACGCGCGCCCTGAGGATCTTGCGCACCGAGCTAAAGGATTATGGCCTCGTCATCCTGGTGGTATTGTCGCAATGCATATCCTGGTTCAAATAATGAGCCGCCACAGGCGGTTCGTCCGAATTTTTTTTCCGTTCGATGTAGGGTAAGACCGTGCTCACGGTACATAGTTTACAAACACTCCTACATTGGACCCCCAAGCAATTAATGAATTAATTCAGAAGGTTAAGGAAAACACGGCCACCGACGCTGAAAAACAGGCATTGATGGAATGGTACCGCAGTACTGTCTATCAGGATGCTGAATTCCCGGAGGATGAGGCATTTGTAGAAACCCTCATGCTGTCGAGACTGGAGTCGTCCATCGGAGCAAAGAAAGGAACGGGTCCCCGGAACTGGTATATCGCGGCTGCTTCTTTGATATTGCTGCTGGGCATCGGGACAGTGGCTGTCTTGCGAAAAGCCCCCCGGCCGGAGTCCCGGGTGACGGTACAGCCGGCCCATGATATTGCACCCGGAGCTAATGTCGCGACCCTGACGCTGGCCAATGGATCTACTATCTCGCTGAAGGATGCGGCTACGGGCAATATTGCCGAACAGAGTGGTATTCGTATTTCCAAATCCGCTGATGGGCAGATCGTCTATACAATGGTTCCATCGACTGCAACCGGCGCACTGCCGGACACCGGTGTGGCCTTCACCTACAATAAGATCGAGATCCCGGCCGGAGGACAGTACCAGGTGGTGTTGCCCGACGGCACCCGGGTATGGCTTAACGCTTCCTCCTGGTTGAGATTCCCGGTCCATTTTTCTTCAAGGGAACGTAAAGTGGAGCTAAGCGGTGAGGCCTATTTCGAAGTGCAGCATGATCCGGGCGCTCCTTTTCGCATAAGCAGTCTGCGGCAGGAGATCGAAGTGCTGGGCACCCGATTTAATGTGCATGCTTACCCGGACGAAACGCATATCCGTACGACGCTGGTGGATGGCGCGGTGCGGGTGACGGCGGGAGAGAAGAGCCTTCTGCTGAGGCCGAATGAAGAGGCGGACCTGGGTGATGGGCTGCATGTCTCGCAGGCGGATGTCGAAACGGCTCTTGCCTGGAAGAATGGCTATTTCCGATGTGTCGACCAGCCGCTGGAGCTCATCATGAAGCAGGTGTCGAGATGGTATAATGTCAGGATCGCGTACGAGGATGAAAAGATGAAGGATGAGACTTTCGGCGTATTGTCCAATAAGTTTTCCAATATTTCTGTTCTCTTGAAAATGATGGAGAAGACGGGCAACGCGAAATTCACTGTCAATGGGGCCACGGTGGTGGTCAGCAGAAAAAAATGATCGTAACCAGGAAGGAAGCGCTTAACTGAGATCAAAATTAAGATAGTCTAAGAACCAAACACAGGTTTATTAAGCAAAAACAGGAGCACTGCAATGCTCCTGTCGGATCAGCTTATTTAAATCTGAAAGCGATTGTCATTGCATTTCTAACTTAAAACAAGCTATTTCAAATGTATGAAATTTTAGCAAAACTTTTTCGTGTCATGAAGCTGACCGTTTTCCTGCTCTTCTTCGCGCTGATGCAGGTGTGTGCTGAAGGGTATTCACAGGACATCACCTACAGGGGGAAGAATATTACCCTCAAACAGGTGTTCAATGAGATCAACAGACAGACGGGGTATAATGTCTTTTGGTCCTCGGGGATCATTGCCAATGCGCCCAGGATGGATGTGAACTTCGAGAAGACGCCTTTACGGGAAGTGTTGGAGACCTGTCTTCAACGCGCGCATCTCACGTACAGCATAGAGGAGAAGTCGATCATCATACAGGCGGCTGCCCGGACCCCTATGCCGGAGGAAGAAGCGCCACCGCCCGGCATTACCATAACGGGTACGGTGAGAGATACGACAGGGGCGGTGATGGCGGGTGTATCCATCGTCATAGCCGGCAGCAAGGACGAGGGAACGGTCACGGATAATAAAGGCAAATTTGTACTGGACGTAAAGGAGGGTGCGGTGATAATAGCATCCTTCATCGGATATGAGCAAAAGACCTTCACCGTGGTATCCGGCAAGACGGTATATAATATCGTGATGCAGCAGGACGTCAAGCTGGGAAATGAGATCGTCATTACAGCCTATGGTCAAAAGCAACGAAAGGAGGCCATCGTGGGCTCCGTATCCACCATCAACCCGGATCAGCTGCGAACCCCTACCAGCAATCTCACCAATGCCCTGGCGGGACAGGTGGCGGGGATGATCTCCTTCCAGCGGGGAGGACAGCCCGGACTCGACAACTCGCAATTCTTCATTCGGGGCGTCACCACGTTTGGATACAGCCCATCCCCATTGATCCTCATAGATAATATAGAGCTCAGCGCCAACGACCTGGCCAGGCTCAATGTAGACGATATAGCCAGCTTTTCCATCCTGAAAGATGCCAGCGCCGCCGCCCTCTATGGCGCACGCGGCGCCAATGGCGTCATCCTCGTTACGACAAAGGGCGGCAAGAGCGGAAAGGCCCGGGTCAACCTGCGGTATGAACACTCCATATCCAAACCCACACAAATGGTGCAGCTGGCCGACCCGGTCACCTATATGAAGATGTTCAACGAAGCCGTATCCACCCGCAGCGCCGTCACGTCACCCCAGTTCACACCCAACCAGATCCAGGGCGCCGAAGCCACCTGGACCCGGGCGCCGGGATTTAATCCGTATGTATATCCTGCGGTGGACTGGATGTCAACTCTTTTCAAAAAGCAAACGACCACCCAACGCGCCAACATCGGCGTCAGCGGCGGTAACGAATTCTCCCAATACTATATCTCCGGATCGTACGACAGGGACAACGGCATCATGCAGGTGAATCCCGTGAACAACTTCAACTCGGGCATGAAATTCGAGAACTACCAGCTCCGCGCCAACGTCAATATGAAGCTTACAAAGACCACCGAGGTCGTGGTCCGTCTCTGGGGTAATTTTAACGACTACACAGGACCCATCACGGCCGATGCCTCCGGCTTTGCCACAGACCTGTATGACCAGGCGCTGCATTCCAACCCTGTCGCATTCCCGGCGTATTTCGCACCGGACAGCGCCAATATGGAGACGAAGCATATCCTCTTTGGCAACAACACCCATATCACAGGATCGATGCTGAGCAATCCCTATGCAAGCCTGATGTATGGTTACAAAAGCTTTTCCGAATCCCGCATGTCGGCCCAGTTCGAGCTGAACCAGAACTTCAACTTTATCACGCCCGGACTCAACTTCCATGGACTGTTCAGCACCAATCGCTACGCATACTTCGACCTGCAGCGGAACTACGCGCCTTTTTATTATTCCATCAATCAATACGATCCCGCCTCCAATAAATATTCCCTGCTCTGGCTGAACGATCAGCCCGGCGCCGCCCAAGAATACCTCAGCTATTATCCTGGTCAGAAAAATGTAAACACCTATATCTACTTCATGGGTACGGTGGATTACAGCCACAGCTTTGGGGACCATAATATCGCCGCCACGCTGGTGGGCACCCGCGAGCAGACCCAGACGGCCAATGCCAATACCCTGCAGCTGTCCCTGCCGCACCGCAACCTCGGACTGGCAGGCAGACTGACCTACAACTATAGGAGCAGGTATTTCGTGGAAGGCAACTTCGGATACAACGGCTCCGAACGCTTTGCGCCCGACCATCGTTTTGGTTTCTTTCCGACCATCGGCGCGGGCTGGGTCGTGTCCAGCGAAAAATTCTGGCAGGACGGCAGCATTGGCAACATCGTCACCCGGCTGAAACTGCGCGGCAGCTATGGACTGGTCGGTAACGATAACATCGACAAGGTAGAGAACAACCGCTTCTTTTACCTTTCCAGCGTAACGCCCCACGGAGGGCCCGGAGCTACATTCGGCACCCGTAACAGCTTTACCATGTACGGCCCCAGCATTCAGAACTATCCCAACCCCGACGCTACCTGGGAAACCTCCCACAAAAGCAACCTGGCCGTGGAGTTCTCTTTATATAAGAACTTCAACGTCATCGCTGAATATTACTGGGAGTTTCGCAAGAACATCTTCCAGCCACGTGGCTATATCCCCGTCACCGAAGGACTGGAATCCACCGTCAAGGCCAATCTCGGCACCGCCTATGCCAAAGGCCTCGACCTCCATATGGACTATAAACAGAATATCACAAAGGATATATGGATCTCCGGACTGGGTAATCTGACCATTGCATCCAGCCGGTATGGTCATGTGGAAGAGCCCGAATACAAGTACTACTACCGGTTTCAATCCGGCCGACCCATCAACCAGCCATTCGGCTACATCGCCGAACGTCTTTTCGTGGATGACAAGGAAGCCCTCAACTCACCTCCACAGACCTTTGGCGGCCCGCTTCCCCAGGGCGGCGATATCAAATACCGCGACGTGAACAAGGACGGCATCATCAATGCAGATGACCAGGTACCCATCGGACTACCCACCACACCCCAGATCATCTATGGGTTCGGTATCTCCGCCGGATACAAGGGATTTGACATCAACGCCTTCTTCCAGGGACTGGCCAGAGAATCGTTCTTTATAAACCCGACTTCGCAGGACGACCGCTACAACGGATATTATGGCACCACGCCTTTTGTCAACAACGCCCAGATCCTGAAGGCCTATGCCGACAACCACTGGTCGGAGGAGAACCAGAACCTGTACGCGTTATGGCCCCGACTGGCGACCTATGATGTCATCAACAACCAGGTACAGAGCACCTGGTGGCTCCGGGACGGCAGCTTTATGCGGCTCAAGTCGCTGGAAATAGGGTATACCTTCCCTAAGAAGCTGACAAGACAAGGCTACATGGACAATCTGCGTATTTATTTCAACGGCCTCAACCTGATCACCTGGAGCCATTTCAAACTCTGGGACCCCGAGATGGCCGGTCAGGGCTTCGGCTATCCTGTCCAGAAAGTCTTCAACATCGGTGTCAATGCTAACTTCTAAGAAAATGAGAACGATCATAAAAATAGTAATGATGATGGCATTGCCGGTGGCCATGCTATCCTCCTGTAAAAAATATTTGGACGTCGTGCCTGACGATGTCGCCACCCTGCAAAGCGCCTTTGCCAATGCCAACGAGACGCAGGCGTATCTTTTCGGATGCTACAGCACCTTGCAGAGCCTGGCCGATGTGCGGGGTAATGCAGGCTTTACCACCTCGGGCGAGATCATCTTCCCCTTTCCGCTACAGGACCAGACCGTGCTCGGACAGGGTGGGGACGCGGGATTTCAGATCCTCCGGGGCACACAGAACAGCGCCAACCCCATCCTGAACTATTGGGACGGGTACAATATGGGGGTGAATATCTGGCAGGCCATCCGCCGCTGCAATACCCTGATCGATAACATAGACCTCCCCAGGGACCTGCCCGCATACAACAAGACACGGTGGATAGCCGAAGCCAAATTCCTCAAGGCGTATTATCACTATTGGCTCCTCCGGATGTATGGCCCCATTCCCATCGTGGACAAAAGCCTTCCCGTCAATGCCACCACGGAAGAGGTGCGCATCAAGCAGCAGACGGTAGACTCCTGTTTCAACTATGTAGTAGGTCTGCTCGACGATGCCGCCAAAGATCTGCCGCCCGTGATCCAGAACACCGCATTGGAGATGGGACGTATCACCAGCACCATTGCGCTGGCGGTAAAGGCCGAAGTGCTGGCCACCCAGGCCAGCCCGCTGTTCAACGGCAACCCTGACTATATCGCGATGAAAAGACAGGATGGGACCAGCCTTTTTCCCGCCGCCTATGATGCGGGCAAATGGCAAAAAGCCCTGGATGCCGCCAAAGCAGCCATCGATGCGGCCAATGCCGCCAATGCCACGCTATACGATCTAAAGCTCACAGGGAGCATCACGCATCTTGGCGACTCCGTTCGCCAGCTGCTGACCATACAGGGCGCCATCGTAGACAGCTGGAACCAGGAGCAGATCTGGACCCTGAACCCGCAGTTTGGCTGGCAGTATATGGCCTCTCCCCGCGTGACGGCAGATGCGGCCGCGAATGTCTTTGCCGTCTACTCCAACTTCTCCGTACCCATCGCCGAGTCGGAGCTGTTCTACACCGACAATGGCGTGCCCATCAACGAAGACAAGAACTGGGACTATGCGGGCCGGTATTCGCTGCAGAATGGCGACCAACAACATTTCTTTTACATCCACAATAACTACCCCACGGCAAAAGGCAATTTCCACCGCGAGCCCCGCTATTATGCCGATGTATCCTTCGACGGCGCCAACTGGTTTGGCTCCGGCAATACGGACGACCGGAATATGAACTATGTCAACGCCGTCAATGGATTCGCCTCTCCGCCCGACCAGCTGCGCTACAACGCCACCGGCTATTGGGCCAAAAAGCTGGTGCCCTATCAGTCCACGGCCGGCGCCAGCAGCGTCTGGCAGGGCTATTCCTGGCCATTCATACGCCTGACATCGCTTTGGTTGTTGTATGCGGAATGTTTGAATGAGGTTAACGGACCGACCACAGAAGCATACGCCTGGATCGATAAGGTACGCGCCAGGGCCGGACTGCAGGGCGTCGTAGATTCCTGGAATAACTATTCCCGCAATCCGGGCAAACCTTCCACCAAAGAAGGACTGCGCTCCATCATCCACCAGGAACGGCGCATCGAGCTGGCCTTCGAAGGACAGGCCGGATGGGACCTCAGAAGATGGAAAGAGCTGCAAGCCGTGCTGACAGGCCCCGTACAGGGATGGAATGTATTCAACAGGACAGTGAATGGTTATTACCAGGTGCTGAATGTGTTCCAGCCCATATTCGGACTGCGCAACTATTTCTATCCGATACAGGACTATGATATCCTGACTAACCCCAACCTCACCCAAACCCTTTACTGGTAAATAAAATTGCTTAGACACATGAAAGCATACATCTTCTTTTTAATAATGGCGGCAACGCTGTGGTGCGGCTGTAAGAAGACGGACGGATTCAACACCGTCGTCTCCACCGACAAGACCAAACCGGGCGTTGTGACGAATATAAAGGTGGCCAACTTCAACGGCGGCGCTTATATCACCTACAGCCTTCCCGACTCGAAGGACATACTCTATGTACAGGCGCAGTATAAGATCAATGACAAGGACAGCCGCCAGACCAAATCCTCCTATTATTCCGACAGCGTCACGGTCGGCGGCTTTGCGAAAAGCCAGGACTACCAGGTGACCCTGTGGACGGTCACCCGCGCCGAAGTGCGCTCGGACTCCGTGGTCGTGACGGTGCACCCCGACACACCGGCCTATCTCAAGGTCCTGCCCACGGTGACCATGACCAATGATTTCAGCGGCGTACACGTGATGGCCCTCAACCCGCTACAGGCGCCCGTCGGCGTCATTACCATCACCGCCGATGCGGACGGTAAACAGCAGATAGTATCCCAGAACTATTCCACCGGCGACACCATCCAATTCAGCCTGCGCGGATATGACACCCTGAACAGAAAGTTTGGGGTATACATCACCGACAAATGGGGCAATATCTCCGATACGGTGTTTTCCAATATCAAACCGCTGTATGAGACCCAGATGGACAAATCCCTGTTCCAGCCCTATGTACTCGGTACGGATGCGCCGACGGGATTCGGCTGGGTCATACAGAACATGTGGGATAATAACACCGGCTCGCCCGGCTATCATACGACACAACCTATCCAGCCGCTGGTATGGCCGGCCGTGATCACGTTCGATATGGGCGAGGTCGCCAAGCTAAGCCGTTATACCATCTGGAACAGAGGCATCGATGGCAGCGGTAACTTTCTCTGGCAGGCAGGCGCGCCCCTCACCTGGGTCTTATGGGGACGCTCATCGACGCCGCAGGACGAGACCATGCCCGACGCAGACCATCTTCCTCCCGTAGGCGGCACGTCATCCAATGGCTGGATCAACCTGGGCTACTTCCGTCTGCCCGACAAACCATCCAAGCTGCCCAACCCGCAATATACCAGCGAAGACCTGGCCTTCTGGAACGCAGGCTTCTCCTACGACTTCGATATCAGCCTCCCCAAGGTGCGGTACATCCGATTCGAATGCCTGGAGAACGTCTCGCTGACCAACACATTTTTCAACATAGAAGAGCTGACGTTCTGGGGAGACACGCGCTAAGCAAAAGCCTATACGATCAAAACAACGACAATGAAAAATTATCATAAGAACTCCTGGATCCTGCTGGCCTGCTTTATCGCCGTATGGGGATGCAGTAAAAAGGCCACCGACTACCGATCCTTCCTCGACAACAAAGAAATTGTCTATCCCGGCAGGATAGGCAACCCACAAGTGCTGCCGGGCAACGGCAGACTGATGCTCGTCTGGAGCCCCAGCCCGGACCCCAGCATCGCCAGATATGTCGTCCAATGGAACAACGGCGCCGACTCGGTAGTGCTCTCCGCCCTGACGCATAATACATCCGACACGGTGAAATGCATTATCGACCACCTGTCCGAATATTCCTATACCTTTTTTGTCTATTCCTATGACGCCGATGGCAACAGGAGCGTGGTGACGGAAATAGACAACGCACAGGTATACGGCGATATCTATCGCGGCGGTCTGCACAACAGACTCCAGGACAACAGCCAGCCCGCGATCCTGAACGCCGATGGGTCCGCCACCCTGCACTTCCTGGCGCCCCTCGATACCATCAATATCACTACCCGTATCAAATATGTCAACACCAGCGGCGATACGGCCTACAGCTATCTCTCGCCGGGCGATGCCTCTATCGCCTTGCCGGCCTATAAGACAGGGACACCCATCCTGTACCAATCCTCTTTTATACCTTCGAGATCGGCTATCGATACGTTCTATACCCTGGCCTATGATACGGTGCCTTACGTATATGTCATGTGCGACAAGAGCCTGTTCACTGCCGTCAACCTGCCCCATGACCTCCAGCAATACGACGGTGACACCTACCTGGCGCGGATCTGGGACGGGAATATGCAGCCCCGGGAATATCCCAATATCTTCCACAGCAACGGTAACCCCGGCACACCCGGTACGATCACCTTCGATATGCATAAGACCTACAATAACCTGAGCAGGATCGAGGAGACAGGAAGGTTGTCGAATCATAACCCTCTGGACTTCGAAGTGTGGGGTATTGCCGACACCACCGGCGCTATTTCCGACATCACGCCCGACAATGACGGATGGGCGGCAGATATGAGCGCCAAAGGATGGACACTGCTGAAAGAAGTGGTCAGGACCGACGACGGTGTGGCTCCTTATGACGCGGACCTGATCAGCAATCCTCCGCCCGTTCG
>DASZXP010000136.1:0-2916 GCA_035545935.1 Puia sp. | reverse complement strand
AATTGATTGGCTATAGGTTTTTCTACCAGAACATGTTTGCCGGCATTCAATGCAGCAAGCACATCCGTATAATGGGTGTCGACAGGCGTCAAAATAAATACGGCCTGAATTTCCCTGGCCTCCAACATAGTCTGCAGGCTTTCATAGTCACGTACATTCCATTCTTTTGCCCTTTTCTTTCTTACTCCGGGATTGGAATCATAGACCCCCTCCAGCTCGGCGTTCGGGCAAACTTTTAATCCCTGGTAATGAAGCTCCGCAACCGCGCCACATCCAATAAAGCCAATTTTTATCCTCGCCATTTTCATCTCCAATTAAAAATAGGGGTTGTTAAGAAATCCGGCTGCCGCTTTTCAGACGATCGCCGCTTGTTTTCCTGTTACCCTATGCTCCTTTAGCAGTTCCCAGTCAAATTCAATCCCATGACCGGGCAATTCTTTAGGCCGCAGCATTCCATCCTTTGTGCACACCGGATTAACCTGAACGGGATGGAACCAGGGCAGGTATTCTGCAATATATGCATTTGGTATGCAACAAAGTAAGCTTACGTGCAGATCAACCATAAAATGGGGCGCCATTTGCAAATTGTACACATCGGCAAGATATGCAATTTTCAGCCACTCGGTGATCCCTCCGCAACGGACCACATCCGCCTGCACTACCTGGATCGCCTGTTTTTTGAAATAGTCGTTGAACTGGTAGCCGGAGTACAGGTTCTCCCCCGCCGCTATTGGAATACCGGCCATCCTTCCCAAAAAGGCATGAGCATCGATATCCTCCGGAACGAACGGCTCCTCGATCCATGCAAGACCGATGTCCCGTAATGCATTTACACGCATGATCGCTTCGTTCAAATGCCAGCCCATGTTGGCGTCTACCATGATCTTTACCTTTTTGCCTACCAGCTTTCTCACGGCTCTCAAACGATCTACATCTTCTTCGACATCCGGCATGCCCACTTTGATCTTGACTCCTGCAAATCCACAATCCATATGCTCTTTTGTCTCTTCCAGCAGCTCATCTATCGTATAAGAGAGATTTACCCCGCTGCCATAAGTTTGTATGCAATTGCGATGCTCACCGATAAACTTATAAAGAGGAAGTCCTGCCGACTTTGCCATCGCGTCCCACACGCCGATATCCACGGCCGCTACCGCCAACGTGGAGACCCCTCCGCGTCCGGCCCAGTGTGTCCTCCACCAGGCTTTTTTCCATAAATAATCGTATTGCCGCAACGGCTGACCCAGGTACACAGGGATAATTTCCTCCTCGATCATTTGTTTCACCGTCAATGCATTATGGCCTGTAGTGTACGTATAGCCAATCCCCTCGATACCTTTGTCCGTCATGATCCGGGCAACGATGATCTCCAGTGAATTTATATGATGCGTAGTATCCGTTACTTTATTCTTTGCAAATAATGACGCCGGTACGGAATAATGCTCAACCTTGATTTGTTCAATTCTCATTTTTTATGGTGTTATTGGTTAATTACCGGAATTCCCAGGCCTGCCGCTGCCGGCCCGGAAGTTATGGCCTCAGGATAATATTTCTTTATCATTTGCACCCCTAACAAGGCACGGTGGACTCTCTCCCTGCAAAGCGTAACGTTGGTGGCTTCCCACTGCTTCCCGGAAGGATAGACATCAGGATGGTTGCGCAACCCGAACTTTATATATACAGGTGACAGGATACGGATAAATTCGGCGATCTCATACAAACGAATAAACCCGCCAAAATTATCAGGCGCCTCCACATATATGTCGATAGGGATGTCTATGGCCGCCCTGATAGCCGCCAGCCTGGGTAATGTCAAGGCCGTCGGAACATTATACGTATCCGCCCCAAGCTCCTGCATCAGTCGTACGGACACGGGATTGGAGGCCATTATCTGCACAGAACATTTTACCACAAAATCCCGGGGCAGCAGTCCCTGATCCTTCATTTCCTTTGTCAACAGCAACAGCCCCTCGTCACCCACCAAAGCGCCTCTTATGCCTAGCTGTACGCCCCGCTTCAGGTCCTCCATTGCATATACCAGCTGATCGGCGCCCTCATGACGGATGCCCATAGCTTTACCTGCCGGAGTAAACGGCAGCGCGCTGATATCCCAGGTGCCACGCGGGCCCACAAACAAGCTCAGCTCCATTCCACGCGCGGCGCACAGGACGCCCATCGCTTTTATCTCGTCGTCCGAGAGAAGCATGATCCCGCTGCCCTGAGAAACTCTATGTACCAACAGGTTGCTGCGATCCATTTCTTCCAGTGTTGCTTCCAATGCCTTAGGCCCCTCCACGCTGGGCAGCTCTATCCGGTATTGAGCGCCATCCGGAAAACGCTTGGCCGAGTCGGGAAGATCATACAGATCTCCCCCGGGATAACCTAATCTTTCAAGGAACTCTCTGCTTTCTTTCATAATCGATAACTGTAAGCTTTGATAAAATAAGAATTCAATTCTTTATTGGCAGCACTGACATATGCTATCCTGATACGAATATTCCTTTTGCCCTTTGTATACCTCATCGGTATTTCATACTCGCTTTCCAGCCAGCCATCAAAGCTCCTGTCCCCTTTCGCCTTTTGATCCGAATAGCTGAGGATGTACCAGTACTGTGGCAGCTTTTTCCCATCTACATATACAATAGCCGTTTGAATGCCGTTCTTATACCTGTTGATCTTATCTCTCAACCTTACCCCCTGGTTATCCGGACTGATAGCAACGTCAAAAGAGATCGATCCGTTAAAAGCCCTTCCATCGTCCTTATTTTCGGAATAGTTATCGGCGCTCTCGTAGCTATCGTAACGATCATCGAGCGTCTCCGCATGTGTTTGCCCCTCGATGGAAAAATGATGCTCCTTCTCGCTCGACACATTTCCCACATCCAGGCTGTCTGTCAGCTGCAATACGGGCGGACT
>DASZXP010000135.1:0-6776 GCA_035545935.1 Puia sp. | reverse complement strand
TGGTAGATAGAGGGCGAGGTCCAGAAGCCGCTGAGCTCTGCTGTCCAGCCTTTCCCCAGCCGTGCGGTCTGCTGGGCATAGAGGTTACAGGAGAAGACGTTGACGTTCACCGTCCGTCCTACTCCAAAATTTGCCTGGTAGATGCTGTAGTAGGTATTTACATTGGTAAAGAGGCTGTACCATTTGTATTGGAATGGATAGCTGATATTGAGGCTGGTGATATCCTGCGTGGCGAGGTTCTTCTTGGTGATAAAGGCCTTGGACTTTTCGGTGGTATCTATCAGCTGGGTAAATACGTCCCTGACATGGCTGTAGTTCAGGGTGGTGGTCAGCTTGAACTTGTACATGTAGGTGAGCCCGACGCTGTTGGTGTACTGGGGTCGCAGGAGCGTATTGCCCTTTTGATAGGTGTATTCATCCAGCTTGAACTCGAATGGGTTCAGGTCCTGGTAGGCGGGGCGGTCGATACGCCGGCTGTAGGTCAGGGTCCATTGCTTCATCGGGTTCTTATTATACGTGAGGGCGCCGCTGGGGAAGAAGTCGGTGTAATCACGTTTTATGAGCGAGTCATAGGTGATATATCCGCCGCCGCCACTGGAATAGCCGGTGGATTCTCCCTTCGAATTCGTATTCTCCACCCGCAGTCCGGCCTGGAATGTCCAGCCTTTTAGGGTCCGGTTGTAATTGACATAGGCGGCATTGACATGTTCCTTATAATTGAAATCATTGCTATGCAGGGTATCTTTCCATTTCTCGTCATAGGAGGGAGAGATGTTGTATTGTTCGAAGTCGTTCTTTGTCGTAACATAGGAAAGCTTGAAGCCCACTCCCAATCTGCCTTTTGCAAAGTTCTGCTCGTAGTCGGATTTGAGGCTGTAGATATCGATATTGCTGGGAGATAGCATATTGTATATAACGGTGTCGGACGGTTGGTTTCCGTCTGCGTAGTCGTATATATTGGGTTGGAGCTGGTTGCTTCTGATCCTGTATAATCCACGGTCTGCGTCCACATTCAGCTCGTGACCGCTGGTATCCGCGAATTTGTAGTTGAGGTTGAGGTTGCCGTTGTTCCTGCTGCCCGTGCTGCTGTTGTTGGCTGCCAGGGTACGGTAGAGCGCGCCGGTGGGGATATAGGATATCGGCGTATGGCTGGTGGTGGCGGCGTCATTGTTGGAGAAGGTACCGCTGAGGATGACGCCCAGCGTGCTTCGGTTGTTGAGGAAATAATCCAGACCGGCCTTGAAAGTATGTGTGTTGTTACCCATCTTTATCGTGGAAGTCTGATCGAAGAGGGTGTCCAGCTGTTCGCGATGCAGCTGGGATTGGAAGCGCGAGGGGGTGTGGTTATAGTTGTAGTTGCCGAATACGTTGATATTCCTGTCCCGGTGGTTGAGGGAGAAGCCTCCGTTGTACTTGGAATAAAACCCCTGGTTGAAGCCTGCGTTGATGGTCCCGTTGGTGCCAAAGGCTTTGTTCTTTTTGAGCCGGATATTGATGATACCCGCATTGCCGGCGGCGTCGTATTTGGCGGAGGGGTTGCTGATGATCTCGATGGCTTCGATAGAAGAGGATTGGATGGTCTTCAGGTATTCCGCGAGGTCATTCCCCGAGAGAGGGGTTTGTCTACCGTCGATGTATATCTGCACGCCGTTCTTGCCGCTGATGCTGATATTATTGTCCTTGTCGACCAGGACGCCGGGGGACTTTCGCAACAGCTCGAGCGCATCCTGTCCTACTGCATTTATACTGCCTTCTACATTGAGGATGATCTTGTCGGCCTTGACCTCTATCGGGGGTTTGCGGGAGGTGACGACTACTTCCTTCAGGTCGGATGCGGCTTTGGAGAGACCTGCTGACGGTGCGGTCACGGTGGCTCCTTCCGTTACGTCGAATGTGGGGGTATTGCGGGAGGTATAGCCTACATGGGAGATATTGATGAAATAGCTGCCGGCGGGGATATCACTGAAGCTGTATTTTCCCTTGGCATCGGAGACGCTCAGCTTGATTACGGAAGAATCCTTAGTTCTTTTTAGTGCTATCGATGAAGAAGATAATGGTTTACCCTGATCGTCTTGTGCGGCGCCGTTGATCTGCTGTGCGTGGAGGGAGGCGGCCAGACAAATAATGGCTAATAGTAGTAAGGTTGTTCTCATGTTGAGCAGTTTGTTCGGAGTGAAACCCGTGGTGCAAGTTATGTCAATCTCGTTAGTCGCGCAAAGCTAGTTATCCATTACAGTACACAGAAATATCTTAGTTCAGACGGAAAAAATACTTAAATGAATGGGGATAAAACAGGCTATCTTTATGCTGGGCAATGGATTACATAAGGGAATATAAAAGCTTTATCAATAGCCATTATCTCAACGGCGCCGTAAGGATCACGGTAGGTATCACGCTTCCCGCCATTTTGTTAGGATATTTCAACAACCTGTCTGCGGGCATTGCCGTCAGCATCGGCGCCATGTGCGTGGGCAATACGGATAACCCGGGGCCCATACATCACCGGCGGAACGGCATGATCGCCTGTGTCATCATTATTTTTATCGTGAGTCTGTTGACGGGGCTGGTGGCGGGCTCCCGGCTGCTGACGGGCGGGCTGGTGTTCGTGTTTTGTTTTATCTTTTCCCTGATGGGCGTTTATGGCACCCGGGCGACCTCCATCGGCATTAACGCCTTGCTGGTCATGGTATTGAACATCGACAGACCGCAACCCGGCTGGGAGAGCGTGATCAATGCTCTTTATATACTGATGGGGGGTGTCTGGTATACGGTGTTGAGCCTGCTGCTCTATAGCTTTCGTCCGTACAAGCTGGTGCAACAGGCGCTGGGGGAATGCGTGGAAGCCACGGCGGATTATCTCCGGATCAAGGCGGCCTTTTATGCGCGGAGCCCGGATTATGACAAGAGCTACCGGCAATTGGTAGAGCACCAGGTGGACCTGCATGAAAAGCAGGAGCTGTTGCGGGAACTGTTGTTCAAGGGCCGGAACATTGTCCGGGAGTCTACTCATACGGGTCGGGTGCTGATGATGATCTTCATCGACATCGTGGACCTTTTTGAAAGGGTGATGACCTCTCAGCAGGACTATCCCCTATTGCATGAGACTTTCGATGACAGCGGGCTGCTGGAAGAATTGCGGCTGCTGATATTGGATACTTCGGTGGAGCTGGAGGAGATCGGGATCGCCATAAAGGCGGGCAAGCCTTCCGTAGAGACGACCCGTCTTGCCAATCGTATCAAGCAGCTGCGGGAGTCCTTTATACGATACCGCGACCTTCATCGTACGGCAGAGAATGTGGAGGGTTTTATCGGACTACGCCAGATCCTGGAGAGCATCGAGGACATTGCCGACAGGCTGCATACGCTGCATGGGTATACGACCTATGACCGTCGTCTCGGCAAGGATTACAATCCATCGGTGGATTATGAACAGTTCATCTCGCACCAGGACATCGACAAGAAGCTCCTCATCGAGAGCCTTACGCTTCGCAGCAATATCTTCCGGCATTCTTTGCGGGTGAGCATTGCCACTATCGTAGGGTATATCATTCCCAGCATTGTCCAGGCCATCGTTCCCGGATGGCTGGCCATTGGCCATGGATACTGGATCCTGCTCACCGTCATCGTCATTCTGAAGCCCGCTTATACGCTGACAAAGAGGAGGAATTTCGAACGATTGATGGGAACGCTGGCGGGTGGGCTGACGGGACTGGTGATCCTGTATTTTATTCACGACCGGAATACCCTGTTCGTGCTGATGATCCTGTTCATGATCGGCACCTATGTCTTTATCCGAACGAATTACCTGATCTGTGTGACGTTGATGACGCCTTATGTGCTGTTGCTGTTCCATTTGCTCTATCCCACTGATTTCAGAGGCATTCTTTCGGACAGGGTCATCGATACCGTGATCGGGTCGGCCATTGCGTTTTTGGTCAATATTTTTGTGATGCCGTCCTGGGAGCGGGAACAGATCGGAGATCATATGGTCCGGATCATCGAGGCCAATGCCGTTTATTTCCGGGATGTGGCAAGCGCTTTTCTGGGGCAGCCTGCGGCGGTGTTGCAGTATAAACTATCCCGTAAAAAGGCGTTTGTAGCGTTGGCCAATCTTACGGATGCGTTTGGGAGGATCTTATCGGAGCCAAAGCGGGGGCGGGATCAGTCGGGCAGGATGCATCAGTTTGTCGTGTCGAATCATATGCTGACGTCGCATATAGCGACGTTGGCTTATTATGCCGGGGAGGTGGGGAGTGGGGGTGCGGTACAGGCCGGAGAGATGGCGGGTCAGGGGGCGGACGGACAGGGGATGAAGCAAACGGGAGAGGCCCTGGCTGAAACTGGTGAAGCGTTGATCGATCCTGGCGCTTACCGGCCTGTCGTTGCGGAGATAGAAGCAAGGCTGGAAAATACCATCGTATGGCTGAAGGGGGAAGTGGCTGTCGGGCAGGAGATCCCTACTGCTGTTCCGGCTCCTGCGAGGGAGGGTCTTCGGGCATTGAATGACAAGATGAATAGCCTGGTGGAAAGGCGGAAGGCGGAGCTGGAGCAGGGGATGATGGAGAGCGCGACCAGAAAGCAGCTCTCGGGTTTCAAGCCGATAGTGGATCAGTTCAATTTTATCGACAAGGTCAGCGTCAATATAGAACGGCTCAGCAAGGAGCTGGGGGCTGGGGTGAAGGCGTGACCGGATCGACGGGCGGGTGTGAAGACATGGCCAATGCCGGTGGCGGGGCCGGTGGATCAGTTGTTGCCGCCCTGGATCTCGCGGATCTTCATGACCAGCTCGGTCTTTGTGATAGGCACACCCATGATCTTGTTATAGCCTTTGGCATCCACGAAGTATTTGTCGCGTATGATCTTGATCAGCTGGCCATTGTTGATCTCGGGGATCAGCACCTGGCGGAAATTTTTCAGGATCTCGCCCAGATTTTTCGGGAAGGGGCGCAGATGGCGGAGGTGTGCGTGCGAGACGGGATAGCCTTCGTGCTGCAGCTCGGCTACGGCGCTTTTGATGGCTCCATAGGTGCTACCCCAGCCGAGGATAAGCAGCTCGCCTTTTTCGGGACCGCTGTCCAGCTTTTGCAGCGGGATATAGTCGGCGATCTTTTCCACTTTTTCTTCGCGGATCTTTACCATCAGCTGGTGGTTCTCCGGATCATAGCTGACGTTGCCGGTGATGTTTTGTTTTTCGAGACCGCCGATACGGTGTTCGAGGCCGGGGGTGCCGGGGATGGCCCAGGGTCTTACCAGCTTCTCATCCCGGAGATAGGGTTGGAATTTCTCCTCGCCATGTCCCAGCTCTGTCTTGAATTTTACTTCTATGGGGTGCAGGTCTTCGGTCCTGGGAAATTTCCAGGGTTCGGCGCCGTTGGCGATATATCCGTCGCTGAGGAAGATGATGGGTGTCATATGTTGTACGGATATGCGTACGGCCTCGTATACGGCGTCGAAGCAATCGCTGGGGGTAGAGGCGGAGATGACGGGCATGGGGCATTCCCCGTTGCGGCCATAATAAGCCTGCAGCAGATCGCTTTGTTCCGTCTTGGTAGGCAAGCCTGTGGAGGGCCCTCCTCTTTGAACGTCGACGATGATCAGGGGTATTTCCAGCATGACGGCCAGCCCCATGGCTTCGGCCTTCAGAGCCATACCGGGACCGGAGGTGGTGGTGACACCCAGGGCGCCGCCGTAGGCGGCCCCGATGGCGGAAGTTATACCGGCAATCTCATCTTCTGCCTGGAAAGTGCGTACGCCAAATCCTTTATGGCGGCTGAGCTCGTGCAGGATGTCGGAGGCGGGGGTAATGGGGTAAGAGCCCAGGAACAGGGGCAGTCCGCTGGTCTGGCTGGCGGCGATGAGGCCATAGGCCAGGGCCTGGTTACCCATGATGGAGCGATAGACGCCGGGAGCCATTTTCGCCTTTTCCACACGATATGTGGTGGTAAAGGTCTCGGTGGTATCGCCGAAATTATAGCCGGCCTTCAGGGCTCTAAGGTTACTTTCCAGGATCTCCGGCTTTTTGCCAAACTTGTCGTGGAGGAATTTGGTGGTGCTTTCCATGTCCCTGTTGTACATCCAGTAGAGGAATCCCAGGACGAACATGTTCTTGGCCCTGTCCTTTTCCTTGGTGCCGAGGGTGATGTCCTTCAGCGCCTCGCGGGTCATCTTCGTCACGTCTATTTTGATGACGTCATAGCTTTCCAGGCTATTGTCTTCCAACGGATTGATGCCTTCGGGATAATTGGCCAAACGGAGGTTTTTCGTATCGAAGCCTTCGGTGTTGGCGACGATCTTGCCTCCCTTTTTGAGGCCTTTCAGGTTGGCTTTCAAGGCGGCGGCGTTCATGGCCACGAGGACGTCGCATTCGTCGCCCGGGGTAAATACTTTATCGCTGGAGAAGCGGAGCTGATAGCCGCTGACGCCAGGAAGGGTTCCCTGCGGCGCACGGATCTCGGCGGGGAAGTCAGGGAATGTGGCAAGGTCGATGCCCAGGAGAGCAGTATTGTTCGTGAACTGACTACCGGTGAGCTGCATGCCGTCCCCGGAGTCTCCGGCGAATTTTATGACTACGTCCTGGAGAAGTTCTTCTTTACGATTCATCTTACAAAGGTAAGATAAGAATATGCATTCAAATCGACAATTCCTTGTATGGATTTTGGTGAATGATGGGGGGCGGGAGGTTTTGGGGAGATAGACAGGACATTTGGGGGAGAAGCAAGGAGATGGACAGGGCGTTGGGGAGGAAGCAGGGGAATAGACGGGATACTGGAGGAAGG
>DASZXP010000134.1:0-11894 GCA_035545935.1 Puia sp. | reverse complement strand
TAGGAGTTGGTGGTGTTGGGATAGCAGAAGGTGAAATCGGCGGGACCTGCCAGGAACCGGGTGAAGGGCAGCACGGTGGTATGAAATGCGTCGGGGCTGTTCTCATCTCCTCTGATGCCTTCTTGTGTCAGCAATTCCGGGAAGCGTCTGCTGAGCCCGGTGGGTTTATAATTGTCATGGATATCCAGTATAAAATGATGGTCGTATACTTTCTGCATCGCGGTGGATAGCCAGGTGAGCCCTTCCTGTGTAAGGCCATCCACGAAGCCGAATTTCAGTCCGGCCACTCCCCATTGCCGGTATAATGGCAGGAGGGTATCGAGCCAGCGACGCAGGCCTACATAGTTGACATAGAGAATAACGCCGATGCCTTTGCTTTTGCCATATGTAATAACCTTTGGCATGTCGATGGCGGGGATGGGTTGTGTGGGATTGGAGACGGTCCTGAACTCGGCGCCATACCAGCCTGCGTCGAACAGGATGTATTGAAAGTTATGGGTGGCGGCGAAGTCGATGCATTCGAGGCCGGCCTCCGTGGTGAGCTGTGCGCGGATGAGCTTGCCCGGCTTTATCCAGGAGGGGACTTGTCCGGTGTTGGCCGAGGGTGTCCGGCTTGCGTTGTCGGCGGCCAGGACAAGGTTCAGCTGGCTGTACCGGTGCAGGTCTATGGCTGCCGGGGCCATGCTGATGGTGCGCCAGGGGGTTATCAGTCGTTGTTTGAACAGGACGACACTATCCCTGGGAAAAAAGATGGAGATGCCGTTGGGTTCGCCGGCCTTGTGCAGTTCGACCTTGGTATATGTGTCGTTGGCGGCCTCGCCGATGTGTATATATCCCTGGCTGCCGGTCAGCGTGGCGGGCAGGTCACAGGTGCGGGTAAAGGTGTCGAGCGAGGTGGGGGTGAAGACCGATTCCTGGCTGTATCTATACAATGTGTATGGCCGGGTGAAGTAAAATGCGGTATACTCCTTCTGTACAGCACCAGTACCGTCGACCTCATACCGGAAGGCAATGCTCCCATTATAGGCACGGGCGATGAGTTTCCAGGATATATTGCCGCTGCGACAGCTGAGGGTGATCTGCCGGCAATGGTTTACGAGGGTGTCGCTTTCTCCCAGCGGCCAGTATGTGTGTTCGTCGAACTCTTTTTGGGCGACTCCCCGTATCAGGGTGTGATCGTATAAAGAAACTCCATTCACCTGTAATCCCATGGGCGACCAGCGTGTGATGGGCTGCCGCAGGTATGAGACCCGGTATTGAAGGCGGCCGTTTTGGGCCGTGCTTATTTCGCAGGTAGTGCTGTTATCGGGCGAGGTAACGGTGACGCCGGTGAGGGGGGTGGCGTAGGTGATCGTACCGGTGAGCAGTATGCTGAATAAGCCAAGGATCACCAGCGCTGTATTGTTATTCTTTCTCATTTGAATAGTATGTTATCTGCAAAAGGGCCGATCTCCATATTGGCCTCTGTTGCATTCCGGATGGGTCTGCCGTTGATATGCAGGTCTTCAAAGATAACACCCTCTACCTTATGACCGGCGTCGAGGCCTTTTATCAATGGATAGGTAGTATTGGCGCCATCATATTGCAGGTCTTTGAAATATATATCCTGTATGCCACGGCCGGGCCCTGTATTGTATCTACTGTTGTATACCACGCGTATATTCAAGAGCTGGCCTTCCTCGAAGTCGTCCACCCGGACATGCTCGAAGCGGATATGTCTTACGAGGTTGAGGTCGCCGCAGGAAATGGCGATGCAGCCTTCATAGTCGGGGTCGTCCTCGTCCTGCTCCAGGATATGGATGTTCCTGAACGTTATATTCTCGAGGGTGTCGCCGCCTGCGGCGGCGTTCCCATGCAAGCCGATGTTGATGGGGTGTGCGATATCGGCCCACAGGGTGGCATTGGTAATGGTGTAATTGCGGGCATTGCCGAAATAGTTCCAGCGGTGGCCGTAAATGGCGATGCAGTCATCGGAGTTGCGCATAAAGATATCGTCGATGAGGACGTCGGAGCAGCTCATCAGATCGATGCCATCGCTCCATCCCTGACAGCTGAAGGATTTGACATTCCGGATAGTAAGATGGCGGGAAGCGCCTCCATTGATGGAATAGTGTTTGGGATTGATAAAGGTGATGCCCTCGATGTCCACATGGTCGGAGAATGCAACGAGTAGGCCTTCCCGGGGCTGGTCGATGATGCCACGGCCCCTGATATGTACATTGCTCACGTGGTCACACACGAGCTGTCCGCGCAAAATGGCGCTGCCGTCTATATACACCGTCTTGCCGGAGGGGATCACAAACTCCTTGCGTACGGTGTCATTTGGCAGATGCAGGCCGGGACCAAAATAGATCACGCTGGTGTCGCCTGGCAGGGGTTTGTCCTTTTCCAGTGGGTTGGCAAAGATGTGCAAGTTATGCAGCTTGTCGCCATTGAACTCGATGGACAATTTCCGCGGCCGGGTGAGCAGGAAGGTGATCACATTGCCTTTTTTATCGGGTTGAATGCCATATGTAGCGGGACGTATCTTCACGGTATTGAGATCTTCATTGTTTTTCCGAACCATGACCTCCACGGGGCCTTCCATGTCAAAATACACCATGGAGGCTTCCTGTATCTTGTCCATATCGACTTTTACCTTGTATTCGAACAGGTCCTGCCATTTGCCGCCCGGCTTCCGGACCCGCACGGTATAATCATCGTTGTGCATGGAATATATCACGGCCGCGGGCGGAGGGTAGGTGATGAGCTGCTGCGCTTGCGCGCAACAGCTCCAGATGATAGAGATCAATAGTATGCCTTTCATTAATATCCGGGATTCTGCAGGAGGTGCGCATTCAGCGTGATCTGATCCTGTGGTATGGAGGTAAGGTAATTTTTCTTCGTCATCGGTACGTTGGGTGGGCCGCTCAGTATCAAGGCGCCTGTTACGGCATCTACCCCAAAGGGATAGGTGCTGGGATTGTAAGCGGGCTTATTGGTATAGGGGTTGGTGAACGTAGCGATCTCGGTGGGCTGTCCCTGGTATTGTACGACCATCCCCTCGGGCACCTGGTTCAGCTCCTGCTCGGCTATACCCCAGCGAAAGAGGTCGGTGAAGCGGGTGTTCTCGCTCAATAGCTCCAGCGTACGTTCGCGGCGTATCTCGCCAAGCATGGTGAGGGAAGGGTAGGGCGCGATCAGGGCATTGGTCAGGGGTGCGGCGCCGGCACGGGCCCTTATCTTGTTGATAGAGATGTTCAGGTCGTCGTCGGAAATGGCGCCATTGCCAAGCTCGCATTTTGCTTCGGCATAGGTGAGGTACACTTCGGCGAGGCGTATCTGCGGGTAGTCATAGGATTCCTGGTAATCATTCCTGTTTGCACTCTCGCTGCTCCATTTGCGGCTGCCGTAGCCGCTTCCTCCGTTGCTGAGGTCGGGATATGATATATTGATATACGAGGGCCAGTCGAACAATGTGAAATAGTTGGCGAGGGTGTAGTTGGCGCCAAAGGCGGAGCTGAAGCCCCAGTACTTTTGTTTGGGCGCGCCGGTGATACAGGTCATGCGTGATTCGCGGTTGTCGAATTCATCTGTCATGGATGCATATCCTTTTGCGAGCGGGGATACGCTATAGGGAAGACCGTCCTTGCAGAGGAACATATCCATCAGTTTCCGGGAGATGCCGCCGCCCCCGGTGTGTGTCAGGTTCGCATTGCCCTGGAGGAGGGTATAGTCGTATTTGCTGGCGAGGATGAATTCCTTATTGGCCGTCTTTGTCAGGCCCTTTGGATTGGAGGCGGCATCATCCAGTATGAACAGGTAGCGGTAGCTGAGGGAGTCGACCCCTGTGAAAAGGGAATAGTCACTGTAGGACATCACCTGTTGAGACAGGGAAGCGGCATCCGTCAGATAGCTGTTGACATTGGCAGGGTCGTAGCCCTTGCTGCCGGCGCCGGAAGAGGTCCCATCGCCATCGGTGTCTTTACCGACATATTTTTCATAGGTGCCTTCATACAATTCTACCCTCGCCTTGAAAGCCATGGCGGCCTGTTTGCTGACCTGTCCTTTATCGGCGGCGGCGATCTGGCCTTCCAAGGGAAGGCCGTCTATGGCCACATCGAGGTCGGATAAGATCTGGCGTGTGACCTCATAGCGGCTGTTGCGCGGGGCGCTCAGCAAGGGACTTTTTACATCGGCCACGATGGTATCGATCGGGATGCCGCCATAGCGTTTCAAGAGGAAGAAATGATGCCAGGCGCGAAAGAAGCAGGCTGCGGCAACGTATTGTTTGATACCCGAGTAATCACCGGTGTATTCCGCACCTTTGGCGATGAGGATGTTGTTAGCGCGTATGTAGGAGTATGTGTTGTTCCAGTAGATGTCGGAGGCGTTGAGGGAGGAGGGCCATCCATAGCCGGGATTCAGCAGGTCGCTGCCCCAATCCATCCAATTATAGATATTGCTGCTGTTCAAAGGTCTGAAGCCGATCATCTTATTATAGAAATCATTGGCAGCCGCCTTGAATTGATCGGGTGTCTTGAAATATACGGCTTCGGTGGCCTGATCCTGCGGGTCCAGATCGAGGAAAGTTTTGGTGCAGGAGCACATCAGCAATACCAAGGCCGCTCCTGTCATGGTACATAATGCTTTTATTGTAGGCATAACTATCGTTTTTAAGATTCAAAGAAATCAGAAGGTAAGGTTGAGACCGAATGACCAGGTCCTGAAAAAGGGGTAACTGTTATCGGCACTCTCGCCCCGTTCGGGGTCGAAACCATCCTTTACGGAAGTGAGCTCGAACAGGTCGTTGCCGGAGAAATACACCCTAACTTTTTCGGCCCTGATACGTGCGGCTACGGACTGGGGCAAGGTGTATCCTATCACGAGCATTTTCAGCCTGGCGTAGCGGAGATCTTGCACGTTCTTATCGTTGAACTGCCAGTTCCAGTTATTGACGTTGTTGTCGAACGAGAGTCTTGGATAGGGCGAGTTGGGGTTGTCGGGCGTCCATGTTTTACCGATGTAGGTGGTGTTGACGTTGAGATAATTGCGGAAGAAGGGGGCGCGTGCATTCCCTACGCGCAGGATATTCCATTTGTAGACGCCCTGTATAAAGGCTCCGAGATCAAAGCCGCGCCATTGTGCGCCGAGGTTGAGGCCAAAGCTGTAATGCGGGTCGGCATCTCCATAGTAATAAAGGTCGCCGCTGCCTTTGGCGCCTGTACCGGTGGCGGTGATCTTATTATCTCCATCGAGGTCTACCACTTTATAATCGCCGGGGCGAAGTACGTTGGTGGCTCCGGCGCCACCGTTGTAGGTAGCGACCCGACCTGATGACCCGTATTTGGCGAAGTAGTCGTTAGCCTCCTGCTGGGTCTTGAAGTAACCGTCGGTCTTGTATACATAAAGGCTGTTCAACGGATAGCCTTCACGTGGGGTGGTATACTTTCCCTCGGCCCAGGTGTTTGCGCCGGCGTAAGAGAGTATTTTGTTCCTGGCATCGAAAAGGTTAAAGCCTATGTTGTACTGAACGTCACCGACCTTATCCTTCCAGTTCAGGCTCAGTTCCCAGCCACGGGTACGCAGGGTACCGCTATTGGTAGTGGGCGCCTGTCCGCCGAGTATGCTGGGATATACGACGCGTATGAGCATACCGATGTTCTTGTTCTCGAACATCTCGAATGTGCCGGTGAGACGATTGGCAAGCGCGCCGAACTCGAGCGCAATGTTCTTTTTGGCCATTCTTTCCCAGGTGCGCTGGTCGGTGGTAATAGCGCTGAGGAAGCCGGTGGGTTGCAAGGCGGGTGTAGACCCAAACAATGCGGTACCGGTGCCGATGAGCGCGAGGTAGTCATAGTTGCCGAGGCTGGCCTGTCCGCCCGTCTCGCCGTAGCCTCCTTTCAGCTTAAGTTCTGTGAGCCAGTGTATATCCGCCATGAACCTTTCCTGCGAGATGCGCCATCCGCCGGAAATACCGTAGAAATTGGACCAACGATTGTTCACATCGAAGCGGGAAGAGCCATCCCGGCGACCGAGGAATTCGAGCAGATATTTCCTTTTATAGTCATAGTTGATACGTGTGAAGTAAGACACGAGGCCCCAATGGCTGGCCCCGCCGGAGTTGAGAGAAGAATAGGAAACGGTGGAGGGGGAGATGGCGGTGTTCAGATCGTACAGGCCGTCGTACTGCAGCTGCGAGCGGGTGGCGCTGACGGTCCTGGTCTGATATAGTTCGGCGGAGTTGCCTACCATGGCGGCGATGTTGTGGTCCCTGGCGATGGTGGCGACATAATCCATTTGGGCTCCGTATGTCTGGTATACGGTGTTGCCGATGGTCTCTGTGATGGCGGGGTTGTTGGGCGGGCCGTACTGTACGGAGTTGACCTTTGTACCGAGCCAGTTCCAGAGGTTAAAGGTTTGGTTGTAGGCGGTGTTCCAGCCATCACGTTTTACCACGGCGGCATTGCCGGTGAGCTTCAGGCCTTTTATTATTTCGGCGCTGAGCTTTGCGTTCAATCTTACGATGCCTTCCTTGTTTTTGGTGGTGCCGCCGGACTGGGTAAACGCTACGGGGTTGCGGAAGCCATAGTCATCATAGTATTGTCCTGTCTTGTTGTAGACGGGGAAGATGGGCGCGTCGAAATATCCGTTGCCTATGCCGTTGCGAGGGCTTTGTACGATGCGATTGTCAAAGGATATGCTGGTCTCGAGCCGGACGCGCTCGCTGATATTGTAGTCGTAGTTGAAGCGGGAGGTGTATTTTTTCTCACCGTCGTAGGCTGTGCGTAACAGAGATCTGTTGTCCGAATAGCCAAGTGAAAGCATATAGGCCGTCTTGCCATTGGAGCCTCTCAGGGACAGGTTCTGCTGATCGGACCAGGAAGGGGCATAGAGCGCGTTCTGCCAGTTGTTGTCCGCATAATGGTGTACGATGCCGGAGGGGTCGGTGTAGTCGAAGGAGGAATCGGCGGCCATCTTTGTCAGGTTGTCCTTTGTCCACTGGGGGAACCATTCGACAGGATTGCCTGCCACGTCTCTTTTATCGGAAGTGGATGTTTGCAGGTAAAGTTTGGCCCATTGGGGCATGGTGGCCCAAGGCACTCTTATCCCGATGTTATTGCGGCTGAAGTTGTCGTTCAGGCTGACCTGCATTTTACCTCCCCGTCCTCTCTTGGTGGTAACGAGGAGCACGCCTCCCTGTGCACGCGCCCCATAGATAGCCGCGGAGGCGTCCTTCAGGGCGGTGACTGTCTCGATGTCGCTGGGGTTCATCTGGTTGAGCTCCCAGGTGCCGATGAGGGGTACGCCATCCACAATGATCAGCGGATCGACCGCCGATACGGAGGAGGCGCCGCGGAGGGTAATGGCCAGGCCTTCGTTGCCGGGTCGAGTGGAGGTGCGGGTGATGAGTACGCCGGGTATTTCGCCTTGTAAGGCGGTGACGGCGTTGGGCAAGGGGCGGTCTTTAAACACTTCCTCGCCAACCTGTACGATGGAGCCGGTGAGGGTAGCTTTTTTTCGGGTGCCGTACCCTACGACGACGACTTCACCCAGGTCTTTGGCATCCTGTCTTGTCAGCCGGATGACGAGCGTGTTGGAAGCATTGGGGCTTAGCTTAAGGGTAGTAAACCCGATATGGGTGATCACCAGCCGGCCATGTGGAGGCAGATGAATGGTAAATCCGCCGGTGGAGTCGGTAGTGACCCCGTTGCGGGTACCTTCCACGGAGATGGCCACACCGGCCATGGGTGTATTCGAGCCGGCATCGACTACCCGGCCGCTGATGGTTTGGGTTTGCGCCCAAGCGCTCATGCTGGTCAGCAGCATGGTCAGTAAGGAGAGTAAAAACGGTCTGATTGTTCTCATACAGCAATTATTGAAGAATGAATTTGAAGCGAATGATCTCGCAATCGTATTGGTTGAACGTCCCAAAAATAGAGGGGGTATTTTATCGCACAGGTGGTTTTTTAAACCAAAAAAGGGGGGATAAATGACCAATTTACCTATTCAGGTTTGCGGATGTTGTTATTCAACTGCAGATTGTTATGAAAAGGTTTCCTGAAGCGGCGAATGTACTCGGAGGGGGGCATGCCGAACAGTTCCGAGAAGTGGGAGCGGAAGTATTTGATATCATTGAACCCGGTGATGGTGGCAATTTCGGTGACATTGTTCTCCGTATCGATCATCAGCCGGGCGGCTTTGCGTAAACGGATGAACCGGACGAACCCGATGATGGACTGTCCGGACACGGAGTTTATCTTCCGATAGAGGCTGGAACGGCTCATGCCCATCCCGGTAGTGAGTGTTTTGATAGAGAATGTTTCATCGTCGAGGTGGTCTTCCACGATGCGGATGCATTTATCCAGGAATTCGCGGTATTCGATGGATACCTTACCGTCCTGCTGTTGCAGGGTGATCTCGTTATAGAAATACTGCTGCAACGAGACCCGTTTTTTCAGCAGGCTGACGACGCGGGCTTTTAGCAAGTCTTTCTCAAACGGCTTGGTTATATAATCGTCCGCTCCCGCCTCAATGCCCCGCAACTTTGTCTCGGAGGCGGTGCTGCCTGTCAAGAGGATGACGGGAATATGGGATAAGGAGGGATTTTCCTTTACCTGTCTGCACAGTTCGACGCCGCCCATTTCTATATCGTTGATTATGAGATCGGGCAGGTATTGCTGGGCCAGGGCGAGGCCTTCCTGTCCGTCGGTGGCCTGCAGCACGGCGTATTCGCTGCTGAAGGTCTTGCTCAAATAGCTACGCAGTTCGTCATCATCATCCACGACAAGCAGGGTGGGTTTCTCGGTGACGAGGGTCGATAGCTCTTTCCCTTTGTCGGGGGTGGTGATCATTTCTTCGGGTACGGGTAGCGCTATGGAGGAGGATGCGGGTTGTTCTTCGGGGTGGACCTCCTGCGCAGCAAAGTGGTCGGATCCTTTTAACAAAGTGAGGGAAAAGCAGGCGCCTTCATCGACGCGGCTATCGTAGGTGATATGTCCGTGGTGCAGGGTGGTAAAATGTTTTACAAGGAACAGGCCGATGCCAAAGCCTTTTTTACCTGTCGGGGTTGTGTCTTTTTCGGCGCCTTCCTTTTCGGGATATGCACGATTGAACAATTTGTCACCCATGCCGGCGGGGATACCGGCGCCACTGTCCTTTACCTGTATATTGACCCGTGTGTCGGTGTCCTCCAGCTTTAGCGATACGCTGCCACCGGGAGGGGTAAATTTGATGGCGTTGGAGACGAGGTTGAATATCATGATCTCGAGCTTTTCCCTGTCGGCGCAGAGCTCGATGGGGTGGTCGCACTCGAAACGATAGTCCAACTTTTTTATATGTGCCTGTTGCAGGAAGCTGTAAAATACTTCCTGGCAGAGCTCGGTGACGTTGAGCAGGGTAAGATGCAGGGTGTCGGCCTCTGTTTCGGCTTTGCGAAACAGCAGCAACTGATCGATCAGGCTGAGCAGGCGGCGGGCATTGCGAAATATCATGTGCAGGCCTTCCTTTTGCACTTGGTCTTTTTCCCTTCCGATCATTTCCTTTACGGGATCGATGATAAGGGTGAGCGGTGTGCGGAATTCATTCGAGAGATTGGTGAAGAAAGTAAGCCGTTTCTCATGTATTTCTTTTTCCTTTTGTGCATTCAGCTGCGCCTCTTTGGTTTGCAGCTGGGCCACTTTCACTTCGTAATGCAGGCGGCTTTGACGGGTCTTATAGCTGATGAACAGGTAGATCGCGCCTATCAGGCAGGCTCCGTACAAAGCATATGCCCACCAGGTCCGGTAGAAGGGGGGCAGCACCCTGATATGAATGGCAATCTGGCGGCCGTTCCATTCGCCCTCGCCATTGGTGCTTTTCACCCGGAACACATAGCTGCCTTCATTCAGGTGGGTGTAGGTGGCGGTGCGCATATTGCCGGCATAGTTCCAATTATGATCCCATCCTTCCATATAGTAGGCATAGGAGATCTTGCCGGGTACGCTGTATTCGAGTGCGGTGAATTTGAAAGAAAGGACGGCCTTGCTATAGGGCAGGGTGATGTCGGCAATGTTGCCACCGGCAACCCCTCTGATAAAAGAGCTGTCTGTGGTCACGGGGGTATTGTCGATGACGATGTCGGTCATCTGTAGCGGCGGCATGGCATGATTGACCCGTATGGCTTCGGGGTTAAAGAGGTTCAGGCCTTTGATCCCACCGAAGGCGAGCTGTCCGTCCCGCAAGGCGAGGGCGCTGTTGTAATGGAACTGATTGCTTTGCAAACCATCGGCCTGGTAAAAGTTCCGGCAGGTGCGTTTGTTCCTGTCAAAGCGTGCAAGTCCGTTGAAGGTGCTGAGCCATAGATGCCCGGTGCTATCTTCCAGTATGGTGAGCACGACATCGCTGCATAGGCCCTCCTTTGTGGAGTAGCGTGCGGTGACGCTCTGGCGCATTCTGTCAAACAGCTGTAAACCGCCGCCTTCCGTGCCGATCCACAGATTGCCGCCATTGTCTTCATAAATACTGCGTACGGCATAGCCTATGTTATAATAGGTATGTTTTTTTGTAACCCTGTCGATCTTTACCAGCTGGTTCAGGTTGCCACCCCATAACACGCCGTTGCCATCTTCGTACAGCGTAAACAGATCGGACAGCGATGGATCGAAGATCTCAAATCGATCTTTTGCGGTATCGAATCTATACAGGGCGCCATATACTCCATTCTGGCGCAGGGTAGAAACCCAAAGCTGGCGGCTATGATCTTCGAGCATGGCATAGGTCACGCGGTCTACCGTATTGGTCGCGGGGTTCAGCAGGGAATAATGTTTTATGACACGGGTAGTGGGTGTATAACGATTGATGCCCTGGCGAAAAGTAGCTATCCATACATGCCGGGTATGGTCGGCGGTGATAGCGGTAATGGCATTGTCGGAAAGCGAATTGATATCGCCGGGCCGGCTGCGCAGGGTGGTAAAAGAGTTGTCCCGTCTGTTCCAAATAGATATGCCGCCGCCGTCGGTGCCGATGTACATGGCGCCATCCTCTGCCTCGTATAAGGCGGACACGACCTTGTCCGCCAGCGACTGACTGCTACCGGGATCGTAGGTGAGGGTTTGAAAACGGCGCTTGTGGGGATCTATCACGGCGGCGCCGCTGGTGGCGGTGCCGATCCATTTCCGGGATTGCCGGTCTATATACAGGGCATGCAGTCCCAATGTGCTTTTCGACTGGTTACCATCCATTCTGCTGAGCACGGTGGCGACCTGTTCGCCGGTGCGCCATGTCAGCAGGTGGCCTAATACTGTGCCCATCCAATAGCGTCCATCTTCATCGATGGAAAAGGAAACGATGCTGCCTGCATCGGGTAACTGCGATGAGTAATCGAACAGCATGGCGGGTGCGGGAGTAGCGGGGTTATAGCCATACAGCGCAGCTCCGTTGGCGATGACCAGATTGCTGCCTTGCGTCTCCAGCCAGGAGGCGTTGGGGAGTGAGGCGCTCACCAGCACGAGCTGTCTGGTGGTATAGCTATAGCGTGCGAGTCCATGTTTGTGCACGAGCGCCCATATATTGCCGGCGGCGTCCATCCGCACTGCTTTTACGGTGTAGCCTGGGATGATGTGGCCGTCTTTTGTCAATGTTATGGGTTCGGCCTCTATTGTGCCTTGCGGACACAAGAGCAAACCCATGCCTTCAGTGGCTAAAAATACATTGTTGTTATGATCGGCTCTTATATCTTTTATTACGGCGTTCAGGGGCTGGTCCTTATGGCCGCGCAGGTATACAGAGCTGAATTTGTCCCAGAGAGGGGAAAGACGGCTGACGCCCTGCCGGGTACCTATCCAAAGATTATGGAGGCTGTCTTCCGTAATAGACAATATGATGTTATGTACGAGTGAATGGGGGTCGTCGAGCCGATTGCGATATACTTTGCA
>DASZXP010000133.1:0-63707 GCA_035545935.1 Puia sp. | reverse complement strand
TTAAGCTATCGGCCATTTCGGATAGATTGGAGATATTGTTTATTGTTCGATCTGGCGATGACGATATCGCGGCATTGATTGAATCGGGCAAACGCCGTAAGGGCATCGATGAACTTTCCGATCATCGGTTTGCTGAGCTTCACCGGCTCGAAGTGGAGATTGTGAATGATCAATGTCTTTTGTTTCCTGTCGGCCTTTGAATCCATCCTGGCGACGAAAGTATCGCCGATCAGTACGGGTAGGGAGAAATACCCGTATTTCCGCTTGGGCGCCGGAACAAAACATTCTATCTGGTAGTCGAAATCGAAGAAGTCCCGTAAGCGATGCCGGAAGACATTGAATGTATCGAATGGAGAAAGGATAAACGCATCGCCGGACAGTTCGATCTTTTTGTTCCTGTAGCCGGGTAACATGTAGAGAGGCGCGGTCTTACAACCTTCGATGACAACAGGGCAAACCTCGCCCTCGGCTACAAGCTTTTCCAGCTCTTTTTTTACCAGGTTGTTCTTTACATACCGGGCGCGCCAGGCCATCTCTTTGGCGTAGGCGATACCCATGGCCTGCAGTTCACGCCGGATGACATGTCTTGCAAATTCCCCGGGTGTGGGCATCGTCGTATCGACGTCCTCCGGAAGGAGATTTATCGGCAGGTCATATACTTTGAGGAATTCCTTTGTCCGCGTGGTCATCAGCCTTCCATCCAGGTACAATCTTTCGAGCGCCACCTTGGACGGCCGCCAATCCCACCAGCCTGCGCTTGCTTCCAGGCGATCGTTCTCGAAATCCTTTACCATCAACGGCCCCTCGCGCCCGATCCTGTCCAGCACTTTGTTCATGAGATTGATCTCCGGCTGGGTCAGCGGTTTTCTGTTGGATAAAAAGCCCTGTTTCACCGGCAGGGAAAAGCGGTAATTACGCATGGGGATGAACCCCGAGTCGGAAGTGAAGAATTCGAAGATCCTTCCATCGGCCTGCAGCTCTTCCAGCCATTCCAGCTTGTAATCGGGCACTCGTGCGGCGATGGCATGGTGATGCGCGCGCTCGACGACATAATTGGTATCGAGCTGCACAAACCCAAGATGATCGATCAGTTTGTAGACGGCTTCGCGACCCTTCCCGAACTGTGCGGGTTTGGATAATCCTGCTGCGTGGAGAATGATCTTTCTGGCTTGAGATCGGGTGAGGAGGATCTGTTTCATACGTGTGGGCATACTTCTTAGCGTAATTTTAACCTTTTTTGGCCATAGGAAAAAAGTGTATTTTGGGTCGTCATGAAGAAATTAGCTTATTTAGCGATCAGCCTTCTGGTAGGCTGTACCCTACAGGCTCAGACAAAGATATTCAAAGAGGTTGGCGAAGATATATCGACCCAGATCAAACCTATTACCCAGGACAATGCCCTGGTCGGCTACCTGGCATTCACCCGGCTGGAAAAAGCCGATGAAGACTCGTTCAACTACCGTTTGACGATCATGGACGAAAACCTCAACGATATAGGGACTGTAAAATTTCGTCAGGGGATACTCGATCTTCGGGCCGTATCTTTCGAGCAGAACGTACTATGTCTGGGATATATCCAAAGTTCGCTGACAGGCGCTGAGTCGATCAGGAGCGGGAAGGATTATCAAAAGGCGGTGGATGCCGCCGCCTCCAGCCATATCCTGGTACAATTTGTAAGTCTTGGCGGCCAGGTCATCAATACCTACTATAAGGGGGTAAGTCTGACAACGGGGACAGTTCCAACCAGGAATGCTTATTCATCGCTGAAACTGATAGGATACCTGAAATATGGGATGCAGATCAGAAATATCCCCAATAGCGGCTTCGCCTTCTTTTATGGCGACGAGGTGAAACAGGACCTCGTCGTATTCGATACCAAAGGCGGGGTGACCCATGAACAGGCTATCCAGACATTCGCCGATCACTATTACCTGCGCGCCTCGGCCACGGATATTTATCTCATGACGAAGCAGGATATAAGTACGCCGGAAGGTGGATACAAGCTCTATGTATACACCGTCAAAGATCTTGTTACCACGCACAATTTCGATCTCAGGGACGGGAATAACAATTGGCTAAAAGTCCTGTCGTTCGACAACGACCCCGCCACAGGCGACGCATTTATTGCCGGCTGTATCATCAACCCCAAACGGGAGAGGCAATTCATCACCGCTAATGATTATTCCTACACCCCTTACCTGGGCTTATTCACTCTCGATCTGGGCAACCCGCAAAAGAAAATGCATGCCAACTGCAGCTATTGGTCCGACGAGAATATGCCTGGTATTGCCGAAGATGGTTATTTCACGGAAAAAGCCTTTTATGTAAGATATGCCACGGCATTCAGGGATTACAACGGCAACACCATTTTTGCCGGCACGGCGTTGGTTGGGAAAGGGATTGTGGGAGCTGCGAAATACAAATTGACAGATGGGGTCTTTGTCCGGCAGGAGGCGTCCGGTAATATAGCCCTGGACAATAATATCCCCTGCGATGAAACAAAGTATTTCAGCGCTACGGGTATCCTGCCTGAATTGGATAAAAAGGATTTTTATAAGGTGGTCAACCCGGACACGAAAAACAACTACATGATCATCGATGACGAAGAGAACATTTATATCTACAATGTCAATGGTAAAAAGATCGTAAGGACCATCCCGCATAAAGATGGTAATGTGAGGATCAATGTCTACCCCGCCAAAGAAGGGTACATGATGGTGTCGGAATACAATCGGAAGGAGAAGTATACCCGGTTTTCGATCGAGGCGCTTTAACAAGAATTTTTGTCATTTTTCAGCGGGCCGTCACGGTTTTAGACTGGTATTGATAATCAATGCATTAGGCTTTCCTTAAATATAATTGATCATTTTGTACGGAAAATCGGTTCCCGGTTGTCTTGGTATAAAACTGTTTATGAAACCGATTTTACTGGCCATTATGCTTTGTGGCATAGCTGTAGCCGGCAAAGCCCAAAATGCCGCCAACGTCATAAAGACTTATTTTTCAGGGTACGAAAAGAAAGATTGGAGCATCACTTCCAGCCAGCTTGCCGACGGGTTTACGTTCACCAGTCCCGCCCCCGATGACCACATCCCCCTTGCCGTGTACAAACAGCGGTGTTGGCCGCAGTCAAAATTTATTAAAAAGTTCGATTTCATTACCATTGTTCAGGAGGGTGACCATGCATTTGCCCTCTATAATCTCACTACCACCGACAACAAGGTTATCCGGAACGCAGAATATTATACCTTTAGCAATGGCAAAATAAAATCCATTGAATGCTTTTTCGGGGGTACGGGGGCAGGATACCCTACCAATGTCAGGTAGCCTGAAAAGAATAAGATAAACGAACATCATGGAAAAGTTTTTATTCATCATTCGCGAAGACCTTAGCATGCTAAGGAAATTGAGCGAAGAAGAGCGGTATGATCCGATCCTGGAAATGGATGTATGGGTGAGGTCCTTGATCAAAAAAGGCAATTATGTAGGAGGCGATGCTTTAGAGATCAGAGGAGGCTATATAACTAAAAACAATGTGCTTTCAGATGGCCCGTTCATCGAGGCAAAGGAAGGTATAAGCGGTTTTATTTTTATGGAAGCAAACGATTTGGACGATGCGGTTTCTATCGCACAAACCTGTACGTTGGTACAAAACGGCAGAATGGCTATTGAAGTACGACCGCTAATGGGAGTAAAAGATGTAAGAGAATTAGGCGATGAACCAAGAACAACAAGCAGTTGACGCGTTGTACAAAACCCATTTTGGGAAAATGGTCACAGCCATGCTTCAGTTTTCAAGGGACATTGACCTTGAAATGGCTGAAGACCTGGTACAGGATGCGTTTTATGCCGCGCTTTCTACGTGGAAGGATAAAGGCATCCCGGACAACCCTGCCGGCTGGACGTATAAAGTCTGCCGGAACAATGCCATCAATTCCCTTAAAAGAAAGAATGCATTTAAGAACCCTTTTGAAGGAGATATCGCAATTGCCGGAACTTCAGAACAGGATGAAAGTATTTTTGACGACCGGAAAATACAATTATTATTTGCCTGTGCGCACCCCAGCTTGTCGCCGAAAATGCAGGTGGTGATTACGCTTAAATATGTGGCAAACCTAAGGGCGGAATCTATATCCAGAGCGTTGGGTATGACGATCGACGGTATTGATAAAATGCTGGCAAGGGCGAAGCAACGGATAAAAATGGAGAGCCTTTTTTTGAAAGAGCCTTCGCCCCGGCAATTGAAAATGAGGTTGCCTGTCGTGCATAAGATCATATACCTCATTTTTAATGAAGGTTATAGAGCGGGTAGCGGCAAAGAAATGATCCGGCAAGAGCTATGTGAGGAAAGCTTAATAATAACAAGATCTTTACTCGACAATCATATCTCCAATGAGGATACGGCTGCATTGTACGCTCTGCTATTGTTCAATGCGGCAAGGCTGAGCGCACGATTTACGGCCGCAGGTGAATTGTCGGATCTTGAAGAGCAGGACAGGACTTTGTGGAACAGTGATTTGATCGCTTTGGGCAGCCATTATCTCAACCAATCCAAGATCGAAAATATTTCCTGCTATCACTATGAAGCTGCGATCGCCTACCTGCATTGCAAAGCAAAAAGTTTTTCGGATATCGATTGGACAACTATTTCGCAATTATATATGAAGCTATTGAAGGATAACCCTAATCCTTTTATTGAGCTGAATTATGCCATTTCGCTATACTATGATTCGAAAAAACAGGAGGCGTTTGGCTTGCTTCACCATTTGCAACAAACTTTCCTGGAACAATATTATTTGCTGCATGCTGCCTTGGGTAAATTGTATTTGCTGGAGGGAGAATACCATAAAAGCGAAATGCACTTGACACGAGCGCTCTCCCTAACGAATTTTCAGGCTGAAAAGGAATTTATAAAAAAGTTGTTATTGAAAAACTAGGCTCACTGTCAGCTATTGCTCAAAAAAGCCTTCCGATGAGATCGGAGGGCTTTCGTGCATGGGGGGAGATGGCAGCGGTAAATTTATTTTACCCCTTTTGACGGGTCCCAGTTTTTGGCGAGTTTTCGGATGATGAGGATCTGTCCCGTGTGATAGGCGATGTGTGTGTTGAGATGATCGATGCCGGAGGCCCATTTCTTCAGTTTGGCCTCGTCGCAGGTTTCGATCGCTTTTTCCCAGTCTGCCATGACCTGATTCAGCTGCCGGACGGTGGAAGCCCAGGACTCCTCCGTAAAGGCGGTGAAGGTCTCATTGTTGTTGCCGCTGAAGGCGGTGGGTTTGTTGCCGTTGAAATGATCCAGCTGATTGCGACTCCAAAAGAGGATATGATAGGCCAGTTCGCCCACGGAATGGACGGAGTCGGCAGGTTTCCACATGGCTTGTTTGGCGGTGAGGCCTTCGACGGCGACGGAAACGGGAACGTACCAGTCTTCCTTATTCCAGGCGTTGCGGAATTGTTCCAGGAGGATGGAGCGGAGGGTCGCTTCCTTTTTTTCCTGTGTTTGCTGGGCGGTGGCAGTTGCGAGGAACAGGCTACCGCTTATACATAGGAGGGTGACGATAGCGATGTGTGCTAGGTTTTTGGGCATGGCGGCAATTGTTTTTTCAAATATAGGGATTCCCGGAAAGGGTAGTGACTTGTTTTGATAGGCGGTGATAAGGCCGTGCTTTTCGAGGCGAACCGGTTTTTTGGGGGGGTAAGATTAATAGTTTAAGTAGTTAATATTCAATATAATTTATCTCTGCGTTAAGCATACTCCAAGATATTTTGCTAAACAAGCTGGATTTCGCAGCGATCCCAAAACCTGCATAAGAGGAGTTAAAGAAGTCTGACATCACGAGGCGCCTGTTCAAGCATTTTTTTTTCGGCCACCGCTATTTCATCCTGTAAGAAGCTGGTGAAATCAGTCCATTCAGCCAGTGTCTTGCCATTTTTTCGGACAGCTTTAATCTTATCATTGTGCCAGAAGTAGCCCAAATTCTCGCTATAGGAATAGCTGCGGGATCCAAAGTAAAAATAACCTGAGGGTACTTTGTATTCGAGCATCCAGTCATGGTTGGCTATAGCAAGGTCATGACATTGCAGGACTCGCCTGTTCAGCAAATTTTTTTCATGCATCGAACCGGGGATCCCATATAGCGAAAGATCATAGATAAAGCAGCCATTGATGGCTGAAAGGAAACGGCCGTAAAAATCCGGGATGATCCGGCCGGTTTTTGGGCGATATTCTGACAGCCAGTCCTGAGAGGCACCCGGATATAACATTAGTCCCCAGTTAAGGGGAGCCACCCAGGGCCGGTGCAAAATCTTGAGCGTATTGTTGTTGTCGATCCGGGAGTTGTTGTTAATGTATTTAAGCGCCTGTTGCTTGATCGGCAAGTATTCGTCCGGGAGTGTATGAATTGCAGATGTCAAAGTTTGCAAGGAGGCGTCACCGTTCATAATTTCATCGTATTACAGTCATGTTTAAAAATACAATTTATTTATAACGCAAAAACCGACGATAGTCGGGGGGGGGCCCTAAGCGAGTTTACATCGAACCTTTTTTGGGAGGATTTGGCTAGGTTTTATAATCCATATTCGACAATAGCCTTTTGTAGAATAGAATCGTAACGATTTGATTTACATGGAAATAATATGTTATGTGACTGAATGCTAAAAGATGACTTTTTCGATTGCCAGAGCAATCTTTGTTTTGCAGAACCTGAAGAATGGTTTAACTTTATAAAATGGCAAAAACAAGAAAAATCTCCTTGAAAACCGCGCTTTCGCAAGTGGGTAAATCCGCCCGCCGACGAGCTTTCCGGAGCAATCGGCCGGTGGCCATCTCAGAAAATGGAGAAGCCATGTTGGTATACCCTGACGGAACCAAAAAGAAAATTACGGCCCAAGTTCTGGAAGAGTTGACACATGCCAACGCCTAAATTCCGCCTGTTTGCTGGCCCCAACGCCTCCGGCAAAACCCATGTATTCAAAAAAATAAGGAAGAGCAACTTGATTCCCAAAGAAATCTATGTCAATGCCGATAAGATAGAAGCGGAGTTGGGGAAAAAAAGAAAATTTTATTTCAATTCCTACCGGGTGCGGACAGAAGAGGGAGAATTCAAATCTCATATTCTGCATTCAGGTCTCTTTTTGGAGAAAATTAACGACGAAAACTTTCCGAATCAGTTCACCATCCGCTCCGGTGTTTTGACAATCCGCAGCGATGTAAAGATCAATTCTTATCATGCTTCATTTATTGCAACCTATCTCGCCGAAAAACTATTTGAATCCCGGCAATCTTTCGCATTTGAAACGGTGATGTCGCATTCTTCCAAATTGGACTTTCTTCGGATCGCTCGAAAGGAGGGATATAAAACTTATCTTTATTTTATTTTCACAGATGATTTAAACACCAATCTTGCAAGGGTACAACTCAGGATAGCGGACGGAGGACACGCAGTGTCACCTGAGCATACCCTTGCACGTGCGCCAAGAACTTTTAAATTACTATCCAGGGCTTTTGCCTTAGCGGATAGCGCCTTTGTCATCGATAATTCTGATGAAGCCCGGTTAGTACTTAAAAAGGAAAATTCCATCCTGTATAGAGCAGCGCAATTCCCAGCCATCCTTAGAAAAGAGTTGGCTTCCATTGTGAAAAGATTTTCAGGGACGGTCAGGAAAATTTCAGATTAGGTGCTATCTGGCGCAAAATATTTGTTGTCAAATTCTATTTCGTAAGAATTTTGAGATACGACGGCTGTTTGTCTTTGTTATCCCATGCTGCTTTAACGTGTTCTTTTAATCCTGGGAGATCTTTTTCAAGAGTCGATTTCCACAGGTTTGCATCATATGTGTTCCTTCTATCAATCCGTAATCTCGAGCAGCAGCAGTCCAATAGAAAAACTCACTACTTTTCGGTGTACTTCCAAGAGCCTTGACAACGTCGTCAGGTGGCCAAGGGTTGGCTCCGTTATATTCCTTTATCTTCATTGGGGTAAATGAGGTTGTACGCTGGATATACAAGCCGGTAGCGGCTTTCGGCGAGCCTGAAAATAAGGAAAGCTCCGAAAAATCGGAGCTTTCCAGTTTGGTGCCCGGAACAGGAATCGAACCTGCACATTGTTGCCAATACCAGATTTTGAGTCTGACGCGTCTACCAGTTCCGCCATCCGGGCTTCCATTTTCAGGGGTGCAAACATACGCATTTGCATCCTCTTGTCCAAAAACCATCCAAAAAATCTATCTTTGTCGCCTTCCGGCGGGAGCCGGAGGTCTGGCCACATCTCATAAAACAATAGTGAATGATCAGGATCGGCTTATTACGCGAAGGAAAAATACCCGCCGACAACAGGGTTGCCCTGACACCGGCACAATGCAAATGGATACAAAAGAACGCCCCGGATGTAAGAGTCATCGCACAAACCTCCCCGGATCGCTGCTATTCGGATAAGGAATACCTTTCCGCAGGCGTGGAAGTCAAACAGGACCTCTCCGAATGCGATATTCTTTTTGGAATAAAGGAGGTCCCGGAAAAAGATCTGTTGGCGGACAAGACCTATCTCTTCTTTTCTCATACCAAGAAGGCGCAGCTATACAACCAGCGCATGTTCCAGACCATACTGGAAAGAAAGATCACCCTCATCGATTATGAATGCCTGGAACACGATGACGGACAACGTATCCTCGGCTTTGGCTTCTTCGCAGGAGTAGTAGGGGCCCATAATGGTATGATGGCCTACGGTCAGCGCACCGGCCAGTATAACCTGGGACGGGTGCACAAACAACAGAGCTTTCGGGAATTGATACATACCTATTTCGGACTAAAGCTTCCCCGTATAAAGATTGTCGTCACCGGCTCGGGTCGGGTGGCCCATGGCGTCCTGGAAGTGATGAACCTCATGGGTATCATCGAAGTGGAGCCCGACGAATTCCTGGAGAGAAAATTCTCCTATCCGGTGTTCACCCATCTGAAAGGTCCGGGTCTTTACGAACATAAGGACAAAGGCACCTACAACAGAGAGCATTTCCATGAACATCCGGATCAATACAAATGCAAATTCCTCCCTTTTACAAAGGCCGCCGACATATTGATGAATGGTATTTATTGGGACAAAGGCATGCCCCGCCTGTTTGAATGGGAAGACCTGGCCGAAAAGGATTTTGTCCTCACTACCATTGCCGATATTACGGACGACAAGGGCGGCTCTGTCCCCTGCAATCTGGGAGATACCTCCATACAAGACCCTATATACGGGGTCGACAGACAGAACAGGTCAAGGACGGCGCCCTACCTGCCCGGCTCCATCGATATCATGGCCGTAGGTAATCTCCCTAACGAACTGCCCAGGGACGCCTCGCGTTATTTTGGCGAACAGCTGATCAAATACGTGCTGGAGGACCTGGTGAGAGGCGGATCACCCGTGATAGAACGCGCCACGATGGTAAATAAGGGACGGCTGACCGAACCTTACCGTTACCTGGAAGGATATGCCGCAGGTCAGAGTTTCAAATAATAATCCCGCATCAGCTCTGTAAATTCATCCGTATACTGTCCTTGCTCATCCTGGATGCTAAGCTCCGTCTCGGGGATAAAATTCTCTTTGTTACGGGAGAAATGAAGCACGGCTCTGAAAAGATCATGACGAGGAGTCTGCCTTACCAATAGCCGCTCGCGTAAATGAAAATGTCTGGACCTTGCCAGCTCCTCAAAATAAGGTACCCGGTGATAGGGCAGGAGGATGCCAAAAGAACCTTCCGTAGAGAGGTTCTCATCGATGGCCGTCAGGAGCTCTGTCAGTGTCAGCTCTTTACTGTGCCGGGCCAGGTTCCTGGAATGCGAATCCGCCTCCAGGTCCCGCTCGTAGAACGGAGGGTTCGTGATGATGAAATCGAACTTATGTGTAAAATTGAAATGGCGTACGTCGCCGGGGAATACCTTCAGCTCGCCTTTCCATCTGCTTTGCCCGATGTTCTCTTTTAGCTGTTTAAAGGCGGAAAGATCCAGCTCGATGCCCTGTATCTCGCCTTTATGCTTCTGCGCCAGCATCAGCATGAGCAATCCCGTACCGCTGCCGATGTCCAGGACGGAGGAATACGCCGGTGTTTTTTCCGAAAACCATGCCCCGAGGATACAGGCATCCGTACACACCTTCATCGCGCATTGATCCTGGAAGATGGTGAACTGCTTGAATTGAAAATATGGATTCGGCATCTGCTGCTGTTTTTACCATTCCGCGCGTGCGCTGGCGCTGACGGATAGAGGCGTCTCCTGACCCGCCAGATATTTGTAATAGGCGGTGATAGCGATCATGCCCGCATTGTCCGTACAATATTCAAAAGGAGGGATAAAAGTATTCCAGCCCTGCCGTTTCCCCAATTCCCGGAATGCCTCCCGCAAGCCGTTGTTGGCAGATACGCCGCCGGCGATACAGAGGTCTCGTACCCCCGTCTCCTTAGCCGCCTTTTTCAGCTTGTTCAACAGGATGGAGATGATCCTTCCCTGTATGGAAGCACAGATATCCGGCAGGTTCTTTTGGATAAAGTCAGGGTCTTGTCCTGCCCGTTCCTGCAGGAAATAAAGGATGGCGGTCTTCAGCCCGCTGAAGCTAAAGTTCAACCCCGGGATCTGCGGTTCGGGAAAGCTAAACCTTGCTGCATCTCCTTCCCGCGCATATTTGTCGATGAGCGGACCGCCGGGATAGGGTAGGCCCAGCAGCTTGGCCGACTTGTCAAAAGCCTCGCCCGCGGCATCGTCCAGGGTCTCGCCGATGACCTCCATCTGAAGGGGGGATATGCAAAGGACTATTTGAGTATGTCCTCCGCTGACGGTGAGACAAAGAAAAGGAAAAGAGGGTTTGTCCGCAGGGATCAGATTGGCCAATACATGCGCCTGCATATGATGGATGGCCAGTAAAGGGATGTCCAGGGACAGCGCCAGCGATTTCGCAAATTGTGACCCTACCAGCAAAGATCCGATCAGTCCGGGCGATTGGGTGAAGGCAATCGCCGTCAGGGACGACAGCTCGCATCCGGCCTTTTTCAGGGCGGTATCCACCACCGGTACGATATTCTGCAGATGGGCCCTGCTGGCCAGCTCCGGCACCACGCCACCGTACTGCTCATGTACTTTTTGACCCGCAATGACATTGGATAATATCTCCCCGTCCCGGCAGACAGCGCAGCTTGTCTCATCACAAGAAGACTCGATCGCCAGGATGGTGACGGGCCCTTCTGCCTCCTTCATTTTGTTCATGCGGCAAAGTTAGTGGAAATCAATGACCCATGGATTGTCCGGGCGGCCGGAGAGCCTATTTCGACCGGATGGCTACCACAGGGTCCATGCGGGCGGCGATGAAGGCGGGGATAATACCTGCCAGTACTCCCGTAAACAGACAGATGCCGACGGCCAGCAGGATAATATTCAACGGTATAAAGACCTTGAAGGCCAGCATGGAAGAGAATATCAGGGTGAGAACGAATACGGCCACCAGCCCGATCAATCCTCCGATGATACAAAGAAAGGCGGATTCCAGCAGGAACTCCATCATGATCACGCTCCGCTTGGCTCCGATGGCTTTTTTCAGGCCTATCTGACTTGTCCGTTCCCGCACGGTGACAAACATGATATTGGCTACGCCAAACATCCCCACGACCAGCGACAGGGCGGCGATGGCCCATCCGCCGATATTCATCCCTGAAAAGATGGGCTCCAGCATCCTGCTGAAACTGTCGATATCATTCAGGGCAAAATTGTCTTCCTCTGTGGGACTTAGTTTCCGTATGGACCGCATGGCTCCTTTCAGCTCATCCTTCAATGCGTCCATGGAGATCTTATCCCCCGCCTGTACCAGGATCTTAGGCTGGGCATACTCTTCCCGGATCATCTGACGGAGGAAATTATAGGTCAGCAGGATACAGTTGTCATAATCCCACCCGCCGACAAGGCTTTGACCCTGTTTTTCTATGAGGCCGATGATCATAGCCTGGCGGCTGTCTTTTAGCTTTACCATCTTGCCGACGGCCCTTTCGGGGTTGCCGAACAGCTTCTCGGCAATGCTATGGCCCATTACTACGTAGGGGGTCCCGCGGTCGAAGTCCGATTGCTGGAAATAACGTCCGCTGCCGATGGTGATCCGCTGTATCTTGTCGAAATCCTCCGTATTGCCGTAAAAATTGACCCCCGTAAGGGAATTGTCCTCATAATCCACGGAAGATTGCGTCTCAATCTCAAAATCCATATGGGCGGCATCGGGTACCTTCAACCGCAGCAGTCTCATCTCCTCGAACTTTGGCACGGGCCGCTTGATGTATTTCCACCAGGGGAAGTCGGGCCCCCCTTCATATTGCCATTTATCTATATAAATGGTGTTGCTCCCAAGGGATTTTATGTCATTATTGACCGCCATTTGCATGCTGGCGATGGTGGATAGTACGCTGATAATGCAAAAAATACCGAAAGTTATGCCCAATAAGGACAGAAAGGTGCGAAGTTTGTTGGAACGAAACTCCTGCAAGGCCATTTTAAAGCTGGTCCACGCGATCTCCCGGTGCCGGAGCAGAAACCCGAACATAGCCTTTATCCTATACAAAAACATAATTCGAATATACATATTTGACTACACCTGTCAATAGCAAAAACCGTTAAGTTTGCATCTTTAAAATACCGATAAACATTACATCTAAAAAAAAGACCCTTCATGCCCAATATTGAGAATCAAAATCTGAAAGTAACCATCAACGCCAAAGGAGCCGAATTGCAGAGCATTTATCACAAGGGCCATCAACTCGAATACCTCTGGGGCGGAGATCCCAATGTTTGGGGTAAGCATTCTCCCTTGCTGTTCCCCATCGTAGGCACCCTGCGTCAGAACACCTGGAACTACAAGGGAAAAGCCTATACGCTGCCTCGTCATGGGTTTGCCCGTGAGATGGAGTTCGAAGTGGAGCAGCAGGCCAAGGACTCCGTTACCTTACTCCTGAAAAGCAATGACGCCACCCGCGCTAAATTCCCTTTCGATTTCGAGCTGCGCGTTACCTATCAGCTGGCGCCTAATGGACTGGCTACCACCTACAGTGTAAAGAACGATTCCAGCGAGGAGATGTATTTCTCCATCGGGGGCCACCCGGCTTTCCGCGTGCCGCTGGCCGAAAGAACCTCTTATACCGATTATTACCTGGAATTCGAACAGAAAGAGACGGCCTCCCGCTGGCCTATCTCCAAGGAAGGGCTCCTGGAAACAGCCTCCCAGCCCATACTGGACAATACGAATATCCTGCCCCTGACCAGGGACCTGTTCTCCAAAGATGCCCTGGTATTCAAGAACCTGTCTTCCACTTCCATTTCCCTCAAATCCCGCAGGACACGTCATGGTCTGGACTTTGACTTTACGGATTTCCCTTATCTGGGCATCTGGGCGGCAAAGAATGACAAAGCGGATTTTGTATGCATAGAGCCCTGGTGCGGCATTGCCGACAGCATAGACTCCGACCAGGAAATGACGGATAAAGAAGGTATCGAGCAGTTAGCCCCCGGGGAAACATTTGAAAGGATCTGGGCGGTGACGCTGTACTAGAACTCGAATGCCTGTACGCTCGAGTCCCGTAGTATCTCATGGATGCAATGGCGGTGGTCCTGTTCCCTGCCCTGGACGACCCATTCGCCCGTAATGATATTGGCGCTGGTCTTGCACTGCCTGCTGCGTCTGAATTTTAGATGATGGGTCCTGAACAGATCTTCATATCGATGGAGCGTTTCATTCTCGAATGAGCAGACGATCTTATAATTACGGATCTGGTTCATGTGGTCGATCCATCCCTCCAGCATACTGAACACGATGATGACGGCCAGCACCAGCAGACAGGCAACAAAGGAGATCAGCTTATACCCGGCGCCGATGCCCATCCCCAATGCCGCCGTCACCCAGATCATGGCCGCCGTGGTAATGCCATTGACCTTGCTATGAGAAGGCTCTCCCCTGAAGATCACCCCTGCTCCCACAAACCCGATACCTACTACTATATTGGAGGCGATCCTCTCCGGGGCATGTTCCACCCCGATGAGCTGTGACAGGATCGTAAATATGGCTGCTCCCAGACAGATCAGCGTCAGGGTGCGAAACCCCGCCGACTTGCTCCTGTATTCCCTTTCGGCGCCGATGAGCCCGCCTACGATCACGGCCAGGAACAGTCTCCAGAAAATCTCTCCTGTCATTAACATGGTCTTTTATTTAAAGTATCCATCCTTGTAAGCGATAAAGTATTCCTTGTAATCTTTTTTCACCTGCTCGGAATAGGCCGCCGCATAATCCATTACTCCTTTCTGCCAGTGGTGGTCGCCTCCAAAGGCGATCAACTCATCCGGGATGGCCGCCCCTTGCCGCCCGGCGCTGCGTAATTGGATAGAGGCTGTCAGAACAGCCATATCCTCGATCACGCATTCCAGATCTTTGTATCTATCCCGCAATAACATAAAATCGATCCTGTCTACAGTAGGTTGCAGCTCTTTCACTACATAATCGACGCCTTTGAAATGGGTGGCGCCCAGCAACGCAGGACATATATTCTGCATCCGCTGCTGGATGGCGATGACCCGCGCCGCCTCGGATGCCCAGGCGGGCTGAGTGATATTTACATACGCACGAATACAGGAGGGCAGCGCCTGCTTCATATCTATCAGGAGATATTTGGAGGGATTCTTAACCTGTCTGGCAAGAAATACATAGCGTCTGATACCGAGGCTGCCGGTGCCAGCTACCCGAAATGCGCAATCCACCACTTCATACCGGCGGCGCAGCAAAGGGTCTGTCTGGATCCACTCCTGCATATGGGCCATCAATTCTTTTCTCAGGGCCTTGTCCAATGGAAAGAACCGGATACGATCGATGCGCAGGACCAGTCTGCCGCCTTTGCCCTCCGTCCGCTGGCGGATCAGGTCTTTCTGCTTGCGTTCGCAGACCTTGTCCAAAAAAGTCTGTACGATACCGTTGGCCGTCCTTGGCTCTATATAGCGGTGTTTCCCCAACACCAGCGTATCTGCGTACAGGCGAAGGAATATCCCTGCTACCCTGACGGCCTCTTTTTTCTTGATGCCCAGGGAATCCAATCCGATATGGATGCTGGTCACCATCCGGGACACCTCCCACAACGCGGGCGCCAGTATACCCTCGTCGAAATCATTCACATCGAAATATACCAGGCGGTTGTCCCCCTTATAGGTCCCGAAATTTTCCAGGTGCAGGTCCCCGCAGATCCAGCTCAAAGGATACTGGGGGAGGGCGTCGCTTGCCTGGAGGTCCTCATAGTACAAATGACAGGTGCCCCGGAGGAAGCGGAAGGCGTTTTCCGCCATCATCTGGTATTTGATGGCGACATATTCCGGCAGCCTGTCGTTGTTGAAGTCCCTGATCCTATGAGGAGTGCTGGCCACGATGGTTTCTTTTCAGAAAGATAGGTATTATCCGGGAATTCAAAAATGCCACGTAACTTACATGGGTATGCACAACAAAACGATAAAAGTACCCGGCCTTTTTGTGGTCTTATTCTGCTGGGCCATTGCCGGCTGTCGCCAGCCGCAGGCTCCGGAATATTATGGATTCCAGGATCTTCGTATCGGCGGGGCCAATGGTCAGCAGGCCACTCTGGGTACCACGCTGAAATTCTACAATCCCAATCCTTTCAACCTGACATTGAAAGGCGCCGAAATGGACGTATGGCTGAATGGCAAACCCGCCGGTCATTCAATGCTGGATTCCACCGTTCTGATACCTAAAAAAGATACGTTCTATGTGCCCGTGACGATGCAGCTAAATCTCCAGGGCCTCCTGGGCAATGCGCTCCAGATATTGATGGAAAAACAGGTGACCGTAGTCCTGGATGGGAAAGTACATCTGAGAAAAGGCGCTATCCCCTTCAACCGTCCTTTCCATTACGAAGGGAAGGAGGATATCGATGCCCTGTTGCAGGGAGAGTACTGATCATTTTAAAACGATCCATCTGTTCACCGTATTATAGGCGCCTTCCAGCACGATCTTATAGAAGGAGGAAGGGTAGGAGCTTATTCCAAAGACTGCCGATTGCTGGCTTGCGGGCACTTCTGCCAGCAGCTTGTATTCGTCCTTGCCGCCTGTCTTGAAATTGTTGGTAGTGGACAGCCAGATCTTCACGGTCCCATCCTTATCAAAGGCCTTCCAGTGAATATCCAGCCTGCTATTCTCCACTTTGATAGTGGGATTTGCCACGGAAAGTTTTCCTATAAGAGGCAGGCCATCTATTTCCAATTGATAGTCCCTGGGGATATTGATATCCATGAATCGGGCGATGGTAGGCATGATATCCACGATGGCCGGCGTATAGTCACTCCAATAACGATTAAGGTCTTTCGCATTCGTAACGATCCAGGTGGTGCGTTCCCGCTCGGACTGGCCTCCGTGATCCTTACCGCTGATAGAGTCCCTGCCGTGATCCGTTGTGATGACGATGAGCCAGTCCTCTTTGAACTGCTGCTGCCGGTATTGCAGGGCGTTCCAGATCCTGCCCACCTGTTTATCCACGTATTTTACGGCTTCTTTCTGCTCCGGACCGTCCCCGTAACGGTGACCCATATCGTCCGTGTACTCCAGGTACAGCCAGGTGAGGTCCGGCCCTTGCTCGCGTATACATTTTTCCGCCTCGTCCGTTACTTTTTCATCGATGTTGTGGATATACAGGCTTTGTTTGTCATGAGGATAATTCACCGTGTCCAGCTCGAGCCCGTCAACATGGTAGTCCACTTTTATATTGCCCGTCTCCGGCAGCGATTCGCCCACCAGTCTGGTACGATTGTCGAGCCAGGTGGAGAAGACCGCTATCTTTTTGGTGCTGTCCGCTTTTTTCACCAGCTGAAAAATGGTGGGGTAATGGTAGTTGGGCTCTTTTATATCGTTGTCCCGTACATTGTGTTTATTCACCCATGTCCCGGTCAGCAGGCTGTTATACCCCACAGCGGAGATAGTAGGGGTTTGGGAATATCCGCCCCGCTCGCCTCCGACGAAGGCATGCTTATAGCCCTCTTCCCGGCCTATTTGTCTGGGGAAAGAGACCTTTGCCTTTTCCAGCACGTCCGCGGGTATTCCATCGGCAATGATAAAGATCACTTTTTTCTTTTTCGGTTGCCCGGCTGCGTGCAAAACCAGTAGCGCCATTGTAACAAGCGTGACAATATTTTTCATATTCCCCGGAGTTGACGAATTTTTACCAAAAATAAGGACTCCGGCTTTATCCGGTCATTAATTTATATTTGCAGCATGAGCACCATCAGGCGGCAAAGCATTATTTCTTCCGGTATCGTTTATTTCGGCTTTGCGCTGGGAGCCTTGAATACACTGCTGCTCACCAAGCAATTTACGCCTGCTCAATACGGATTGACGACCATCTTCATGTCCCTTGCCAATATCATATTTCCTTTGGCCAGCCTGGGGATGCAATCCTATGTTTATAAGTTCTATCCCTATTACCACGACAACCTGTCTCCGAAGGAGAATGACATGATGACCTGGGCTTTCCTTATCAGTCTTATGGGTTTCGTCCTCGTCATGGCGGGCGCGGTGGCCTTCAAGGATTTTGTCGTAAAGAATTTCAGCGACAGCTCACCGGAGCTCGTGGCCTATTATTATTGGATCTTCCCTTTCGGGGCGGGGCTCACCTTTTATTCATTGCTGGAAGCGTTTGCCTGGCAATTGAAAAGATCGGTGCTTACCAGCTATTTCAAAGAAATACAATTCCGCCTTTTCACCTTTGTTCTGGTCATGCTGTCGATGGCCGGTACAAAACTGAAGGATTTCGATGTCTTTATAAAGATCTATGCCTTCACTTATCTGCTGCTGGCCCTGTGTCTGCTGTTATACCTGGTCATGACCCGGCAACTGCATTTTGGCTTTCGCGCCAGCAGGGTATCCAGAAAATTTTTTAAGAAAATAGTAGCATTGGCCAGCTTTGTATGGAGCGGTCAGGTCCTGCTCAATGTCTCTACCTATTTTGGTCAGATCATCATTGCTGCTGTTGTCACTGACGGGATGAAGTATGTAGGCATCTATTCGCTGGCTTTGATCGTAGGCAGCCTGCTGCAGGCCATCCAGCGTAGTGTCATAGCTGCCAGTATCGGGCCCCTTTCCCGTGCCTGGAAGGATAAAGATTATGGGAGGATCAACCGGATCTATCAGCGTTCGTCCATCAACCAGCTCATCTTCTCGGCCGGCATGTTTGTCCTGATATGGATCAATTTCACGGACGGGGTAAATACCTTCCATATGAAAAGCGATTATCTGCTCGCCCGGCCCATCTTTTTCTATGTCGGATTGATGCGGATAGTGGATATGGGCACGGGAGTGAATGCACAGATCATCGGCACCTCCACTTTCTGGCGTTTTGATTTCTTCACGGGGGCGCTGCTTGCTCTTTTCACCCTGCCCGCCAACTATATCCTCGTAAAAGAAATGGGGTATATCGGCCCGGCTATAGCCGACCTGGCCACTTTTACTCTGTACAATGCCGTCCGCTGTATCTTTCTCTATCGAAAGTTCAGGATGCAGCCTTTCAATCTGAAGTCGTTGTATACCTTGTTACTGGCCGCGCTGGGATACTTCATCTGTTACTTCCTTTTCGACGCATATCAGGGTTTTCTCTGGCTGGTGGCGCGGAGCGTCGTATTCATCGGCTTTTTTGGCGCGGGTGTGCTGCTGCTGCGTCTTTCGGACGATGTCCTCCCCGTGTGGGCAACGATCAAAAAAAGGCTGGGGCTGGCCAAAATTTCGTAAATTTGCGGCCCAATGAGCCGATATACCAGCGAAATCAATAAACGCAAGACATTTGCTATCATTTCCCACCCTGATGCCGGTAAGACGACCCTGACGGAGAAATTTCTTTTGTTCGGCGGCGCCATTCAGACTGCGGGAGCCGTAAAAAGCAATAAGATCAAGAAGCATGCTACCAGCGACTTCATGGAGATAGAAAGACAGCGCGGTATCTCCGTTGCTACCTCCGTCATGAGCTTCGAGTACAAAGGTATGCTGATCAATCTTCTGGATACACCCGGTCACAAGGACTTTGCCGAGGACACCTATCGCACCCTCACGGCCGTGGACAGCGTAATCCTCGTCGTGGACAGTGTCAATGGGGTAGAGGCCCAGACCCGTCGTCTGATGGAGGTTTGCCGTATGCGCGATACGCCTGTCATTGTCTTTATCAATAAGATGGACCGGGATGGCAAGAACAGGTTCGATCTGCTGGAGGAGATAGAGAAGGAACTGAGCATTCAGCTGCATCCTATGACCTGGCCTATCAATAGCGGCAAGGATTTCAAGGGGGTCTATAACTTGTATGAGAAGAACCTTGTCCTCTTTACGGCCAATACCAAGGCCACGGATGAAGATACCCTCCGTATCGATGACCTGACAAGCTCTCTGCTCGAGGAAAGGCTGGGCGAGAAGGATGCCGTCCTATTACGGGAGGATGTGGAACTGGTGGATGGCGTCCATGGCGAGCTGAATGTGGATGATTATCTGGCCGGAAAGGTCGCTCCCGTCTTTTTTGGTAGCGCTATCAATAACTTCGGCGTGCGGGAGATGCTCGACACCTTTATCCGGATCGCTCCGGTGCCCCGCAGCCGGGAGACGTCCACCCGCCACCTGGACGTGGAGGAGGACAAATTCAGCGGTTTCATCTTTAAGATCCACGCCAACCTTGACCCAAAACACAGGGATAGGATCGCGTTTTTGCGGGTATGCAGCGGCAAGTTCGAAAGGAATAAATATTTTCATCATGTTCGGCTGGACAAGGATGTACGGTTCAGCAACCCCTATACCTTCCTGGCGCGGGATAAAGATGTCATCGAAGCGGCGTTCCCCGGGGATGTAGTAGGGCTTTTCGATACGGGCAACTTCAAAATAGGAGATACGCTCACGGAAGGAGAAGACTTTTATTTTACAGGCATACCTTCCTTTTCGCCCGAAATTTTTAAAGAGGTGATAAATAAGGATCCTTTGAAAACCAAGCAATTGGAAAAGGGGCTCTTACAGCTGACGGATGAAGGGGTAGCCCAGCTGTTCACCCAGTATGGTGGTAATAAAAAGATCATCGGCTGCGTGGGAGAGCTACAGTTCGAGGTGATCCAATACCGTCTGTTGCATGAATATGGAGCCTCCGTTCAATTCAATGCGCTGCCTTTTTATAAGGCCTGCTGGATCACCAGCGAGGACCCCAAAAAACTGGAAGAGTTCACTCGATTCAAACACGCCAATATTGCCGAGGATAAGGACGGGCATCTCGTCTACCTGGCCCAGAGCGAGTGGTTCCTGAATACGGAGCGGACCAACAACCCGGCCATCGAGTTCCATTTTACATCGGAGATCCACAAATAGTCATCCAGGAACCGCCTCTATCTCACGAGAATGACCGTACCTGTCCGGAGAATGGGGCAGCAAAAGCTTTTTGCGCGTATGACATAAACGTAGACGCCTGGTGGCTGCGGGTTGCCTTTGAAAGCCCCGTCCCAACAGCCGGTGGGGCTATGAGTGGTAAAGAGCAGCTGTCCTTCGCGGTTGAAAATGGAAAATTCTTGTACGTCGACGTCTCCCCAGTTACGCAATCCAAAGCAATCGTTGTGACCATCCCCATTGGGTGTAAAAGCACTGGGAAGGACAAATGCCGGCTTCCCCAGCGTGGATACCTTGACCGTGATCTGGCTGTAAGCAGTACAACCGGTGGAGTCCTCTCCTTTGACAGTATACGTAGTAGTGCTGTCAATGCTCACCGATGGATGGGCCGATGCGGGATCGTCGAGCCCCGTGACAGGAGCCCAGGTATAATACACCGCACCGGTGGCATACAAGCTGGTCACGGGCGTCGTGCAGTCGATGTCGTGTGATTTTTCCACCTGGACGAGCGGATTGGGATTGGCTGAAATAGTGATGGAATCCTTGAATGGTCCGATGAGCATAAAGGAAAGATCATCCAACGCAAAGTCGTTGCTGGATGCAATGGTATTGGTGTCCACCAGGCTGAGCAGGGCAGTGGTGTCGCTGCCGGAATCCCATGTAGTGCCGAATTGCCGCCAGATACAGCTGGCGGGGTCTGACTGGAAAGGAGCTCCCCATGGAATGCCATTGATGGACAGCTGCAGGGCTGCGGGATTGCCGTTTGTAATCGACTGGATACGGAACGAAAATGCATAGATGCCATTAGGGAGAACGCTGACCCGCTGTGACCATACTCTCGTATTGGCCGTCCTGCTGCCATTCAACATCAGCATATTGTCGTTGCTGTCGGTGGTGACGGTACAAAAAGGGAACACCTTCGAACTCCATGCATAGGCGCTCGGACCGACAAAATATTCTCCCTCTCCATTGTGGACCCTGGTGTATATGTAGTCGGAGAGAAAGCCTGTATTGCCGCTGCTGAAATCTCCATTGCGAATAAGGTTGCCCGTGGGGGCCATTGCCGTAAGAATATAACGGGTAGTGACGGGCGGATTTGCCACTGGGTCGGCCGAGGACGGATCATTCAGGTAAGTCGTGGGTTGCCAGCTAAAGCTCAACATAGGGACGGTATGCAGGGGCACCGGACTGCCGGCGCAGATACTGGTATCTTTTGTATGTATAAGCTTGTTTGCCGGATAGGACGATATGTTCTGTCCCGAGCCCGTATAGGGAAAGGATAAGACACATACAGCCGCCCATTCTGTAAGGTAGAGGAATTGTGGTTTCATGTCCTGTGAGGACAGGTAGCAAGGGTACGCAGGAAGAAAAGGGTGGGCAGGAGGGAAGGGAGATGGTAAAACTACATAAATATTATGAAATAACTATGTTAACGCACTAAAATGAGGGGGCCTGTCCGGATGACGGGGCCACAAAAGGTTCTTGCCTTTATCACATAGACATAGCTGCCTGCCGGCTGAGGTTGGCCATTGAAGAAACCATTCCAGCATTGGGATGGATTGTGGGTCGTGAATACCCGCTGTCCCCATCGGTTGAATATCGAGAACTCTTCCACCTGTACGTCACCCCAGCGTTGAATGCCAAAGCAATCATTGTGACCATCCCCATTGGGTGTAAAAGCATTAGGCACGATAAAAAGGTTTTTCCCTTCCACTTTTACGTTGACGGTAACGGTACTATAGGCATAGCATCCATTCAGGGATGTTCCCTTGACAGTGTAGGTGATGGTGCTGTCGATACTGACTTTCGGGCTGGCGCTGCCGGCATCGCTGAGACCGATGGATGGCTCCCAGGTATAGGAGACCGCTCCGGCAGCATTTAACTGGGTGGTCGGCTGAGAACAGTCGATGTCATGTGCTTTTGTAGCGGTGATGACAGGATTGGGGTTGACGATAGCATTTACCTGGAAAGTATTCGTATAAAGAGCGCATAGCGAGTCGGTAATGGTCACTGTATATTGTTCAGAGACTGCCGGTGTAGCCACCGGACGGGGAGAGGATGGGTCATCGAGATAGATGGCTGGTATCCAGGAATAAATATAGTGCGATGGATCGTTCTTACCCAGGATACCGGAGAAGCCTTCGCAGACAATAAGATTATCCGGTTTGATAAAGACGGGTTTTTGCCGGATGCTCACTTTGACGGAGTCTTTTTGAGCGCATCCGTTGGCATCGGTGATGGACACACGGAATAGAGTGTCGGCGGGTGTAGAGGCTAGCGGTGTCGCGCTGAAAGAGTTATCGAACAGGGAGGCGGGACTCCAGGAATAAGAGCCTCCGCCTGGAACATTCAGCCGGAGCCGGATGGCATCGCCGCTGCAGATGGTGGTGTCCGGGATGATAGCGATATCCGGCGGGGCAAACAAGGTAACGATTGCTGTATCGGTGGCCGAACATCCCTTGGACGTGCCAGTCACGATATATGCGGTAGAGTCGGCGGGTGTGGCGACAGGAGCATCGATATCCGGGTTGGTCAGGCCAGAAGCAGGCGACCAAGAATAGGTGTCGGCGCCAGAGGCTTGTAAGGGGACAGGCTGGCCTGGACAGATAGTGGTGTCGGGCTTTGCCTTTACTACCGGTATATCATTTACGGTGATCGTTACAGAATCCCTTTTCACGGTGAGGGGGGCGAAAGAAATATCATCCAGGGCAAAATCATTACCGGAGAGTACGGTGTTCGTATTGACGATGGAGATGACGGCAGTGGTGGCATTTCCCGAGTTCCAGACAGTATAGAATTGATCCCAGATACAATCCGTAACATTAGCGGTTAGCAAATGACCCAGCTGGCGCCCGTTGATGGAAAACTGCAGGACGGCAGGATTGACGGAGGTGATATTTTCCAACCAGGCAGAAAAGGCATAGTTGGTGTTGGGTACTATGGTAACCGTCTGCGACCATACTTTCACACCCGGCACATCGGTGCCGTTGACCATCATCATATTGCCATTCCCGCTGGTATGATCCGTGCATGGCGGAGCGCTGGGAAGCCATACTGCCGGATTGGGACCCACTCCATACATAGCTACGGGGAACCCATTGGTTGAATAGGTGTAGTCCGATGTAAATCCAGTATTGCCTGCCGAAAAATCTCCATTGACTACCAGGTTGGGGCCCGTGACCTTTGCTAAAAAATAATATTTGGTCGTCACGGAAGGTGTTGCGACAGGATTGGCCGCCGCGGGATTATCCAGATAGGTCGTAGGGCTCCAGCAGAAGTCCAACGAAGTGGCTGTTGACAAAGGAACCCGTGAGCCATTGCAGATGGTAGTGTCGCCTGTATGAATGGTCTCTGCGGGTATGACCTTTATGGGTAGGGTCTTGGTGATGCTGTTGGAACAGGCGCCGTCCGAGATATTTATCGTAATGGGATAGTCCCCAAAGCCTAAAAAAACATAAGAAAGATCAGGCGAACCAGGAGTGGCGGGGGAAAGATCGGCTCCTTCGATGTTCCAGATATAGGTGGCGCCAGACAGAGAGGTGGCGCTTAAGGCCACCTGCAGCGGGTTACAGCCATCCTGTACAAAAGAAAAGTCCGCATCCGGCAGCGCCGTTGCGGTAAGTATTATCGCATTGGAAGCTATGCGGCAATTGGAGGATTGAATATTATTCCCATCAGCAGCCAGCATACGGTAATAATAATCGATGGATGCTCCTGTCACTGGCGCGATCACCTGAAATTGCGGGTTATTGGAGTTGGGCAGGTCGGCCCAGGTTTTGCCCTTGTCCGCGCTGACCTGCCATAAATATTTAGTGTTGCTGTATCCGGCAGAAACAGTTCCGTATAAGGTCTTATTCCCTCCCTCGCATATCGATGACTGGCTCACCGCTGTGATCGCGGAGAACGATGCCGTAGTTTGGGGACCGCAGGCGCGAAATGTAATGTCATCGATGGCAAAATCATTACCGGGCTGTGCGGTACCGCCAGGGTTATTGTTTACGATACGAATGATCACAGTATTGACGGAGGTGGGAAGAGTAAAGAAGAAGCCATATTGCTGCCAGGTCCAGATAGTCGATTGGGGAACAGGGCCGGAATTATAGGTATTCAATACGGTGCCATCCTCTTCCTGTACGATAAAGGTCAGATCCGGCAGGATGGCTGTAAAGAGGCTAAGATTATCCGCATTGGCTATCCAGGCGGCAAATTCATAGGTTCCTCCTCCGCACAGGTTCGATACTTTTTGCCGGAAGAACTCCCCTGGTGTTTCACTGGCATTTTCAAAAAGCATATACCCATTGGCATTACCGGTATGATCCGTGCCACCCATAAGCCAGTTGGCATTGGAAGGTACATTGTTGGTGATCGTATATTGACCATCCAAAGGGGTGGGTTGGGCTGGATTGCCGCTGACAGGCACATATATGAGGTTGACAGAAGACGCTCCGGGAACAGCCGTCTCCAGGGGCGGAGAGTTACCATTGCCGGAGCCAAAATCGACATCGATGATCGGATCTCCGAGGGTTCCGGTACACAGCGAGCAATTGCCGGGATTGATAGTGGCTGTTATGTCCGGCGCCGCTATGGTTGGGACACAGCCGCTGTTGTCCTGGATAGAGACAAGGGTGTATGTGGTGGTGGTGGTGGGCTGTACCTGAACCTGGAAAGGCACTCCATCCTGGACGTTATTCTGTGTATAGCTGTTAACACCATCCGAGTAGGTAATATTGAAGGGGCCGGCACCCGAAGATGCATGGAAGGTCAGCAAACCCGGTGCATTGTTGCAGGCACTGCTGCCTGTCAATGTTCCCGACAGGGTAGGGCAGGATGATGAGGGACAAAAGACGGCGACATCCGCCGGGGTCAGCGCCCGGTTGAATATACGCAGCTCATCGATCTTACCCTGGAAGAAAAGAGTATTGCCCGTCCACCAGGACCCGATCTGGATATCTGCATTAAGGCATTGATTGAGGGTGGTAAAGGGCGTGTTTACCTGACTGACAAGCATACCATCCACATACAGCTTATGTACCCCATTGTCAAATGTTGCGACAAAGCAATGCCACTGATTCAGCGTAATGGGCGTTACAGAGTTGGTATAAGAGTCATTGAGATGAATGGTAGAGCATCCTGTGGCGGGCGAGTTTACGCCGAACATCACGCCCGGGTAAAGGTTAAAATCCATAGCGGCCTGAAATTGTATGCCGGTGCCATCGGTGTAATTGACCTTGCCTACCATGGTTGCTACCTGGTGACGGGTGGGATAAAAATACATGGCGATGGAGAGCGCACCCGAAGGGTTAAGGTTGGTGCCGGTGCCTCCGGGTATCTTTATATAGTCATCGATGCCATCAAAATAATAAGCGCTGTTCGGATTGCCCATTTTGTCCGTAGTGAGAATGGGGCCATTTACCAGGGTGCCGTTATTCCCATTACCCGAGGCATCGTTGGCGTTGCCATTGAAAGGATAATAGGCCAATAAGCCGGTGGTGATATCCTGACTGGAACAGTCAAGCGAAAAGAATAAGGTTGCTAATATCAGCAGGATTACTACAAGGGGTCTTCTTTTCATACGTGAGGGCCGTGTCCAAATCTAATATATTTCTATATATATGGCAAGTCGAGGGGGAATAAACCACGCTCCAAACCTTCCAAAACCGACACGGTTATGCTCCAAAATGACACGACTGTCAGAGATGTCGACACGCTGGTCAAATGATGCCCTAGGACAGCGTGATGCCGGTGTAATTATGCGGAGTGATCTTCTTCAGCTCTTTTTTCACCGCCGCCGATACCTTCAGCTTATCAACAAAACTGTGAATGGCCTGCTTGTCGATGCCGCCCTTGCCCCTTGTCAGCTCCTTCAACGCCTCATAGGGCTGCGGGTAATTTTCCCGGCGCAGGATGGTTTGAATGGCTTCTGCTACCACGGCCCAATTGTTTTCCAGGTCTCTTTCCAGCCTGGCCCTGTTCAGCACGAGCTTATCCAGCCCTTTTTCGATGCTCCGGAGGGCCAGGATGGTATGTGCAAAGGGCACGCCGATGTTACGCAGTACAGTGGAGTCCGTAAGATCACGTTGCAGACGGGAGACAGGCAGCTTGCCCGCGAAATGATCGAAAAGCGCATTAGCCACGCCCAGGTTACCTTCCGCATTTTCAAAATCGATGGGATTGACCTTATGCGGCATGGCCGAAGATCCTATCTCTCCTTTCTTTGTCTTCTGGGAGAAATAATCCATCGAGACATAGGTCCAGATATCCCGGCAAAAGTCGATCAGGATGGTATTGATCCGTTGCATGGCATGGAAGTGCGCCGCGAGGTTGTCATAGTGCTCGATCTGCGTGGTATACTGCTGCCGCTGAAGTCCCAGGGTGCCTTCTACGAATTCATTGGCCAGCCGTACCCAGTCTTTTTTAGGGAAGGCGACATAATGGGCATTGAAATTTCCTGTAGCTCCTCCGAATTTTGCCGAGAATGGCACCTGGATGAACAGCTCTACCTGATTTTCGAGACGCTCGACAAATACCATAAGCTCTTTGCCCAATCGGGTAGGGCTTGCCGCCTGTCCATGGGTCCTCGCCAGCATAGGTACATCCTGCCATTCCCGCGCCAGCATTTCCAGCTGCCTTTTCAGGTTCAACAGTCCGGGCAGGTACTCGAACTCCACGGCGTGTTTCCATAATAAGGGGATGGCCGTATTATTGATATCCTGGGAGGTAAGACCGAAATGGATCCATTCCTGGATGCTTTTGGTATCCGCGGACATCTCATCCAACCTGGCCTTGAGGAAGTATTCCACGGCCTTGACGTCGTGATTGGTGACCTTTTCCGTTTTCTTGATCCACGCCGCATCGCCCTGTTTAAAGTCCTCCAGGATCTTTCGCAGCTGTACACGGACCGTCTCCGGCATTTTGAAGATCCGATGTCTCGAAAGAAATTGAAAATATTCCACTTCTACCAATACCCGATAACGGATGAGGGCATATTCGGAGAAATAATCGGACAGATGTTGCACCTGCCCGCGATAGCGACCGTCGATAGGGGAGATGGCAGTCAATGAGTTCAATTCCATGCGGTAAAATTAGCACAAAGCGGCGGGACAGCAAAAATGTCCCCCGGCCCGTTCTAAGATGTCCGTCGGAGGGTATTACCGCACCAGGGTCACAGTTCCTCTACGGGAGATCACGCCACAGAATGTCTTTGCCCGTATGACATAGATATAGGTATCCGCGGGCTGGGGCTGTCCATGAAAATTGCCGTCCCAGCATTGAGAAGGATCTTGTGTCGTAAATACCTGCATCCCCCTGCGGCTGAATATCGAAAAATCTTCCAGGGTCACGTCTCCCCATCTTTTTACACCGAAACAGTCGTTATGACCGTCTCCGTTGGGAGTAAACGCGTTGGGAAGGATAAAAAGGTCTTTACCTGTCGCCTTTACATTGACAGTGATATTGCTGTAGGCGATACATCCCCACCGGTCTGTCCCTTTGACGGTGTAAGTAGTCGTGGTGTCGATGCTGACAGTGGGATTGGCGCAGTCGGGATTGTTAAGTCCAATGGCAGGTTCCCAGCTATACGTTGCTGCTCCGGTGACATTGAGCTCCGTGGTAGGCTGCGCACAATCGATATCATGCGCCTTGTAGGCCGTTACTTCGGGAGTGGATATCATTCGGGCGCCGACCATAAAGCTGCTGTCATAATGAGGACAGACGGAGTCGGAGATGGCGACCGTATATTGAAGGGAGCTGGTTGGACTGACACGTGGTTTGGGAGAGGAGGGATCATCCAAAAAAGTAGCCGGCTCCCATGCGTAAACATAATGCGTATCGTCATTGCTGCCCAGGATACCCGAAGCCCCTTCACATACCGTGACACCCGAGGGTCGTGTAAATACGGGCTTTCGCCGGAATTTGACGGCGACGCTATCCTTTTCGGTGCACTGATTGGCATCCAGGATGGATACCCGATACAAAGTGTCGGCGCCGGTGGTCAGCATGGGCATGGTGCTGGCGGGATCATCCAGCAAAGCGGCGGGCGACCAGCTATATCGTGACCCGCCGCTGACGTGCAGCCGAACGGCGTCTCCGAGACAGACGACGGTATCCGGGGTAATGTGAATAGCCGGCACCGGAAAGAACCCGATGGTGATAGAGTCTTTGGCCATACAACCTCGTGGGGTGGTTGACGTTACAATATATTTCGTGGGGACGGAAGGAGCGGCAATGGGGTTCCCGATGCCTGGATTGGACAAGCCGTCAGCGGGCCACCATGTATAAGAGCCTGCGCCCTGGGCCCGTAGGGCCACGGGCGATCCCGGACAAACGGTTGTGTCCGGCCATGCCTTGATGGCCGGATTCTCGACGGTGATTGTGATAGAATCGGTGAGCATGGATATGGCGCTAAACGAAATATCGTCCAGCGCAAAATCATTCCCCGAATTCTGCTGGTTCATGTTGATGATGGATACTACGGCGCTGGTGCTGGCACCGGAATTCCATACGTCATAGAATTGCCTCCAGACACAGGTAGTGGCATCGGCCTGCAAGAGGGGCCCGATGGGCTGCCCGTTGATATATAGCCGTAGTATGGCCGGACCAACGGACGCAAGACTTTGCAGCCAGGTGGAAAAGGCGTAATTTGTATTTGGCCGTACAGTAACGGTCTCGGACCAGATCTTTACATTCAGCTGCTGCGACCCGTTGACCAGGAGCATCTTATCGTTGCCTCCGTGGTCCGTGCAATAAGACATATTGGAGTTCCATGCGTGCGGATCGTTCCCCACAAAATAGACGGACGAAGAGATGCCTGACGAGGAATAAGCGTAGTCGGAGGTAAAACCAGTGTTGCCTCCGGAGAAATCTCCGTTCACGATGAGGTTATTCTCCGGCATCCTGCTGGTAAAATAATATTTAGTGGTGACGGGTGGCTGGGCGATAGGATTGGCGGAACTTGGATCGCTGAGATAATCGGCAGGCTGCCAGCAGAAATCCAAACCAGGTTGTGCAGATAGATGCACCGTATCGCCGGCGCAGATCGTGGTATCTTTTTTATGTAGAATATCGGCAGGCTGTCGGTATATGGGGATTGCCTTTGTAATGCTGCCCGAACAACCGCCGTTGTTGAGCTTCAATGTTATGGGGTAAGTGGCGAAGGATGGGAATGTATAAGCAAGACCTGCATCAGATGGGTCGGTGGGCGTATAGTCCGTGCCTTCAATGTTCCAGGAGTAGGAGGTGCCGGGGATCACTACCGAATTTAATCTCACCTGCAAGGGGTTACAGGGGGCCTGCACAAAAGCAAAGTCTGCCGAGATGCTGCAGCTGCACAATGCATTGACCTCATCCTGGTTGATGGCTCTGTCATAAATGCGCAGTTCGTCTATCTTGCCCTGAAAGGCCTGGAGGTCGCCCGACCACCATCTTCCGATCTGAATGCCGGCATTGGGACATTGGTTCAGCACGGACCAGGCTGCCGTTTTGCTTTGTACCAGCACGCCGTTCAGATAGATCTTCTGAACGCCATTCTCGAAGGTTCCTACCAGGCAATACCATTGATCCTTTACGAGTGGGCTGCCTGTGTTGACATAGGCTCCGTTGGAAGGCGGCACGGCGCATCCATTGGTGACGGGATAGACCCCGAACAGCACGCCGGAATAGGAGCTGAAGTCCATACCCATCCGGAATTGGGACCCAACTCCATTCGTATTGTCGATCTTGCCTAGCAGGGTCTGTTGTCCGCTGCGGGCAGGGCTAAAAAAAAGGGCGATGGAAAGCGCACCCGATGGATTGAGATTATTGGCTCCGGGGATCTGGATATAGTCATCCACCCCATCGAAAAGATAAGCGCTGTTGGGACGTCCCTGACGGTCTGTAGTGGGCTGAACACCATTGAAAAGAGCGCCGTTATTGCCATGCCCGCTGACATCTGCTGCTGTGCCATTGAAAGGATAATACGCGAGCAGGCCTCTGGAAAGGTCTACCTGGCCGAAAGCGGGCAGGGATAAAAAGATGGCAAGTCCAAATAGGGATAGGACAAGTCGCATTTCAGGGATATTGGATTTATTTGCGCCATTTATAGCAGGCCCGTACTTTTGCAGCCAAATCTAATAGAAGAATTGGAAAGAAAAATACGAGTTGGCGCTGTTAGTTATTTAAATACCAAACCGTTGCTCTATGGCATCCAGCGCAGTGCCCTTATGAAGGACATCGAGATGGTTATCGATTATCCGGCCAGGATTGCGTCCATGCTGTTGAAAGATGAAATAGACATGGGATTGGTACCTGTAGCTATCATTCCTGCCATGAAGGAACGCTATATCAATGGCAGTTATTGTATCGGGAGCAATGGCCCGGTAGCTTCCGTTTGCCTCTTCAGCGAGACGCCCATCGAGAAGGTGGAAAAGGTCCTTTTGGACTATCAAAGCCGTACCTCCGTGCAGCTGGCGAAAGTGCTTTTAAAGGAGTATTGGAAGGTAGATCCGGAGCTGATCGATGCCGGCAAGGATTTCAGGAGCCTGATACACGGGAATACCGCCGGAGTGGTCATTGGGGACAGGGCCCTGGAGCAACGCCGCCAGTCTCCTTATATCTACGATCTTGGGGAGGCATGGAAGACATTTACGGGTCTTCCTTTTGTCTTTGCGGCCTGGATCAGCAACAAACCGTTGGATCCATCATTCATCATGGAATTCGATGAGGCCAACAGGCAGGGCATCGGGCAAATAGATGCGGTGGTGGCCGAAAACCCCTATGACGTATTCAATCTTAACGATTATTTTACCAAATACCTGAATTACAGCCTGGATGATGCCAAAAGAGAGGGGCTTGCCCTCTTCCTCAGCTATCTAGGCGCTGACGGATATCCAAATGGTGCCGACGGGCCGTATCGAGGGCAATATCGTAACCTGCGTCCGCATGCCGGATGACACCTATGCCGGGGTCATTACGCAATACACGGCTCAGCCGGGCGGCGGCTTCAGGACTGCCGTCTGCCACGATGACCATGCCCGCATGGATACTATAGCCCATGCCTACTCCTCCGCCATGATGAAGACTGACCCAGCTGGCGCCTCCCGCGGTGCTCAGCAGCGCATTCAGTAAAGGCCAGTCCGCCACGGCATCGCTGCCATCCTTCATAGCCTCCGTCTCCCGGTTGGGACTGGCGACAGAACCCGTGTCCAAGTGGTCACGGCCTATGACAATGGGGGCTTTTACCTTGCCTTTCCGTACCAGCTCGTTAAAGGCCAGACCCGCCTTCTCCCTTTCCCCCTGTCCCAGCCAGCAGATACGGGCGGGCAAACCCTGGAACCTGATCTTTTCTTTGGCCAGCTTGAGCCATCTTTGAAGAGACGTATTTTCCGGGAACAGCCCGGCAATGACCTCATCCGTAACAGCAATATCGGCAGGGTCGCCGCTGAGAGCAGCCCATCGGAAAGGTCCTTTTCCTTCACAGAACAAGGGGCGGATATAGGCGGGTACAAATCCCGGAAAGTCAAAAGCGTTTTCCAGTCCCTTTTCCCTGGCCCTGGCTCGAAGGTTGTTCCCATAATCAAACGTGATCGCGCCGCGAGTCTGCATTTCCAGCATCAGCTCTACATGCCGTCGCATGGAGCGATAGGCATAGTCGATGTATTGCGATGGGTTGTCCGTCCGGAGGGACTTTGCCTGCAGATAGCTGATCTCATGCGGCCAGTAGCCGATGAGCGGATCATGCGCGGAGGTCTGATCCGTAAGCGTATCCGGTATGCAATTCCGCTGGATCATTCTTTCGAGCAAATGGACCGCATTGCAAAGGACGCCAATGGAAAGAGCCTGGCCCTTGCGACGGGCATCCAGAGCCTGGTCGATGGCTTCGTCTATCTCCCGCACTTTTATATCGAGATATTTTGTCTCTACCCGTTTGTCGATCCTCCATTCTTCCACCTCGGCTATAAGCGCCACTCCGTCATTCATGGTAATGGCCAGCGGCTGTGCGCCACCCATTCCACCCAGTCCTGCCGTTACATTCAGCGTGCCTTTCAAAGAACCGCCGAAGTGCTTTGCCGCGGCGGCGGCATAGGTCTCGTACGTGCCTTGCACGATGCCCTGGGAACCAATATAGATCCAAGATCCGGCCGTCATCTGTCCGTACATCATCAGCCCTTTTTTCTCCAGCTCATCGAAATGCTCCCAGTCCGCCCATTTAGGGACCAGCTGCGAGTTGGATAACAGCACGCGAGGCGCATCCCGATGCGTACGCAGCATGCCTACTGGCTTTCCGCTTTGGATCAGCAGGGTCTCGTCCTCTTCAAGGGTCTTCAATGCTTTTATGATGAGGTCCAGGGATTCGAAATTGCGGGCAGCCTTGCCTCTACCACCATATACGATCAGCTCTTCGGGCCGTTCGGCCACCGCGGGGTCCAGGTTGTTCAGCAGCATACGTAGTGCGGCTTCCTGTATCCAGCCTTTGCATTGCAATTTGGCGCCCGTGGGGGTCTTGTATTTTTCGGGATCGTACTGCCTGATGGTGATGGCGCTCATGGTAAAAGTTTAAATGCTTCGAATGTGCTGTTCAGATCTGTGCCCTTGGCGGCGGCCGCTTCATCCACTTTCTTTACAAAAGAGTGATCCTGTATGATGCTCCGCAGCTTTAAGATATCTTCCGAAAAAATGCGGTCCTCGCTGGCAAACCCTACAAAGGTACGGACATATTCATGGGCTTCTTCCAGGATCTCGCTGCTTTTCAGCGGACGCCGGAATTCGATGGCCTGACATGCGCTCATCAATTCGATGGCCAGTATATATTCCAGGTTGTCCAGCACACGGCTGAGCTTGCGGCCGCTGATGCTGCCCATGCTGACATGATCTTCTTGTCCCAGGGAGGTAGGAATGCTGTCGGCGCTGGCCGGGAAACAAAGCGTCTTGTTCTCGGTGACCAGCGCAGCGGTCGTATACTGAGGGATCATAAAACCGCTGTTGAGCCCTACATTCTTCATAAGCAGCAAGGGCAGGCCCCATTTCCCTTCCAATAAGAGATAGCACCGCCTGTCAGAGATATTTCCCACTTCGGCGGCAGCCAGACAGGCATAGTCCAATGGAAGAGCCAGGGGTTGCCCATGAAAATTGCCACCGCTGATGGTATCGTTCTCGCTCAATATAATAGGGTTGTCCGTGACGGCATTCAGCTCTATCTCCGTCAATTGTCGCAGATGCAGCCAGGCATTACGGGATGCCCCATGTACCTGCGGCATGCAACGCAGGGAATAAGGGTCCTGCACCCGTCCGCAATCCACATGACTCGTCATGATCGCGCTGTTATGCAACAGCCGCAGCAGCCGTTGGGCGACCAGCTGTGTGCCGGCAAAGGGACGCAGGCGGTGCAGCCGCTCGTCGAAAGGAGCCTTGGTGCCGGTGAGGGCTTCCAGGCTCATGGCGCCGATGATATCGGCCGCCTCCAGACAGTAGTGAAGCCGGTGTACCGCGTGTACGGCAAAAGACAGGATGAACTGCGTACCGTTGATAAGGGCCAGCCCTTCCTTGGGACCCAGCTGTATGGGAGACAGCTGGTATTCATTCAGTACTTCCCGTGCAGGCCGTCTTCGTCCTTTGTGAAAGACTTCTCCCAATCCTATCAGGGGAAGAAAAAGATGCGCAAGAGGAGCCAGATCACCCGAAGCGCCCACCGAACCCTTCTCCGGTACCACGGGGATCACATCCATATCGATATGCCAGGCTATTCGTTCCAGGGTTTCCAGCCTTACGCCCGAAAAACCCTGCGCCAGCGCATGCATTTTGGTAATGAGCATCAGACGGGCAATAACCACCGGTATAGGATCGCCTACTCCCACACTATGACTTTGCAATATCTTGTGCTGCAGCGTACGGGTATCCTCTTCGGAGATCCTCGTGTCCGCGAGGATGCCGAAACCGGTATTCACGCCATATACGGTGATATTTCGCTCCACGATGCCGGCTACATTGTCCTGGCTGGCTTTTACTTTGGAGATCACATCGGGAGATAAGCTGCCCTTCAGCCTTCCTGCTGCCAGGGCCATCGCCTTGCTAATATCCAACATATCCTTGCCGTAAGAGAAATACTGTGTGTTCATATAGGTTCAAAAATAACAAGCTTTTGCCGGAATCGCCTTTTTAAGGGTCGAACACCCCTTTCGACATGTCGAACACTGCTACACATCACTTAAGGAGCCGCTGCAGGAATTCTTCCCTGCGTCTGCTGGCCACTTCGATATTGGCCCCGTCTTCCATCACTACGTACCCGCCTCTACCTTTATGATATTTCTGTATCTTATGGAGATTGATGATATGGGAATTGTGCACCCGGCAGAAAATGGCCGCGGGGAGCAGGTCTTCGTATTCCTTGATATTCCGGGTGGCGATGATCTGCTCGGTGTTGGTCAGGAAAATAGTGGTATAGCTGCCCTTTGCTTCAAATCGCATGATGTCCTTGATGGGAATGAACACCAGACCGGTCAGCGTCGGCACCGCCATCTTCTGCTGGGTCAGCTGAAAGGTCTCCACGTTGTATAGCAGCGTTTCCATCTGGTCGATAAAGGTCTTCCCCTGCACCTTGCGCATGACCCTTCCCAGGGCGGCCCGCAGATCGTCGATATCGATGGGTTTGAGCAGGTAGTCCACGGCGCTGTATTTGAATGCCCGGATGGCGTAATTATCGAAGGCCGTGACAAAGATCACCTGGAATTCGACGGGCTGCAGCTGGTTTAAAAGATCGAAGGCATTGCCATGGGTCATTTCGATGTCCAAAAAAACAAGATCAGGTTTGGTGGACTGTATAACGTGCACGCCTATCTCCACTCCATCCGCCTTGCCGACAATGCTTACTTCCGGGCAATAGCCTTCCAGCAGCCGCTGAAGCACCCGGATACTGTCAATTTCGTCGTCTATTAATACGGTTCTGATCATATGGTATCTTCTTGATAGGTTAAGTCGAATTTCGGAAATTTTATCACGACACGCGTACCTGCAGCGGCGCCCTGCGGGTCTTTCAGGTCGATGATCTCCACTTCGATGCTCTCTTCATGAATGGAGTTGATAAGACGGATCCTGTCGGCTGTCAGCGACATCCCTTTCGACTGGTACTCGATGTGTTCGCGGGTCTTATAGCTGGCGGCTTTTTCCCTTCCAATGCCATTGTCCTCTACGACGACTACCAGCTTGTTGTTTTCCCCATGGATCTTTATCCTTATATAGCCGCCTGCGATCCTGCGATGACGCAGGCCATGCCGCATGCAGTTCTCGACATAAGGTTGGATGATCATGGGCGGTACGCAGTAACCCCGGCGGATAGAAAGGTCGGAAGCTACCTCGATGGCGTAGCTCATTTTTTCCTTGAACCGCAACTTTTCAAGAGAAAGATAGGTAGACAGGTATTCGAGCTCGTCTTCCAATGGAATAAGGTCCCTGGTGGAATTGTGCAGGGTAGCGCGGATCAGCTTGGCAAACCCTGTGATATACTTGTTGGCGGCCAGGATATCCTGATCGAAGATGTATTGCTGAATGGAGTTTAGACAGTTGAAAATAAAATGCGGGTTCATCTGCGCCTGCAACGCCGTATGTTCCATTTCCGTCATTCTTTTATTCAACAGCTCTTCCTCTTCCTGCTGACGGCGTATATGCTTGATGCGCAGCGAGACGAACAGCCAGGTCAGCGACAGGAAGGATGCGAGGATGATCAGCTCGAACCAGGTGGCTTTCCAGAAAGGGGTCTCAACAGTGAAGGGGATAGTACGTATCTGGCTTTTTACTCCGAATTTGTTGACGGCATACAATTGTAGCGCATAGTCGCCTGAAGGAAGGGTAGGGTAGTCGAGGAACGTCTCCTTGGTGGTCTTCCAATTGCTATCCAGTCCGGAAAGCCGGTAATGGTAAGTGATATTGCCCGCCGACTTGTAAGATATGGCGACAAAGTCGAAGCGGATATTGTTCTCCGTGTGTTTTAGGACCAGATGCGCCGTATCCGGCAGCTTGTCCCTTCCTGAATTGGCGATTCTCAGCAGGACGAGCCGGCAGCCGGCGCTCAAATTAGTACGCATGGGATTGAAATAGCTAAAACCTTCCGGGGTGCCAACGTATATCGTGTCTCCATCGACGTAGACAGCATTGATCATGTCCGAAGCAAGACCGTCCTTGGCCGTATATAGGGTTATGGTCATTTCTCCCGAAGCGAAGCTCACCCTGTTCAATCCTTTATCCGTGCCTACCCATAGGTCATTCCCATGCACCGTCAACGTCCGGCAGATATTGCTGCTGAGACCTTGCAGTGTGGTGAGATACATGGGAGGCTGGCCTGGTATCAGCCTTACCGCTCCTGCATCATAGGAGCCTACCCATAGCGCATTGCCATCTTTTGCTATAGCGGAGATCCTTTTCTTTAGGAAAGGGATGCTGTCCCCTAAAAATGACACATCCTTTGCCCCATTTTTGACATAGAGACCATTCAGGGCCCCAATGTAGAGCGTATCGTTTTGCAACAGCAAGGCGCTGCATCGATGTCGCCAAATGGTATCCACTATCGTGAGCCTGGGAATATCGATGCGAAAAACGCCCCTGGAGTTGCCCACGATCATTTTATCCGCATCTTCCCTGACGATGACTTTTCCTTGCATGATCGCCAGGTATCTATAAACTGTCCGATCCGCCAGCCCCACATGATCGTGGCTTCCATACACAAGCGCGCCATTAGGGGCTTTGTCTACATAAGTGATATAGCCATATGTGCCAAAGCCGACCTTAAAACCCTTTAAGGATTTTTGGGGATTATAGGTGAAAGCCATTTCCCGGGTGGCGCCAATATAAAGATCATGGTCCGCTTTCTTGATATACAGCGCTGCGCAATGCTGTGATTGACGATCGAGGAGCGTCATATTTTTGATCTCATTGGAGTTCAGCCGGTAAATGCCTTGTCCCATGGTGCTGAACCAGAGGTTGCCTTCGTCATCCCGGAAGGTCCTGCTGACCTGCATTCCCGGCATATACCTTCTCCAGGCGCCTGTCTTGATATTCAATTCGTCCACACCTACTGCACGATTGGTATAAATAAGACTATCTCCTACGAGCTCAACGGATTGAAAATTGGGCGCCGTATAGTCCAATGTATCTTTCAGTACCTGTCCGGTGGCCGTCCTCATTACAATGATATGATAGGAATATGTCTCGCAGATGAACAGGGAAGGGTTGAGGCCTAAAAACATTATGCTGATATCTTTATTACTGGACACATGGAACAGTTTGGTAAAATTGCCATCTTGCAATTTATAAACATCCTGTCCTGCCAGCACGACAAAATAGCTGCTGTCCTTGCTGCCGCCGATGGCATAGAATCTGCTCACCGGCTTCCCATCGATGTCGTGATAATCGATGACCTGCCCTTCCGTTGTAACCAGATGCAATGCATATGGTTCCTTTAACAGGATATTGCCTTCTTTGTCTTCGGCTATGCCTTCGATGTAGCTGCTGCAATGTATCTTTTTTAAAAGCGAATCGTTGCTGGCATTATGGATCTTTCCTTTATAACAATAGCAGACGGAAGGGTGGAACAGCGCCATCCAAAGCCGATCCTTCGAATCGCAGTGCATTTGAAGGACTTCCATATCCGGCAGACCATCCGTAGTAGTATAGCTGGAGAAATGGGTGCCGTCAAATCTGCTTAAGCCCGTCTCGGTGCCTATCCATATAAAACCTTCTTTATCCTGCGCAATACAATATGCTGTGGAGCCCGCAAGACCGTCGCTGATATCATAATGAGTATAGCTGTATTCCTGCGCACGGGCGGAATAACTTTGACAAGCAAGGAGAAGGAGTGGGATAAGCAGCTTCATAAGACCTTATAAAAATAAGGCTTATTTCGGAGGATCACCGGGCTTCTGGACACAACGATGGCAATATTTTTACAATATTGTCTGAACTGGGTAAAGGTATAACGGCTGCGGCGGCCCCGGAAAAGGCGGGCAAGCAATACTCCCATGAGGAATACAGGCACCTCCAGCAGGTAAAACGCCAGCTGTACAAGGAACCAGCCGGCGCCGAACTGTTTACGTATCCTGACGAAATTGGAAAGCATGATCTGAAGACCCTTGCGGTCATAAAGATTGTAATATCCTTTGCCTTCCGAACCGAAGGTCTCGTTGGCGGAAGCGCCTTGTAAATGCACGACATGCAACTGGCCGTAGATACATAGATTCCCATATCTCCTTAGCCTGCCGCACCATTCCGCTTCCTCCGCATACAGGAAAAAGTCTTCGTCCATCAATCCGGCCTTTTCGATAGCCTCCTTTTTTACCATGAGGAAGGCGCCATTGATCCAATCCACCTCTACCAGGGCATCTGCTTCCGGGACATTGGGCTTATTCACCTTAAACAGCTCACCGGCCCGTTTTATGGCCGACCCCAGATAAGGCAACGGGAGAAGATAGTTCAATCCACCCTTCATAAAGAAGTTGCCGGATATCTGTGGCGTCCTGTCCACGTTCAGCAGCTGTACGCCGCAGGCGACATAGGAGGAGGCCGCAAACAGCTCGTAACAGCGGGTGATAGCGCCTTCTTCGACCAGCGTGTCCGAGTTGAGCAGGAGCACGGTATCCGCCTGTGACATCTGTATGCCCATGTTATTCGCCCTGGCAAAGCCCGCGTTATAGCCCATGTCGGACCAGCGTACGTCGGGAAAGACCCGTAGGATTCGTTCGCGGCTGTCGTCTCCCGAAGCATTGTCTATTACGATGACCTCGAGGTCAAGGCCGCCCGCCTGTGCATAAACGGTACGCAGACAGTCGACGACCAGCTCCGGTGTTTTATAATTTACTATGATGATGGAAAGGGCAGTCAATGGTCTTTTTGAAAAGTGAAACAATATCGGAACAGCGCACCCCAGCCGGCCGCGCTCACCGTCACCAGGTATTTCAGCTTCATCAGGGGCACATACACTACTGTTATAAAGGCCTGTCGCCGGGACAGACGCCAAAGCCGGCCCAGGTACGACCGGTACTTTTTCGGATTGTTCTTCTGTACGGCGTTGAAGACGGCGAATTTCCTGTACAGGAGCGCCAGCTGTCGTGGAGGAAGCTTCTTTTCCAATCCCGCCATTTGCCTTTCTATCATGAGCTTTTGCAGATCGTTGACGGCGTCCCCCTGCGTGGACGTAAGCGATGACGGATGCTCCCTGTAAAAGTAAAGATCATACCCGGGCAGGTAACGAAAGTTGAATTGCAGGAACGCCCGCATAAAAAAATCGTAATCCTCGATGAGGAATGCTCCGGGATTATAGCCTTTATTCGCCCGAAAGACCTGCTCTTTATATAAAAAACAAGCTCCGCAGCCAAGCCAGTCTGTGAAGCTATCGTAAATATTGTTGAATCTTCGGACGCCGAATACATGCCCCTGCTCATCCACCAGGGAATAGTCCGTATAGACCAGATCGATGTTCGAGTCCCCCGCAAGTGTCTGGACCATTTTTTCCAACGCTCCCTGCGCATAATAATTATCGTCGGAGGTCCATGTATGGTATTTGCCTTGCGCCTGTTCAAAGCCCGTGTTGAGGGATAAAGGCAGCTTCTTGTTGAATGTATTGTGAATGACCTTTATCCGGGGATCCTTTTTGCCGTACTCTTCTATGATCGCTGCTGTGTTGTCCGTGGAGCAGTCGTTGACGATGATGAGCTCGAAATCCGAAAAGCTTTGGGCAAGACAGCTTTCTATGGACTGCCGGATGTACCGGGACCCATTATACGTAGGCAGGACGATGGACACCAGGGGAGGGGTCATAGCTTTTCGTTTAATAATATATCGGTGATCTTTCTGGCGCTGGCGCCATCCCCATACGGGTTGACGGCTTTTGCCATCCGTTGGTAAGCACCCTCATCGTCCAGCAGCATCCTGGCATGTGTTACGATCTTCTCCCGCGAGGTACCCACCAATATGGCCGTGCCTGCGTCTATCCCTTCCGTTCTTTCCGTAACATCCCGGATCACCAGCACCGGCTTACCCAATGCAGGGGCCTCCTCCTGGATGCCTCCACTGTCCGTAATGACGAAATAACAATGGTCGAGCAATTTTACCAGCTGTGGATATTCAACGGGTGGTATTAAATGCACGGAGTTCACTCCTTTCATTTTGGAGTTTACCACTTCCTGTATATGAGGGTTCAGATGCACCGGATAGACGATCTGCACCTGTGGATAGGCGTGCACGATGTCCAGCAGCGCGTCACATATGTCCTGGAAAGGTTTCCCGAAGCTTTCCCTTCTATGGCCTGTGACGAGGATCAGCTTTTTGGAAGGATCCAGGAAGGGGAATTCCGTTGTGGACCTGTCCGTGGTCCGGACCCTTTCGACGGCATACAGCAGCGCGTCTATCACCGTATTGCCTACTTCGAATATCTTCCCCTTTATAGCTTCCCTGATCAGATTGTCCGAAGCCCGGGGTGTAGGCGTGAAATGCAGGTCCGTCAGCTGGCCGATGAGCTTACGGTTCATTTCTTCTGGGAAGGGAGAATATTTGTTATGGCTTCTCAACCCTGCTTCGACATGCGCGACGGTTACCTTTTGATAGAAGGCCGCAAGGGCTCCCACAAAGGCGCTGGTCGTATCGCCCTGAACGAGCACGATGTCCGGTACGGCGCTGGTCAGCACTTCCTGCAGACCGCCGAGTCCTTTGGAGGTAATGTCGAACAAGGTCTGTCCAGGCTGCATCAACGAGAGGTCATAGTCTCCCTTTATTCCAAAAAAATGCAGCACCTGGTCGAGCATTTCCCGATGCTGGCCGGTGAGACAGACCTTCACCTGCAGCTCTTCGGGATGTTTCAGACATTCATGGATGATAGGAGCCATCTTGATCGCCTCGGGCCTTGTTCCAAATATGAATAAAAGTTTGCGCATTTTTTGGGTGTCTACAGATTGATCAATTTATCCAGCAGGGTCTTTCCCGCTGCCGGGTCATATAATTCCATGGCTCTTCGATGGGCTTGTATCCCCATAGAGGCCCAGCGTTCCTTTTCCTGCCAGACCTTTTCCAGGGTCTCGTCCAGGAGGGCTACCGTAGCCGATGGCGCCAGCCAACCGGAGACGCCATTCTCTATCCACTCCGCGGCGCCTCCTACGTCGGTGGCCAAGCAAGGCCTTCCGCACAGCATGGCTTCTACAATAGCCAACGGCATGCCTTCCATATGGGAAGGCATCAGCAGTACCTGGTTCTGCTCCCATATCTGGCGGATATCACTCACTTTCCCCTGAAAGATCACTTTATCCTGCATCCCATAATAAGCCGTCAGCGTTTGGAGATATTCTCTGTCCGGACCGTCGCCATAGATATTCAAGATCCAATCCCTTCCCATCCATTTGGGAGCACACAGGGTCGATAGCAATATATCCTGGCCCTTATGCGCTGCAATGAGATTGCCTACCAGCGCCCAGCGCACCTTGCCGGCGGCGGGGAAGGGCAGGGAGGTGACATCCGGCATGTTCACCGGGTTCCTTATCAGCTCCGCATTGGGTATGTCCCGGCAGAGATGGCGTCTGGCCGTCGCCAGGCTGCGCAGCGAGATGAAGAATACACGGGTGGCCCTGTCATATGCCGCCAGGATGGTATTCCGGAGCTGGGACGGGAACCCCCGGTCGTTCTCCGCATTCAAATGCCCGATGATATACAGACGCGAGTCTTTCCCCATCGCCCGGAGCAGTTGCCGCTCCTGTCCTATGGAATAGCAGGTGCCATTGTAAATTATGATATCCGGGTTGTGCCGGAACAACGGCACGAATGGGTTCCGGAGCTTTTTTTTGAGAAAGTTGATCAGCGTTCTCACCGCCCTTGCCCGCGGGCTCATGCCCGGCGGGAAGTAGCCCGGGCGCTGGAATAGCAGCGCGCCCATATCCTTCAGTTCCTTCAGACGGGGATACACCGTGTCGAAGTCGAAGGACATATGCATGATCGTGTGCCCTTCGGCGATAGCCTGTTTTGCCATGGCGAACCAAAGCTCTTCGCTGCCGCCCCACGGCTCCCGGATCATCGAGATGACGGCTATCTTCATACGGTGTTCCTCATTTTTTTGCAAAGGATGACATTGTTGAGATAGAGATCCTGCCGGCGTGGCAGTATCCTGCTGAATGCCAGGGCAAGGATGTTGAGGCTGGTATAGGTGAAGAGCCGGAAGGCCGACCGCACTCCCGGTATCTTGCGGAATTTGGGATTGATGTGCTGATGGAGGTACATGATCCAAAGCTGAAAGACCACCTCCACGCTATTGCCGGTCTTTTCCTGATGTACCACTTCAAAACCATGCCGCTCGAAAAGACTGCGCAGTCCAAAAGAGGAATAACGGGCAAAATCATTCGGCGCTTCATGCTCACAGATGGCAAAAGGACAGGTCGCCAGGATGGACGCTCCAGTCTTCATTACCCTGTTCAGCTCTTTCAGGACATCTTCCAGGTTGAACACATGCTCGAATACCTCGCTGCTGAACACTGCATCGAACGTTTGATCCGCAAAAGGGATATATTTACCATCATAGAATACATCGATCTGCTCGTTGAGGTGGGGATGTCCCGGGTTCTCGAAGTCAAGTCCTGTGTACTCTTCTACGGTGAAAAGAGATCGGTAGGGCTTGGTCCCGCAGCCGAAATCCATCAGACGGCCCTTTAGCAGGGGAGCGTATTTTGTTATGGATTGCAACAGGCGATGACGGGTGAGATAGGAAGGGAATCTGATCCCCGGATCGAACTCGTATGCCAGATTGTTTTTTTTCATCCTATCTGTTTGACGGCAATCCGGCCTGTCTCGTCGATACGGTTTAGCAACAAAGGTTGTTTGTGTTCTGCAAAGTATTCGTCCACGGCTTTTCTGGCGCCGGCCCAGTGACCATAGTCATCCAGGATCAATACGCCTGCTTTTGAAAGAAGAGGATAAAGATGAACGAGTTCGTGACGGGTGGATTCATACCAGTCCGTGTCCAGTCTCAGAATGGCTATCTGTGAAGGGATAGCAGAGGGTATGGTATCTTCCACCTTACCTTTAACATAGTGTATCTTCTCCTGGGGATATCCCGTGCTGTGCATGCCTTTTTGTACCGTCTCCAGGGTCGAATAAGCCCACACGTCGTTCCTTTCCTTATTGCTGTCCTTCGCCAGCAGTTCGGTGGCTGACTGACCGGCATAGGTCTTATCTATTTCTTCCGGAGCGGACATCCCTTCGAAAGTGTCGTACAAATATAATTCGCGGGAGGGTTTGCCCAGGTGCAACAGCATTTCAGCCACGGACATCATGCTTCCTCCTTTCCAGACGCCGCACTCGACGATGGCGCCCGGTATCTGGTTGGTCTCGATGTACCGCACCGCCTCCAGAAGGGAATAGATCCTCTCGGGGCTGGTCATGGTGTTGTGCTTTACTTTGTCGTAAATGGCACTATGAATGGGATCGAAATCGGGTGGCAGGCTCTTGGGTTTGCCTTTTTTGGTCACTGTGTAGCCAAGATGCTTCTCAATTTGCCCGCCCAACCATTTTTTCATGGACATAATGATTTAGCGCGCAATATAATGCAAAAATTCTTCCTATCCTGCCTGCCGTCCTTCTTCCGAAAATGACACACCTGTTGCCATTAGCGACACGTCCGTAAGATCATGCTTGCCTTCTTTTCACCTAATGGTTACCTTGTACCCAAGTAATAAAACTATAGGCTATGTATCCTGCCTTACTTAAACGGATTATTGTAGTAGGCTTATTTTCAGGGCTCTGTGTTTTTTTGGGTTGTAGAAAAACTACTTCCGAGCCTCCTCCGACTCCCACTGATTCGGTCGATCTGAAGAGCGGTCTGCTACTTTATCTGCCCTTTAACGGCAATTTTGCGGATTCCAGCGGTAATAATAACCCAACTGTTAGCCTGGGGGCGACACTTTCCACCGATCCTAATGGGAATGCTTCCAGCGCTATGGCGGGCACTGGCAACGGCGAAAGGGTTGTCGTCACCAATAATGGCTCTATCAAGTTTGATTCCACCTTTACTGTTTCGGTCAACGTCCTGACCTATTCTACTGTCGGACAGGTATTTGTAGACATGACAAACAAGTTAAATGCCGAAGGCGTATCCTTTGGGGTCGGTATCGGAACCCCCGGGCTGACGACTGTGGATTTTACTGTAAGTGACCAGCGTTCTTCCTGCACCAGCGTTGTTTCACCCAACAATTCTGTCACGGACACGTCCAACCTCACCCTGCCATACGCCACCTGGCATAACCTCATAGCCGTATTCGACAGGGGCACCATGAGCTTTTATTCCAACGGAACATTGATCTCTACCAAACAGAGCATCAGCCGTGTCGTTCCTGTGTGCCCCGGATCACAAGTCATTGTCGGCGGATGGTGGGACGGCGATCCCAAGTCTATCAATGGCAAGATTGACGAAGTCCGGCTTTACAATCGCGCCCTCAATGCCAGGGAAATAGCCAAGATGTCCGAGGGATTTCCCATACTGCAGCCGCCTGCACAACCTGTGGCTGACCTGAAAAGAGGATTGCTTCTCTATCTTCCTTTCAACGGCAGCATTGCGGATTCCAGCGGGAATAACAATCCAACTGCGCTTGTCGGCGGCGCCTCGCTTACCAACGACGAACATGGCTATCCCAATTCCGCTTTTGGCGATAGTGGTACGGGCGGAAGGCTGATCGTGACCAATAATGGCTCCATCAAGTTCGATACTGCCTATACCGCCTCTTTCAGCTTTACGGTGAAAGATCTCAGCAATCAGGTCTTTCTCAGCCTTGTGGAAAATGACAATGCCCACGGTCTTACGTTTAATTGCGGACTGAATGTGCCGGGGAATGAACAATTCGAATTTGGCGCAACGGATAGCGTCAATGGCTGCGATGTATTGGCCGAAGGGTCTCCTTATAATATCATCGATTCGACAAAATTCGTACCCGTGCCGGGCAGCTGGTATAATGTTATCTGCGCCTATCACAAGGGTACTATTACCACTTATGTCAACGGAAAGCAAATATCTTCCAAGACTGGTATAGGAAGCCGGGCGCTCAATTGTCCGAACGCACAATTCATCGTTGGCGGCTGGTGGCAGAATGATCCTCAATCCATCAATGGGAGAATAGACAATGTACGTTTGTATAACCGCATACTGTTGCCGGAAGAGATTGCCATGCTGTCCCAGTATTTTCAACCTACTACCAATAGTATTCGTCAGACATTCAGCCGTTAACAATTAAGCCTTACAATTTGTTCAAGGGGCTCTCGCACAGAGAGCCCCTTTTGCTTAGGTCTGTTTTTGGTCTTATTTTTGGGATAAGGGGTGCATATTTATGGGTCGTCTTATCATTATATCCAATCGCCTGCCCTTTTCCCTTGACAGGGAGGGGGATAGGCTAACCATCCGGCAGAGTTCGGGTGGACTGGTCTCCGCCATCAAAAGTTATTTCGAGAGCAATACGAATAAAGATCAGCTGTCGGAGAAACTGTGGATGGGTGTGGCGGATTTTCCACAGGAAGACTGGGATCAGGCCGTCGCTTCCCATGCCGCCGAGCAAGACTTTGGCATCATCCCCCTGTATGTAGATAAAGACCTGTATGACAACTACTACAATGGGTTTTCCAATTCGGTGCTCTGGCCTCTTTTTCATTATTTTTCCTCCCTCGTGGAGTATGAAAGCAAATTCTTCGATGCCTATGTGCAGGTCAACCAGCAATTTGCCGAGAAACTGGCGCCCCTCCTGCAGCCGGACGACCAGGTTTGGATACATGACTACCAGCTGATGCTGCTGCCTCATCTGCTTCGTCAGAAAAAGCCGGATGCCACCATCGGGTTCTTTCTCCATATTCCTTTTCCATCCTACGAGATCTTCCGTCTGCTGCCGACGGAGTGGAAAAAGACCCTGCTGCAAGGCGTCATGGGCGCCGATCTCATCGGCTTCCACACCTATGATTATGTACAGCACTTCCTGCAGTCGGTGAAAATGTTCTTGGGCGTGGACAGCTATTTCCACAACCTCCAATACCAGGACAGGCTGGTCCGTATCGACCTTTTTCCCATCGGCATCGATTATAATAAATTCTATAATGCCGCCAGCGATCCCGAAGTGCTGGATATGTGCAACAAGATCCGCAACAACCTCGAAGATAAGAAGATCATCTTTTCGGTGGACAGGCTCGACTATACCAAGGGGCTCCCTCAACGGCTTAATGGTTTCGAGTATTTCCTGGAAAGATATCCGGAATGGCGGGAGAAAATGGTGTTTATCCTGAACATCGTTCCGTCGCGCAGCAATATATTCGCCTATCTGGAGCGGAAAAAGATGATCGAAGAAAAAATAGGCACCATCAATGGCAGGTTTTCCTCCATCAGCTGGCAGCCTGTCATCTATCGATATAACCACCTTTCATTTAAAGAGCTGATAGCTTTATACCAGGCTGCCGATGTGGCGCTCATTACCCCGCTGCGGGATGGGATGAACCTGGTGGCAAAGGAATATGTAGCCAGCTGTGCTTCCGGAAGAGGGGTATTGATCCTTAGCGAGCTGGCCGGCGCTGCCAGCGAGCTCAGCGAGGCGATACTGGTCAACCCAACGGATACGGCGGATGTGGCTTCCTCCATCACCCGGGCCCTGGCGATGCCGCTGTATGAACAGCGTAACAGGCTTTCCCTTATGCAGAGAAGATTGCAGGAGTACGATGTGATAAAATGGGTGAATGATTTTATGGATCAGCTGGCGCAAGTGAAGCAGGAACAGAAGAAACAACAGGTAAAGATACTGGATGACAAGGCGCTCACCGCCATCCGCCGGCATTATCTCAACGCAAGGAACCGCTGTATCCTTTTGGACTATGACGGTACGCTGGTGCCCTTTACACGGCTGCCATCCGAGGCGTCGCCGGACAATGCGGTAAAAGATATCCTCTCCCGGCTTACGAGCGATAAAAGAAATCATGTCATCGTCATCAGCGGCCGGGACCTGTCCTCTCTGGATAGATGGCTGGGCGCTATGCCCGTAACACTGGTAGCCGAGCACGGCGCCAGCTTCAAAATGCGCAATGGCGCCTGGCAGCAGCTCGTATCCGTGTCTGACCTTTGGAAGGATGAGATACGCAGGATCATGCAGCTGTTCGTTATCCGATGTGCAGGCTCCTTCATCGAGGAAAAGACCAATACCATTGCCTGGCACTATCGCAATACCCAGACAGGGCTTGGGTTTTCCAGGTCGCGGGAACTGCTCAACAACCTGTCGCAGCTTATCCAGAACACCACCTTACAGGTCATCGACGGCAATAAAGTAGTGGAAGTCCGGATCGCCGGGTTCGATAAAGGCGCTACCGCCCTCAAGATCGTGAAGGAGCAGGACCCGGATTTCGTACTTTGCATGGGCGATGATACGACGGATGAGGACATGTTCAAGGCGTTGGAAGGCGAGGCCTATACCATAAAGGTCAACAATGGCGCCTCCTCCGCCCAATATACCATCCTGTCACAGCAGCAGGTGCTGCCACTTCTTAGCAAGCTGATCGCTCCCCAGGCCGAGCCTCGGGTTCAACCAACGTAGAACACACCGGACACTATAAATAAGATCTATGCGGCCGCACAAGTACAAGATGGGCATTATCGGGAATTGCTCTTACCTGGCTTATATCGACGACAGGGCGGATGTCAAATGGATGTGCATGCCCAGGTTCGACAGCAGCTTCCTCTTCGGCAGCCTCCTGGATGAAGAAAAAGGAGGCCATTTTTTTATCCGTCCCATGGACGACGCTTTTATATCTTCTCAGTATTATGTTCCCAATACCAATGTCCTTTGCACCGAATTCAAGTGCCGCGATGGCCGTTTTGTGGTAAAGGATTGCGCTCCCCGGATGCGTATCCATGAAAGACAGTTCCGTCCCCTGATGCTGGTGCGGAAGATAGAGCTGCTGGAGGGCGAGCCGGCCATCCTGGTTTCCTGTCAGCCAAGAGGAGATTACGGAAGGGTAGTGCCCGAATCCGTGATTGCCAGTAACCATATCCGTTATCTCAACCTGGATCAGCAGGTACGCCTTACGACGGATGTGCCCCTGACCTATATCCAAAAGGAACAATCCTTTGTCCTCGACCAGGACCGTTACCTGGTGCTCACCTATGGCGAGCCTTTGGAAGCTCCCCTGAAAGAAACGGCCGATGAATTCATCCGCAAGACCATAGAGGATTGGCAGAGCTATATAAAGAGCTCCTATCTGCCCGATATCTACCAGGATGAGATCATCCGCAGCGCCCTGGTGCTGAAGCTGCATCAATACGAGGACACGGGCGGTATCATTGCCGCCGGTACTACCAGTCTCCCCGAGTTCCACGACAGCACCCGCAACTGGGACTATCGTTATTGCTGGTTCAGGGACGCGCATTATACCCTGCGCGCATTCAACCAGATCGGTCATTTTGAAGAGCTGGAAAAGTATTTCGATTTCATCTACAATATCATCCACAACGCCACCAACTCCCTCCAGCCATTGTATTCCATCACGGGAGACAACAAATTGTTCGAGACCACGGTGGAGCTGGAGGGCTATTTGGGCAACAAACCCGTCCGCATCGGCAATAAGGCGTATGTGCAGTCGCAGCACGATGTATATGGACAGGTGCTGGTAAGCCTGCTGCCATTGTACTCGGACAAACGCCTCATCTTTAAAAAGAAGAACAGCTATCGTAAGATCGTTCCCTGGCTGCTGGGGCAGATCGAAAGGACGCTCTCCGAACCAGACTCCGGGCTTTGGGAATTCCGTCAGCATGCCCAGGTGCATACGTATACGCTGTTGTTCCATTGGGCCGGCGCCAAGGCGGCTTACAAGATAGGCGCTCTTTTTGACGACCAGGACCTGATGCAAAAGGCCCGTCAGCTGGCTGCCGCCGCCGACAAGCTTATGGACAAGGCGTATGATCAGGAGCGCAGGCTCTATACACAGGCCATCGGTTCCGTCAACCTCGACGCCAGTACGCTCAGCATGATCACCATGGACTACCTGGGGCATGACACTGAAAAGGCGAAACTTCATATCGCCGCGCTGGAAAAAGAGCTGCTGACAGATAAGGGCCTGTTCTACCGCTACAAGCATTACGATGATTTCGGGTTCCCAGAAAGCACCTTTCTGGTATGCGCTTTCTGGTATGTGGATGCGCTGGCCTGCGTAGGCAGGATCGACGACGCGATGCGCAACCTGGATCAGCTGCTGCAGTTCAGCAATCATCTGGGCATTTTCAGCGAGGATGCCACTATCGATGGATCGCAGTGGGGCAATTTCCCTCAAACATATAGTCATGTAGGGCTTATCAACGCCGCCTGCCGCATCTCCCGTAAGCTCGACAAAGCTGATTTTTTGTGAGCGTGCGGGGCGGGGAACCGCACAAAATATCTATCTTAGGCCATGTCTTCCCAATTGATCATAAACTGCAAGCTGGCCGGCGTACACACACGACAAGGACCCTTGCGCGGCGCGGCGCTGGCTGAACTGCCTTGTATAGAGGACGGATGGTTGCTCATGGAGGACGAACACATTGCCCAGCTGGGCGCCATGAAGGACCTCCCGGCGGGCCTGACGACCCACCCGGCCATCGACGCATCCGGTTGCTGGCTTCTTCCGGCCTGGTGCGACAGCCATACACATCTCGTATATGCCGGCAGCCGTGAAATGGAGTTCGTGGATAAGATCCGCGGTCTCAGCTATGCGGAGATCAACGCCAGGGGCGGGGGTATCCTCAACTCCGCCCGGGTCCTCCGGGAGACTTCGGAGGACGTCCTGTTCCACCAGGCGTGGAAAAGACTGCAGGAGCTCAGCCGTCTGGGGACAGGCTCCATCGAGATAAAAAGCGGATATGGATTGACGGTAGAGGGAGAGCTGAAGATGCTGCGGGTCATAAAAAAGCTCAAACAACGGAGCCGCCTTTCGATAAAGGCAAGCTTTTTGGGAGCGCATACTTATCCTCCCGAATACAGGGATGATCACCAGGGTTATCTGGACCTCATCATACAGGAGATGCTGCCCGTGATAGCGCGTGAGCAGCTGGCGGATTATATCGATGTATTTTGCGAGAAAGGGTTCTTCGATCCCGCCGAAACGGAGACCATTTGCCGGGCCGGTATGGAGTATGGGCTAAGACCCAAGATCCACGCCAATCAGCTGAACCTTTCCGGAGGCGTGCAGATAGGAGTGAAGCTCGACGCTTTGTCCGTCGACCACCTGGAAATGATGGATGAGGCATCCATTGCCGCCCTGAAGGATTCTTCCACCATCGGGACCTTGCTGCCAACCGCCGCTTTTTTCCTGCGGATGCCTTTTCAGCCCGCCCGGCGACTGATAGATGCCGGCTGCGCCATCGCGCTGGCTTCCGACCTCAACCCCGGCTCTTCTCCCAGCGGTAACATGAACCTGGTAGTGGCCATGAGCTGTATCCAGATGCAGATGCTGCCGGAAGAGGCCATCAATGCAGCTACGATCAACGGAGCATATGCCATGGACCTGGGGACGGTGACAGGCAGCCTGACTCCCGGGAAAAGGGCCGACCTTATTCTTACCAGACCCATCCCGTCGCTGGCCTATTTGCCTTACGCCTTTGGCTCCAACCTCGTTGATCGGGTGATCATCGGGGGAGAGCTTGTTTAACGATGCAGGCACTTTAAAATTGAATACATGTTTGGACGCAGGAAAAAGGAAAAAATAGATTTTATCCAGGCCGTAGCGGAAAGGACCACCATATTACCGATCTCCGATAGCCAGCAGGGGCTCGATTTTCTCGTATCCTTTTTTTCTACTATCCGCCCTTCTTCGGCTCCGGGCAGGACACCGGCGAAGGAGAACATCCGTCGTGTCACCGCCGCCCCGCAGCAAAGCCCCATGCTGCTGAGCAATCTGCAGCACGCCCTCCTTTCCCAATTGATACGCGCCGATCTTTCCTCGTCACTGACGGAGAGCGGCATCCCCCTGGCCAGGGGCTTCTGGCAGGAGCTCTTTGGGAGATTAAGACATAAGCTGCTGCCGTCGTTGCGAAATGAGAATGATTTCCTTTACGTGCTCAACCGGGTGTTTTTTCACAATAAAGATTATAAATGGGTGGAGGATATTCCGAGGGAGGACTGGGTTCTTTTCTTCGAGAGCGTCGGCCTCTCCTTGCATGTGGATGACAAAAGGATACTTTCCCAACTGTTGTATTCGCTAAAGACACTGAGCTTCCAGGTGGCGCAGCTGGGATTGGAAAGAGAAGTAATGGATTATATGCCGGCCGAAAGCAAAGAAGATAACCCCTTTGTCCGGCAGAACTACCATATACATGAGCTGGAACGGGCGCCTCAGGTCACTGCCGAAAAGATCAACGAATCCATTGCTCAATGCCGCGAGATACTCGAATACATTCGGGGCAATCATACAGAGAGGGGCGCCAGCCTTCACCAGACCTATATATTGATCCTGCTGGCCAACAGACTGGAGCGTATTTCCATTCTCACGGACCTGCTCGACAAGAACCATCACTTCGACGCCGGTAGGTTCGTGGATTTCTTTCGCATGCTGGTCCGTAATGAGAACAGGAAGAACAGCATCCTGGAGTTCATGTCCCAGACCATGGGATACCTGGCGTATCAGATAGCGGAGCACAAGGGCGAGAAAGGGAATAAATACATCACGTCCACCTGGGCGGATTACAGGGCGATGCTTTCCAGCGCCATGGGCGGCGGTGCATGGATCTGTCTGGTGGTATTGATCAAGAATCTGTTGATAAAAATGCCGATGGCCATCTTCTGGCATGGCTTTGCCTATAGCATCAACTATAGTCTCGGGTTCATACTTATCGAGGAGACACATACCACCCTTGCTACCAAACAGCCCGCCTTTACCGCCAGCGCGGTTGCCAGCAGTCTGGACACCCGGCGCAATACCCGGCAGCCAAACCTGTACAACCTGGCCATCACCGTGGCCAAGGTATCCCGCAGCCAGATCGCTTCCTTTATAGGCAATCTCGTCATCGTATTCCCGGGCGTCTTTGCGCTGGCATGGCTCTATGACAAGATCTTCGGCGCCCCATTGGTTTCGGGTCCCGCTGCCATGCACATGCTGAAAGATCAGCATCCCTGGCAAAGCCTTTCTCTTCTCTATGCCTGTAATACAGGCGTCTTTCTGTTTATCAGCGGTATCATTGCCGGCTATGTACAGAATAAGATACAATACGGACGTATTGCCGAGCGGTTACAGGCTCACCCCATACTGAGGGTATCCATGAAAAGCAAAAGGCTGGAAAAGCTGTCGGTGTATGTGGAAAAGCATGCCGGCGCGTTGATAGGTAATATTGCTTTAGGGTTTTTCCTGGGTATGGCCGGGTTCGTGAGCGAGATCTTCGGCATCCATTTCGACATACGCCATATCACGATCTCCGCAGGCAATACGGCATTAGCCGTATATGGTCTTGGCTTTAACGGTGTCGCGCCCGGCTACCTCGTCACCGTGGTCATCGGCGTGCTGGGTATCGGATTCCTGAATTTTCTTGTCAGCTTTTCCCTGGCGTTTATTGTGGCCGTAAAGAGCCGGGGTGTCCGCCTGCGGGATTATCCCGAATTTTTAGGCATACTGGGACGCTATTTTATCAGCCATCCCCTGGACTTTATCCGCCCAAGAAGAAGGCCGGAGGACAATGACTGACAAAATGCAGTAGTTTCCTTAAATTGCCGCACTATGGCGAATCAACTCATCGAATGCGTTCCAAATTTTAGCGAAGGGCAGGATTTGAGCATCATCCGGCAGATCACCGGCGAGATAGAAGCAGTGGACGGAGTACGTCTGTTGAATACGGACCCCGGCAAAGCCACCAACCGCACCGTAGTCACCTTTGTCGGTGATCCCGCGGCCGTTGTCGAGGCGGCCTTCAGGGCCATCAAAAAAGCGGGAGAGCTCATCGACATGAGCCGTCATAAGGGCGAACATCCCCGTATGGGCGCCACCGATGTATGCCCCCTGATACCCATAGCGGGCATCGGTATGGAAGAGACGGCCCTTTGGGCGAAGCAGCTGGCGAAAAGAGCAGGAGAGGAGCTGCAGATACCTGTCTATCTGTATGAAGAGGCACAGCCCAATAAGCAGCGCAGCAATCTTTCCGTCATCCGGGCCGGGGAATATGAAGGGTTCTTTAAAAAGATACAGCTGCCCGAATGGGCGCCCGACTATGGACCAGCGGTATTCGACGCACGCCGGGGCGGCACTGTCATCGGCGCCAGGGATTTCCTGGTTGCCTATAATGTCAACCTCAACACCACTTCCACCCGTCGCGCCAATTCGGTTGCTTTCGATGTTCGCGAAGCCGGTCGTGTCCTTCGGGAAGGCGATCCCATCAATGGCAAGCCGGTGACAGGTCCGGATGGAAAACCGCTCAGCGTGCCCGGTCGTCTCAAGGCCGTAAAAGCCATCGGCTGGTATATAGAAGAATATGGCATTGCCCAGATATCCATGAACCTGACCAATATCCGCATCACGCCCGTCCATATAGCATTCGATGAAGTATGCAGGTCTGCGACGGAAAGAGGGCTACGGGTCACGGGCAGCGAGCTGGTAGGGCTGATCCCTTTGCAGGCCATGCTGGACGCAGGTAAATATTTTCTGCAGAAACAACAGCGCTCCACCGGCGTGTCTGAAAAAGAGCTGATCCGGATAGCCATCCTTTCGATGGGACTGGACGAGCTGGGGCCTTTCAAGCCGGAAGAACGCATCATCGAATATTTGTTAGCCAGCCCTTCCGACCACACGCTGGTGGATAAAAGCCTTACGGACTTTGCCGATGAGACGGCCAGCGAAAGCCCTGCCCCCGGCGGCGGCTCTATTTCGGCTTATGTAGGGGCCCTGGGAGCTTCTCTTGCCGCCATGGTGGCCAACCTCTCCTCACATAAGAAGGGCTGGGATGTGCGGTGGGCGGAATTCAGCGCATGGGCGGAGAAAGGACAGCAATATAAAAAAGAGCTGATCGACCTGGTAGACGCGGATACCCGCGCCTTCAACGGGATCATGGCTGCCCTGGGCCTGCCCAAGGCCACCCCGGAGGAAAAAGCGATCCGTTCGAGAGCTATTCAGGAGGCGACAAAGATCGCTATTGAAATCCCGCTGCGTGTGATGGAGGTGGCTTATGCGAGCATGGAACCTATCCAGGCCATGGCGGCGACGGGCAATCCGAATTCCGTATCCGATGCCGGTGTAGGGGCGCTCTGCGCCCGAAGCGCCGTGCTCGGCGCCTGGCTGAATGTCAGGATCAACGCCTCCGGCTGCGAGGACAAAGGCTGGGTGGAAAAAGTGCTGGCCCGTGGAAAAGAGCTGGAAAGCAAGGCCATCGCCGCCGAAGTTGCCATATTGAAGATCGTCGACGAAAAGATATCATCCTAAAAAACATTTTTATGCAATACCTCAACGTCTACAGCAAACAGGACATCCTTTCCCGGACCCGTATCCGGAAGTTTGAAACCAAGCTGGGCGAGCGGGTGTTGACCGTTGCCGATGCCACGGCCCTGTCTTCTTCCATTGAAAAGTCTCCGGCGGAATTCGTACTGGTAGGCGTACCCGAAGACATCGGGGCCAGAGCCAACGGCAGCCAGGGGGGAGCGTCCACAGCCTGGCAGCCTTTTTTGGATTGCTTCCTCAATATCCAAAGCAATGACTTTCTCGAGGGAGACAATATCCTGGTGCTGGGACATTTCGATTTCAGCGAAATGCAACGGCTCATCGAGACCAATGCCCATGGACAGGAAGAGAAGCAGGAGGCTTATCGTCATGCGGTACATGCCATCGACGAGGCCGTGGAAGACCTGATCAGGATCATCACCGCCCTGGGCAAGACGCCTATCGTCATAGGCGGTGGACATAACAACTCTTATCCGCTGATCAAAGGCTCGGCCAAAGGCCTTCACAAGGCAGGGCTCATCCCCCTGGCGCAGATCAACTGCGTCAACCTCGATGCGCATACGGACTTCCGCCCTGCCGAAGGCCGGCACAGCGGCAACGGCTTCCGCTACGCGGAAGAGGATGGCTATCTCCAGAAGTACTGTGTCATCGGCGTACACGAGAACTATCTCCAACAAAATGTCTGGCTGGACATCGTCAACAATCCCTTTATCGACCTCATCACCTATGAGGATATCTTTATCCTGGAGAAAAGGAATTTTATCCAGGCCGTCGCGCACGCCACTTCCTTTACGGAGGACAGCTATATAGGGCTGGAGCTGGACCTGGACAGCATCGAAAACGTGCTCAGTGCGGGCATGACGTCTACAGGACTTAAGCCCATGCATGCCCGGCAATATGTTACGCTGGCTTCCATGGATTCGAAGATCGCCTACCTGCATATCTGTGAAGGCGCCGCCACATTGGACGACGGACGTCATGACCCCATGACGGGCAAGCTCATCAGCTACCTGGTGAGCGATTTTGTAAAGGCGAGAGAATAAATCCTCCTAGAAAGGTATGCCGATGTTGACATATCCAAGCACTCTTTTGGATTGATCGCTGTACATGGCGCTCAGCTCCAGCGGCCCCAGCGCGAAATTATACGTGAATGTGAGCGAATAGCCGGAGAGGAAATCCGGCGTATTGAAGAAGGTCTTGTTATCCGTAATGAAATTGGAAAAGAGGACATTGGCCTTGCCGGTGATAAAGGTATTGCTGAACAGCTGATAGCGTAGCCCCACCAGCAGCAGGGCAATGCTGGGAGAGTAAAAAGTCCCTTCCCGCAGTCCGGAGAAAATTACCTGGTTATGGAAATTGCTCGTAAGCCCCCCGATGGAAAATTCGTTCATGATGTTGTGGACATAGTTGAAGTTGACCCCCATCTGCATACGGGTCAGCAAGGTATAACGTTTGGCCAGCGGCGTATATCCGTCCATGCTGAAGAGGACCCGTTCGTAGGGTTTTTCCGAGAAGCTGGTGTCCGATCGCGTAGTGTCGGAAGCAAAGTACTGAGCATGAGGGTCCTGCTCGAAAACATAGTCCGCCTCTGCATCGATCTTGACCCCCTTGCGCGGATAGATGGGGCGATCCAGGGTATTATGACGGATAAAGAAATAGCTCGTCATAAAATTGTTGCGGCCTTTGAACTCCAGGCTGGAGGTGATGGACGGATCGTAATGTATCCATTCAAACCGGTTGCCGGCGCCAAGCATGAGACCTCTGCTGGTGAAATAGCTGAATTTGCCGTCCAGCTTGAAATAATACTGGTCGTAGAGTCCTTCTTCCTTGAAGGCATTGTTATATGTCGTGATGCGGAATTGGTCGAACTGCGTGCCCAGCGTAAAGGCGAATTTTCCACCCCGGCTGAAGTATTGCAGATGCTCCGCCCGCATACGAAAGTTCTGCCCGATGTTGAGGGTTACGAGACTGCGGGAGGTAGGGGTGAAGAAGTCGTGGCTGGTAAGGTTGATGATGGCGCTGATGCCGCTGAACTGGTTATAGTTAAGCCCCAGCTTGGCAAAGGTGAAGGGATTCTCTTCCACCTCGAAGACTACCCGGGTGCTGTCCCCGCCACGTGGTTCCAGCGAATAGGTGATACGGTTATAATAACGGGTGCCAAAGGCCCGGCGGATCATCCTGGATAGATTGCTGGTAGTATAGTATTGGTTGACCTCCAGTCCCATTGCCTGTATAAAGAATGGTTCTGTCGTCCTGTTCAACCCCCGGACCTCAAAAGAGGAGATCTTTATGGGAGTTTCCAGGGGCAGCCGGTTATGGACGATCTCCTGTGGGCCATACAGGGCGTTCAGACTATCGGCCAGGTGCTTGAAGACAGGGTAGAGCTCACGTCCTTTCTTCAGCCCTTCGTCCAGGATCTGATCGGCCTCGCCGAAGCTGCCCATGCTTAACTTTTCCAGGGGCTGATGGATGTAGATATTACACAGCGGGATCTGTTTGCGGGTATCTTCCGCTTCGCGGAAGAACGCCACCTGCAACAAGACCTGTATGGCATTGGTCACCTCCTTGGACGTCAGCAGGGAGCCCGATACATTGCTTCCTATCACCAGGTTGGCTCCCATATCCCGTACATCCTGTACGGGGAAATTGCGTACGACGCCTCCATCCACCAGTTTCCTGCCGTTGTAACTCACTGCCGTAAAGAGAGAGGGGATGGCCATGCTGCTGCGGATGGCCGTAACGATGTCCCCGCTGTCCAATACCAGCGCATCACCCGTGGAAACATCCGTGGCGACGCACTCGAAGGGGATGGAGAATTGGTGGAAGTCCTTGATCGTATATACGGGACGGAACAGCTCGGCGAACTTCAGCCAAAGCTCCTGTCCTTCGATGACACCCGTGGCTATCCGGAACCAATGATTTGCCCAGGGCAGCTCGACATCGTATTTGCCATACTCGTCTTTTTCTTCCATGATCATGCTGCGCATGGTGGATTGATTGGAGAGCAGCAGGTCCCAGTCTATGCGCCGGGTGATCTTTTCGATGCTGTCCGCGGAATAGCCGATGGCATAAAGGGCGCCGATGATACTGCCCATGCTGGTGCCCGTGATATAGTCGATCTTCAGCCCGGCGGAGTCGATGGCTTTTAGTATGCCGATGTGCGCCAGCCCTTTTGCGCCACCCCCGCTAAGGGTCAGCCCTATCCTGGGACGTTGTCCCGGCTGTTGGGCGTATACGCTGCCGAACGACAGCAGCAGGAACAAAAAGGCAGCAAGGTATCTCGATGGGCTATTCATATCGGCGCCGGTCACTGGTTTTTTTCCAGCTCCATGATCTTTTCGAAGACCTGTTCGTACTCCCGGTTGGCCTTGTTCAGCTCATCGCCGGCTTTTTTATAATCTGCCTCGGCCTGTACAAACCGGGTCTTATCGGAATACGTAGCCGGGTCGGCCAGGGACGCTTCCAGCTGTGCCTTTTGACGGGTGAGGGACGCGATCTTGTCCTCCAGCTGCTGAAAGGTACGCTGCTGCTGTTGCAGCTCTGTCTTTTGTTCTTTATTGATGGGGGTGGGCGGAGGCGTCGTCTTTGCCGGCGCCTCGACAGGAGCGGGTGGTTTTGCCGCCTGTTCCGCTGCTCTCATAGCCATTCTTTCCTTCCATTCGACATATTCTTCATAGCCACCCTTGAATTCCCTGATCTGCCGGTTCTCGTCGATCTCCCATATTTTATTGGCTGTCCTGGAAATAAAATAACGGTCATGGCTTACCAGCAAAAAGCTGCCCTCATATTTGTTCAGCGCATCGATCAGCAGCTCGCAGGAATGCAGGTCCAGGTGGTTGGTAGGTTCGTCCAACAGGAGGAAATTGGCCTTGCTGACGATGGTCTTGGCGAGCGCTACCCGGGCCTTTTCACCACCGCTGAGCACTTTGATCTTCTTTTCCACGTCGTCGCCGCTGAACAGGAAACAACCCAGCAATACACGTAGTTCCAGGTCCGTCTTCTGGCTGCCGCAAAGCTGCATCTCTTCCAGAAGGGTATTGTTGACATCCAGGGATTCCAACTGGTGCTGGGCATAGAAACTTTCGTCCACATTATGACCCCAGACACGCTCGCCCTGGAAAGGTTCCGTACCGGCGATGATACGTAGCAGGGTCGACTTCCCTTTACCGTTGGCGCCGATGAGCGCGATCTTATCACCCCTGTCGATCTCCGCCGATGCATCCTGTACGATCGTGAGGTCGCCGAATTTTTTGGTGGCGTGCTTCAGGGTCGCCAGCACTCTTCCGGGAGTCTTGTCCACCCGGAAATTGATCTTGATATTGGGCCGTTCGATCTCCACGTTCTCGATCCGCTCCACCTTTTCCAGCCTTTTCATGGCGCTCTGCGCGGCTGCCGCTTTGGTGGCCTTGGCGCGAAATCGTTCGATGAACCGTTCCTGCTGACGGATATAATCCTGCTGGTTCTCGAAAGCCCGCTGCTGCAGCTCTACCCGCATGGCCTTCTCCGTCTCATAATACGAATAATTGCCGTTGTAGACATGCAGTTCCTTCTGATACAGCTCCACGATCTTGGTCACCATCCTGTCCAGGAAATATTTGTCGTGGCTGACGATGACGACCGCCCCCGGATAGTGCTGAAGATATTTTTCCAGCCATTCGATGGAAGGAAGGTCCATATGGTTGGTAGGTTCGTCCAGCAGCAGCAGGTCCGGCCGTTGCAGGATCATCTTGGCCAGCAGCACGCGCATCCGCCAGCCGCCGCTGAATTCCCGGAAAGGCCGCTGCAGGTCGGCATTGGAAAAGCCCAGCCCTTGCAGGATCTCTTCCGTCTTGTGATGGATGCTGTATCCGTCCAGCGTATCCATTTCATGGAGGGCATCCGTATATTGATGGAGCAGCGTCTCGTCCTCGGAGTTTTGTTCCAGGCGCTTGCCCAGTTCGTCGATCTCTTTTTCCAGCTGCAGCACCCGCTCGAAAGCGGTCATGGCCACTTCCAGTATCGATCCATTCGTATCGAAGCTGAGCAGGTCCTGGTGCAGATAGCCAATGGTGGTGCTTCGGCTTCTTTCTACCGTGCCTTCGGAGGGGGTATAGTCGCCGGCAAATAGCTTCAGCAAGGTAGATTTTCCGGTTCCATTATAGCCGATGAGCCCGATGCGTTCGTTGGGTTGGATATGCCAGGTGGCGTTGCGTACGATGGTCCTGGCCCCGAATTCGAAAGTTACATTCTGTAGTCCTGCTAACATGGGTGCAAATGTACTGATTACGGACTGTAACCCCATGCCCCGGCGCGTTTTGGGCTTAGATATTTATGATTATCTTTACTGGAATTCGTCCAAAAAAATTAACACAGTGAATAGAAAATTGGTTTTGTTGATCGTTGTTCTCGTATTGGCAGGTCTGGTAGGCTGGAAATTGAACTGGTTCTCCAAAAAAGAGACCGGCCGGCCGGCGGACATCGACATGGCACTGAAGATCAGTAAGAATACCGTCGCCTTTAACAAGGCTTTTGGGGGATTGATGGATGATTACTATGCCCTGAAGGATGCGCTGGTGGACTGGGATACCGTCAAGGCCGACCAGGCGGCATATGCACTGGCCCTCAAGGCCGACAGCCTGCCCGTCGCTCAGATCAAGGGCGATACGGATATTATCAATACGGCCAGGAGCTTTACCGCCAGCGTTGGCGGCGATGCCAAAGGAATAGTAGGGCAAGGAGATATCGCGCAAAAGCGAAAGACATTCAATACGCTGACGGACGATCTATATAACCTTGTGCGCGTCGTACGCTATGATGTCGGCATCATCTATCACGAACGTTGTCCGATGGCATTCAGCGACTCCGTCGAAGGGTTCTGGCTCTCGAACTCTTCCAAAATTATCAATCCTTATCTGGGGAACAAGCACCCGACCTATAAAGCAAAGATGCTCGAGTGCGGAGAGGTCGTCGACTCCCTGGATTTTGCCAGGAACAAACAGAGGACGGATAGCTCCGCTCAGTCGGGCTTGTAGATAAAGCGCACGGCCGCGCTTTTCTGCTCGCTGGAAGACAGGAACGCTTCTATCTTGCGGCTTCCGGCCGTCACCATCATGAGGGCTGTGTTGGGAGGGATATCGCCTAGATTATCCGCATACATCACCAGCTCATACGGGATGCCGGGCAATGCGGAGAATTCCAATGTCAATGGTCTGTCCGTAAGCATTTTCCGGTACAGGGTCAGTTTCCCGTTGATGAGCACCGTTACCGTGTCGTGGTCTATTTCTCCATTGTCATACAGTTCGATCTTGATCTGGGCCGTATTCACCGTGATGGTCTTTACGACCTCCGTGGTCCTTGGCTGCAGATGGAGCTGTTTTTGGAGGGATGCCAATGTGTCGTTCTGTTCCATATCAACCGGGAAATCCGAGACGGCAGCTTTTTTCAGGAATATTTTTCCCGGCGGACAGGCGAGCCGTTTGTCCTGCATAATGCCTTTCCAGTCCCCTTTTAACACCTCGTCTTCGCCTTCTTTGGAATAATTGAGATCATAGGTCTTTATACAGGCGGAGCATTCCGAAGGGATGGCCTGTTGCACGATACTTTCTTCGATGAGGACCAGCCGGTGGGTCTGTGCGTTATAGCGACCGGTGAAGCTCATCTTTACAAAATGCTCCTTGTCGTAATAGTCATAGGCCTTGCCCGTGATCCGGTCATTGGAGATGGTGATCTGCAGTTCCAGGAAATAGTGTGGATAACAGCCGCCGGGACCTTGTGTCAGCGTGCCCTTCCAAATGCCTGAAATGTCCTCTGCAAAGAGACTGCAGGAAGTGAATAAGCAGTATAGTATCAGATATATCCGGCGCATGTATAAATAAGAGCCGGGGATTCGCTTTGATAGAAATTAGCGCATCCCCGGCAATTGCGCTAATTTCTGTCCTTCGGGCGAGCCGCCACAGGCGGCTCAAGAGTTACTTCTGGTATCGGAAGGTCACCATGGCATTTTTTTGCTCGGTGGAGGTAATGCGAACTTCGTATTCTTTATCTCCGGCCTTGACGATCATCAGAGAGGTATTGGGAGGTATCTCTCCTTCGTTTTCCGCTACCATGATCAATTCATGATAATCATCGGACTCATCCAGGTGCAGGGTGACTACCAGGGGACGGTCCGTCAGCATGGCGTGGGAGATGATCAGCTTTTTATCCAGATACACCGATACCGTATCGTGGTCGATGGCTCCATCGTCATAGATGTTCAGCACGACCTCCCGGGTGTTCACGGTGATGGCTTTTGCCAGCACCGTGCTGCGGGATTGCAGCACTTTGGGAGTGATGACGGAGAAATGTTTGCCGATGCCGGAGATGGAGTCCAGTCCTGTGACAGGCCTGGTCGTCTGGGGCGTGCTGACCCTGGCCAGCGGCGCCGTCCCGGGCTCTTTCGGAGCGGGTTTTGTAACGGGTTTGGGCGAGCCTGCAGGCTTGGTGGCCGACCGGTTCGTACCGGCTGTGGAGCCGCTTGCCGGTTTTGTAGCAGCCGGTGTTCCGGATGCCGTTGCGTTGGATGGCCGATTGGTCCTGGCGGCGGTAGCCGGGGTCCTGGAAGGCTCTGTCGTATGTTTGGCCGGAGTGTCCTTGGGTCTGATCTTTACTGTTTCTGTCGACTCGGGTGGATTGCGATGCTTATCCATATCGATCTCTTTCTCCTTTTTTACAAGGAATGGCTCCTTATAAAAGTCGGACTGCGGCACTTTGCGAAGGAATACCGAACCCCTGCCGCAGTTGCTGGAATCCCGGGTATTCATGCTGACATAAGTGCCTTCCAGGAATTCCTCCCCGCCGGATTGGGAATATTGAAGAAAACAGGTCATGATACAGACATCGCCGGACTGATTACGTACCTCCAGCAGCTTTATCTCCTGGACGATGACCTTATTGGTCTTTGGATTGACCGCGCCTGTAGCGGCGGCTTTCCCATAAAACAGAGAAGAAAGGTATGAATAAGTGACGGCCTCCAGGTTTTTGCCTGTCTGGGCGATCTGCACTTCGAACTTATAACGGTCGTCGAAGAACGAATTACGGGTATTCATGTTATTGGCACGAAAATGCCCCTGCCAGACCCCTGTAACGTCCTGTGCATGAATAAAGCCTCCCGTAATTATCAAAAAGAGAATAAAAATACACCGCATAGCCGGTTGTTTCACTTTAGCAAGGTAGGTAAATAATTTGGTCCAGCGGTCCCGCTTGTCAATAAAGGCGAACCATTTGTGACAAGAGTTTGTTAATTTTGCACCCTTATGATCAAGATCACTTTTCCCGATGGCGCCGTGCGTGAATATCCCTACGGAAGCACTGCGCTGGATATAGCAAAATCCATCAGCGAGGGATTGGCAAGAAAGGTTTTAGCAGCCAGTGTGAACGGACAGATATGGGACGCTACCCGTCCTATCCCTGCGGATGCGACATTGAAATTACTTACATGGGACGACAATGAAGGTAAATCCACATTTTGGCATTCTTCCGCGCACCTGATGGCGGAGGCCATCGAATCGATATATCCCGGCGTAAAATTCTGGGTGGGACCCGCCACGGAAAACCCTCCCGGCTTTTATTACGATATGGACCTGGGCGGAAGACAAATATCGGATGAAGATCTTCGCAAGCTGGAGACGAAGATGACCGAACTGGCCCATCATCTTTTTACACATGCTTGTATCCTGCTTCACCTGCGGCATCATTTTGTTCATCATCTCCTTATTCTCACTCATCATCATCATTGCGTGGTCACTCTGCATCATATGGTCCATCATATTCTGCATCATCACGTGGTCGTTGCAGATGGCAGTCATAATACTGTCCTGCATTTTTTTATTCTTAAGCAAGTCTTTAACATGCTGTTGTTGGGCTTGTCCCACACCGTAGCAGCAAAGCAAGCCTGCCAGCAAAAAATATTTA
>DASZXP010000132.1:0-34722 GCA_035545935.1 Puia sp. | reverse complement strand
CCTTAACCCGGAAGCCTCTATGGTCTTCAATACACCCAATATAACGATGCCCGTGACAGCTACTTCGTCCGGGACAACACCAACAGCTGGGTATGGAACGCCTCAATTAATGGGTTATCTCGTCAATACCGACGGCTCGATCAAATTCCCCGTTATCGGATCGGTGAAAGCAGCCGGGCTTACCAAGCGGCAGCTTGAAAACCTCCTTACAGACACACTTGCCAATCGAAAATTGCTGGTAGATCCTATCGTCACCGCACGCTTCCTCAATTTCCGGGTCACCGTGCTCGGCGAGGTGGCACGTCCCACCACGCTCAATATCGCCAATGAAAGGGTCTCTATCCTGGAAGCACTGGGGCTCGCGGGAGACCTAACCGTCTATGCCAAAAGAGATAATGTACTGTTGATACGCGAGGAGGGCGATAAAAAGATCGTCCACCGCATCAACCTCAACGCCAATGACATCCTTGTCTCGCCTTATTACTATTTAAAGACTAACGATATCGTCTATGTAGAGCCGCGCAAAGATAAGATCGCCGCCACTACCAGGACGCAACAGCTATTGCCTATCATATTGAGCGCTGCATCCCTCGTTGCAGTAGTAGTATTACATTATGTGAACTAATAAAATGGGAGCTTATGCAGGTATCCAATAAAAACATTTTCGAAGAAGAGGAGAGCAGCCTGCTCTCTCAGATGCTCTTCAAATATCTTCCTTACTGGCCCTTGTTCCTGTTCCTGTTATTGATATCCGGGACAGGCGCTTATTTCTACCTGCATTATGCAGTACCTGTATATGAAACGGCGGCCACCATCCTGGTGAAGGATGAGAAAAAAGGTTTGGACGACAACTCCAACCTCATGGAGCAGCTGAACCTGTTCGGCAGTAAAAAACTGGTGGAGAACGAGATCGAGGTGATCCAGTCCAGGACCCTCATGCGCGAGGTAGTAAAGAACCTGGACCTCTACGCCCCCGTCACCCAGGAAGGCCGCATCAATTCCCGTCCGGCTTATCTTACTTCGCCCATCATCGTCCAGGTGAGGCAGCCCGACTCGCTCATCGAACAACAGAAGATATATTTCACCTACGACAGCGCCAATAAGGAAGTGGCCATACCCGGTGGAAAATATCCTTTGGGCCAGTGGATAAAAGAAAGCTACGGCGAGATCCGTTTCCTTGCCAATCCCAACTTCCAGGCTCCTGACAAATCCAGGCCCCTGTTCTTTTCCCTGCGCAGCGTAAGGGCCGTAACGGATGAGCTGCTCAATGGATTAAAGGTCACGCAGGCTACCAAGCTGTCCTCCGTCATCGACCTCAAAATAAGGGACGCCGTCCCCAAAAGAGGGGAGGATATCCTCAACGGCCTCATCGGAGAATATAATAAGGCCGGTATCAATGATAAGAATGCCCTGGCCGCCAATACGCTGCGGTTTATCAATGAAAGGCTGGGTCTCGTTGCTTCCGAACTCGACAGCGTCGAGCATGGGATACAAAAATACAAGACGGAGGAAGGCATCGTGGACATCAGCGCCCAGGGACAGCTTTACCTGAACAATGTAGGCGCCAATGACCAGAAGCTCAGCGAGCTCAACGTTCAGCTGGCCGTCCTCGACCAGGTGGAAAAATACGTACAGTCCAAGACCAGCCAGGCGGGCATCGTTCCCTCTACTTTTGGCGTCGACGACCCCGTGCTGGAACAGCTGCTCCAGAAATTATACGACCTAGAGGTAAAATATGAAGGACTGAGCAAGACGACGGCCGAGAACAACCCATTGCTGACATCGCTGCGTCATGAGATCGAAAAGATCAAGCCCAGCATCCTGGAGAATGTGGAAAGCCTTCGTAAGAACCTGACGGCGGGAAGAGGCAACCTGCTCAATACCAGTAACAGCTATGCCAGCATCCTCCGGACCCTTCCAGCCAAGGAACGGAAGCTGGTGGAGATCAGCAGGCAGCAGGGCATCAAGAACAGCATCTACTCCTTCCTTCTCCAAAAAAGAGAAGAGACGGCCCTGACCTTTAGTTCCGCCATCGCCGATACGCGTATTATAGACTCCGCCGCCACCACGGTAAAACCCGTCAGCCCCAAGCCTATACTGGTCTGGGCGTTGGCCGTCGTAGCCGCTATCGCTCTGGGCGCCGGTCTCATAGCCATCCGTGAAGGGTTGAACCAACGCATCGTATTCAGGAGCGAGATAGAGAAGTACACGACCGTGCCTGTTGTAGGAGAGATCATGTATCAGGCCTCCGAGGACCATCACCTGGTAGTATCGCCAGGCCAGCGCACGGTTATTGCAGAACAATTCCGGCAACTCAGGACATCCATGGCCTATATTGGCATCAACTCCAGAAAGAAGAAGATACTTATCACTTCCACCATCAGCGGAGAGGGAAAAAGCTTTATCGCGGCCAATCTGGCGATGAGCCTTGCCCTGACGGATAAGAAAGTGGTGCTCCTGGAGCTGGACCTGCGCAAACCCAGGGTCAGCCAGATCTTCAATGTCAGCCGTGAAGTAGGCATTACCAACTATTTCATCGGCAATAAGGACCCCGATCATATCATCAAAAGGACGGAGGTCAGCAACAACCTGTTCATCATTCCCTCGGGCGCCATTCCCCCCAACCCGTCCGAACTGATCCTGAATGGCAAGCTGGATGAACTGCTGCAATATCTCGACACTATTTTTGATTATATACTCATCGATACGGCCCCGGTGGCCCCTGTGACGGATGCTTATATCCTCTCGCCTCTCTGTGATGCTACCATCTACGTGGTGCGTCATAAGGTGACGCCAAAAGGATATATCAAGATGTTGGATGACAATATAAAGATCCGAGGATTGAAGAACCTCGCCATCGTATTCAACGGTGTCAAGAGTCGTGGCATGGGCGGTATCAACTATGGCTATGGTTATGGCTATGGCAAAGAGTACAGCTATGGCTATGGCGAAGGAAAGAAGAGCAGAAAGAAAGATAAAGTAAGTAAATAACCCCTGGACCGTCCCGGTGCAAACCGGACGTCCTATTTCGCAACAGTTTTGTCTCGTCATTTCTCCTGTGTGACTGGATTGGGCGGAGCCCGCCGTAGAATGAATGTTGCATATATACTGATATGACCTACCCGAATGATATCAGCCTGTATGTGCCTTTTGATAATCTGTTAACTAAAGACTATGAACCAACCTGTAATGATGGATGCATCCGGTAAGAGCTGGTATGCTGTTCACACGAAGCCCCGCTGGGAGAAGAAAGTAGCCGGCCTGTTAGCGAAGAAGAAGGTAGAACACTATTGCCCTTTGAACAGGGTGCAACGGCAATGGAGCGACCGGAAAAAGATCATCCTCGAACCCCTGTTTACCTCCTATGTATTCGTACGCCTCTCCGATTTCGACCACCTGCCTGTGTTGCAGACAGATGGGGTGCTCAGCTTTGTTTACTGGTTGAAAAGACCCGCCATCATCCGGGATGAAGAAATTGAAGCTATCCGCCGCTTTATGAACGACTATGAATCCGTCAAGCTGGAGAAGACCCAGGTCAATGTCAATGACCGCGTCCGGATCATCGGCGGTCCCCTCATGGAAAGAGAAGGTAATATCGTTGAGATCAAACATAAGACGGTGAAAGTACAGCTGCCCTCCCTGGGCTATGTCCTTACGGCAACGATCGAAAAATCAAATGTGGAAATCCTTTCACTATATGGTGAGATATCTTCCTCAAATGTGATTTGATCCTAATGTGACCCCCTAATGCACAATAATTCCAGGAAAATAAATCTGGCCCTGGTCTCTCCGAATAAGAACGCCTATAGCGAGACCTTTATCCACCTTCACCGAACAGAAATAGACGCCAATGTCTATTTCTTATGGCAGGAAGCATTGCCCGAGATGAGCGAGGAAGGGCCGTTCATGCGATATAATTTCTTTGGGAAGGTCATGCGGAAACTCTCCCGCCTGTTCTTCCCCGGCCGGCTCGATCTGCACGAGACCCGCATCGCGCGATATCTGAAAAGACATCGCATCGACGTGATCCTGGCTGAGTTCGGCTTTACAGGCCTGGCCATGGCCAAGCTGTCCCGTAAGACAGGGATACCTCTGATCGTCCATTTCCACGGCGTGGATGCCTATTCAAAAGAGATCCTGGAGAACTACGATTACCAACCTCTTTTTCAGACGGCCGAGAAGGTCATTGTAGTATCCCGGCATATGTATCGGCAGCTGGCCGGACTGGGGTGTCCGGAGGATAAGCTGGTGCTGAATCCCTATGGGCCTTCCGATATATTCTTCTCTGTCGACAACAAATACAGCAGCAGGGATTTCCTGGCCATCGGACGGTTTGTGGACAAGAAGGCGCCGCACTATACTATCCGCGCCTTTAAACAGGCAGTGGACCGGCACCCGGATGCGCATCTTACCATGGTAGGCGAGGGGCCCCTGCTGGAAGATTGTAAAAAGCTGGTGAGGGAGCTGCGTATAGAGGAGAATGTAGGCTTTGCAGGGGTGCTGCAGCCCGAAAAAATAGCGGACCTCGTTTCGGAGAGCCTGGCATTTGTCCAGCATTCCCGGACAGCGGCCAATGGCGACTCTGAAGGAACACCCGTTGCCGTACTGGAAGCCGGTGCGGGGGGATTGCCCGTGATTGCCACCCGGCATGCAGGCATACCCGATGTCGTGGTCGAAGGCCATACCGGACTGCTGGTGGAGGAGGGCGACATCGACGGAATGAGCCAGGCTATGATCCGCATACTCGATGCCCCGGATCTGGCGGGACAAATGGGGTCCGCCGCCCGTAGAAGGATCCGCGAGAATTTTACATTGAAAAAGCATATCGATAACATCAACAAAGAGATCGAACAGGCTGTCACCCGTCGTAAGGACAATGACGCCGGCAACGGAGGCAATGGAAGGAATGGGGGGAATGGCAAGGATCACAGCTTTCGCCGCACCCTCTTTAGCAATATCCTGGTAGCCGGCAGCTATACGTATCTTTCCCAGGGGATCACCTTCCTCGCTTCCACCATTCTGGCCCGTCTGCTCTCTCCGGAAAGCTACGGCATCGTGGGACTGATCACGGTATTTACAGGCTTTATCATGGTCTTTTCGGATGGCGGTCTGTCCTATGCCCTTATCCGCAGCGATTTCGGACGTACTTTTCAACGGGTGCTCACCAATCTTTCCGTATTCCTGGGCTCTATTCTTTTCCTTGTCACGGTGCTGGCCGCCTGGCCTATTGCCCATTTTTACAACAACCCGGGTTTGATAGCCCCCATCATCGTGCTCGCCACCACTTTTATCTTTCGAAGTATGGGACTGGCTCAGGGCGCCGTACTGGCCAAGGACCTGCAATTCGGCTATATAGGGAAAGTGACGTTGCTTAGCAATCTGGCGCAGATAGGGCTGTCCATCCCAATGGCGTATTTCGGGGCGGGCTATTGGGCGCTGATCATCCCGCAGATACTTGCTGCCGTGATCACGGCCATCCTGTATGAAAGAAAAGTGCGGCTGGGGTTCAGGCTCTTTCCCATGAACTATATCATCGTCGTCTTCCGTCATACCAAAAAGCTGGTGGGCAGCGTCATTGGCTTTGCCTCCGTCAACTACTGGTCGCGCAACAGCGACAACATGATCGTCGGCAAATGGTATGGAGCCGCGGACCTGGGGATCTACAACAGGGCCTACTCCCTGCTGATGCTGCCGCTGAACCTCGTCACGGGACTTTTTAACAATATCCTTTTTCCCAATCTCAAGAAGCTGCAAAGCCGCAATGGGGACATCGAGAATGAATATTATTTTGTGATGAACGTGATCAGCATTATCACCTTCCCGCTGGTGCTGCTATTCGTCAGCTTTCCCAATGATCTGGTGCTGCTCTTATGGGGTAAGAGCTGGTCGCATGTGGCCGATCTGCTGCCGTATTTTGGACTGCTGATCTTTACCCAGGCCTTACTATCCACTTCGGGCCACCTGCTGATACTCTATAAAAAAGAAAGGGCCTTTATGATCTGTGGCTGGATAACGGCGCTGTTCCTTATCAGCTTTATCGTCTTCGGCGCTACTATCTCGCTGGAAGGCATCGCCCAATTCTATTCTCTTTCCTACATCGTCTTCGTCATTCTGCTGAATGTATTTTATATCTATATAAAAAGCCTGGGTCTCAACAAAAAGAGAGTCTATGCCTTCTGGTTCCCCAAGGTCGTTCTCTCTCTGCTGCTCTGGCTCTGCCTGTACTTCCGGCTGGATTATTTACGGAATGTAATGATGGCTGTCTTTTCGATATATGTATTGATATCCGGCCGCCCCCTGTTAAAGGCCCTGGCCGGCCGGCTCGGACAGACGGCCCCGGGCGCGCGGATCCTTCATTCATTGGGGACCTTACGACTTAAAAAATGACCGATATATCCGTTATCATACCCACGTATAAAAGAAAGGACAAGCTGAAGAGAGCTTTGTCCAGCGCCCTGGACCAAAGCATGCCTGCAAGGGAGATCATCGTTGTGGATGACAACCGGGATGAAGCCGAAAGCCTGGCCGTAAAAGAATGTATCGCGTCCTTCGGAGACCCCCGGCTGCAATGGATACCCAATTTCAGAAAGCCCGGCGGATGCGGGGCCCGGAACTCGGGGATCCTGACGGCAAAAGGAGCATTCATCGCCTTTCTGGACGATGACGATGTCTTTCTTCCGAATGCCCTGCAGGCTCATCTGCAGGCCTTCGATGTTTCCGCCGGCATGGTATACGGCAATTGCCAGGTAGTGGACGACCTGTACAAGGTAACGGAAACCACCGCTTTTAAAAAAGGGCCGCTGCGATTCGACGATCTTATCATGGGAGATTGCCCGCCCTCTTCCTCGGTGGTGATGGCAAGAAGGACGGCATTAATGGAAGCCGGTCTGTTCGATGAGTCCCTTCCCAGCTTCCAGGACTACGATATGTGGTTGAAAATAGCCAGGCTGTATACCATCCTATCCCATGAAGGGCTGGTCGCCAAATTCATCCAGCATGACGGGCAAAGGACCAGCATCAATTTTGACAGACGCAAGGCGGGACTCGACCTCATCGTGAAAAAATGGTCCCAGGACATCATACGGGTACGAACCTTGAAAAGCTTTGTCAATCATTTTATGGCAGGCGCTTATTTCAACTCCGGCGCTGTGGCCCTTTCACTGGGCCATCGGCATAGGGTAGAGGCCGTACGGTATTTTCTCCGGGCATTGCGATTAAAGCTCTCCTCCCGGCGCTATTGGAAATGGACGGTATTTAGCCTGCTGGGGTTTCAGCTGACCAAAAAGATAAGGAGTATTCATCCCTAAAGATCATTTATGGCTCAACCATTGATCAGCATCATCACTATCTCTTACAATTGTGCGGACGCCATCGAAAAGACCATTCGCAGCGTCCTTGCACAGCGCTACACGGATTTTGAATATATCATCATCGACGGCGGCTCCACGGATGGCACCTCGGATATCATCTGTCGTCACAACCCGCATCTGGCCTACTGGGTTTCGGAAAAGGACAGGGGCATCAGCGATGCATTCAATAAGGGCATTGCCGCAGCCAGGGGGCAATATATCAACCTGCTGAATGCAGGGGATAGTTTTGCGTCACCGTATACGCTGGAAGAGCTGGCTCCTCACCTGACGGCGCCCATCGTCACCTTCCGGTATAAGGAAGAGAATTCCGGGGAATATTCCAGGCTGGTGGATGAGGGCGAGACCAATATGGAAAAAAAAGCCCTTTTGGGACACCAGGCCACTTTTGTGCACAGAGACGTATATACGGCAATGGGCGGCTACAACGGCAGCTATAAGATCCGGATGGATTTCGACTTCTTTCTCCGCGTCCTGCCGTACTATGTATTGAAGTCGGTGGACCTGGACATCGTTCGTTACAACGCCGGACTCTCCGGCAACATAAAGCACCGGGTACGGTATGAAGTGGAAGGCCTTATCAGCGCATTCCTCAATGGGAAGAAGTCCAACGGCTATATGCTGCGGATGCTGTACCAGCCTTTATGGAGAGTTGGCGTCTATTCGCTGAAACGCACTGTAAAAAAAGCCCTCCGGCTCACCCCGCCATCACAACGATCAGCACACCCCCAAACAAAGATCATCGGATGAAAATAGCATTTGACGGCGTACGACTGGCAAAAAAGCCGATGGGAGTCACCAATATCGGGATCTCCATCATTAACACGTATGCCAGGCTCTGCCCGCAACATAATTTTTACATACTCACCAATGGCGATCTTCATCCGGAAGTAAGATCCAAATTGCAGATGAGGGATAATATCATCCTTGTCAACAGCCCTCTTCCCTTATTTGGCTCCATTGGTTTTTTATGGTCTATCCTGAAATTTCACCGGCTTTTGAAAAAAATAGACCCGGACATCCTCATCGCCCCGAATTTTTTTGTCGTGACCTGGTTCCTTCCCCGGAGGACAAAGCTGGTGCTTTATGTGCATGACCTTGTCTACCTGCAATACCGCAACACCATGCAGTTTATAACCAGACTGCAAATGCAGCTTTTTTTCGAGGCATCCCTGCGCCGGGCAAATATACTTTGGTTCAATTCCTCCTATACGGAACAGGAGTTCATCCATCATTACCCGGTCATTGCGCAGAAGACCCTTTTGTTCACAGGAGCCGGCATCAACCCGGGGTTCTTACAGCGGATAGCCCAGCCGGCGGTACGAATGAACCCTTTCTTTAAAAAGACCGGCGGCCAAAAGGATTATTTGCTTTTTGTCGGCACCGTGGAGCCCCGGAAGAACCTTAGCTTTCTGCTGAGGCTTTTTAAAGAGCTGGAGCCGGGCAAATATCAGCTGGTCATTGCAGGCGACCCCGGCTGGGGAGATATGCGCAAGCACATCGATGAGATCCTGGCGGAGAAGGATTACCCAGCTGACTCGGTCCATTTCATCGGCTATGTCACGGATGATGAGCTGATAGCCCTGTACCGGGATGCCGCCTTTTTTATCTCCACGTCCCTGAATGAGGGGTTGGGGCTTCCTCAGCTGGAGGCGATGGCCTGCGGATGCCCCGTCATAGCGCCTCATAATTCGGCCATGATCGAAGTGGTACAAGGCGCGGGCGTCACCGTGAAAGGCTGGGACATGGAAGACTGGAGAAATGCCATCCGGACTATCACCGCCGACAGACAACGTTATATCAACCAGGGATACATACGGGTAAAAAGCTATCAGTGGGACGGGATCATCACCCGGCTGAACAACTACCTGGATGGCCCCAGGGGAACCATTGGACTTCTCGCCAACCCCGAACATCTCATCGCCGACATTCATAGCAACTGACATGCAGCTGGCAATCCCATATACAGAAAGCGCTTCTTTGACGAACCCCGTCATACATCGCAGCCAATACAGATATTTCATGCTGGTGGGTTGCCTGTATTTCTTTTTCAACAGCTTCCTGCTGCCTGACGGATTGCTGTATACCATCCTGCTGAGCCCTCTTTTCCTGTATTGGCTGATGTCGAAAAAAGTGCATGTCATTCGAAACATCATCCTCTTTTTCCTTTGCTGGCTCCCCATGCTGATCATTCATTATTCCTATGGCATATCGCTGTCCGACTACCTGAAGTCATCGGCGCTTTATTTCACGGTATTCATCTTTGCGATGACGGTATACCACTATTTCAAACGCTATAGTTTTACATATGAGCCGATGATGGAGACGATCCTGAAGATAAATTTTCTCTTCGTGCTTGTCTGTGTCTTTTTGCTGGTGGCCGGCGAGAAGGGCGCTGTATGGGCTTTGTCGGATACGGAAATATCCGAAGGGGTATCCGATTTCCCCCGATTGAGAATGCTGACCTACGAACCTTCTTACTACAGTCTGCTGCTGATCCCTTCTTTCCTGTTCTACTTTCAATATATTTTCTACAGGAACATGACGACCCGGAAATGGGTGCTGCTGTCGACCGTGATCCTTTCATTGGCGCTGTCCGTGTCCTTCGGGGCCATCTTTATATCCATACTGACCCTGGGGCTTTTTGTCCTTTACAACCTTTTTTCCAATGTACGCCGCCGGCATAACAAACGGTTTGTCTTCTTTCTGGGCGCCGCGATCTTTATCGGCGTATCATTGATATTGACCTTTTTCGCCAATTCAGGATTTGTACTGCGTCTCCTGAATATATTTTCAGGCACGGACTCATCCATGAACAACCGGTCATCCCAGGCCTATTTCCTGGCTTTGAGCATTGCCGATCTGAAAAGCACTGTTTTTGGCGTAGGTCCCGGCCAGCTGAAGATATTGGGCGAGAACCTCATCAGCCTGGTATATGCTTTCAGCGACCAGCCGGATTCCGCACAGATGGCGCGCATACCTTCTTCCATGGCGGACACGCTCGCCACCTTCGGATGGGTAGGGTTCTTCGGCAAATTGCTTGTCGAGCTGGTCCTTTTCCGCAAGACCAAAGTAAAGAGCTCTTCCTTCCGTCTGTGCCTGTTCATTTTTATGTTCGTATACCAGTTTGTCGGTAGCTTCTCTACCAACATCGTAGAGATATTTTTCTGGACGCTGGCATTCTCCCGCGTCTTCCCCGACACTTATTTCAAGAGACAAGATATTCCGGATCTGAAAAATTAGTTTGACCTTGGATTACCAGCCGCAGTCAATACCTTTTGTATTGCATACCATGCCTGCCCACGCGCCGGCAACCACCCATAAAGCGAGATTGGAATTTCTGGATTTCCTTCGTTGCATGGCCGCCATGTCCGTGCTGATCCAGCATGCATGTGAGAAGATGTTCCCATCCTTTGTTTATTTCACTACCCATTATTTTCAGTTTGGCGTTTTTGGCGTCTCCCTCTTTTTCCTCTGCAGCGGGTTCGTCATACCCGTCTCGCTGGAAAAGACGCATTCATTGCGGAAGTTTTGGATCAACCGGGTCTTTCGCCTTTATCCCCTGTACCTGGTCAGCATGGGAGCTACGCTCGTATTGATCATGGCCGATGGCAGGCCACTGCCTTCTTTTACCGACCTGCTGGCCAACCTCACCATGCTGCAAAAGTTCCTGGATCGTCCCTCCATTCTTCATCTGTACTGGACGCTGAGCCTGGAGATGGCTTTTTATATCATGGTATCTCTGATATTCCTGGCGGGATGGCTTAAAAAAACCGTTGCATTGGCCGTTGCATCGCTGGTGATCAGCCTGCTCATCGGAGTAGTGGGAACACAGGTATTTCATCTTTTCTCCAATGGCTGGGGCACCGCCTTCTATTTTTCTACCATGTTCATCGGCTTCCTTTATTACCGCCGGCTACAGGGAAAAGTCGGGGCCGCAACCTTTACAGCCGTCGTGCTCGCCGCCATGGGAACGCTATGCCTGATCACCTATTTCAACCTGTATGGCAAGGACAAGCCGGAGGCCATGGGTACGCTCAGCTTCCTGCCCGTCACAACGGCCATTGCAGGCGCCTACCTGCTGTTCAGCCTGAGCTTTGCCGCGCGGAGGATACAGTATCCGGGATTCATGCTCACCCTGGGCGTCATCAGCTATTCCCTGTATCTCGTACAGGCCACCGTATTTTCTATCATCCCGGCTTTCCGTCAGCCCTGGCTTACCGTCATCGTTTGGCTCGCCGCTATCATACTCGTCTCCTTTCTGACCTATCGCCTGGTGGAAAAACCCTTTATGTCCATCGGGAAAAGATTACAGGGGCCCGCGCATCCGAAGCCTCATTAAATCAACAGTTATGAAAGCTTACTTTTTATGCATTGCGCTGTCGCTGCCATTCCTCATGGCTGCGAACAATGGTCAGAGGAAGAAACCACATTTTCACCAGGTGAACCAGTCCGGCGGCATTACCCTGGGCGCTTATTATTTCGATGGCTGGGCTAATACGAAATCCGGCCATCTTACACCCAAGCTGAGGGACAGCTTTCCCGATCGCAAACCGAAATGGGGATGGATCACCAGCACACCCGATGCGATGAAGGATCAGATCGACCTGGCTGCGGACGCGGGACTTTCTTTTTTCAGTTTCGATTGGTATTATCCTGACTACGATCACCAGCATTTCCGGGAAGACCCGCTGAATCATGCGCTAAGCCTGTATCTGGCGGCGCCCAATAAAGGACGTTTGAAATTTTGTCTTTTGATCGCCAACCATGCGGGACAGGAGATCGGCCCCTCCGACTGGCCTGCCGTCACCGATGAATGGGTCCGGCTGATGGGACAGCCCGGCTATCTTAAGGTGTCGGGTAAGCCTTACCTCTCATTTTTCAGCGTAGGCAGCCTGATAAAGATGTTTGGCTCCAAGGATGCCGTGCATACTGCCATGGAGGAGCTCCGGAATAAAGCGCGTCAGGCCGGACAGCCCGGCGTCACCGTCGCCGGCTGTGTTTCTCCCAACGATAAGTCCATACAGGAAGCAAAGGATTGCGGCTTCGATGTAGTGACAGGCTATAACTATCCCAACCCAAGCTATAGGAATCAGCTTCTGCAATATCATGTGGACAGCCTGGCCAGCGTCGGCAAATATATATGGAACATCTTCCGGCATTCGAGCCTGCCCTATATCCCCGTAGCCACCCTCAACTGGGACCCCCGTCCCTGGGCCAACGGGACCAACTTTTATAGCAGGTCCACCCGATTCACCGGGTATAATGCCAATACCGTATACAAAGCCGTAACAGCCTTGAAAGACTGGATCAATGACAACCCGGGAGCCACTCCCCGCGAACGTATCGGGATGCTTTACGCATGGAACGAATATGGCGAAGGCGCCTGGCTGACGCCTTCCCAGAACGATACGCTTCACCTGCTGTCCGGCGTGAAGCGGGCGCTCTCGCATTAACAAGGATCTCTCTTACCAACACATATCACCATGAAACCCAAAATTTTTGTCGACGGACGTGTATTCGACACCGAATACCAGGGGACAAGGACCTATATCCACAATCTCTATAAGATCATTGACGATATCGGCGATTTCGAGATCTTTCTGGCATCCTCCAACCCCGAAAACGCCGCCGGCTTCTTCCCCGGCTGTCGCAACATACGGTTTATCCAATACCACACCACGTCCAAGCTGCGCCGCGCGCTGTATGAATTGCCGGAGATGATGACACGCTACCACATCGATGCGGCCCATTATCAATATGTGGCGCCACCCCGTAAGAACTGCCTGCAGATCGTCACTATACACGATCTGCTCTTCAAGGATTTCCCGGGGGAGTTCAGCCTGGCCTATAAAATGACAAAGAGCGCGGCTTTTTATTTTTCCGCCAAAAGGGCCGACCTCGTCACTACCGTCTCGGATTATTCCAAAAAAGCCATCGTACGTCATTTCTCCATCCCTGAAGGGAATATTCATGTCGTACCCAACGGCGTATCCAATTTCTACTTCGAACCCTTCGACCAGGAAAAGGCCGCCCTGGAAGTATGGGAGAAATTTGGTCTGAGAGATTATATCCTGTATGTCAGCCGGATCGAACCCCGCAAGAACCAGGTCGATCTGCTAAGAGCTTATCTCGACCTGAAACTGTATGAACAGGATAAAAGCCTTGTCTTCGTAGGCAAGGCGTCCATACCCGTCCCACAGCTGAAAGAGATCCTGCAGCCGCTGCGCGATGAGATAAAACAAAAGATCTTTTTTCTGGAGAATATCTCCAACGCCGACCTGCGTCTCCTGTACCAGGCAACAGCGCTGTTTGTATACCCCTCCAAGGGAGAGGGATTCGGTATCCCACCACTGGAGGCAGCAGCCCTGGGCATACCCACCATCTGCTCCAACACGACGGCCATGGAAGAATTTTCTTTTTTCGGAGATAGGCATATCCATCCGGATATCACCCAGTTAAAGGCTTCCATCACCCGGGCGCTGGCAGAACAGCCCTCCAACCTCCGGGAGATCAGCAATACGATACGGAGACGCTATGGATGGGAGAAAGCGGCTTTTACCATGAACGAGCTCATCTGGAAGAAAGTGCGTAAGCCCCACAGCATATTCAATACTTCCGGAGCGCCTTCCAGGAGCGCACCGGTGCTCGATTAAATGTGCAGGAAACCGGCCCTTATGGATCTACTAATTTATTAAAACAACTGGCAATGAAAATCGCGATTACAGGCACACGGGGTGTGCCCAACTATTACGGAGGATTCGAGCAGTTTGCAGAACACCTGTCCGAGTTTCTCGTAAAGGACGGTCATGATGTGACGGTCTACAATTCTCACACCCATCCCTACCAGGCCGCAGAATGGAAAGGCGTGAAGATCCGCCATTGTCACGATCCGGAAAACAGGTTCGGCACCATCGGCCAGTTCTTTTATGACCTCAACTGTATCCTGGACTGTCGGAGAAGGAAGTACGATATCATCCTGCAATTGGGCTACACGAGCAACTCCGTATGGGGTTTCCTGCTGCCAAAAAGATCCGTCATCATTACCAATATGGATGGTATGGAATGGAAGCGGTCAAAGTACAGCCCGCCTGTTCAGAAATTCCTTCGCTGGGCGGAAAAGCTGGCAGTGAAGACCAGCGACTTCCTCATATCCGACTCCATCGGTATTCAGGACTACCTGCTCCAGAAATACGGGGTGCGCTCCCAATACATTCCTTATGGGGCCAGCCTCTTTGAAGAGCCCGACATCGATGTATTGGCGCAATATGACGTGGAGAAATATGCATATGACATGCTGATCGCCCGGCTGGAACCCGAGAATAACATCGAGACCATACTGGAAGGGGTTACGACGGCGGATTGCCAGCGGAGCTTCCTTGTCATCGGCAATCACAATACGGCCTATGGCGCCTATCTCAAGGAAAAATTCGGACAGCATAAGAAGGTCCGTTTCATCGGTGGCATCTATGATATGCGTATCCTCAACAACCTTCGTTATTTTTCCAATATCTATTTCCATGGCCATTCCGTGGGAGGCACCAACCCATCCCTGCTGGAAGCCATGTCCTCCAATTCCTATATCTGCGCCAACAAGAATATCTTCAATTTCTCCATATTGGGTAATGACGCTACTTACTTCTCCAATTCATCGGAGGTCAGGCAGATGGTGGAGTCCATGGAAAAGAACAGCGAAGAGGCGCGCTTTGCCATATTCAGCAATCATCGCAAGATCCGGACGACCTATTCCTGGAACGATATCAATGGCCAGTACATCCGGTTCATGATCGATGCGTATAAAGAAAAGAATTTCTCGCAAAAGGGTCTCGATGTCCTTGCTCCAAGGACCTCTTTCGGCAGGATGAAGAAAAATATCCAGAACCCCGAAGAAAGGGTTCGTCAGCTGGAAGAGGAGAATGCACGATTAAAGACCATGTATGCAGACCTCAGTCTTATTCATAACACCTATAAGGAAGCCGTCACAAAAAGCATGTCATGAAGCTCTACTTTACACTCTTGCTGGGACTTATCGTTATAGGAAGTACGGCACAGACGGGCGTAGTGAACGGCAGTCTGCAGGTGCAGGGCATCGGAGGCACCGCACACAATACTCCATTCTGGCTTCGTAGCAATCAATATGGCAGCATACCGCTGCCGGGATCATCCGCCTCCGTCATCGGCGCCATACATCTGGATTATGACAGTCCCCGCACCAGCCTCATAGATTGGGGCGGATCACTGGAAGTGAGAGGCGATATGGGAGAAAAGGCCCGGGCCACCCTGATCGAGGGCTATGGGAAATTGCGGATCGGCGTCTTCGAGCTGAAGGCGGGGCGTATAAAAGAGATCATGGGGCTGGTGGATACCGGGTTGTCTTCCGGGGCCATGGCCATTTCGGGCAATGCCCTCGGCATTCCGAAAATAGAGCTGTCCATTCCTAACTTTTACCAGCTGCCCTGGTGGGGAGAGCTGCTTGCATTCAAGGGAAATTTCGCACAGGGATGGATAGGGGAGATACCCAATCAATACGGGCATCTTACCCGGCATGCCTACGCCTATTTCCATCAATCCTCCCTATATGTAAGACTGGGGCGGCCGGAATGGGCGCTAAAGCTCTATGGAGGCTTCAACCACCAGGTGATGTGGGGGGACGAGGCGGAGGTTTTCGGACCAGGGTACAACCAACCCGGCTGGAAGACTTATCTGTATGCCGTCATGGGAAAGACCTGGCATAATTCCAAAGTAGGCAATCACCTGGGCACCATCGATGTGGGGCTGGATTATGATTGGGAGTACACGCGGCTTTCCGCCTATCACCAGTTCATATACGACGAGGGCGGCCTTTACCATCTGGCAAATATTTCCGACGGCCTCACCGGTATTTCCCTGACCAATAAATATGACGAGGAACGGGTATTCCATTGGAGCAAATTCCTTTTAGAGTTCCTCTATACGAAAAACCAGGGTGGATATCCTGATTCGAGGTATTCTCCCTCGGGGGACGAGAACTATTATAACAATTACGAGTATGCGCAAGGCTGGTCCTATAAGGGGCTTGGTCTTGGCAACCCCTTCCTCAGCACACGTACTTCCACCCGCGCCGGGCTGCCCGACGACTCGTCCGATTATTTCAATAACAATCGTGTCATAGCCCTTCACCTGGGCGTACAGGGCGCCGTCAACAAATGGTATTTTACGGCAAAGCTTTCCTATTCCATGAACTATGGCACATTCGGCACCAGCATCTATGGGCATAGCACAGGACGTTTGTATGTGCCGCCCAGCTACGGCATCTGGCAGGAAGTCTCCCAGCTCTCCTCTTTCCTGGAGGTCAAAAAAGACCTGGGAGGCGGCTACAGCATAGGCTGTCTCGGCGCCCTGGACCAGGGCAAGCTGCTGAACAATTCGGGCGGCGTCATACTCTCCTTATCAAAGACTTTCTTTTAATGTATACAAAAACCATTTTTCACTATGAACAGCCGTTACAATAACCTATTCAGGTTCTTTTTCGTCTGCGTAGACCTGCTTGCGCTCAATGTCGTCTACTTTTTGCTGGTGCTCAGCACCAATAAGATCCAGCTGGGCGCCGAACACCGGTATATGATCCTATTCATTGTGGCTAACATGGTCTGGCTGCTGACTTCTTATTCCACGGCCCTCTATGTCGACAATGCGAACCTGGACCTCGACAGGTTTGCCCGGCGTACGGTGAAGACGATGATACTATTCGTCATCGTCATGATCTTCTTTATCTTTCTCTTTCACTATTCCTATTCCCGCATATTTGTCCTGCTGAGCTTCTTTGCATTCTGCACGGTCCTGCTGCTCACCAGGGGACTGCTGATGGCTTCGGCTTTTTACAGACAGAAGAATAGCAAGTCGGGCAAGAAAGTGGTCATCGTAGGCTATAACAACGTGGCGAAGAAGCTGGCCTATAGCTTTTCAGGGCGGGATCACCGCATGTCGGTGGAAGGATTTTTTGAGGACCCCCGCCGTATCCACGAACTGTCCGATCTTCCCATCATCGGGGACATCGATGAATGTATCAGCTATGCCATCAACAACCGTATCAGCGAAATATATTCTACCATCTCTCCTGAGACCAACACCTCCATTTACGATATGGCCCAGACGGCGGAGAAATCCCTTATCCGCTTCAAATTCGTACCGGACTTTAAATTCTATGTCAATCGGGATACCCATCTCGAATATGTGGATGAGCTTCCTGTCCTTTCCTTGCGGCCCGAGCCCCTGGAAGATATGAGCAATAGCATCAAGAAAAGGGTTTTCGACATCATCTTCAGCCTTGTGGTCATCGTGTTTGTCCTTTCCTGGCTGACGCCTATACTGGCCATACTGATCAAGCTCAGCTCCAAAGGGCCGGTCTTCTTTGTCCAATGGCGTTCCGGTAAGGACAATAAGCCTTTCCGTTGTATCAAGTTCCGTAGCCTGGCCGTCAATGACGACGCCAATGTACGCCAGGTCACCCGTGGCGATGCCCGGATCACTCCTTTGGGCAAATTCCTTCGCAAGTCCAACCTGGACGAGCTGCCCCAGTTCCTGAATGTGCTGGCGGGCTCCATGTCCGTCGTAGGCCCGCGGCCCCATATGCTGCGGCATACCGAGATGTATTCAAAGATATTGGGGCAGTATATGATCCGCCATTTTGTAAAGCCGGGTGTGACGGGTTGGGCGCAGGTCAGCGGCTTCCGGGGCGAGATCAAACGGGAGGATCAGCTGCGCAAGAGGATCGAACACGATATCTGGTATCTCGAACACTGGAGCTCGTGGCTGGACATCCGTATCGTCCTTCTTACCCTGTATGTAACATTCAAAGGAGATAAGAATGCTTTTTGACCCTGCATCGGCGGGCCCCCGGACAATAGGAACAAGATCCCGGTCCATGCATTGGCGGACAGTGCTCAGCAAGGACAGTACGGTCGTCTTATCCATGACGGCTGTATGGGTGCTCGTCGAGCTACTGATACATCCCTCGGGTGAGTTCCCCCTGAACGACGATTGGTCCTATACACGGAGCCTGCAGCAATGGTATGAGCTGCATCAGTACCATCTCATCGGCTGGACCTCCATGCCGCTGGCGGCGCAGCTTGTCTGGGGAATGCTCTTTTGCAAAATATTCGGATTTTCCTTCACGGTATTGCGATACTCCACCCTGGTGCTGGGATGGATAGGAGGTATCGGGACTTATTTCCTTTCCAGGGAGTTCTCCGATAACAAAGGCGCCTGTTTTTTTACGGCCCTGCTCCTGATGCTCAATCCCATCTATCTCAACATGTCCAATACCTTTATGACGGATGTGCCTTTTACCTGTTTCCTCATCCTTTCGATATTATTCTTTGTCAGGGGGCTCCGTCAGGATAAGCTCACCTATGTCATCCAGGGTATTTTCTTTGTCCTGATAGCAACGATGATCCGGCAGCTGGGACTCCTGGTGGCCGGAGCGTTTTCCCTTGTATTGTTGATGAAGGGGGACTTTACAAAAAGATCATTCTTCATTTCCGCGCTTGCCACGGGGCTGCCTCTGGGGGTCTATCTGTTGTACAACCACTGGCTGGCCACGCAGCATATATATCCTGTCAAATATGATGAAGGTTTCCGCCGGATTAAATATAATCTCTTCGGAGGGGACCATTCCGCCGTCAAATACCTGCTCAGACAGGCGTTGAATATTTTTGTCTACGCGGGCTTTTTTATTTTCCCGCTCGTCTTCCGCGCCAGCCGTACAGCCATTTGGAAAAGCCGGCGTTCTCCCGCTTTTTTGTCCTGTATCATAGTGATGGCGGGCATCGGCATTTATTGCCTCGTCCACCGGAATAATATTCCCCTGATGGGTAATATCATGAACCCTTATGGCATCGGACCGGTGGACCTCCGGGATACCACTCTTCTTCGTCTGGACCATATACGCCCATTGCCGGCCATCGTATGGCAGCTCCTATGTCTGACGGGGATCATCGGCGGCGGCGTGCTGCTCTGGGCAATGATCCATAGTATCCGCAACGTACAGAGGAATGACCGGCCCGCGCTGTGGTTCCTGCTCCTTTTTACTGTCGTGTATTGTCTTGTCATGCTGGCGGGAGGTAGCTATGACCGCTACCTTATCCCCCTCATACCCGCCCTGTCCGTCCTGCTGTTGACCGGTCTGGCGGAACAGGATAACAAGGCTCCCGTGGTAAAAAGAACGTTTGGCCGTTATGCCGCCATTTTCTTTCTGTTGGTAGGAGCGTGGTTCTCCATAGCCGGCACTGCCAACTACCTGTCCTGGAACAGGGCCAGATGGGATGGCCTTAGCTTTCTCACCTACGAGGCGGGTATCCCGCCCTCGCGTATAGACGGAGGCTTCGAGTTCAACGGCTATTATAATTACAACGACGATGACATCACCGCGCTGAAGGAAAAAGCCGATCCCACCCAAAAGAGCTGGTGGTGGGTGCGTGATGATGAATATATGATCACGTTTGGACCCGTCAAGGGATACACCGTGCTAAAGACCTTTCCCTGTCGTCATATCTTCTTTCCCTTCTCATCGAAAAGCATCTTTGTGCTCAAAAGAACACCCTGATCGGATTTTTTCCCTTCCTTACTCTCTATTCCCTTTTTGGGAATTTTTCCGCATTTCAAATAATTGGTTTATAGGTAGATACATATTGGCATATTCATGGCACTAGGGGTAATACCTTAAACATCCAAGCTATGAATACCCCTGTCTACCGTTACGTCTGTCTGTTCTCCCTATTGCTGGCGCAATTTGTTTATCCCCCGCAAAGCCAGGCTCAATCCGCCGCAAGCGTTCCATTGGTCACAACGACTCCCTGGCAAAAACAGGAAGATTATATGGCATCGCGCGTGTCGGGAAAACTCGCCACCGAAATGAAAAGGACCGTCGGCGGTCTTGCTTCCTGGGCGCAGCGTTCAGGAGTGGACTCACTGGGATGCACACCCGCCTGGTGCGGCGCTTATTTCTCCAACAAGGTGAATGCGTTCCCTTTGTTCAAATACGAGATGCGCGCCGGTTTTTATACAGGGAAGCCAGGCGTTCTGAATGCCGATGCCGGAAAGGAAAGCCGCCTGGTCATCACCGCCAATGATCTGTCCGTTCTTCAACAGACCTTTACCCTGGACGGGAATGAATATTTGTCGCTGCCTTCACTGACACAACAGTATGATGGCATACAGTATGGGGAATGGAAAGAAGATCCCGTGGATGCGCGGCAGACAAAGGTCTTTCTTATCACGTATGCCGGCCGTCTTCCTTTTACGATACTCAGCCGTAAGCAATATCTCGAAGAGGCAAAGAAAGAGATAGCCGCCGACAAGCTCAGGCTGAAGGAAGACCTGCAACAGCGTATCCCCGTAAAGACGGCGGAGCAGGAAGAAGCCGCCCGGAAGAAAGAGATCGAAGCCATCGAGAGCATGTACAGCGGCGCTACGAGAGATAGCCGGGTACGCAGCTATCTTGCATCCTATAAACCCGACTCCGTATACTTCAAGGAGGTCTTTGCCAGCCAGTCCGCTTCTTTGGATGCCGACTCTGTCCTGCTGGATTCTATTTTGGTAAAGTCCGCTCCCGGGTATTTGCAAAAGCCCGCATTCGTCTCTGTTCCCGCCCATGCTTTCAGGGAATTCGAGGACGGCAGGCCCGGCAGCAGGATGCTGGCAAAATGGGATCTGTCTTATTTCGATAAGAACCTTTCGTTGACAAGGCCTCAATTCATGGTTGTCAGCTGGCAATACGACCCTGCCGATGCTGTCGCGGTCAGCCTGGACAAGCAGCTGCAATCGAAGCTGGACTACTGCGACCTGGTTGGATTGCTGGGGAACTGATGGATGATCTATCGGCAGCCATGAATAAACATTTGGATCATTTGTCCTACATTTAAACGATATTTGAAAAAATTACATTTAACTGCCCTGCATGTCGAACAACGTGTTGAATAATGAGCTCGGGCCCATCGTCCAGAAGACCATGGCGGATGTGGTGGAGATCAGACTGCGTGAATACCTGAAAGAAAAGTCTTTTAAGCCGGGGGATCCGTTACCCAAGGAGCTGGAGATCGCTCAATCCCTGGGGGTCAGCAGGAACGTGGTGCGGGAAGCCCTCAGCCGGCTGCGTATGCTGGGCATGGTGGAGACGAAGAAGAAGCGGGGGATGGTGCTGGCGCGTCCCGATATTCTCAGCTCATTGGAACGGGTGCTGGACCCGCTTATCATCGGGGAAAGCACGCTCCAGGATATTTTCGAGATCCGTTTGACCCTGGAGATGGGGCTGGCCGATCTGCTGTATCTGCGCAAGACGAAGAAGGATGTGGAGGAACTGGAACAGATCGCAAAGACCCAGAAAGTGACGGGCGGCCGGCAGACCTTTCGTATCAAAAATGAAATAGCCTTCCACGGAAAAATATACCAGATGACGGGAAATGAGACGTTGCAGCGGTTTCAAAATATGCTGCTGCCCGTATTCGGCTATCTCGTCAGCCTGGAAAAAGTCCCCATCATCGGCAAAGTCTCCCATCTCGACCTGGTGGAAATATTAAAACACGGCTCCAAAGAAGAGTTCCGCCAGGGGATGTTGCAGCACCTGCAGCATCATTTCGATAAACTAAAGAGAAATCCCTGAATAAGAAGGAGTAGCAGGGTCTGAAGCCCGCCTGTTCAAAATTTTTTTGGAGGGGAAGGTGTTTTATTTCTACATTTGTTATGTAGTACATAAGGACTATTGAACTTTATCCTCCTCCCTTATCCTGTCACCCGGCATAAAATAACATTCATCACACTCTACTAAAACGATTCAACTGCGTATGAAATCGAGCAAAACGAGGGTGCGCTGGCTCATGCTGGCCACCGCCATCTTCCTCACACTGTCCTCGTTCGGACAGACAATTTCCCTCACCGGCAAGGTCGTAGACAGTACGGGCAAAGCGCTCGAAGGGGTCAGTGTTCTCGTGAAAGGGCATAAGACCGCCGCCGCCACCGATGCCTCGGGGGCTTTTACCCTAACCATACCCGCCGAACGGGCGACACTGGTATTTTCCGCCGTGGGTTTCGCGCCGAAAGAAGTGACGGTAAGGGCGGACCAGCATACGGTAACAATCGCGCTCAACCACAACGCGGATGCCATGCAGGACGTCATCATCGTGGGTTACATGCAGCAAAACCGTAAAAATGTCACGGCGGCCGTCAGCAAGCTGGACATGGCGGAAATGAAGGACGTCACCAGCCCCAACCCGGTACTGGCTCTGCAGGGCAAGCTGCCGGGCGTATCCGTCCCCGTTAGCTCGGGGCAGCCAGGCGCCTCGCCGGTGAACATCATCATCCGGGGCGGTACCCGGCTCAATGTCTATGGAACGGGCATCGGCAACAGCGGCGGCAGCGATGTCGGCAGCAGCAATGCTACAAGCCCCCTGGTCATCGTCGACGGCGTCTTCCGGCCCATGGCGGATGTCAACCCATTCAACATCGAGTCGCTGCAGGTGATGAAGGATGCTGCCGCCACCGCCATCTATGGATCGCAGGGCGCCAATGGGGTCATTGTCGTAAAGACGAAAAATGGCCGGTACAACAAGCGAATGAGCCTGACATTGAACCACCGCACCACCTGGGAGACCGCGTCGCGAAGCCTGAATTACATGAACGCCGAACAATACCTCAAACTGGCCCGCACCACGGTGTTCAATACGCATGACGCGCTGAACAAGGACAACCTGCTCAACAACGGTGGCTTCTCTGCCGGCACCAAAATATACACCGCGCCAGGTCAGTACGGAAAGGACATCAATCTCACCGCGCTGTATGACAATATCGTAGCGGTGGAAGGCCAGGACTATGTCAACAATCTGCTGAAGAAGGGATGGAAGACGATGGACGATCCCATCAATCCCGGCACCACGCTCCTGTATGCGGACAACCATTACCAGGACCTGCTCTGGAATACGGGCCTTACCAATAACGAGAATATCTCCATCGACGGAGGCAGCGACAAGGCGAGCTACTTTGTCAGCGCCAACTATGCCAACCAGGCGGGCACCTTCGTGGGCACCAATTACAAACGTTACGACGTACTGGCCAACCTCAGCTATAAGCCTACGGATAACTTCAAGCTGGATGTCATGACCAACTATCAGAATATCCTGCCCAACTATGTGGCCGGCTTCGTGAACGAGCTCATCCGGGGCACCCGCATCACGCCGCTGATCCGCATTTTCAAGGACAACGGCGACCCTACGGTAGGCGAGCTGTGGACGGTGGTCAACCGCTTCCATACGTTGAAGTACGACCAGACGCATATATCCACCGAACGGTTTGTCAGCAGGGTAGCGGGCGACTGGACCATCATCAAGGGCCTGCATTTCAGGCCTTCCGTATCCTATTTTGCGCAGGACTATACCTATCTGTTCATGCGCAAGGCGACTCCTGCCGACGAGGTACAACCTTCCACGCAGCGTCAGAAGAACGAGAATATCAACAATACGCGCAAGGTGATGACGGACCAGATCTTGCAATATGACTTCAATATCGGAGAGGATCATCATTTCTCCGTGCTGGGCGGCTTCAACTATACCCGTACCACAGGCAACACCGTCAGCATCGGATCGCAAAGGGCTACCAACGACTATATCTTTACCATCAACGAGTCTCCCACCACGAATATCAACGGCACGGTGATGAGCAATGTCACCGACTTTGGAACGACTCTTTCGGAAAATCGCATGGCCAGCTATTTTGGACAAATGACATACGATTACGACGGAAGGTATCTTTTCAGCAGCTCGCTGCGCTATGATGGTTATTCCGACTTTGCACCCGACAACAAATACGCCCTGTTCCCCTCGGTGGCTGCCGGATGGAACGCAGCCCGCGAAAAGTTCTGGCATGTTCGGCCTGTCAGCACCCTGAAGCTGCGGGCCAGCTGGGGTCAGGCCGGTCTAAGCACGCTGAGCATCACGGACACCTATGGCGGATATTCCGCTACTCAATACGCGCTGGGCTCGGGCATACTCCGGAGCAGCCTGCCAAATCCTGCCCTGAAGTGGGAGACCACCGAGACGATGGACCTCGCTACGGAGATCGGTCTTTTCAATGACAGGATCAGCCTGGTAGTGGATTATTATAATAAAGTGACAAAGGACATGCTGGCTTCCAAGCCTCTCCCTTCGGAGGCGCCATTCTCCAGCATCACCTATAACAATGGCAATCTCCGCAACCGGGGCGTGGAAGTGGAGCTGGGCGCGGATGTCATCCATGCGGGCGCCTTCAATTGGAAAGCGAATTTTTCCTTTGCCTTCAACCGTACGGTGATCACCAAGCTGCCGCCCAATGGACATCCGAAGAACAGACAGAACGGCCAGGTGGTATGGGACCCCGCCACCAAACAGAACGTAGAGCAGGGCGGCTATGCCGAGGGCGAGCGTCCCTTTGGTATCTGGGCATTTCGGGTACTGGGCGTTTTCTCCACGGACGCGGAAGCCGCCTCCTGGAATGCGAAGATCAAGGACAACCTGGCTTCACCTTCGGGCATCACGGTGGGTAAGCACGCGGGGGACTATATCTTCGACGATGTCAACAACGATGGGGTCATCGATGCAAAGGACCAGGTCTTTATGGGCTATCGAACCCCGAGTGTCCTTGGCGGCCTGCAAAATACGTTTACCTATAAAGGGATCTCGCTGCGCGTGACCATGGACTATGCGCTGGGGCATCTGATCAGCAATGGAGCGCTGGCGCGCAGCCTGGGACAGGGACGCGCCTTTAACGAGGGGGCGCCCAAGGAAGCGCTGGGACCGGATATATGGCAGAAAGAGGGTGATAAAGGGAAAAAATATGCCCGTTTCTCCTTTGCGGACTATGACTTCGGTCAACGCAATTATCTGCGCAACGCCTCGCTCGGCACCAACTACACGTATTCTTCCGACGTATCGCCCATGATCTCCAAGGGCGACTTCCTTGCCTTCCGGGAGATATCCGTCTCTTACGATATACCGAAGGACCTGCTCAAAAGGACGCATTTTGCAGGGATGAATGTCTTTGCCAGCGTGAATAATCTCGGGTATATCACCGGCTACAAGGGTTTCAATCCCGAGACCTATACCGGCGTCGACGGTGGCGGCTATCCCCGTCCAAGACAATATTCCTTAGGAGCCACCTTGAAATTTTAAAATTTTTACCACATGCAAAAGCTTGTCTATATACTCTTTTTGTCCGCGGCTTTGTCGACACTGGCTACGGGATGTAAAAAGATGCTGAATGTAACTCCCAAGTCGAGCATCACGGACCAGAACTATTTTACCAGCGAAGGAGATTTCGATCCCTATGTAACGGGTATCTACACCTCTATGCGCAGCCTTGCCAACAACGTCACGTATGGCCTGGAAAGGGGCGAGGAGCTGATACCTGCCCTCAACTCCCGGTTTTCCACCGCCTGGTCGCAGATTCTGTCCCCGTCCACGGGCGCGCTCGATTACAACCCCTGGTACAAGGCCATCGGGAACTGCAATCTGCTGCTCTATAAGATCCAGGGTTTCAGCTTTGCCGATGCCCCCGATACGAAAGCGCGGATCCTGGCGGAAACCTATAGTCTCCGGGCTTATTTCTTTTTCCATCTCACCCGGATCATCGGTGACGCGCCGCTGATGCTGCAGGCCGTGGTAAGCGACGATGTTCCGCTGCTGGCGCGGGCTCCCGCGGCAGATGTGATCAAGCAGATCAATTCGGACCTCGACAGCGCCATCCTTCTCTTCAGATCCATCAGCAATTTTTCTCCGACGACCTATCCTTCCAAATACCGGTTTGCCTATGGCTCGGCACAGGCGCTCAAGGCGGATGTGGCATTGTGGAACGCAAAGGTAGTAGGAGGGGGGGACGCCGCCCTGAACGATGCTATCACGGCCATCAACGAAGTGCAGACCACCGGTCTGTCCCTGAACCAGAACTTCAAGAATGTGACGGGTCTACGGGCGGCGAGCAATCCGGAAGTAGCGCTGGCGGCTTTTTATCTGAGGGATGAAACAGGTGCGAACTATGGGCTCAATGCCTTGCCTTATAAGACGGGTGTGCAGGGAGCGCTTAACATCGACAGCCTGCCGTATTGCGCCACTACCAGCAACGGACAGGGCGCTTATCAGATCAGCGCCTTATCGAAAAACCTCTTTTCCGCCAACCCCAATGACAAACGCATCCTGTTTACCTGGGTGACGGAGAGACAGGCATCGGGTCCCAAGATCTCCTGGATCACGAAATATCCCGGCACCATCTATACGGATGACAGGGTCTCCGACAATGATGTGATCATGTATCGTCTGGCGGACCTCTACCTGATGAAGGCCGAAGCGTTTGCGGGTCTGTCCAATACCGACTCGGCTATCGCTTACCTGGACAAGGTCCGCGAGCGGGCGGGCAACCCCGATTATACAGGCGCTACGGATAAGCTCTCCGTGGAGAAAGAGATCCTGGATGAGAGAGGAAGGGAATTATTTTTCGAGAACAAGCGGTGGTATGATCTGGTGCGTTTCCACAAAGAAGGCGTCATCGATGTATACAGCTATGTGCCTAATTTGATAGGAAAGACCACTCCTTTGTTCTGGCCGTTGAACTCCACGGTGCTGGCGAATAATTCCAAGCTGAGTCAGACGGACGGGTATTGAAAACACCCGGGTGGTGAAAACAAAAATATTGCTAAAGAATAACTATGATGAATAAGATCGAAGGATTGATCGCGGCGGCATTTACTCCCTTTTATGAAGACGGTTCCATCAATACAAGTCTGATACCCCCGCTGGTAGACAAGCTGGTGCAGGATGGCGTCCGTGGGATATTCGTTTGCGGCAGCAATGGGGAAGGTCCCAATATGACCCTGGAAGAACGCAAGCTGGTGGCGGAAGCATTTGTCCGTGCGGCGAATGGAAGGTTGCTGATCATCGTGCACGTAGGACATAGCTGTATCGCAGATGCCAGGATGCTGGCGGCTCACGCTGCCGCCATCGGCGCCGACGCTTTTTCGGCCGTAGCGGCTTTTTATTTCAAACCCTCTTCCGTAGAGAACCTGGTGGATTCTATGGCTGATATCGCCGGCGCGGCGCCGGACCTGCCATTCTATTATTATCATATTCCCCACCTCACGGGCGTAGGGATGGACATGATCGAATTCCTGCGGCTGGGGGGACTACGCATCCCCAATCTGGCGGGCATAAAATATACTGCCGCCACTATACAGGAGTATCAATCCTGCCTGAACTACAGCCAGGGCCGGTATGACATCCTGTATGGGGTGGATGAGCTCCTGCTGCCCGCGCTGGCGGCAGGCGCAAAAGCTGCCATCGGCAGTACCTATACCTTTGCAGCGCCGCTGTACCTGCGTACCATGGAGTCGTTTCAAAAGGGCGACATGGACAGCGCCCGCGAGCAGCACGCCTATCTGGTAGAAGTGATCCGGATCCTGCTGAAGTATCCGCCTATTCCGGGACAAAAGGCTATCATGCAAATGCTGGGCTGGGATATGGGGCCCTGCCGTCTGCCGCTGGCGACCCTGGATAAGGAAAGTTTTGACGAGTTTTACAGGGAGCTGGACGCCTTGTCTTTTTTTGATAAGGTGGGCTCACGAAAAGTTAAACATTCGGCATGACCAAATTGAGAAAGATATTCCTGGTATTTTTATTACTATCTGCAATGAACAGTCGCAGTCAAACCAATCCGCCCTCTGTAAAAGATTTCTTTTCCTGGTCGCAGTCCAACCCTTTGCCGGATGCAGATGGTCTTGCCGGCGCCTTTGCCGGTGTCAGCAACGGAGCGCTCATCGTGGCCGGCGGCACCAATTTCCCCGGCAACGGACGACCCTGGACGGGTGGCGTAAAGACATGGTACGATAAGATCTATGTCCTGGACCGCCCTGATGGGACCTGGTCGGTGGCCGGCAGACTGCCTCGGCCCCTTGGCTATGGCGTTTCGATCACGGGCGCGGGCGGGCTGATATGTTTGGGAGGGGGAGATGCGGAACGGGCCTATGCAACGGCCTTCATAGTACGTTATCGCAACGGCCGTATAGAGACGGAGAACCTGCCTTTTCTGCCGGCGCCGCTGACCAACGGATGCGGTGTTCTTCTGAAGGATCGGCTGTATGTCGCCGGTACCATCCAGGTGATGGGCAGCGCTACGGAGAATTGTTTCTGGAGCATCGACCTTTCCACGCCGGTGAAGAAGTGGGAGACGTTGCCTCCGCTGCCCGGACCTGCCCGTATGCTGGCGGCTGCCGGCGCGGGTGCGGACGAGGTATATATCTTCGGAGGAGTGCATGTGAAAGACCCCGAAGGGACCAGGGAATACTTAAAAGACTGCTGGAAATACCGGCCGGAAAAGGGATGGATACGAGTGGCCGACCTGCCCCATCCACTGGCCGCAGCGCCTACACCTGCCTACCAGGCCGGCGAGTCGCACTTAGTGCTTTTTGGCGGGGACGATGGATCTATGGCATCCCAGGTCGCCACCCTGAAGGACCAGCACCCGGGATTCAACAATGAGATCCTGGCATTCAATACCATCACAGGAGCATGGTCCGTGATGGGACATATTCCCGTAGACAAAAGACCGGATGCGGCGGGGAACCCGCACGCCAGCACCTATTCCCCCGTAACCACACCGCTGGTGGTCTGGTCCGGCGAGGTAGTTCTGCCGGGGGGCGAAGCCCGGCCAGGTGTCCGCAGCCGGCGGGTGCTGACGGCGGCTCCATTACAGCAATCCGGAAAATTCGGAGGGCTGGACTGGACGGTGATTGCCTGCTATTTCCTGCTGGTCATCGGCATCAGCGTCTGGGTCTCCAAAAATATGGGTAAGACCACAGGCGACTTCTTTCTGGGAGGACAAAAGATACCCTGGTGGGCGGCGGGCCTCAGCATTTTCGGCTCCAAGCTCAGCGCGCTCACTTTTATTGCCATTCCTGCGAAAGCCTATGCCACCGACTGGACCTACATCGTCAACAATATCATGATCGTAGCGATAGCGCCGATAGTCACTTTCTTCTATCTGCCTTATTTCCGCCGGCTGAAGCTCACCAGCGTATATGAATACCTGCGCATCCGCTTTGACCGCCGGGTAAAGATAGTAGGCAGCGTCACGTTTGTCGTCTTCCAGCTCAGTCGCCTGGGAGTGGTGATCTATCTGCCTGCGCTAGTGCTCAGCACGGTCACGGGCGTAAATATCTTTACCTGTATCCTGCTGACCACCCTGATCACTACCGCCTATAGCGTTGCCGGTGGCATCGAGGCTGTGGTCTGGACAGAGGTCATGCAGGTGTTCGTGCTGCTGGGAGGCGCGCTGGTCAGCCTGTTCTTTATCACTTCGCATACGGATGGAGGGTTTTCTTCCTTTATACAGGAAGCCGCACACCAGGATAAATTCAGGGTGGCCAATTGGGGATGGAGCATTTCCCAGCCCGTGCTTTGGGTGGTGGCCATCGGCGCGCTGCTCACCAACCTGGTGACCTATACTTCCGACCAGGTGGTGGTACAACGATATCTCACTACGGCTACGGAAGGGGAGGCCCGCCGCAGCATTTATACGAATGCCCTGATGGTGATACCCGCTTCTCTTATCTTCTTCGGAGTGGGAACGGCGCTTTGGTTCTTCTACAGGCATCACGCCGGGAACCTCGATCCCAACGGCAGGACGGACGATGTGTTCCCCTGGTTCATTTCCCAACAGCTGCCCGCTGGACTCTCGGGGCTGGTGATCGCCGGCGTTTTTGCCGCTACGATGTCCACTATCAGCAGCAGCATGAACTCCATTGCCACCGTGGTCACGACAGACTTCTACAGATCGTATTACAAACAGGCTACGGACAGACAATGTCTGCGGTTCGCCCGGTGGTTTACGGTGGTGCTGGGAGTGCTGGGATGCTGCATCGCCTGCTATCTCGTCTATCTGCGGAATGCATCTATCTGGGATCAATACCTGAAGATCATCGGGCTGTTCGGCGGCTGTCTGGCGGGTATGTTTGCCGCGGGCATCTTCTTTCCCCGTATCAACAGCCGGGGCATATTGACCGGCTTTGTGCTCAGCAGCATCGGGCTTTACTTCCTCCAACGCTCCAACGCGGTGAGCTTCTTCCTGTACCCCTTGTTTGCCGTGGCGGGCTGTCTGCTGTTCGGCTATATTTTCAGTATGGGCGGCGCACGGAAGATGGGAGTGACTATTTTGATGTGCGTGCTGCTGTTCGGCGCTGCCCGGGCGCAGGCGCCGGGGTTGAACTATATTTTTAAGAATGGGGAGGATGGATATACCTGTTTCCGCATACCTGCGCTGATCACGACGCCCAAGGGCGCCCTGCTGGCCTTTGCCGAAGGCCGGAAAAATAACTGCAGCGACGCGGGCGATATCGATCTGGTCGTGCGCCGGAGCGAAGATGGCGGCGAGACCTGGGGGCCCTTGCATGTGATATGGGACGACTCGACCAATACCTGCGGGAATCCCACACCGGTGGTGGATGCGACTACAGGGGAAATTATTTTGCTATCCACCTGGAACTGGGGTGAAGACAAGGAAAAGGCGATCAAGAACAAGACCTCCCATGACACGCGGCGTGTTTTTGTGCTGTCATCGGCGGACGATGGACTCTCGTGGTCTTCACCCCGGGAGATCACGGGCAGTGTCAAACGGCCTGACTGGACTTGGTATGCTACGGGGCCTGGCCGTGGGATACAGATCGGCAAAGGCCGCAAAAAAGGCCGGCTGGTGATCCCCTGCAACCACGAAGAGGCGGCTACCCGGAACAATGCCAGTCATGTCATCTGGAGCGACGACCATGGCAAAACCTGGACGCTGGGCGGCATTGCGCAGGACAGCACCAATGAATCCACCCTGGCGGAGCTTTCCAATGGCCGTCTGTTGTTGAATATGCGCAATACAGGCAAGACCCGTCACCGGCAAATAGCTATTAGCCGTAATGAGGGAAAGAAACTTTCACCCGCCGCGCCCGATACGGCATTGGTCGAGCCGGTGTGTGAAGCCAACCTGATCGGTTTTCGCACCATCGATGGACGTTATTGCCTGGCTTTTTCCAACCCTGCCAGCGCGACAGCGCGGGTGGCCATGACAGTCAGGGTGAGCTATGATGATGGGAGGACATGGCCATTGCGGAAATTATTATACGAAGGACCTTCGGCCTATTCCTGTCTCACCGTACTGCCGGACGGACGATTGTCCTGTCTTTATGAAGCGGGCAGACAGAGGCCCTATGAGGGCATCGTGTTCAGAAAAATAAATTGGGAGGAACTTACGTCGACGCCATGAATATATTCACTGCGCAGGATCTCCGGGGCAACTGGGGTACGCTGTTGCTACCCGTGAACCCGGATGACAGCATCGATTACGGCAGACTGGGCGAGGAGCTGGATCATCTCACACGCGCCGGTCTGGACGGCATCTATTCCAATGGCACGGCCGGGGAATTCCATAACCAGACGGAAGAAGAGTTCCTGCGGGTACAGGAGCTGATGGCGGAAAAATGTCATCGTACCGGCGTACCTTTCCAGATAGGGGTTAGCCATCCTTTTCCCGCTGTTGCGTTGGAAAGAGTGCGACGGACCATCGACCTGCAACCTTCGGCCTTCCAGGTGATCCTGCCCGATTGGGTGACGGCCAGCCCGGAGGAACAGACAGTCTTTTTGCAACGTATAGCCGCAGCGGCGGAAGGTATCCCTCTGGTATTGTACAATCCGCCACATGCCAAGGCGGTGTTGCGGCCACAGGAACTTGCCCGGCTGTCGGAGACGGTGCCGTCGGCCATCGGCGTCAAAACGGGAGCTGGAGACCACCAGTGGTATGCGGAAATGCGGCCCTATGCGAAAAAACTATCCGTGTTTGTTCCCGGTCATCTGCTGGCCACCGGCGTTCAGGAGCAGGTGGCTGCGGGCGCCTATTCCAATGTAGCCTGTCTGAGCCCCCGGGGAGCGCAGGACTGGTGGAGGATGATGCAGACCGACCTGCCGGAAGCATTACGAATACAACAGCGGATCGGAGAATTCTTCGATCGCTGTATCCTGCCGTATAAGCAGGCCGGCTACTCCAATCCAGCCCTGGATAAATTCCTGGCGACGGTGGGTAGATGGGGCAACGTAGGCACCCGGCTGCGGTGGCCTTATAAATGGATCGATGAAAAGGAGGCTGCGTCCGCCAGGGTCATCGCCAAATCATTATTACCTGAATTCTTCTGATATGCGTAATACATTTTTTCTTTTTTTGCTTTTTTGTTCGCTACATGGTCAATGCGAGATCAGGTTCCCTTCGGTGATCGCTTCCAACATGGTATTGCAGCAACGATCCGAAGTCCCTATATGGGGGGGTGCGGCAGTGCGGTCCAGGGTCACCGTGGTGACCTCATGGGATCATAAGACCTATAATGTCACAGCCGGGACGGATGGGGCCTGGAGGGTAATGATAAAGACGCCGGCGGCGGGAGGACCGTATAATATCCGCTGTTCGGAGGGGAGTGCCGGCGTGGGCGGCCGGGGCAAGGTGGTGACGCTGGACAGCGTTCTGATCGGGGAGGTCTGGCTTTGCAGCGGCCAGTCCAATATGGAAATGCCTGTGAAGGGCTTTAAGAATCAGCCTGTGTTGGGATCGACACAATTGCTGATGGACGCGGATAACCCCCAAATCCGCCTTTTCCGCCTGGACAGGGCGCAGACCCGCAGTCCTCAGACGGACTGCAAGGCCACCGGTTGGCAGTCGGCCAATGCCGCCAGCGTGGCGGATTTCAGTGCTGTCGGTTATCAATATGCGAAAATGTTGCAGGAACGGTTAAAGGTGCCTGTCGGCATCATCATGACCACCTGGGGAGGCACCGTTATCGAAGCATGGATGGACAAACAGAGCCTGGGAGCATTCCCCGGAATAAAGGTGCTGGATGAAGGCGATACGGCTAAGATCAATAAGAACGAGCCTACGGTGCTATACAATGCTATGATCCATCCGCTGGTGGGTTATGGCATGAAAGGTGTCATCTGGTACCAGGGCGAGCAGAACAGACCGAATCCCGAAATGTACGACAGTCTGCTGGTGACCATGGTAAAGGAATGGCGGCGGCTTTGGAATAGGGGGGACTGGCCTTTTTATTATGTGCAGATAGCGCCATATGGCTATAACGATAAATTGGGGCCTGCGGCGCCCTTGCGGGAGGCGCAGCAGAAAGCTGTGTCGCGTATTCCCAATGCCGGTATGGTAGTGAGCATGGATGCAGGCGAGCAGCGGAGCATCCATCCCGCTGACAAAGCTGTTATCAGTTTCCGGCTGGCCTGCTGGGCCCTGGCGTGTACATATGGCCGTACGGGACTGCCCTATGCCAGTCCCGTATATCATGATATGAAAGTGGAAAAGGACGGCATAGCCATCCGTTTTGACCATGCATCGAATGGTCTTACCTCCTTTGGCAAAACACTCTCTGCCTTTGAAGTGGCCGGTGAGGACAGGGTATTCTATCCCGGGAAAGCAAAGATCACGGGCAGCGGGATCCTTGTCTGGTCAGACAGTGTCAAAGCCCCCGTAGCGGTGCGTTATGCATGGAAGGATTGGGTCACCGGCGATCTTTACAATACGGAAGGGCTGCCAGCAGCCCCTTTCCGGTCCGACGACTGGCCTGTGTCTGCCTCTAAACCTTGATACACATTCGGATCATGGATCTCCATCCATCTGTCCGGGTGCGCAATAGACCTCCAGCCAAACTGCTTGTACAGTTCATGGGCATCCCGCGTTAGCAGGATCCATCTTCTTAGACCCTTCAGGTCCGGATGAGCCATTGCCTGCTCCATCATCCATTTGGACAACCCTTTCCCGCGGTGTTCGGGGATGATAAATACATCCCCCAGGTAACAAACGGTGGCAAAGTCAGAGATGATCCGGGCATAACCCACCTGTGTATCATGATGGAATACTCCAAAATTCAGGGAATGGTCGATGGAACGTTGCACCGTCGTCAGGGGAATGTTCTTACACCAGTACGACTCCGTCGACAGGAAATGATGGATGAAGGGAATATCCATTTTGGCCCTGTCCGTGGTGATGAGATAATCACCCTTTGTTGCTATTGGCGGACAGTGGCTGTTCGTTTCCGATACATTGTGCGCTGAAGAAGGCATTATAAGGTATTTATATTCACTAAGTTCCGAGTTTGGAATGAAATTTTATTGCCTTTTATATAAAATGACGCCATGTTCAGGAATTACTTGCTAACTGCTATACGGCATCTTCGGAAGAATAAGGGTTATTCCTTTATCAACATCTTTGGTTTGGCGGTGGGAACGGCTGTAGCCCTTCTTATCGGATTATGGGTCTGGCATGAACGAAGCTATGACGC
>DASZXP010000131.1:0-5657 GCA_035545935.1 Puia sp. | reverse complement strand
GCAGACGCAGCTTGGTCTCATAGTCCGTGCTGATGGTCTTGCGGAGGGTTTGTTCCGTAGTTTGCTGTATCTGGCGGCGTTCCTCTTCCAGCCGGCGAAGGAAGCTGGCTTCCTGCTGCTGTGAATGCTGCAACAGATCCTGCTCTTTTTTCAGGAATTCTTTTTCTTTTGCTTTCAGGAATGCCTGCATCTGCTCCCGCAGCTCTTTTTTATATTCTTCGGATACGGCTTCTTCCATCAGGAATTGATGGCCGCAATTAGGGCACTTTATGTCTGTCGCCATAAGGCTAAATTTTTTTGCAAAATAAGATAAGTGGGTTACTCCAAAAGTTTTTTTCTTTCAATTCTCTCCCTGGCCTCGATCAAAATATTGTGGATTTTTCTTTCAAGCTCCTTTTTAGAAGGTAATTCCGTCCAGTATTCTGCTACCACGATGCCATCTTTGTGCATTTCCAATAATTCCACCTGCTCTCTGCTGCTTTCTGCGCACAGGATCAATCCTACCGGAGATTGTTCTCCTTCCTTTTTTTCGTATCTGTCCAGCCACTTTAAATATAATTCCATCTGCCCCTTATGCTTGGCTTCAAACCTTCCTAGCTTTAGGTCAATAGCGATCAGACGCTTTAAATTTCGGTTATAAAACAATAGGTCCAGGTGAAAATCTTCACCGTCAATTATCATTCGTTTTTGGCGTTCAATAAAAGCAAACCCTTTCCCAAGCTCTAAAATGAATGCCTCTAACTCTCTAAGAATAGCTTCTTCTAAATCCTTTTCCAAATAAGTGTTTTGCAATCCCAGGAAGTCCAGGAAATAGGGGTCTTTAAAGTTATTGTATATGCCCGGGTTGTCGCCGGAAATCTGCAAATTTGCAATAGAAGTTCTTTCAAATTCTTTTACGGCAATTACTTTTCGCAGCTCCCTGACCCCTAATCCATGGGTGGCTACAGACCTGGCATAAAATAGTTTTGCGTCTGCATTTTTAAGAGGTAGCAGGACCAAAATATGTGACCAGCTCAATTGCCGTGACAGCGTCGCAACAATCCCTTTATCAGGAAACTGTTCGGCAAATTGAAGCATTCTGCGTAAATTCTTTTCCTCAAAATTTTTGCCGTATTTGTTGGCTAATTGTCGTGACAGCGTAACGACAATCTGCTTTCCATAATCTGCCCGTTTATTATGTAGTATGCTTTCATCAATGCGCTTGCCGATATGCCAGAAAAGCATTGTGAGCCCGCTATTTGCGTGTACAACAAGCTGCCTTCGGCTTTGTTCAATAAGCTGAGAAAGCTCTTTAAATAGCAGATCTTCAGTCGATAGAACACTTTTCCTCTTAGCCATATTATATTCTATTTTTATTTTGGCAATTAAGGTTGTCCTCTAATAGCATTGCTATTAGTTCTATTATCAACCCATAGTTAAAGTGTAAATGCTAGTGGATAGCCTTTTAATAGCCTCGCCGAGGTGTTTACTAAAGAAGGATGCTGCTCATTGTAGTAAGATTATCCCACAAAATTATACAACAATCCCAACAAAAAAATAACAACTTTCCCCGTCTTAAACCAGTTTAATTCTTCAAGAAAAAGTCTTAGGAATTCCCCGCCTCACCCCATCAAATGCTCCCGCTGGTAATGCTGCGGACTCTTCCCCGTGATCATCTTGAAATTCTTATGAAAACACGTGAAATTGTTGAACCCGCTCTCGAAACAAAGCTGCTTGACGCTGATCCGGTTGTCGATGAGTAATTTGCAGGCATGCCCCACCCGGATCTCCGTGAGGAACTGCGTATATGTCTTCCCCGTGCGGGACTTGAAATAGCGGCAGAAAGAGTTAGGCACCAGTCCTACGACAGCCGCCACCTGCTCTAAATAGATCTTCTGCGAAAAATGACGCAGCGTATAGTCATAAATAGCATTGATCCGCTGGCTCTCCTCTTCGGAAAAATCATGACGAAATCCAATCGAGGACAACAAATGCGTATCGGACGCAGCGGCAAAGGCGGAAAGACATTCTATCAATGCAATGATCCTCCCCACGCCTTCCGACTGACGGATCTTCTGGACCAGGGGCGGGATATCGACATGTTCACGCGCATTGACCTGTAGTCCCCGGCGGGCCTTGTCCAGCAGACTCCGGATAGGTTTTATCTCCGGCAGCTGCAGAAAGGTCTCTCCCCAGAAGTTCTCCGAGAAATGGATCACCGTCGAGTGAACCTTTCGCTTCTCTTCTTCGTTGAAGAAAACATCGTCATACCGCCAGTAATGCGGCAGATTGGAGCCTACCAGGATAATATCCCCCGGATCGAATCGCTTGATATGATCCCCCACGAACTGCGTACCACCGCCCTCATGAAAATAAATGAGCTCTACCTCGGGGTGATAATGCCAGCGATTGTTGATATATGGGTCCCTGTCCTCCCGTACGCTGAATGAATGCGTCGGTGTCTTGGGAACTTTTAATAGCCTGGGCTTCATGTATGACAAATTTACTAATTTCGAACTTGCTAACTAAAAGTGAAACACCGTGAATAAGATCCTCCTTCTCCTGGCCATGTCGGGCCTGACAGCTATTCTTTCCTGTCACCGGAATCCCATTACGGGTCGCAAGCAATTGTCATTGGTATCCGAAAACCAGGTACAATCGATGGCGCTCACCGAATACAAAAGTTTTCTCAGCACCAATAAGGTCGTACCCGTGGACAATAACAACAGCGAAATGGTGAAAAGGGTAGGGACCCGTATTGCCGCGGCCATCAACAAGTATTATCAATCCCAGGGTCTCGGCGCCGCGCTGGAAGGATATAATTGGGAATTCAACCTGGTGGAAAGCAAGGAGGTCAATGCCTGGTGTATGCCGGGTGGAAAGGTGGTGGTTTACACCGGTCTGCTGCCCATCACCCAAAACGAAACGGCCCTGGCCATCGTACTGGGACATGAGATCACGCATGCCGTGGCGGGTCATGGCCGGGAAAGGATGAGTCAGCAGCTGCTGGCCCAGGGCATCCAGGTAGCCGGCGATGTGGCATTGAGCAGCAACCCTTCTACCGTGAATATCTTCAACCAGGTGTATGCGCCGACCTCCCAGGTGGCCGTACTTTTGCCATATTCCCGCAAACACGAATACGAGGCGGATCATTATGGACTGATCTTCGCTGCCATGGCAGGGTACGACCCACGCGAAGCCGTCCCCTTCTGGCAGCGTATGGCGGCTATGGGCGGACAAAAACCTCCTATCTTACTGAGCGATCACCCCGCCGATGCGGACAGGATACAAAAACTGCAGGAGCTGATGCCGGAGGCATTGAAATACTATAAGCAGAGCGGTCATTGAGCCTCGGAACAGTCCCCGGGACTAAGGCAGCCATTGAAGGGCAAAATATTCGCAGGTCCCCGTCCCTTTATTTTCCACCGCATGGAGGGAGCCCGAGGGAAGGAAGATGAGATCGCCCGCGGAGGCTTTGTAATATTTCCCATCGATGTATTCCGCTACATTGCCTGATCGCATAAGGATGATCTCTTCGGCGCGATGAGTATGGGGGGCATGGCTTACCTGGCCGGCATCGAGCGTGGTGGCATGGATATCGACCTTCCCCAGCCAGGTCACGGGCCGGCTGAAGATCTGACGGCTTTCCCCCTTATCGGTCTTTTTCATCGTCATCTCCGACCAGTCCATCAGCAACGGCGTGCCGGCACGCCCCTTGTCCATAGTCCCTTTACCGCGGAAATGGAACATATAATAGGTGACGGGAGCACTGCCGCCGTTCTCCAGACTATATCGCGCCCCCGCGGCAAAAAGGGCTACTCCACCTGGTCCCAGCATCTTTTGATCGCTGTCGGCCGATACATCCAACTGCCCCTCTTTGACGATGATGAGCTCATCCGCCTCCGATCCATAGGCGGCTACGATGACCCCCGTGTCCAGGGTGAGGGTCTTTATTTCCAGCTGTGACAGATCGTGGGTGGCGCCATTCAATACCATTCGGGCGGTGCCGCGATGGCTGGAGGTAGCCATTAGCTGCTGCCAGTGAACCACCTGACCCGTGAGGGTGTCGGCGGAAGAAGTTTGGGCATATAAAGAAGAGGCCCCGGATAAGAGGCTAAATATGGCAATGAGGAGGTGGAGGCGGCGCATCCTCAAAGTAACGACAAATTTTCTAAGGGAGATAAGGCACTGTATGCATATAACAGTTCAGGTCCGTATGGTAAACCGAATCGGGGACGGGGTGCGTGACCACCAGATGATCCCTGAATCGGAGAATGACATCAGGGTCCACGGGGCGTTGCCGCCATAAAGAGTCCATCTCCATTTCTTTTCTTTCCAGCGCTCCTGTCATCGGGTCTATACGGAAGCAGAAAAACCCATATTTCGTAGCTTCAGAGCCTTCGTTGCCAAAGATCTCCAGCTTACCGTTCCTGATACCTGAGGAAAGCCCGTTCCAGTAGGTCTCAGTATTTCTTGAGATAAAGGTGCGGTGTTGAAGATGCAGCTGCGTATCGAAGATCGACACGATGCCCCCCTGACCGTAAAAGGTGTAGTAGTGCATTCTGCGATCGTGTCTGGTTTTCGCCAATCCATAAGCTTCTTCGTTGCAAAAAAGGATCCTATCCCCTATAAAACTGACGGAAACAGGGTGCAGGCTCCGCGGGTGCCTGAAAACAGCAGGATCGGGCATTTGCGGATCATGGACGATCTCGTTGGTAAAGTTCTTGTCAAGCGCGACTGTGCCGGAAGTAAGTCCTTTTTTGGCGGCAAAGTCGAACAGGTAGACGGACATCATCGCCGTTTTTCCTTTCAGGTCGGGATATTTGATAGATATTGCCAGCCTGTCATCATTTGCCGGATCGTACTGGCGGACACATTCGACGAAGAAAGATTTCTTCCCGCAGTATAATTCCATAGGCTGTGTCAGCGTCTGCAGGAGCAGACCGCTCCGGTCGTATCTTTCTGCTGTCAACAGCCCATTGGCATGACCCAATACGGTGATCATGCCTTTTTTATCCGCCATTGTAGTAATAAAATATCCATTCATGACCACGCTGGCCAGGCTGTGGGTGGAAGGTTCCAGGTTTTCCGATAATGTTAAAACCTTCAGTGATTTTGTCGTTTTATACAGCCTGATCTCCTTTTCATCGGGATCGCCTCCGGGATAATATGGCAGCCTTGACGTTCTGATCAGCAAATGACTGAATTCATCGTTATTGTCCTTACCTACCATGCTCTCTATCTGATCATGGCCGGGTATTTTATAGATCTCCTTATCGGCGACGATGCGTTGTTTGACGACATCGATCAATACGACATGAATATCGCTGTCTTCGTGACTTCGTTCCTGTTCATTGTAATAAAAAACTAATACATTGCCTTTGTATCCGGCGAGGTCAAATACAATGCCCGGGACATCTAAGATATTCGTTATCAGAGCCTCCTTGTTGATAAAGACCAGTTCTTTTTCTCTCTCGCCCGCTTGCGAACAGGCAGCTATGGCCGTGGAATCGCTCAGATAATGTATACCCTTCGGGTGAAAGTTAAACAGATCGCTCGGGGAACTCCTCATATATTGGGAAAAGGCCGAACAGGTAAAGAAAAGGAGGATCACGAATGAATAAAGACGCTTCATAAATGAAAGGTTCTTCTCCCAAACGGCCAGGGCCATAATTTAG
>DASZXP010000130.1:0-2020 GCA_035545935.1 Puia sp. | reverse complement strand
GTCCACACCCCATTCCTTTGCATGCTGCCGTACCAACTGAATGGCCCGCTGGGCATCCTGTAAGGGGCCTATTGTCTTATCGATCATGGTCTCGTCGCTGGGCAGGCGATATTTTACCACGAATGCTGCGATACCTATTGCATTCAGGCTATCCGCTATTTCCACTCCTTCGTGTCCCATGGCCAGGTGAACGTATCCGCCACCGGGGCATACGACTATGGCAGCGCCGTTGGCCTTGCTCTTTTCCGGCAGGAATATCTTTAGCGTAGGATGGCTGACCAGGCTAAGGCTCCAGTGATTTTTCGGATCTGTCGTTTCCCTGTCCGGGGCGGGTTTCGAGTTGGGAATAGCCCCGTCATAGAGGGGGATCTCCTGCTGTTGTGCATGAGCCATGGTCACCAACAATAAAGCTGTCAATACAGATGTAATTTTTTTACTCACGGTCATAATTAATTTCATATAGCGTTCGTGATCTGCGATTCATATGGCGTTACCGACGGGGTTAGATGACCAGCATGGCGTCGCCATAGCTGAAAAACCGGTATTTGTCCTTGATGGCTTTCTTATAGGCCTCCATAGCAAGGTCATAACCGGCAAAAGCGCATACCATGATCAGGAGACTGGTCTTGGGCAGGTGGAAGTTGGTCACCAGCGCGTCAGCGATGTTAAACTGATAGGGAGGATGTATAAAAGTATTTGTCCAGCCTTCGGAGGGCTTCAATAATTTTTCCGCGGTAAAGGAGGATTCCACGGCGCGCATGGTGGTGGTGCCGATGGAGCAGATGCGATGACCGCCCATCCGGGCCTTGTTGACGATCTTGCAGGCGTCCTCTTCGATGCGGTAGTATTCGGCATCCATCTTGTGCTTGCTCAGGTCTTCCACTTCGATGGGCCGGAAGGTGCCCAGACCTGTGTGGAGGGTGACTTCGGCAAAGCGGACTCCCTTTATTTCCAGGCGCTTGATCAGCTCCTTGCTAAAGTGAAGACCGGCCGTGGGGGCTGCTACGGCGCCTTCATGCTTGGCATAGACTGTCTGGTAGCGTTCTTTATCTTCTTCGTCCGGCTTGCGTTTGATGTATTTGGGAAGGGGCGTCTCACCCAGCAGCTCCAATACCTGGCGGAACTCCTCGTCGTTGCCATCCCATAAGAAGCGGATGGTCCTTCCGCGGCTGGTAGTATTGTCGATGACCTCTGCCACCAGCTCGTCATTGTCCCCGAAGTAGAGCTTGTTGCCTACCCGGATCTTACGGGCGGGGTCTACGATAACGTCCCACAGGCGATTAGGCTTGTTCAGCTCGCGGAGGAGGAATACTTCTATTTTGGCGCCTGTCTTCTCCTTTCGGCCATACATGCGCGCGGGGAAGACCTTGGTATTATTGACGACGAATACGTCCTTATCATCGAAATAGTCGAGAATGTCCCTGAAATGCTTGTTTTCGATCTGGCCGGTGGCACGGTGGACAACCATCATACGGCTGTCTTCTCTTTTTTTCGCAGGGTGTTGAGCAATAAGGTTTAAAGGAAGGTCGAACTTGAACTGTGAAAGCTTCATGTGGATTCTGTTGTTTTTATTTCGCACATGATACCAGGTAGGTGGTAATGATACTACGGAGGGCTGTTTCCGGTACAAACCAGGTCTTACGGCACCCGATTTGATATCATGTTACGGCATGATTTTAAGCGGGCGAAGGTACAAAAAAAAATGGGCGAATCCAAATAAAGTTTGGAGGAGCATCCCCTTTGGGGGCGCTCCCGGGAAGCGGACGGGTATTTCTACCGACAGTAAAATATTTTTCCTTATTTATCGTCTTTTAGTCCGGACGAACCAATGGTTCGTTGTCCGAAGGACCCGGACATTAGAGGTTTCCATAAAACGGGGTATATTTATAGAAGACCCGTTTTACGGACATTTTCATGAACCACCGATTAACGCTCCAGATAATGAGATCGACCCCCTTGTGTAAAGTCATCGCGACACTGCTTTTATTCCTGATTCCGGTGGCCTTTCTTACGGCTCAGC
>DASZXP010000129.1:0-23608 GCA_035545935.1 Puia sp. | reverse complement strand
TATTTTGCAGCCCGATGCATATGCTTCATTTGCCGGTCTTTTTACGGCCAAGGAGGCGATGGTAAAAGCGGGGTTGGGGGTGAGATCTTTTCATATGATCGAGATTGCCCATACGCCGGAAGGCAAGCCTGTTTTTCCCGGCTATCAGCTTTCGATAGCGCATGCGGGGCCGGTGGCTGTGGCTGTAGCGATAGCTGACGATGGGGCGGGGGGGCGTGCGGAAGGGATTAATACAGCGGGCTCTTTCCAGCCGCAAGGAGGCGGACAAAAGGGTGGCCGTCTGGTCAGCTGGCTGGCGCTGTTATTGAGCATTGTGGCCATCATTCTTATTTTCACCCGTTGATCGTTCAGCCGAAATGAAGATATCTATTATCACAGCTACTTATAACAGCGCGGCCACGGTAAGGGACACGCTTGTCAGCGTGCGGGATCAGCAGCATGCGGATATAGAGCATATCATTGTGGATGGAAGGTCTTCCGACAAGACGCTGGACATCGTATCGGGATTCTCCCATGTGGCCAAGATCGTTTCCGAAAAGGATAAGGGGATCTATGATGCTATGAACAAGGGGATCGGAATGGCCACCGGGGAAGTGATAGGCATCCTGAATTCCGATGATATGTACACGGATGAGCGGGTGCTTGCGGATGTGGCAAAGGCTTTCGAGGACCCCCAGGTAGTGACTGTATATGCGGATCTGCAGTATGTGCATCCGGACAATCCTCAAAGGGTGATCCGGACATGGCATTCGGGGTCTTATCAGAAAAAAAACTTTTATTATGGGTGGATGCCGCCTCATCCAACATTTTTTGTAAGAAAATCCGTTTATGACCGGGCCGGGGTATTTGATCTTAGTCTGAGGAGCGCGGCGGATTATGAGCTGATGCTCAGGATCCTGCTCAAACATGGTCTGACGGCGGAGTATATTCCCCGGGTGATCGTGAAAATGCGGGCCGGGGGGATGAGCAATGCTTCCCTATGGAATCGGCTGCGTGCGAATAAGGAAGATAGATTGGCCTGGAAATTGAATGGTTTAGAACCATATTTTTTTACCCTATATATAAAACCCCTTAGAAAAATTCATCAATTCATAATCAAGTAAGTATATGGCAAAAGTCGCATTAATCACCGGTGTCACAGGGCAGGATGGGGCATATTTAAGTGAGCTGCTCCTGAAGAAAGGATATATTGTACATGGCATAAAAAGGAGATCGTCCCTTTTCAATACGGACAGGATCGATCATCTTTACCAGGATCCTCATGAAAAAAATGTGCAATATCATCTACACTATGGTGATCTCACCGACAGTACCAACCTGATCCGTATCATCCAGGAGACGCAGCCGGATGAGATATACAATCTGGCGGCCATGAGCCATGTGGCTGTCAGTTTCGAGACGCCGGAGTATACGGCCAATGCGGATGGTATCGGTACTCTTCGTATCCTGGAGGCGGTGCGGCTTCTGGGGCTTACTAAGAAGACGAAGGTCTATCAGGCTTCGACATCGGAGCTATATGGCCTGGTGCAGGCTGTGCCGCAGTCGGAGACAACGCCTTTCTATCCCCGCAGCCCTTATGCGGTGGCCAAGCTGTATGGCTATTGGATCACGGTGAACTACCGGGAGGCGTATAAAATGTATGCCTGTAATGGTATCCTGTTCAATCACGAGTCGCCTCTTCGCGGCGAGACCTTTGTGACGCGCAAGATCACCCGGGGGGTGGCGAAGATCGGGCTGGGGTTGCAGGATAAGATCTATTTAGGCAACCTGGATGCGCAACGTGACTGGGGACATGCCAAGGATTATGTAGAGGCCATGTGGCGGATATTGCAGCAGCCGGAGCCCGAAGATTTTGTCATTGCCACCGGCGTTACGACTCCCGTGCGGGAGTTTGTGCGGATGGCTTTTGCGGAATTGGGGATAGAAGTGGAGTTCAAGGGCAGGAACGAAAAAGAGGTAGGCATCGTCACCGCCAGTTCCAACCCTGATTTTATTGTCGAGGTGGGCAAGGAGGTAGTAGCGGTGGATGCGCGTTATTATCGTCCCACGGAAGTAGACCTGCTGATAGGTGATCCTACCAAGGCGCAGCAGAAGCTGGGATGGAAGCCAAAGTACGATCTTCCCATGCTGGTAAAGGAAATGGTCAACGCGGACGTGCAGCTTTTCAGGAAGGAAAAGATCCTGAAGGAGTCGGGCTTTTATATTAAGAATCAATATGAATAATGAATAGCGGCAGGATCGACAGTATCGACGGATGGCGGATCCTGGCTGCAGTGGGTGTATTGTATGGTCATACCTGGGCGTTGTTCAACAATCCCTCATGGGTGGTGGCGGGTGTGAATGTGATGCAGGTGTTTTATTTATGGGGATATGGGGTGCATCTTTTCTTTGTCATCAGCGGGTTGTGCTTTTATCTGATCCTGTCGCGGCAGCCCGTGTTCGATTGGCGGATGGCTGTAGGGTTCTGGAAGAAAAGATGGCTACGGATAGCACCGGCATTCTATGTGGCGTGTGTGGTTTATGGGCTGGCGAATTATTCACGGCTGCACCATGACCTCATCTACCGGCTTTTCTTCAATTTTATTTTTCTGCAGGATTATGTACCCAATACGCGGATCGAAGGGATTTTCTGGTCGCTGGCGGTGGAAGGACATTTTTACCTGCTGCTGCCGCTGATCTTTGTACTGATCAATCGGATCGGGGTGCTGAGTACGGTGGTCAGTATCCTAAGCTTACATGTGCTGTTGAACCTGTGGCATTATAAATTTCACTACCCGTATAAGGAGATCCCTTTTCTGATAGATAGCTGGTGGTATACCACTTATTGCAATATCGGGCATTTTGCCTGGGGGATCCTGGTAGGGTATTTTTATACCAGGAGAAAGCTGGTAAAGTTCTTTTCCAGGTGGTGGAGCTTACCCGTGGGGCTGGCGCTTGCCTATACGGGCAGGATTTTTATTTATTCGCATGCGCTGGTGCTGGAGGGGCCGTCCCGTTATATCTTTCAGGCTACCGGTCCGTTGGTGATGACGATGGGTTTTGCGTGTATGATCTTTTCCTGTCTGGAGAACGAAACGTTATCGCGTATCTGGGGGAACAGGGCCCTGGCCAGTCCGGGAAGGGTTTCCTACAGTTTTTATCTATGGCACACTTTGATATTGAGGGTTGTGTATGAGGTCTTCAAAGATCATCTACCCTGGACGGCGGTGGGAGTGTTTGCGACGATGGGGGTGACGCTGGTGATATTGATACCGGTCAGCTACCTGAGCTTTAAATTGTTGGAATCGTTTTATTTTCGTCGAATAGTACAAATCAGTGCGACAAGAGGATAATTATATGCAGCAAAACGACAAGATCTATGTTGCCGGCCATCGGGGAATGGTGGGATCGGCTATTACGCGGAAGTTGAAAAAGGAAGGATTCGGCCAATTGATAGAAAGGACATCGACCGAGCTGGATTTGCGCGACCAGGCGGCTGTGCATGCTTTTTTCGAGAAGGAAAGGCCGGATCATGTCTTTCTGGCGGCGGCCAAGGTAGGCGGCATCCTGGCCAATAATACCTACCGGGCGGAGTTTTTGTATGACAATCTCATGATTCAAAATAATATTATCGATGCGGCCTATCGTAATGGCGTTAAGAAGCTGATGTTCCTTGGGTCGTCCTGTATATATCCCAAAATGGCGCCTCAGCCATTGAGGGAGGATGCATTGCTCACCGGCGAGCTGGAGCCGACCAATGAGCCTTATGCCATCGCAAAGATCGCCGGTATAAAGATGGCGGATGCCTATCGTTCGCAATATGGGTGTAACTTTATCTCTGTGATGCCGACGAACCTGTATGGTCCCAATGATAATTATGATCTGAAGAATTCCCATGTTCTGCCGGCGTTGATCCGTAAGTTCCATGAGGCAAGAAAGAAGGGTGAGCCTTCCGTCACGTTGTGGGGTACGGGTAAGCCGCGGCGGGAGTTCCTTCATGCGGACGACCTGGCGGATGCGTGTTTTTTCCTTATGCAGCGATACAACGAGCCCGGCTTTGTGAATATCGGTACGGGAGAGGACCTGGAGATCGGCGAGCTGGCATTGCTCGTTAAAAAGATAGTAGGCTATGAGGGTAAGATAGAGCATGATCTTTCCAAGCCGGATGGCACACCGCGCAAGCTGATGGATGTGAGCAAGCTGAACAAATTGGGATGGAAGGCTTCTATCAGCCTGGAAGAAGGCATCAGGCGGGTGTATGAAGATTTTAAGATTGCTAACTAATCTATGATAATCCGTGTTTTCCTTATTTAGAAAATCGGCATCCGAGGAGGTCGACTTTAGCGGGCTGGCCTGTGATATGCATTCTCATCTCATCCCCGGGATCGATGATGGCGCCAAGGATATGGAGGACAGTATCCGGCTCATAAGGGGTTTGAAGGACCTGGGGTATCGCAAGCTGATCACCACTCCCCATATTCTGGGGGATTTTTATCCCAATACGCCCGAGATCATTGGAGAGGGGCTTACGGCCGTACGGGCCGAGCTGGTGAGGCAGAACATCGATGTGGAGCTGCATGCGGCTGCCGAATACCTGATGGATGATCATTTTATACGTTTGCTGGAGTCAGGCAATCCCATGCTGACCCTGAAAGAGAAGCTCATTTTGGTGGAGCTGTCCTTTGCCGTCCCCGCCATCAATCTCAAAGAGATCCTTTTTCAGGTGCAATTAAAAGGATATCAGCCTGTGCTGGCCCATCCCGAACGTTATTTATATTTCGGCGCCGACAAGACCTGGTATGACCAGCTAAAGGACGCCGGCTGCTATTTTCAACTTAATTTGCTGTCTATCAAGGGCTATTATGGGAAAGTGTCCCAGGAATTGGCCCAATATCTCATCAAGAAGAAATATATCGACCTCCTGGGCACAGACCTTCATCACGAGAAGCACCTTGCCAATCTTCATTCTTCCCGTATAGCCGACACGGTAAAAAAGCTGCTCGACACCGGGCTGATACGGAATTCCTCACTTTAGACCTGGCCTGTCACTCGCCTTACTACCTGTTTTCCTATCTGTGACCTTTCCTTCCCCATCAGAAAGTTTAAACTTTAGCCCCTCACAGTTAAACAAGAATTGTCCCTTTCTTGTAATATTGCCGTATGAATGTCTTCACGATCAAGGATCTTGAAAATCTTTCCGGAATCAAGGCTCATACCATACGTATATGGGAGCAGCGATACAGTTTTCTCAAGCCTTGTCGTACAGAGACGAATATCCGGTACTATTGCAGCGAGGAGCTAAAGACCATTCTCAATATTTCTCTTTTGAACAAGTATGGTTATAAGATCTCGCATATCGATAAGATGAGCGAGCAGGAGCTGCGGAGCAAGATCATTTCTCTTAGCGATACCGAGGCAAGACAGGAAAGGCTGGTCAATGAGCTGATCGCCCATATGGTCGATCTGAATGTCGAACGTCTGGAACAGGTGCTGGACAATTATATCCTCCTACATGGCATCGACAGGGCTATTACGCAAATCATCTTTCCCTTTCTCAACCGCATAGGGATCCTTTGGATCACCAATCATATTCATCCCGCGCAGGAGCACCTGGTATCCAATATCATCCGTCAAAAGCTGCTTGTCGGCATAGAGGGAGCCATGCCTGTGCGACAGGTGAAGCGGACCTTATTGCTCTTTCTTCCGGAGGGGGAATATCATGAATTGGGGTTGTTGTATGTGCATTATCTCCTGCGGAGTCATGGAGCCAGGGTTCTTTACCTGGGGGCCGATATGCCGCTGAGAGACCTGGAGTTTGTCAGTAAGTATAAGACGCCGGATTATCTGTACACGCACCTGACGGGTATCGCCGGCAATTTCAGCCTGGAAAAGTTCATTTCCCAGATGGGCCAGCGCATACCTGATGTGCCCCTGGTGATCTCCGGGCAGCTGGCCCGCAACCATAACAAGAAAGTCCCTCCGGGCGTAAATTTCAAGCGGAGCTTGTCCGAGGTGCTGGAGTTTGTGGCCAGCCTTTGATACGCCAGCCTGTCACCTGATGCTCCCTCCTTTTGTCAGCTTTTATCCTCAACTGTCAGTCTTTTTTGTTTTGGCCGAAGGGGCCGGGTTTTTGCATACTTTCTACCCGAAAAACAGGTGATTAAAAAAAGTACCCTGTTTTTCAAGGCTCGGTTACAGACAGCGAACCGGGGGTTCGTTTTTGAGCGTGATCGAGACAAATGATCCTACCGATGGAAACAAGATCATCTACAAAGGGAAAAAGGTAACTAATTGATTTTTTGGGAGTTGCATTTTTTAACTAACCATTGAACACGAATTTTTGTCCTCCTTCCCATTTGTGTTTAAATTTGAGTATAAGTTCATTAAACAATATTTTTAACCATGGCTGCAGTAGAATTCAACCAACTTTTGGTCAATAATGCGGAATTTTTGAAGCCCTTTGCCATCACGCTTACCCGTGATTCCGAGGCGGCCAAGGATCTTTTTCAGGAGACTTTATACCGGGCGTTAGCCAATAAGGATAAATATAATGTCGGAACCAATATAAAGGCCTGGCTGTATACGATCATGCGGAATATTTTTATCAATAACTACCGCCGTAAAGCCAAGCAGAATACTATTTTTGACAGTACTCCCAACGATTTCCTTTTAAATTCCGCCCAGCTGGCGGTGGCCGGCACGGTGGAAAGCAACCTGCGGGTAAAGGATATTCAATCGGCTATTCACAATCTTCCCGAGATCTTCCGGAATCCTTTTCTTTTGTATTTCGATGGATTCAAATACCACGAGATCGCGGATATGTTACAGGAGCCGCTGGGTACGATCAAGAGCCGCATCCACTTTGCACGTAAATTATTGAAGGCGCAGATCGAAAGGCATTAATCCATTCTATGGCGGAAGAGGTGATCCTGGTCGATGAATATGATACGCCGGTGGGTGTAATGGAAAAGATGGAAGCTCATCGTAAGGCTCTTTTGCACCGTGCTTTCAGCGTGTATATCTTCAACCGGAAAGGCGAGATGCTGCTCCAGCGAAGGGCGTTGACCAAGTACCACAGCGCCGGGCTCTGGACCAATGCTTGTTGCAGTCATCCCCGGCCGGGAGAGGATACCTGTCAGGCTGCGCGGCGCCGTCTGTCCGAAGAGCTGGGGTTTACCGTAGCGCTGGAGAAAATATTCGATTTCAGGTACAAGACCGAGTTCGACAACGGACTCACCGAATACGAGTTCGACCATGTATATGCCGGCTATTATGACCAGGGCGTCTATCCTAATGTAGAGGAAGTGAGCGAATACCGCTGGCTGTCCCCGGCCGCGTTGGAGGCGGACCTGGAAGAAAGTTCGTCGATGTATACCACCTGGTTCCTCCTGTCCTATCCGCTGGTGCAGGAGTGGCGGATAGAGCATGGCCGTCATTGAAACAACAGGTGGAGACATTTTTTTAGGTCTTCCAATATCTATTTTCAGTTCTGATGATGGGGCCTTCTACTCGCAAAGCTGGAGGGACTCGGTGCTCTCCGTGCTCATTTGAATGCGGATGACCTTACCGGCCGCGCCTTTGACATCGTAATGTAATACCAGTGTGCCGTACGAAGTATCGTAGGCGTCCCAGAGATCGTCTTTTATTTTGGCATTTCCGAGTTTTTGGAAGAGGGAGCCTCTTTTCGTGCCCAGGATGGGCATGCTGAACTTGCCCGTGAATTTGGGGCCTATTTCGATATAATGTCTTTTGGTGTAGAAGTACAGGTCCTTTTCCTTTAAAAAGACCCCGCCGCCGCATTTGTTCTGGGATTCATCCACGGAGGTGGCGAAACAGGGGAATTTGTCGTTGATCTCGGCCTGGCCGTAGTTGGCTTTTTGCTCATTGACGGTGCCGTTGAGGACATCTACATAAAGATCGGGGCATTTTACTTTGGCTTTCAATTGACCCATGGCGGATGTCAGACAGCCCAGGGAAAGGGCCAGGAGAAGTGCTCTTATCATAAGTTTGGCTTTAAGCACTGACTAACCTGCAAATTCCTTGCTAGATTATTCCCTTTTGGGGAATAATTCTCTTATTATTTAGTGGCTTCCACGTACAGGCTTTCAACAGCGCGGTCGGCACGGTCGATCAACAGCCGGGGATCGCGGCCTTTCCCATGAGCCTCTTTGGTAATATTCCTGAAGCCAATTTTAGAAAGGTTCATCTGAAGGGTCTGGAAATCATAAATGAACAAATGGCCGTGGCCCCTGAATATCCTATTGATGCTGATGATGGGAGTTTCTTCATTTTCATCGTAAGGCAGCCTTACCTTCTCATCGGTCTTTTTTGCCTGATAAGCGTTTAAATAGATCTCCGCATCCGGAACAATGATCCGAAGAGTGCCGCCCGGCTTTAGAATACGATGAAACTCTTTAAGGTTTTCAAAGCATTTTTCATAAGGGATGTGTTCAAGACAATGCTCGGTGTAAACGCCTTCCAACGAATTGTCGGGGAAGGGGTATTTTTTAGCGGTGATATCCCAGCAGACGTCGATCTCGGGACACCAGAAATAATCGAGATTGATAAAATGATCTTTGGGAACAGGTCCGCAGCCAACATTCAAAAGAACTTTGTCCTTCATTCTTTTTTTATTCATAAACAATTCCCTGCCTCTGACAATAGGACTTATAACGGCCTGGACTCTTGCATAGGAGAGAATGGATCTTTTGGCGCTTATTTGGCTCATACGACGGTTTTGACACGCAATATAACGCAAGTTAAGATTTATTTATTTCGTAACCGTACCAAGCTATTTGCTCAAGTACATGCTCCTGTCCTTGTAGAGCTGCCGGAAGTAAGGGTCCCGGAGGTCCTTTACGAACCGGATGGCTTCGCCGGTGGATTTCATTTCGGGTCCCAGCTCTTTATTGACGCCGGGGAATTTATTAAAGCTGAATACGGGTTCTTTGATGGCAAAGCCTTTCAGCTTTTTCTCGAACTTGAAGTCGGTGAGCTTGTATTTCCCGATCATCACCTTGGTAGCGATGTTCAGGTAAGGGATCTGGTAGGCCTTGGCGATAAAGGGGGTTGTCCGGGAGGCCCTGGGGTTGGCTTCGATGACAAATACCTTTCCGTCCTTGATGGCGAACTGGATATTGATGAGTCCTCTGATATCGAGGGCGCGGGCTATCTTCTCGGAATAATATTCCATCGTGGTGACCTCCATGGGGCTGAGGTTGAAGGCGGGCAGGACGGCATTGCTGTCCCCGCTGTGGATACCTGCCGGCTCGATATGTTCCATCACTCCCATCACATGGAAGTTCTCTCCGTCGAAGATGGCGTCTACTTCGGCCTCCTGACAGCGGTCGAGGAAGTGGTCGACGAGGATTTTGTTGCCGGGGATATGTTTGAGGAGGCTCACTACCGCCTTTTCCACCTCGTCGTCGTTGATGACGATGCGCATCCGCTGACCGCCCAGTACGTAGCTGGGGCGTACCAGCACCGGGTAGCCTACCCTGTTGGCCACTTGTATGGCTTCGTCCACATTGTAGGCGGTGCCGTAGTCGGGATAAGGGATATTCAGGTCTTTCAGCATGTCGCTGAAACGGCCTCTGTCCTCGGCGATGTCCATGCTATCGAAAGAGGTACCGATGATCTTTATGCCTTTTTTATCCAGCTTTTCGGCGAGCTTCAGGGCTGTCTGACCGCCCAGTTGAACGATGACTCCAACGGGTTTTTCGTGCTCGATGATCTCCCAGAGATGCTCCCAGTATACGGGTTCGAAATACAGTTTGTCGGCAATGTCGAAGTCGGTGGAGACCGTTTCGGGGTTGCAGTTGACCATGATGGCTTCATAGCCGCATTCCTTGATGGCCAGCAGGCCGTGTACGCAGCAGTAGTCGAATTCGATGCCCTGACCGATGCGGTTCGGGCCCGAGCCAAGGACGATGATCTTTGGCTTTTCGCTAACCTTGCTCTCGTTGGAAAGTCCTCCTTCGAAGGTGGAGTAGAAATAAGGGGTCTTTGCTTCGAACTCCGCGGAGCAGGTATCCACCATTTTATATATCCGGGTGATACCGGCCGCTTTTCTTTTCTCGTAGAGCTGCTCTTCCGTGCCGGAGTTCATGACCCGGACGATCTGTTCATCGCTGAAGCCAAGCCGTTTGGCTTTTTGTAATAGTTCGGTGGGGAGGGTATCTATCTTATAATTAGCCAGCTCCTTCTCCATGTTGCAGATCTTCTGGATCTCATAGAGGAACCAGCGGTCGATGCCGTTGGTGGCTTTGGAGATGGTGCCGACGGAGATGCCTGCCATCAGGGCGTCCTTGATACGGAAGATACGGTCCCACTTGGGGGTCTTTATATATTCCAGCAGCTCTTCGGCGTGCATGAGGCTTTTTCCATAGTAGCCCAGTCCCACGGCGTTGTTCTCCAGGCTCTGGCAGGCTTTCTGAACGGCTTCGGTAAAGCTGCGGCCGATGGCCATTACTTCGCCTACGCTTTTCATCTGCAGTCCCAACGTATCGTTGGCGCCCTTGAATTTGTCGAAGTTCCAGCGGGGGATCTTTACGATGACATAGTCCTGTACGGGCTCGAAATAGGCGGAGGTGGTGCCCGTGATCTGGTTCTTCAGCTCGTCCAGGGTGAATCCGATGGCCAGCTTGGCGGCAATTTTGGCGATGGGGTAGCCTGTCGCTTTGGAGGCGAGGGCGGATGAGCGGCTTACGCGGGGATTGATCTCGATGGCGATGATCCCTTCCGTCCTGGGGTCGAGGGCGAACTGTACGTTACAGCCGCCGGCGAAGTTGCCGAGGTCGCGCATCATGCGGATAGCCGTATTGCGCATCAGCTGGAATGCAGTGTCGCTGAGGGTCATGGCCGGCGCTACCGTGATGGAGTCGCCGGTGTGAACGCCCATGGGGTCGAAGTTCTCCACCGTACAAATAATGACCACATTGTTATTGGAGTCGCGGAGAAGCTCCAGCTCGAACTCTTTCCATCCCAGTACGGCCTGTTCTACGAGCACTTCATGGATGGGCGAGGCCTGGAGGCCCCTGTTGAGGGCCTCGTCGAGGTCGTTCTTATCGTGGACGAAGCCGCCGCCGGTGCCACCCAGTGTAAAGGAGGGGCGGATCACCAGGGGGAATCCTATCTGTTGTGCGAATTCCTTTCCTTCCAGGAAGGAGTTGGCCGTCTTGGCGGTGGCGACGGGCACTCCGAGTTCGATCATCCATTGACGGAATTTTTCTCTGTCTTCGGCCTTGTCGATGGCTTTTATATCTACTCCGATGAGCCGGACGCCGTATTTCTGCCAGATGCCCAGGTCTTCGGCTTCTTTGGCCAGGTTGAGGGCTGTCTGTCCGCCCATGGTGGGGAGGACGGCGTCTATGTGATTCTCGTCCAGGATCTGTTCGATGCTTTCTACTGTGAGAGGCAGCAGGTATACCTTATCCGCCATCATGGGGTCGGTCATGATCGTGGCGGGGTTGCTGTTGATCAGGATGACCTGGACCCCTTCTTCCCGCAAGCTACGGGCGGCCTGGGTACCGGAATAATCGAATTCACAAGCCTGGCCGATGATGATGGGACCGGAACCAATGATAAGTACGCTGCGGATCGAAGAGTCTTTGGGCATGATGGAAAAAATATAAAATTGCGCGAAGTTACGGCAGTGAGGGCTAATTTCCCCGATTATTTTTGTCCCGGGCGGGAGGAGGTTTTGAGTAACCCTTTTGGATATTAAATCGGTATTAAAACTTTTGGGGCACAAAAAAGCTCGTCTGCTTCAGGCCCAGACGAACCGGTGGTTCGTCGTCCGACAGGACGGACAAAAAAATATCCGCCTATTCAGGCGGATCAGCATGAATTAAGATATAACTAAGAAGTTCAGTTGTTGTGATAGGCAGCGAGCTCGATGTCGTCAAGCAGTACGCCTCCCTTGCGGGCAATAGACTTCCGCTCGGCCATCAGGCGGCGATTGTCATACTTGCTCTTCAGCCGGAAGACCCATTTCTGCTTGGCTTCTTCGCCTTTCAACAGTCCGATGACACCACCTACGGTGACGGCTGCGAAAACTACCATTTTGTTTTTGACCCCTTTCATGACTGCTACATTAACGTGTTTGACTGTCCTTTCGGACGAACGAACCGGAGGTTCGTTCTGCGTGGAAAACTATTCTACATACAAGACAATATTCCTTAGCCAAAAGCTGTACCAAACTCTAAAAAAATCCTTCCCTTTTAGTAGTATTTTTTCAAGACTGCCAAGCACGACTGAAGGAGAGTTGATTAGTACCCAAACACCCGGTGCGCACAGGGATATATACGTAAATCGGAGGGTTATGGATTTAACAGGAACGGGTGGTTTTTGTTCAAATTTTGGAAAGATTTTCTTGTTTCGGGACCTTTGCCATCGAATGAACCATCCAATAGCGTCCTGCATGAAATATCTATTGATCGGCCTTTGTGCTTTTTCCTCGTTCCAGGCAGCGGCCCAAACTCTCCCAACGGGGGCCAACGCTGTCAGCCCGGCGACAAATGCGCTCGAGCGGGCCAGCTATCCCAAGGAATATTTTCGCAATCCATTGGACATACCCATCAAGCTGGCGGCAAATTTTGGCGAGCTTAGGGCCAATCATTATCATATGGGGCTGGATATACGTACCCAGCAGAAAGAGAACCTGCCTGTGATGGCTGCCGCGGACGGTTATGTCACGCGGGTAGTGATCGAACCGATGGGATTTGGTCAGGCCATCTATATCCGGCATCCCAACGGCTATACCACCTTGTATGCGCACCTCAATAAATTCTATCCCGCGCTGGCCGACTATGTGGAAGCCGAACAGTACCGGCAGCAGACCTGGCAGCTGTCCCTGGATATTCCGCCCAATCTCTTCCCGGTGAAGAAAGGCATGTTCATCGCCCTCAGCGGCAACCGGGGCGGCTCACAGGGGCCTCACCTGCATTTCGAGATCCGCCGCACCCAGGACGACACGAACCTGAACCCCATGCTTTTCGGCATGCCTGTGCCGGATGATGTCCCTCCCGTCATTCTTCGGTTAGGCATCTATGACAGATCGCTCAGCACCTATGAGCAATCGCCACGGATCGTTCCTGTACTAAAGACGGCGCCCGGCCTCTGTCGCCTGGGCGACAGCGTCGTCATCGTTGCGGCGACGCATATAAGCTTTTCCATTTCGGCCTTCGACAGCCAGTCCGGCTCCGTCAATCCCAATGGCATCTACCAGGCCACGGTGTTCGAGGATGGGACGCCCATCAGCAGCTTTTTGATGGATGATATCAGCTATCTCGATACCCGGAAGATCAATGCGCACATCGATTATAAGACACGGGAAAAAGGCGGCCCCTGGCTACAGCATTTATCCCGATTGCCTGGGTATATGGCGCCGACGATCTATCAAACCGGGATGCCTCCTACGACCGTCCCCCTGACCAGATTGGGCCATTCTCCGGCGGATGGGATCCTGGACCTTGCCGATGGGCTCCCGCATCCCATCCATATAGAAGTAAAGGATGCCTATGGCAATACCACCGATCTGTCCTTCCAGGTACAATACCGTCCTACGCCTTCTTCTGCCATCCAGTCCGCTCCGCTGACCGGTAAGCTCTTTTCTCCCGGATCATTGGACGGCTATGAAGGGGAAAACGTTGCATTCTATCTTGGGGAAAATAGTTTATACGACAATGCGCATATCGGGTGCGCGGTAGCGGATTCTGCGGCGGGCGGGCTTTCGCCCGTGTATGCCATCGGCAGTACGACCATTCCCCTGCAGGATCCGCTGCTGGTGCGTATAAAGCCACGTGTGGCGTTGCCGGCCGGAAAAGACAGGGTAGTAATGATACGCACGGAGGGCGGGAAGAAGGACGTTGTACGGCCGGAGTGGCTGGATGACTGGGCTTCGGCCCGTTTCAGGGAGTTCGGGGATTTTCAGCTGGTGGAGGACCGGCGCGCTCCTGTTATTACGCCGGTGGGGCTTCGGGACGGGGCCGTATTGACGAAGGCGAAGCGGATAGCCTTCCGGGTAAAGGATGATCTGGGCGCGATCCGGCGTTTCCGCGCGGTGCTCGACCCGGCGCCGGACGGACAAGGAGGCCAGTGGCTTTGTTTTTCCAATGACAAGTACCTGGATTTTATCTATGACTTCGACAGACACTGTCCAAAGGGAAAGCATGTGTTGAAAGTGACGGCGGAAGACGTCGCCGGCAATAGTACTACGAGGGAATATAAGTTTACAAGATAATTATGACACAACTTTTAGAAGGAGACAAGGCGCCGGCCTTCACAGGCCGGGATCAGGACGGGAAAAAGCTTTCCCTATCGGATTATAAGGGGAAGAAGCTGGTATTGTATTTCTATCCCGAAGACGATACGCCCACCTGCACGGTCCAGGCCTGCAATCTGCGGGACAACTACGCCTTGTTGAAGAAGGAAGGGTTTACTATTTTGGGAGTAAGTCCCGACGAAGAGAAAAAGCACAAGAAGTTCGAGGCGAAATATGATCTGCCTTTTACGCTGGTGTCGGACCCGGAGCATACGATCATCGATAAATACGGGGTTTGGGGAGAGAAGATCCTGTATGGCCGGAAATATATGGGGCTGCACCGGACCACTTTTCTCATCGACGAGAAAGGGATCATCCGCAAGATCTTTTTACGACCGAAGAGCAAGCAGCATGCGGAGGAGATTGTCCGGGCCTGGAAGGAGCTGAAAGGGTAAGTCATGGAGGGAACCGACAATTAAGCCCGGAAGGAGTCGGCCGGTGGTGGTCAGGTCCCGATGATCCATTCTACTTCTCCGAAACTGAAATGCCTATCCAGGGTGTCCCGGGTGATGAGCTCACCGGTGGGCGTCACTTCCTTTACCACCGTCTCGAATACGGCCTGATCCTTTTTGAGCCGGACGGGCTGATCCTTACGATAAAGCCGTTGATTATATTCCTCAAGCAGCGTGTCCGTATGACCTTCTATCAACTGCTGGTAGCGGGCTTCCAGGCAGGCGCCCAATTCATGCGCCAGCGTCACTGCGTCGAAGGAGCGTCCGGTGATCTGCTTTAGGGAGATGGGATTGCGGGCGGTGTCCGGAAACCGGGTCTGGTTGATATTGATACCCGTACCGGCGATGGCAAAGGCCCATTGGGGCCCTTTAAAGCTGTTCTCTATCAAAATACCTCCTGCCTTTCTGTCACGCCAGTAAAGATCATTGGGCCATTTGATGGTGGTATCCTGTGGACCGGCATACCGGCTGAAAAGGTCATGGCAGGCCAGCGCTACGGCCATGCTAAGGGCGAATTGCTGTATAAGGGCCAGATTCACAGGCTCTAATACCGTGCTTACGATGATGTTCTCACCGGGAATGCTTGTCCAGCTCTTCCCACGCTGGCCTTTTCCGGCCCATTGTTCATGGGCGAAGAACATCATACCATGAGAGGCCATTCCCGCATGTACCTGGCCCATGGCATAGTTGTTGGTGCTATCCACTGATTGTAATTCAATAAAAGAGCGCCCGATAGACAAAAGATCACTATTTTTGGAATGAGCAATACCGGCTGCCGGAAAGGGGCCGGCAGCGTTCGAACAAATTTAAACTCTACTTCGCACCAGAACGGACCGGAGGTTCGTTGTCCGTAACCGAGCAGAGCGAAGGTATCAAAAATAAGACATTGCGCACGGTCGGACTAGATTTTAATAAAAGTACGATAGTGCGCAATAATTTGATTTGCCGCTATTTAAAATATAATTTATCACAAAAACGTTTTGATTATTGGAACAGCTTTCAATGTTAGCTACCCGAAAACGCAATAGTGTAGCCAGATTAACGAGGAATTCGAAAATCTTAAAAACAATTATACAGGCCATTCAGGAAAAAAAAGGTGAAAATATTGTTTCCCTCGACCTACGGAAGATACCCGAGGCTGTTGCTGATTTCTTTATCGTATGCGAAGCCGGGAGTACTACCCAGGTGAAGGCAATAGCGGACCACATAGAAGAAGCCACGAAGAAGAACTGCGATGAAACTCCCTATAAACACGAAGGCAAGCAAACCCTGCAATGGGTCCTGATCGACTATGTGAATGTGGTGATCCACGTCATGTTGCCGGAAAGTCGCCGTTTTTATAAGCTGGAGGATATGTGGAGCGACGCACCCCAGGAAAAACACTCCGCCCAATAGAAAAGCCTGAATACGACACAAGAGCGACTGGAAGGAGCTCGTCCAAAGGACAGAAAGAACCGAGCAGTTGCGAAGGTTCTGATCGAGGGGGACCGTGGCAAAGCAGGTCCGACGAAGATCCGGTTTGCGGGAATTGGGCTACATTGGGCTCAAGGCCCAATTCCCGGACAATTTAACAGGATATTTTGCCGTTTACTGGGTTTTTTTTAAACATTTTCTCTATATAGTTTTTTATAGTAATAATAGTATTCAAACAAGCAAAAACAACACGGACAAATACAAATGCCACAAGACGATCTGAAACAAAATGACAAGTCTGGCTTTCCGCGCTTCAGGCCCAGGGGAGATGACGATAACAGCCCGAGAAAAGGCCCGAAATTCAGCATATATTGGATCTGGGGTATCATCGCGGCCGTATTGATCGGCTTTAATCTGTTCGGGGGGCTTTCTCCGGATGCCCATCAGATATCGGAACTGGACTTCAGGAAAGAAATGCTGGCCAAGGGTGATGTCGACAAGATCGACCTTATCTCCAACAAATCGGTGGTACGGGTATATATCAAGAAGGACAGCCTTAACAAGCCCTATTATTCGAATCAGCTAAAAGGTACCTGGCCGAACAACGTCAATAAGGAAGGACCTCAGTTCGAATTCAAGGTGACGGATATAAAAGAGTATGAGAAGACGCTGCGGGAATATTTTGTCAAGAATCCGCAGATACAGGAAATTCCGTTGAACTCCAAGTCGGAAGGTGAATGGTTCGGCCCTCTGCTGAATTTCCTTCTTCCACTTCTGATCATCGTGCTGATCTGGGTGATGCTGATGCGTAAGATGGGCGGACAGGGTGCCAGCGGCGGTCCCGGCGGGATCTTCAACATCGGTAAATCCAAAGCCACTCTTTTCGACAAAGGCACCAAGGTGACCATTACCTTCAATGACGTAGCAGGGCTGGATGAGGCCAAGGTGGAGGTGATGGAAATAGTAGACTTCTTAAAGAACCCAAAAAAATATACGGCGCTTGGCGGTAAGATCCCCAAGGGTGCGTTGCTGGTAGGTCCTCCCGGTACGGGTAAGACCTTGCTGGCAAAGGCCATGGCCGGAGAGGCGCAGGTGCCATTCTTCTCTATGAGCGGTTCCGATTTCGTAGAGCTGTTCGTAGGGGTGGGCGCCAGCCGTGTGAGGGACCTGTTCAAGCAGGCCCGGGAAAAAGCGCCCTGTGTCATCTTCATCGATGAAATAGATGCTATCGGTCGCGCACGCGGTAAGAACGCCATCATGAGCAATGACGAGCGGGAGAGCACGCTGAACCAGCTGCTCGTAGAAATGGATGGCTTCGGAGGCGACAGCGGGATCATCGTACTGGCCGCCACCAACCGTCCCGATGTACTGGATAGCGCATTGCTGCGTCCCGGCAGGTTCGACAGACAAATATCCATCGACAAGCCCGATCTGAAAGGACGCGAGGCCATCTTCAAGGTGCATCTCAAGCCTATCAAGATCAGCAGCAAGCTGGATATCCATAAGCTGGCCGAGCAGACTCCCGGGTTTGCAGGCGCGGACATCGCCAATGTCTGTAACGAGGCGGCGCTTATCGCTGCCCGTAAAGGAAAAGAGACCGTGGACATGGAGGATTTCCAGGATGCGGTGGACAGGGTCATCGGCGGATTGGAGAAAAAGAACAAGATCATCTCTCCCGACGAAAAGAGGATCATTGCGTATCACGAAGCAGGGCATGCCATCTGTGGCTGGTATCTCGAGCACGCCTACCCTCTCCTGAAGGTGACCATCGTCCCAAGAGGCGTGGCGGCATTGGGTTATGCTCAATACACTCCGAAAGAACAATATCTCTACAATACCGACCAGCTTTTCGACCAGATCTGCATGACCCTGGGCGGACGCGCCAGCGAGGAGCTCAATTTTGGAAAGATCTCTACGGGTGCGCAGAATGACCTGCAGCAGATCACCAAGATCGCCTATTCGATGGTAACGGTTTACGGTATGAACAATAAAGTAGGGAATGTCAGCTTCTATGATCCCCAGCAGGAGAATAGCTTTACCAAGCCTTATTCCGAGGAGACGTCCCGTCTCATCGATGAGGAGGTACGCCAGCTGATCGACAAGGCCTACGACGCTACCAAGGACCTGCTGACCCGGAAGGACAAAGAGGTAAAGATCCTGGCGGAGGCGCTCCTGGAAAGAGAAGTACTTTTTCAGAGCGATGTGGAAGCTCTCATCGGCAAACGTCCCTTTGAAGAAAAGAGACTGCTGGATGTCGACGACCATTCCCGTGAAGGCCTTCAGCCTGGCGATAGCAATGGAGTGCCCCCGGCAGTGGTGACTCCTCCCACAGCGGAACAAGTATAACAAATTAGCGTCGAGATATGAAGGTATCCCCCGCGAAGGAAAATATTCTTAAAAAGATAAGGCAGGCGTTGAGTCAATCAACGCCTATTCCTTTTCCGCAAAGTGAAGGCAATCACTCCGTCTTCCAGCCGGCTACGCAGGACCCGGAGATCGAGTTTGCCGAGCAGTTCACCAAGCTGCAGGGCAAGTTCATATTTTGTATGGATCACCGTGAGCTGGCTGCCCAGCTAAAGGCGCTGGCCGGTCACAACGGCTGGAAAAAAATATACTGCCGGGAAGAGAAGCTGAAGGAGACGTTAAAGACAAATTCTTTCGACGACTGGTCAAAAGTGGAGCTGAAGGATTGTGATGCCGCCGTCACAACCTGCGAGCTGCTGGTGGCAAGGACGGGCAGCATCGTGATGAGCGCTGCCCAGGAGAGCGGTCGCACCGTCAGCGTATATGCCCCTATCCATATCTGTGTCGCTTACACCGATCAGCTGGTGTACGATATACGGGATGGATTGATCGCGCTGAAAGAAAGATACCAGGGGCAGCTGCCTTCCCTGATAACTTTTGCCACGGGCCCCAGCCGTACGGCGGATATAGAAAAGACACTCGTCGTAGGGGTGCATGGTCCAAAAGAAGTTTACCTTTTTTTGGTGGACAGGCATTAACTTCACCGCATGCAACTCCCTCCTGGAAAAAAGATCTATTTTCTCTCCGACTTCCATCTGGGCGCTCCCGACCATGCTGCCAGCCTGGTAAGGGAAAAACATATTGTCAACTTTTTAGAGTCCATCCGGCATGACGCTGCGGAGATCTTTATCGTGGGCGACCTGTTCGATTTCTGGTATGAATACCGTACCGTCGTACCCAAAGGATATACCCGTATACTGGGTAAGATGGCGGAGATCACGGATTCGGGTATTCCCATACATTTCTTTGTCGGCAATCACGATATGTGGATGAGCGGCTATTTCGAGCAGGAGCTGAACATCCCGGTGTATCACGAGCCGAAGACCTTCGAATACAATGGCCGTTCGTTCTATATAGGGCATGGGGATGGATTGGGGCCCGGCGACCATGGGTATAAGTTCATGAAAAAGATATTTCGCAATCGTATCTGTCAATGGCTGTTCGGGATCTTGCCGCCGGCTGTCGGCGTGGGTATCGCCAACTGGGCCAGCCGGCGCAGCAGGGCGGTGACGGGGAATGACGATGCGAGGTTCCTTGGCGAAGAGGATGAATGGCTGATCGTGTACTGCAAGGAGGTGTTGAAGAAGGAGCATTTCGATTATTTTATTTTCGGTCACCGGCATCTGCCCATCGACTACCGGTTGGGATCGGGCCGTTATATCAATCTGGGGGACTGGATACGCTATAACACGTATGCGGTGTTTGACGGGGAGGAGCTGTCATTGTTACCGGAGTCGCCGGAGATGGAGGCTAAGATCATTCGGAAATGAGGATACTGTTGCTCATATCAGGGTTGTTGCTTTTGCAAGGCGTTTCCGCCCAGCGGGCGTCGGACTTTGTATTGAGCAGGACCATCGAGGGTGATCTGGCCGACTTTACGGTAGACAACCTGGGCAATATCTATGTGCTCACCGTCGATAATCAGCTGAAGAAATTGAGCCCTATGGGCGACTCGCTGGCTGTCTTCAATGATGTGCGCAGGTTTGGGAAGGTGTCTCTTGTGGATGTTTCCAACCCGTTGAAGATCGTCGTTTACTATCGGGAGTTTACCACGATCATCGAGCTGGACAGGTTCCTGAACATGGTCAATACCATCGATCTGCGTAAATTGAATATCCTGCAGGCGCGTGCGGTGGGGTTGTCCTATGACAATACGGTGTGGGTATACGATGAGCTGGATGCCAAGCTGAAAAAGATCGGGGATGATGGGTCGCTGGTGGACCAGACCGCCGATTTCCGCCTGCTGTTCGATACGATGCCGGAGCCTACCGTTTTGCGCGACCAGGGAGGGTTTGTCTACCTGTATGATACGGCGCGGGGTGTTTATATCTTCGATCATTATGGAGGGCTGAAGAATCATATCGCCCTGTTGAGATGGAAGGATTTCGACGTATTGGACAAGAATATGCTTGGGCGTGATGACCGCTCCTTTTTGCGTTATCAGCAGGGGACGCTGGACGTGCAGGAGGAGCCGATACCGGGCTATGCGCGCGACGCGTTACGGATCAAGATCATGCCTTCCGCCATCTATGTTTTGAGGCGGGGTAGATTGGAGATATATAGCAACAAGCCGTAACTTTACCCGATCAATCGAATGCCATGCACGATTTCTGGAACCTGATAGTTTTTGGCAATCCTCTTCGCTCCTATATCATTGTCGCCAGCACTATCCTGTTCGTCATCATCCTGAAGCGATTTATCTCGAGGCTGATAGGAAGGCTGCTTTTCAGCATGATACAACGGGTGGGTTCGGGTTTGGAAAAGTCTTCCTTTTTGCAGCTGGTCGTAGGACCTATCGGGACTTTTATCGTGGTGTTCGTGTCGATGTCTTCCATCGAGAAGCTGCATTTCCCGCCGCAGCTGGAATTCGATATTTACGAGGTCCGGAGCAAGACGATCTTTCAGTCCATTGGCGTCATCATCCTTGTCATCAGCTTTATCTGGCTGTTGATGCGGCTGGTGGACTTCATCGCGCAGATGCTGCGGCAAAGAGCCAGGGCGGATAGGGGGATGAGGGATTTGCAGATGGTGGGCTTTCTGAGGGATTTTTTAAAAGCCATTTTGGGGATCATCGGGCTGCTGATAATACTGGATCTGGCTTTTAAGGTAGATGTGTCCAACATACTGGCTTCCCTGGGGTTGGCCGGCGCCGCCGTAGCGCTTGCCGCCAAGGAGAGCATAGAGAATCTGATCGCCAGCTTCGTCATCTTTTTCGACAAGCCGTTTACGGCGGGAGATGTGCTGAAGGTGAATAATATTTCCGGGACGGTGGAGAAGATAGGGCTGCGGAGCACGCGGATCCGTACGGACCAGAAGACCTATGTGACGGTGCCGAACAAGCAAATGGTGGATAGTATCGTCGACAATCTTACGCTGCGTACGCAGCGTAAGGGGGAGCTGAGACTGGAGGTGAGCCTGACAACTTCGGCGGCGCAGCTGGACAAGCTGATCGAAGGGTTGAAGGATATCCTGAAGAAGGATACGATAGAAAAGAGCACCGCTTTTTTGAATGATATAACGGCAACTGCTTTTTTGATCAACGTGGATTATTTTACGGCGCCTATTGCGCAGGATCAGTTCAATGATGTCAAACAGGAGGTGAACCTGGATGTGTTACAGCTATTGGAGACGTTGAAGATCGATGTTGCGGGGGCGAGCACGACGGTGACGATCAGTGGGGGTGCGGGGGGAGCTCCTGCCGGGACCGATGCTGTCAGGCCTACCGGGCGATCTTAGGGTTCCTGTAGAACGGTGGTGAGGTCTTTTTCCCAGGCGCTGTATTTGTCTTTTGGTTCGACCCTCCCTATTTCTTTCCCATTCTTTAAGACGATGAAGGTCGGTATGGAAGTAATGTGCATGGTCTCCGTGAGATGATGGAGTGTTTTCTTTTCCCTGTCCACTCCTACCAATGTAATTTGTTCCGGCTGGACGTAAGCCGCATCCATCAGGGAGTAGAACCTTGGAAGGATGTATTGGGCGTCTTCGTTCCAGGTGGCGGTGAAGACGAGGAATCGTACCTGTGCGGTCTTTGAACGCACCAGCGCTGTCACGGCGGCGTCGGGGGTGTAGGCGCTGTGGTTTTGGTGGAACCAGGAGAAGGCAGCATCTTTTTCCAGCATATCGCGGCTGATGAGTCCTTTCAATATTTTATGAGCGCCGTCGCTGGTGACGGTGTATTCGGATTCGGCCCGGGTAAGGATCCCGAGACCGATGATGATGGCGATGAGTAGAATGTGCTTCATGATGTATAAGGTTTTATTTATGTGCCGGGAATACGCCCCTGGTAAAATTAGCGTATTCCCGGCAAACCGCTAATGTCTGTCCTTCGGACGAAACGCGTTTCGCGTTTCATAGTTGCGCCTTCAGTTCCAATAAGAAGGCTTTGATCTGTTGTAATCGTTGAATGGCATCAAATCGTTGTTCTGCTTTTTTGTTCTTCCGGAGGAATTCCTTGGCGCCTTCGATGGTATATTTCCGCTGGCGCAGGAGGTGATAGATCAGGTGCAGGTTCTTGATATCGATGGGTCTGAAATACCTGTCTCCTTTTTTATTCTTACGGGGTTGCAGGATGCTGAATTCTGTTTCCCAAAAGCGCAGGAGGGATTGGTTGACCTTGAACATCCCGGCGACCTCTCCCATGGTATAATATTGTTTGCTGTACAGGATGTCGTCGGCCGGTATGTCGATGAGGTCGGCCTCTGCCGCTACTTCTTTCAGGGATTTGCGTCCTCTTTTGGATTTGGCTTTTTCCACCGGGGCCGGCTTCTTTGCTTTTTCTACGGGTGCGGGCCGGGATGCAGATCTGTTACGGGGGGGCAACGGGGGGGCCAGGGGGACCGGATCGAGTTCGGCGGGCTCATCGAGCGTTGCTGGCTGGTGGACCGGGGCTGGTTCGGCTACCGCTGCCAGGAAGACCGGGTCGGGTTCGGGTGCTGCCGCTACGGGCGCTACCGGCTCTTCGGGGACCACCTCTGTCACGGGCGCCGGTATTTCCGCATTGACGACGGGCAGCTCTACCTCTTCCAGGGGGATAGATGTCTGAACGAATACCTGCTCGGGGGCGGACATTACCTTAGGGGCAACGGGTGTTTCGACGTTTGTCAGGGGGGCGGCAGCTTGTTCGGAAGGGCGTTTTAAAGATTTTATCCGTACCACGACGCCTGCGCGGCGACCTTCTTCCCGTACCGTATGCTCTTCTTCGGCGGACAGTCCCGGGGCATTGTCGGATAGGGTCAGGCCGTTGCCAGACGTCCCATTTCCCAATTCTCCGTGATGGGCTGACAAACCATTTTTGGGCGGAGCCTGTGGCTCAGCCTCCATGGGAAAATCGAATGCCATCTGGGAGAATTCTTTCTTCATTGGGGGAGTCTGGTCAAAAATCGTTCCTTTATTGATTGTTCCTTGGCCGGTCCATTGA
>DASZXP010000128.1:0-114265 GCA_035545935.1 Puia sp. | reverse complement strand
CTATCGGCGCTGAATATGCGTACCAGGATCAGTTCTTTTTCCGCATGGGGTATTATTATGAGGACAGGAATCAGGGCGACCGGAAATATTTCAGCGTAGGGGTTGGTTTGAAGTACAATGTGATGGGGCTGAATTTCTCTTACCTGGTGCCTTCGGGTAATGGGACTACGCGCAATCCGTTGTCGAATACGTTGCGTTTCGGGTTGTTCTTCGACCTGGATAGCAATAGTGATAATAGCGGTAGCGGCGGTCAGAGTACGACGCCATGATCATAAGTTATTAATTTTGAATAGCCGGTCTTGAACCGGCTATTTTATTTTGGGGGAATAATTAAGTTTGCTAAATTTGTTGGCATTAATGAGAGGGTTCAATTACAAGAAGACGGTGCAGGCATTGAATTATATTGCGACCAAGTATGGTGGAACGATCAATAAAATGAAAGCTATCAAGCTCATTTGGCTTTCTGACAGACTTCACCTAAGAAATTTTGGTCGCACTATAACAGGAGATACTTATTTCGCATTTAAGTATGGTCCGGTGCCATCCAGCACAAGAGATATTTTAGAGAGTAATTCTTCCTTCCTCAGCGAAGATGAGTTAAGTTATAGCACTAATTATTTATCGATAATCAGCAATAGGGAGTATTCGTCTGCTGGCGCACCATTAATGAAGGTCTTTTCCGAAACAGATATTTCAACGATTGATGAGGTAGTAAAAGCGTATGGGAAATACGATCAATTCCAATTGTCGGATATATCTCACGAATTCCCTGAATGGAAGAAATGGGAAAAGGCATTTACTCAAAAAATGGGGTCGAGGTTTTTGATCGATTTTGAGGATTTTTTCAAGGATGCTGCTGATGAAAAGCCTCTTTTTAAACAAGATTTAGCCAATTTACAGCTGGTTAAAGACCTTTATTTACGAGTTGATGATAATAGTGCAAATAAATAATGCCTTTAAGTAGATCGCAATTTGAATCCGAATTGGTTCCGGGAAAAGTGCTTTATTTTTCCTGTGAGGAATTGGGGACACTGGAGCCCCATTTTTTTATTTGCATAGTAAGACAGCCAGATGATATTATTGTTTTGTCCTGTGGTACCTCGCAGTTCAATACAGTAATGAAATTAATTGAAAGAAAAAGATTCCCTAATGAAACGTTGGTATTCATACCAGCTGAAGATGGTACGAATCCTTTTTCAAAAGATACTTACATTAATTGTAATGAGTATTTTCCTTATGATATAAGTGAGCTTTGGGATATGTATGATCTGGGAAGACTTGCCATCCGAGGGGACATAGCTCAAGACTCTCTTCATCAAATAATATTGGGATTCCATAAAAGTCCTATAATTGAATATGAGGTAAAAGAGATGTTGCCAGATCCGGATTCATTTTAAAATGATTATATATGTCGTATCGGATAGGTTTTGGCGTGGATTTTCATCAATTGGCGGAGGGCCGGGAGCTGTGGCTGGGGGGCGTGCTCATCCCTCATACCAAGGGGTCGTTGGGGCATAGCGATGCGGATGTATTGCTGCATGCGTTGTGCGATGCGTTGCTGGGGGCGTTGAACCTGGGGGATATCGGGCAGCATTTTCCCAATACGGACCCCGCCTACAAGGACATCGACAGCAAGCTGCTGTTGCGGAAAAGCTATTCTTTGGTGCGTGAGAGGGGGTATCGTGTCGTCAATATCGATAGTACGGTGTGTCTGGAGGCGCCCAAGATCATGAAGTATGCGGACGCCATGCGGACGGCGATGGCGACGGTGCTGGACATTGGGGTAGAGGATATTTCCATCAAGGCCACGACCACGGAGCAGATGGGTTTTGTGGGGAGGGGTGAGGGGCTGATGGCGTATGCCACGGTGTTATTGGTGAAGGGGCCGTCCTGAATGCATTGAATACATTACCTTTGCGACACTATGTCATTAAAACCCAGAATCAGCGTTCGCGTCATCAACAAATCCTCCAATGATCTCCCTGCCTATGCTACGGAAGGCTCGGCGGGGATGGATATCCGGGCTGATCTTCCAGCCCCCGTGGTATTAAAGCCCCTGGAAAGACAGCTTATCCCTACAGGGTTGTTTATCGAGCTGCCGCATGGCTATGAGGCCCAGGTCCGTCCACGCAGCGGAATGGCCGTCAAGCAGGGCATCACCTGTCTGAATACGCCGGGGACTATCGACTCGGACTACCGGGGAGAGATCAAGGTCATTCTCATCAATCTTTCGGGAGAGGATCAGACGTTGCATCCCGGCGACCGGATAGCACAGATGGTGATCGCGGCTGTGGAGCAGATAGACTGGGAGGCTGTGGAGGCGATCAGCGAGACTGTCCGCAATGCGGGTGGTTTTGGTCATACGGGGAAGCAGTGAGGACATACCATTAATTATTCAACTCAACTAATGCAAAAATTCTTAGCGGTCATCGCTGTGGTAGTAGCGCTCTTTGGAAGCATCGTGGGTTGCAGGAGCACCAAGAAGATCCAGAAAGTGATCGCTGCGCCCAGTGCGACCCGCAAGGATACCGCGACGGCGGTGGTTACACCGGTAGTCACACCGGAAGACCGTCATGCGGACAGCTTAAAGGTCATAAGTCAGACGATGGCCGGCCTTCTCCATAATAAAATAGATTTTCAGACCTTCTCCGCCCGTATGAAAGTACATTATGAGGGAGGGGATGGAAAGGATTATGAGTTCAATGCCTTTATTCATATCAGGAAGGACAGCATGATCTGGGTGTCTATCAATGCGGCCCTCGGGATCGAGGCTTTCCGGCTGCTGATCACACGGGACAGCGTAAAGATCCTGGACAAGCTGAAGAAAGTGGCCCGGCTGCGTAGCGTCAGCTTCCTGCAGGAGGAGATACATCTGCCTGTTAACTTCCAGACGGTGCAGGACCTGCTGCTGGGCAATCCCATCTACCTGGATACGACGAACATCCTTTTCTATAAAAAAGACGCTTCATCGGGCATGTCGCTGCTGAGCGTGGGAGATCTTTTCAAGAATTATCTGACCCTGAATGCGGACAATACCCTGCGGCATTGCAAGCTGGACGATGTGGACCCCATGCGGGCCCGCACCTGCGATCTTACGTATGGGGATTATGAACAGCGGGATACGTTGCGGTTCTCCACCTATCGCAAGATCTCGGTGGCCGAGAAGACGAAAGTGGATATAGAGTTGGGATACAAGCAATTCAAGTTTAACGAAAACTTAAGCTTTTCTTTTACTATCCCGAAAAATTATCGGCGCAGATAAACGTTGTTATAATCCGGGGGGGTCTATTGAAAATTGATTAATTTGGGAATATGCTGAAAGCCTTGCTTACGGGATCTTTTTTGTTGGTCATGGCCGTTTTTTCCAGGGCCCAGGCGCCGGTGCAAAGCCGTAGCGATCTGGAGAAGGAGCGGGCCGCCATTCAGAAAGAGATCGAGGATGTAAAGCGCAGCCTGGACGAGACCCATAAGAACAAGCGTGAGACGCTGGGGCAGCTGGCCCTTTTGCAACGCAGGCTCAAGCTGCGGGAATCGGCCATCCGCAATATCAATGACCAGATCAATGTCATCCAGGGGGACATGAACGAGTCCTGGCGGGAGATCCTGAAGCTGCGCCGGGAGCTGGATACCCTTCGGATACAGTATGCCGAGAGCATCGTTTTTGCCTATAAGAACAGGAGCAACTACGACTTCCTCAACTTTATCTTTTCGGCCACGAGCTTTAATGACGCGATCAAGCGGGTGCAGTACCTGAAGTCCTACCGGGCCTACCGGGAAGAGCGGGCGGAGAATATCCATCGTACACAGGACCTGCTGCAAAGCAAGATCGATGGGCTGAAGGTCACCCGTGTGGAGAAGGACGAGGCGTTGAAGAAACAGAATAAGGAGCGCAGCATCCTGGAGGATGAGAAGAAGGAGAAGGATGCGGTTGTATCCCGACTGAAATCACAGGAGAAGGAGCTGAAGAAGGAGATGGCGGCCAAACAAAAGCAGGACCAGAAGCTGGCAGGCGCCATTGCCGCGGCTATCAAGCGTGCCCGTGATGCGGCTATCAAAGAGGCCAAGACGAAGAATGCGACGGCGGCTGCCGAGAAGCCTGCTACAAAGCCCGCCGAATCCAGCGGGAGTGGGGGGGCGGCTCCGTTGAATACGATCAAGTCGGGCTCCAAGACGGTGTTCTCCTCGGACGAGGACATGCATTTGTCGGGGAATTTTGAAAAGAACAAGGGGCATTTGCCCTGGCCGGTGTCGGGTACGGTGTCGATGGCATTCGGTCCCCACGAATATATTAAAGGTATCATTCATAATAACCAGGGAGTCACCATCGATGTCAATGCGGGCGCGGCGGTGAAGGCGGTGTTCGAGGGGGTGGTCTCCAGCGTGTTCAATGTAGGGGATGTGAGTGCGGTCATTATTCGTCATGGAAAATATTTCACCACGTATAGTAATTTGTCCACTGTAAGCGTTAGTAAAGGTGACCAGGTGAAGACGGGTCAGATCATCGGCCGGGTGGGTGATATTGGGCAGCTGGAGTTTGTGCTCTCGGACGAGAAGGATCATATGTTTGACCCGGAGAAGTGGTTGATGAGGTGACGGGTTCTTTTGAGGACTCCCGGCGACGCCGGAGGTCTTTCCCTTTTGTATGGTAAAAAATTCAATACGGACCAAAGGTCCGGTGGCCGAAGGCCCATCTTTAGAGGTGTGCCGGGGACGGATTATCTTTTTTTGTAAGACGTACCCGGCACTACGTACACCGGCGGTGACGCTGCTGATGATGATGGTTTTGTCGGCCTGGTCGACGAAGATTTATGGGCAGCGCAGGGTGACCCAAAAGACGGCTCATGCCACTACACGGAGTGGGAAGGGCCATGTGAAGAGCGGGCATAGCAGCCGGAGGGTCAGTAGCATGTCCCCGGGCGCTCCGTTAGGGAGAAATAAGCAGCTGAGCGTGAGTGTTACGCTGAGCCGGACGAGCAGGCATGCGGAGGCGGACAAGGCTGCAAATAGTGCGGACATGACGGCGGGGTATGTGACGGAAGGGTTTCGCCGGCAGAAGGGACATCTTGTCTGGCCGGTGGATTCGAGGAAGGTGGTGATGCGTTTTGGGTATCAGCCGTATGAGCTGGCTCCGAGCGTGCATATCAATAATTTAGGTATCAATATTGCCGTCGATAAAGATTCTTCGGTGCGGGTGGTATATGACGGGGTAATAGACGATGTAATGGATATCGGCGAGGGTAAGGCGGTGATGGTGCTGCATGGAAAATATTTCACCATCTATAGCGATCTGGCCAGTGCGAACGTCGTCAAGGGTCAGCAGGTGACGGCGGGTGATGTGCTTGGCCAGGTGGGCGAGACGGGACAAGTAGACTTCAGGATCTATGATCCTTATGATGTGTGGCAGGATCCGGAGAAGTGGCTGGTAAGGGGTAAATGAAGTATATTAGCAGCATCATCTCACATGCATGCTGGTCCGCGCGCTGCCAAAGACATTCAATCCTGACAACGAGATAACGCCTCCCATCTACGTAGATCATTTTCTTTTTTCCGAGGTCCTGCGGAAGCCTTATCAGTGTCCGGAGCATCCATCGGGTATTGGGCTATTGATAGCAGAGAAAGGCATCTGTAATTATTATGTCAATGGGATGAAGAATCCCATTGAACAAAACAAGGTGTTCTTTGTCAACCGGGGCAGTCGGTTGGCCATCAAGACCACCGACGTTGGAGTGACGCCCACGATGCTTTTTTTCAATTCGCAGCTCCCGGACCTGGTACAGCATAGTCTTATTTATAGCGATGAGGTGCTGCTGGAAAATTTCGACAATCTCCCTTATGATTTTTCCTACCTGGAAAGAGTACATGTCGACGGTGGACTTCGTGACACTATCCTATCATTGATCGAGCTGGGCAGCAGCTGCTCGTCGTTTGCCAATATACAGGCGGATGCGGTGGTGAGGGCACTTTTCGAGGATCTGCTGAAGGCCAACAGGGAGGCGTATAAATGTTCTCAGAATATACAAGCCGTCAAGGCTTCCACCCGGCTGGAGATCTTCCGGCGCGTGTCGCTGGCCAGGAACTGGATGGAGGAGAATTTCAATACCGCCATCACACTGGAAGATATAGCTGCTATGGCGTCGATGAACAGCCAGCATTTTCTACGCATGTTCAAGCAGGTGTACTGTATCACTCCACATCAATACCTGATAGATTGCAAGCTGCGGAAGGCCAAGCATTTGTTGGAGACTACGCGCCTGACAATGAACGATATATGCCTGGCCATTGGGTTCGAGAGCGTCTTCTCCTTCAGCATCCTCTATAAGAAGCGTTTTGGGCGGCCGCCTTCCCAGCTGCGGAAGGGGGAATAGAATTCTCAATTTTCGATAAATCCCGGCTGGCCGGGGTGCATTAGCTTTGACCTAACGGACCAGGGGTTACGACCAAAGGGGACCGTATCAGATCCGACGAAGGTCTCAGACATTCAAACAAAATCAAATCAGATATGGCGACAACACACGATTTCAGCACCTTCAAGCTTAGGGTCAATGTCAAGACCAGCGTGGAGAACGCATTTCAGGCATGGGCGACGCCGGGGGGAATGCAATCCTGGTTCCTCGGCAAGATCATTTATACGGATGCTCAGGGAAGGGCACGCGAAAACAATGAGATGGCACAGGCGGGTGATCATTACGCTATGTATTTGCTCAGCAATCCCGCGGATCCGGTGGTAAAAGGGAAGATACTGAAGACCAATGACAAGAATCTTTTCAGTTTTTCCTTTGCCAATGATATTCCCGTGACCATTACTTTTTATACGGAGCATGGGGAGACGATCATCGAGCTCATCGAGAGCAATCTGCCGACAGAAGGGGTTGCATTGGGGAAACAATTCGCATCGGACTCCAAGGGATGGGTATTTTTTCTCACCAATCTGAAATCTGTGCTGGAAGGCGGTATCGATCTTCGGAATACCAATGTGGAGATTAAGAATGTCATCACGGGCTAATTATTTTAAACTATAAAATCGATCATCATGCAACCGAAGAGTTATCAAAAAAGCATTATGGTGAATGTTACGCCGCAGGAGGCGTATGAAGGTATCAAGGACGTACAGGGCTGGTGGGCCAGGAAAGTAGAGGGCCGGAGCCGGGAGCGTTGGGATGTGTTTACCGTCCGATTTGGCGCGACCTTCGTCACGTTCGAGATCATGGAGGATGTGCCTGAAAAGAAGATCGTATGGGATGTGCGGGATTGCAACCTGCATTGGATCAAAGATAAAAAGGAGTGGAATGGGACGAGGGTGGTCTTCGAGATCGAGCCGGCAGGCGAGGGTACGAAAGTGACGATGACGCATGAGGGGCTGGCGCCGGGAGCGGAGTGTTATGAGGATTGCCGGCTGGGCTGGAACGAGCATTTCGGAGAAAGCCTGGTGAGCTTTTTGACGGAGCAGGCAGGGCAGCCGGTGTGAGACCGGTGACGACCGACCCTATAACGGCCGCCTATGACAAAAAACGATTGTATAAAGCTTCGTACTCCGGGACGATGGTATTGATATCGAACCGTTGCGCATGTGCGGCGGCGTTGGCCTTGAACTGTTGCAGCGTAGTATCATTCTCCAGTATCTTTATGGCCTGTTCGCTCATTCCTTGTACATCGCCTACATTACTCAGGTAACCGGTAACCCCCTCGATAGCAATTTCAGGTAATCCGCCCGCATTGGTGGAGATGACGGGTACGCCCGCGGCCATGGCTTCCAGGGCGGCGAGGCCAAAGCTCTCATATTCGGAAGTGAGCAAAAACAGGTCTGCTATGGCCAGGATGTCTTCCATCTGCTCCTGCCGGCCTACGAAGCGCATGTCTTCATAGACGCCCAGCTCGCGGCCGAGGTCTTCCGCGCCGGGACGTTCGGGTCCATCGCCTACGAAGAGGAGCTTGCTGGGGATCTGTTGCCGCACGATGTCGAAGATGCGTACGATGTCCTGGACGCGCTTGACCTTACGGAAATTGGAGGCGTGCAACAGGATCCTTTCGCCATTGGGCGCGATGACCTTCCTGAATGCGTCGAGGGGTTTTTTACGGAACCGGCGTGTGTCCACGAAGTTGTGTATGACGCGGATCTCTTTTTCGATGGTGAAATTGCGGTATGTTTCGTCCCGCAGATTGCGGCTAACGGCTGTGATGGCGTCGCTGTGGTTGATGGAAAAGGCGACGACGGGGGCGAAGGTCTTATCCCGTCCCACCAGGGTGATGTCCGTACCGTGGAGGGTGGTGATGACGGGGATGCGTTTGCCTTGCGTCTCTACTATCTTTTTCGCCATATAGGCGGCGGAGGCGTGGGGGATGGCATAGTGTACATGGAGCAGGTCCAGCTGGTGGTTCATGATCACGTCCACCATGGCGCTGGATAGAGCCGTCTCATAGGGGGGGTAGTCGAAGAGGGGGTAGTTGGTGACGCGCACCTCGTGGTAGAAGATATTGGCGTTGAATTCGTTTAGCCGTACGGGTTGCTGATAGGTGATAAAATGTACCTGGTGACCTTTGTCGGCCAGGGCTTTGCCCAATTCTGTAGCCAGAACGCCGCTGCCGCCGAAAGTAGGATAGCATACAATTCCAATCCGCATATTTCCAGGTTATGGTTAGATAATGTGGCCGAAGGTAAATCAATTTGGTTGATGTAACTTTAGCGGAAAACTAACATGCATGGCTAATAAATTGTTGAGTACCGGATGGGTTTTATTTATATGTGCCGGCCTGGGGTTGAAAGGCTTCGGACAGGGGCCCATCGTTGGGCGGCAGGTGGATGGAGCCAGTGCACCGGTGAAAGGAGGAGCGTTTGATACGGAAGATTCGGCTTTTTTACGGAAGCTGGCGGATATCGTGCTGACGGATGGCAAGGCGTATGGGGATCTATGGACCCTGACCAAGAAGGTGGGGGCGCGGCTGTCGGGCAGTCCGGGTTATTACAAGGCGGAGCAGTGGGGTTTGAAGGCGATGCAGGATGCGGGAGCGGATAAGGCGTGGATGCAGGAGTGTATGGTGCCGCATTGGGTGAGAGGGGGGAAGGATTCGGCGGCTTGTTCTATAGAGGGTCCGAAGACAGGCAGCGGCCGGAAGACGATGGCTCAGCGGCGTGGGCTGGATGTCATTGCCCTGGGCAATTCGGAGGGTACGGGACCTAAAGGGCTGACGGCGCCCGTCCTGCTGATCAATAATTTCGAGGAGCTGGAGGCGCATAAGGACGAGGTAAAGGGCAAGATCGTATTCTACAATTATCATTTCAATCCCACCTTCATAGAGACTTTCCGCTCCTATGGCGATGCGGTGCGCTACAGGGTCTTTGGGCCTTCCATGGCGGCGCGTTATGGAGCGGTGGCGGTGCTGGTGCGGTCGATGTCCCATTCGGTGGATAATGTCCCGCATACGGGCGCACTGGTGTACAATGACAGCTTCCCCAGGATACCGGCGGTGGCGGTGGGTCTTCGGGATGCGGATTGGCTGGCGGAGTCTATCGGGGCTGCGCATGGCGGTCCGGTGAGGGTCTATCTCCGCACACAGGGGCATATGCTGGCCGACACGCCGGCGCATAATATCATCGGCGAGCTGAAGGGAGCATCACCCAACCAATACATTACGGTGGGCGGTCATCTGGATTCCTGGGACCCTGCCGAAGGGGCGATGGATGACGGGACGGGTTGTGTACAGTCCATCGAGGTGCTGCGGGCGCTGAAGGCGGCAGGATATACACCCAAACATACCATCCGGGCGGTGCTGTTCGCCAATGAGGAGAATGGGGGACGGGGTGGTCAAAAATACCGGGATGAGGCCAAGGCGAAAGGGGAACAACATTTGCTGGCGCTGGAAAGCGATGCGGGTGGGTTTACGCCCCGTGCTTTTAGTCTGTCGTTGTCGGATGCGCAATGGACGGCTGTCCAGCCCTGGTTAAAGCTTTTACAGCCATATGGGGTTTATGAATTCAATAAAGGCGGCGGAGGGTCGGATGTGGAGCCCATGGAGCAGCTGGGGGTCGTGGTGGGTGAGCTGCGGCCGGATTCGCAGCGATATTTCGACTACCATCATACGCGCAGCGATGTGCTGGAGGTGGTGAACAAGCGGGAGATGGAGCTGGGAGCGTTCAATATGGCGGCATTGGTATATCTCGTAGATAAATATGGGTGGCCTTCGGCCCAGTAAACATTGGCTATGAAAAAGTTCCTTTTAATAGCGACGGTGGTGCTCGTTGTCGGACTGGGCATCTTCATTTATTTCTATTATTACCGGAGCTTCGGGGAAGGCACGAAATTCGGAGAGCTGAACTATGTCGTTAAAAAGGGCTGGATCTTCAAAACATATGAAGGCAAGCTGATCCAGGCAGGCATACGATCGAAGACACCGGGATCGGTGCAGTCGTACGAGTTTGAATTTTCCGTTACGGACACGGCTATTGCGAATAAGTTAATGTATAACAGCGGCAAGAGTGTATTACTGCATTATCAGGAATATGGGGGCAAAATACCGTGGAGAGGGTATAGTAATTTTATAGTGGATAGTATCGTGTCTATTACGGAGCCGGAGCGATAGGTTGCTGTTTTAGCCAATGGATATACAGTTCTGTCTGTGAGGCGAGGTAATAAGGCAGACTCAGCAATCGATAGGTTCTATCTTTCGAGAGAATTTTTGCAGAGAATGAGGGTAATTTTAGATGGAAATTTGTCTAAAATTAGGGTGCTTTGTAATTAACTGATAGTGATATTGTTATACAGCCATTAGGCAGAATATGGTTGGTTGTTTGTGCAGGTCGGGGAAATTGACCTTGGAGGCGGCCAGCTGTTTCCATTCGGCCACTGTTTTTGTCCGGATGTATTCCCGGGGGGCGGTGAGGTTGGTTGCGATGCAGAGGAGGGTGGTGGGGCGGCAGGTCTGCAGGATGGCGTCCAGCAGCTGGTTGTTCCGATAGGGGGTCTCGATAAAGATTTGGGTGCAGCGCAGCCGTTGGGATTCGGATTCGAGGTCGCGGAGGGCTTTTGTCCGTCCAGCGTTGTCCACGGGGAGATAGCCTGCGAAGCGGAATTGTTGTCCATTCATGCCGCTGGCCATCAGGGCAAGTAATATGGAGCTGGGTCCTACGAGGGGCCGGACGATGGCGCCTGCCTGGTGAGCAGCCTCCGTCAATAGCTGACCGGGATCGGCTACTCCGGGACATCCGGCTTCGCTGATGATGCCGATGGTCTTTCCTTCTTTCAACTGCTGACGAAACAGCGCTTTTACTTCCTCTTCGGCCTTGTGTATGGGATGCCATGCATAGTCGTCGATGACCATTTCCTTCCACCATGCTTTTAAATACCGGCGGGCGCTGCGTTCATTCTCCACAAAGAAGACCTGGCAGGCTTTTACGGCGTCCAGGATATAAGGGGGAAGAGGCGCCAGCTCATGTTCGTACAGCCAGGTGGGGATGAGGTATACGGTGGCGGCGCCGGCTGGCCCGGATGAGGAATGAGAAGACGATGTGGCTGGTGCGTCCATGACTGCTATTCCAGATTTTGATGATACAGGCTAATGGTGGCGGCGATGACGGCATAGGCGGGGGCAAGCACCCAACCCAGGATGGGGATGAAATGCATGCCATAAAACACCAGTCCATTACCGATGGCGAGTCCTTTGTGCTGACTGATATAGGAGATGGTGGCGGACTGGGTAAGGTTGTGGCGCTGGCAGCTATAGTCCAGCATGGAGAATCCGTAATAATAGCTTTCTACAAAAGTGGAAACGACAGGGGTGATCCAGCCTACCAGGGGTATGAAGGAAAGGATAAGGATGGAAATGGTGTATACTGTCTGCCAAAGGCTGTTCCGGAGGGCCAGCCGGATGCCCCGGCGCATGTCGTGGAGCACGGATCCTGTCTGAAAGCTGTATTCTTTACCATTGATCAACGCCTCTGTTTTTTGGCTGAGATAGGCAAAGACGGGGGAGCCGATGATGAGGAACAAATATTTGAACAGGGAAAAATAAAAGAACAGGAGCACCAGCCGTACCATCATTTCACCCATCACGAACAGGAAGCTAAGGGCGGCGCTCTGTTGGTGATGCAGCCATCTTCCGATGCCGGCGAACTGGCTCAGCCAGGTGACGGCGGTGCTGGAGGATTCCACGAAGAAATACATGCCCACGCAGAACAGGAGGGTATACAGTATCCCGGGTATAAGGATCCATTTCCACAGCTTGTGTTTAGTAATAAAATGATGGGCCTTGGCGTAGGACTGGAAAGCTATGATTATTTCCTTAAGCAAAATGAGAAGCTTTTGTATTTTTAGTTTTTACGGTTTAAGATGGTTTAGGTGACTGAACTACATTCAAACTTAAATTATTTATTTGGTGAGTGCCATAAAAAAACTGGATAATTCTTTCTATGCCCGTCCGGATGTCGTCAGGATCGCGCGTGAATTGCTGGGCAAGGTGCTGGTAACGGAGTTCGACGGAAAGCGGACCTCAGGGCGGATCGTGGAGGTGGAGGCATACAATGGAGTAGTGGATCGCGCGTCCCATGCGTATTCCGGCAGAAGGACCCGTCGAACGGAGGTGATGTACCGGGAAGGGGGAACCGCCTATGTATACCTTATTTATGGGATACACCATCTTTTTAATGTGGTGACCAATAAGGAGGATATTCCTCATGCGATACTGGTTCGGGGACTAGAGCCCCTGGAAGGCGTTCCTGTTATGCTAGAAAGGGCGGGTAAGGCTCATCCGGATCATACATTGACCCGTGGGCCGGGCAATCTCTCCAAAGCCATGGGTCTGGCGATCCTGCATACGGGCTATTCCTTATATGAGGGAGAAATATATATAGGGGATGATGGCTACCGGCCCCGCAAGACCGAAATCATCGCTACTCCCCGTATCGGAGTAGATTATGCGGGTCCGGATGCGGAGCTGCCGTATCGATTTTATTTAAAAGGCAATCCTTATGTCAGCGGAAAGAAAACAACCGGCACGCGCAAGACTAAAAAGTAATGCATCAATGAAATTCGATCACTTCGAAGTTGGATGTCTCACCTGTGACAAAATGAGAACCAGTATCTTTATATTATGAAGATATTTCAACGGAGCCTGATCTTACGAGAGCGAAGAAGAGGGTTTCATCTTATCACGAGGGAGGTGCTGGAGGCGATGCCCGAGATCAGGCAGCTGCAAAAAGGCATGTGCCAGGTGTTTATCCGGCATACTTCCGCCTCGCTGACCATCAATGAGAATGCGGATCCTACGGTGCGGATGGATTTCGAGACTTTCTTCAACAAGGCGGCGCCTGAGAATGATCCTGACTACCGGCATAATGACGAGGGGCCGGATGATATGCCTGCCCATTTAAAATCGTCGTTATTGGGATGTTCTGTGTCGATACCTATTGCCGATGGCGAGCTGGCGTTGGGGGTCTGGCAGGGTATTTATCTCTGCGAGCACCGGAACAGGGGTGGAGAGAGGGATTTGATGATCACTTGTTGGGGGGAGTGACCTTCTCGTAACGATATTTTCCTTTGATGTGGTAATTCAGATATTCTCCTTTTGAGGGAGCTGCTTTCATTTCGTCGTAGACTTCCCGGGGTACTTTCTTGTAATCATATATCATTCCCGATACGTACACGATGCGGAAGACATGTTTCTTTGCATCATAATGCATCCTATGGACTACGGAGGAAGGCATATTGCTATGCAGGCAATTGTAATGCCAGGAAGGCGGCCGGGCGGGCGAGCTGGTGAAGACAGTACTGTCTCTTAGAATCTCGGACAGGGCACGTCGTGGTGACCGTCGGAAGGTTTTTTGATATAAATAAGCGAGATCTCGATGCCGCCGCGGCTTTGGGAGGCGGTCTTTAAAGAAGATACATTGACGTCATAGGTGACGCCGAGACTAAAATTGCCATAATCAAGTCCCACGTAAGGTATGATGGCGTCCGTCACGTTGCTGAATCGTCCCCATGCTCCTGCGTAGAAGTTGACGGGGTAGGATTCGTCCTGTGTGGCGCTGACGGCCCAGGCGCCGCCAAAGACCAGCTCGTGGGCGCCTGCCTGTGTGTTGTAAAGACCGCTGAGGTAGATGGTGCTGGGGCTGCCTGCCACGGGGAAGTAGGCGCCTGCGTGTCCCGTATAGCGAACGGGGATATTGATGGTATCGATGCCCAGGAACGATTCCTTTGGCTTGTTCAAGTGATAGGCGGAGGCGCCGAAATAGTAGTTATTGTTCCCGTTGGTAGATCCATTGTACAGTACGCCGAGGTTCATATCGAAATAGTGTACGCTGATGAATTGCGAGTTGATCTGTTCCGTGGGGGACCTCAACCAGGTGCCGTCCAGCTGCAGTCCGTCCTCGAAGGTGAGCCTGGTGCCGTCGAGGCTCCTATTGCCATAGGTGCCCTGGAAGCCTACTCCTATCTGTTGGAGGCCGTCCTCGTCCAGGCTTTTATGGTAGGCGGTGGAGAAGGCAATAAAGTTGCTGTTGAGGACGCCGCTGGCGGTACGGTCTGTCATTGCCATCAGGCCGATGCCCCATGTGTCGTTGTCCGGCAGTTTGTTACGGAGGATGGGGGCGTCGAGGGATATGGTGGAGGTTATAAATGCATTGTTGATGGAAGGCCATTGGTTGCGATAGTTGCCTGCTACCCGAAGGACGCCATTGAATTTCCCGGTGAGCGCGGGGTTGAGGGTAAGGGGGGAAGCGAAGAATTGGGAAAATCCGGGGTCCTGCGCTTTTAGTGCCTGAGTGGTGAGAATAAGTCCCATGATCAATAGAAGCCATGCCCTGCAGGTGCGGAGGTGTATCGATTGTCGGATCGTGAGCAAGATTGTTTTCATAAAACAGTTAAGGTCATTCTAATTAGACGGCGAAATCTCTCCAACGGTTGGCTTGTATAGGGTAGAGTTTGAAAAATAGTATAAATATTCGGCAAAACCAAGCTTACATCTGGACTTTAGTGCCGAAAGCGAGGTCGCCGGCGTCACCCAGGCCCGGAACGATGTAGCCCTTGGCTGTCAATTCGTCATCTATGGCGCCGCACCAGATCTTACAGTTGGGTTCGCTGCGCAGGACATATTCTATCCCTACGGTGCAGGCGATGGCAACCACTACATGGATCTCGGAGGGGTGGCCTTCTTCCCGGAGGAATTGGATGGTCTTTACCAGGGAGGCGCCCGTGGCGAGCATGGGGTCGGAGACGATGACGACGCGGCCTTCCAGCTCTGGGCAGGATACATAGTCCAGGCTGATCTCGAAGCTGCCGTCCCGCTGGTGTTTGCGATAGGCGGAGATAAAGGCGTTGTCGGCCTTATCGAAATAGTTGAGGATACCTTGGTGAAGGGGGAGGCCGGCCCGGAGGATGGTGGCGGCAACGGGCTGGTCTTTCAGCACTTTACATATGGCGGTGCCAAGAGGTGTCTGTACCTCTTTTTCTTCGAAGACGAGCCTCTTGCTGATCTCATAGGCGGCTACTTCCCCGATGCGTTCCAGGTTGCGGCGGAAGCGCATCCTGTCTTTTTGGATGTCTTCATCGCGGATTTCGCTGATCCAGTTACACAAAAGGGAGTACTCTTCGCTTAAGTTGACGACCATATGAAAAAATTGGGTTTTGTCCCCGGGGGGATTTGGTTGGGCAAACCTACGCTAAAATCGGGAGAATATAGTCTTTCGAGGGGGTGATGGGGAGGGCAAAAGACATGGCGGGTACAGGATCTGTCGGATCGGGCGGGGGGAGGTGGGGATGCCTAATCGGGATGCGGGGGGGGCTGACCAAATGGGGGCGGCCGGTGCCAGGTGCGGAAAGGCGGGTTGTCGGGCGCGAGGGGCTGATTGAAGAGAGGGTGTGAGTGATTGAAGAGGCGGGGGGTGGCGTTGAATGGAATTGCCCTGACGGGAGGGTGGGGTTATTTTTATTGAAAATTGTATATGCGTGATAAAAAAATAATGTGGATGGCCTTATTGGCTATGGGCATGCTGTCGGGGAGATCCGGCTTCTCACAGACAATGTCCCTTCGGGCGGATACGGCGTTGCTGAACTTTTTTACGGGCCGGTGGAGCGGGGAGGGAGCATTTAGTAATGGAGCAAAGATCGTGGCGGAGGTATCTTTTAGCTTGTCGCTGGACAGCAGCTGGCTGGTGTATGAGCATCGTGACAAGCTGCCCAATAAATGGAAGGCGACTTCTTATTGGGGTATGGATGGGGTATCGGGGAGATTTGTGGCGTACTGTTTTGATAATTTTCAGGGACACCGGAGCTTTGACAGCAATGGATGGAAGAATGGGCGATTGATCCTGTCGGGGCAGGGTTGGCTGCCACAGATAGGGTTGTATTTTGAGCATTTTATCTATGAGCGGACGGGAGAGAAGAGCTTCAAGATGCGATATGAGACGAGCCGGGATGGGATCAGCTGGCAGATGGGGGATTGGTTGGAGTTTAGGAGGGAGGGGTAATATAGGCGCTGGTAGATTTGCTGTACCTTTACCGCCCTTATGGTCTACAAAGTCATTGGTCTCATGAGCGGCAGCTCCCTGGATGGATTGGATATCGTCTATGTTCATTTGCAGGAGGGAGCCTCTTCTATAAAAGATAATCCCCGCAAGTGGGAGTTTTCCATATTACATGCTGCCTGCTATCCCTATTCGAAAGAATGGCGGGAGAAGCTGGCTACGGCGCGTGAGCTATCCGCGGGGGATTACCTGTTGTTGCATACAGCATATGGCAGGTACCTGGGGGAGCAGGTGCTTCGCTTTATAGAAGAACATGGTCTGCACTACCAGGTGCAGCTGATAGCCAGTCATGGGCATACCACTTTTCATGCACCGGAACATAACATGACGGCGCAATTGGGGGATGGGGCGGCATTGGCTGCTGTGACGGGGATCAATGTGGTGAGCGATCTGCGTGCAATGGATGTGGCGCTGGGGGGACAGGGAGCTCCGATCGTGCCGGTGGGGGAGCGACTGCTGTTGCAGGATTATGCGTTCTTCCTCAACCTGGGGGGGATTGCCAATGTATCGGCGCATGGGCATCCGGGTGTCGGCGCGGGAGACGCTGTAGCTGACGGGAAGGCCGGAGGGAGGAGCTTTGTGGCTTTCGATGTGTGTCCGGCCAACCGGGTGTTGAACATACTGGCGGGACTGGCGGGGAAGGAATATGATGCGAATGGCGCCCTCGCGGCGGGTGGAAAAGTAGACGAGGGGTTGTTGGGACGGCTGAATGCGTTGCCTTATTACGACAAGCCCTATCCGAAGTCGCTGGCCAATGAGTTCGGGACGGAGACGGTGCTGCCGATGATACGGGAGGGGATGGGAGGTGACGCGGCCTCAGGGCGGGGCGGCAGGTTTACGGTGGAGGATGGGTTGCGCACCTATGTAGAGCACATCGCTATTCAGATACGACGTGCGGTGGAGGGACTGGGGTCTGCCAGCGGACGGATGCTGGTCACCGGTGGAGGCGCGCACAATGGGTTTTTGATCGGCCGGCTACGGGAGTTGTTAGCGCCGCAGGGTATCGAGGTCGTGGCGCCGGATGCGCAGCTGGTGGATTATAAAGAAGCGCTGGTGATGGCCCTGATCGGGGTGCTGCGCTGGCGGGAAGAGAATAATGTTTATTCTTCCGTCACGGGGGCGTCGCGGGATAGCATTGGAGGAGCGGTGTGGATCGGGCAGGAGGTATAGCGCTCATCACGGACTGCGGATAAAACGGGACGTATCCAACCGTATGTACGTGCCCCAATATACAGCCCTGAATTCGTAAATCATGGGTTGATGAGGGAGCTGTACCACCACCGTGTCCTGGTCAATGTAGACACTGTCTATTTTGCCTCCCGTTTCGAGGACTGGAATCCAACGATCATTGTGATCAATGTCGACATGGTAATGAAGCGAACTGACACTACTCGTGAAGAACCAACGGGCCTTCATCCTGCCTTTTTCAACGGTGTGGATATCCAATGGTTTTAAGGCAAACGGGTCACAGGAAGAAAATAGGAATACAAAACAAATGACGAGCGATAGTTTCATGGCGATCGGGGAATAGGTTGTCCTTCGAAGCTAGGAAATCGGAAAGAGAAAACCAAGACGGTCCGTGCTAATCGGACGGTATCACAGCCCCAGCACCGCCTTCAGTTTTACATATCCCGACTTGCTTACAGGGACGGATGCACCGGATTGAAGGATGCAGAGATGGCTATCCTTTTCATACGGATCGATGCGGGTGACCTGTTGCACATTGAGGATATAGCTACGATGAGTCCTTACGAACTGGGAGGGATCGAGCACCTGTTCGAAGTAGTTCATTGTTTTATTTTTCAGGAAGGCGCCGTTGTGCGTATGGATCTTCACATAATCGTCCGATGCCTCGAGGTAGTGGATGTCTTCCACGGGGATGATCTTGATCTTGCCTCCCGTCTTCACCACGACACGTTGTTGCTGGGAGGGAGAATGGGCGGCTGTCTCCAGCAATTCGCGGGTCTTGTTGCCGGAGGAGACGGTGGCGCCTTCCGTGGAAGGATCGCCGGCGGCGGGGGCAGGGGTAAGGCCGGACTCGGGCGAAGTGATGGCGTTCTGCGTATTCGCGGCCGCCTGTGCGGCGGTGTATTGATCCAGCCATTTGCCGACCGCCTTGTCGAAGCGTTGTTTATTGAATGGTTTTAGCAGATAGTCGACGGCGTGATTTTCGAATGCGCGGATGGCGTATTCGTCAAATGCGGTGGTAAAGATGACGGCGGGGGGATCTTCCACCAGCTCCAGCATCTCGAATCCGTTGATCTTTGGCATCTGTATATCGAGGAAGATGAGGTCGGGATGGTGTTGCTGAATGGCCTTGATCCCTTCGAAGCCGTCGCCGCATTCCTGTACTACCGTGATCCCGGGATAGGATTGAAGATATTCCTGCACGATCATTCTTGCCAGCGGCTCGTCATCGATGATAATTGCTTTTATCATATGTTGGTGTTATGTGTTGTTTGAGGGATCTTTACGATGGTGGTGAACAGATGGCCTTCTATGCGGGTCTCGAAGAGGTCTCCCCGGGCGAATAACAGGTACAGACGCCGTTGTATGGAGCTAAGTCCAAAACCCGTACCTTGTTTGGGGCGGGAGGTCTCGGGATCAAAGGGGTTCTGCACCGAAATTACTACATAATTCGGAGCTCCCGGAGGGAGCTCGTCCGAGGGACCGGCATTAGCGTATTCCGCGCGGGCATCGATAGTAATGGTGACGGATTCGGTGGTATCGTATAATCCAAATTTTATAGCGTTCTCTACGATAGGTTGCAAGAGCATGGGCGGCAGCTTCATGCTCAGACTGGCCTCATCATGATGGATGTCGGTGCTGAGGCGATGGCCGAACCTTACTTTTTCTATTTCCAGGTAGAGCTGGAGGTATTGCAGCTCCTCGATCAGCATGACGGATTGCTGTTCGTCCTTTCGCACATTGCCGCGCAGGAAGTCGGACAGCTGCTGGATCATCTTCCGGGCCTGCTCGGGATGGGAGGTGACGAGGGCGCTGATGGAGTTAAGGCTATTGAACAGGAAATGGGGGGCCAGCTGCTGACGCAGCTTGAAGAGCTCTGCTTCTTTCGACAGTCGCTCGGCGTCGGAGCGGCGTTGCAATTGCTGTTGTTCTTCTTCGGAGGCGTACCATAATACGCTGAGGATGGTCATACAGCCTACCTGCAAAAAAATGATATCGAAGCGTACGGCCCAGGACCTGGAAAAGAAGCTGGCATAGCTGGGATCGCCATGAGGGCCGGCGAGCAGCGGCACGAGGATCCCTTTGCAGGCGATCGTTATCAGGATGGAGAGTCCCAGGCTGAGGAAGAGGATATACCAGTATCGCTCCTTTTTGGGAAGATAGTATTGAAGGTTGTTGCTGATGAACCCGCAGGAAAGAGCTACCAGCGTATTGGCTACCAGGCTGTCGGAAAGGGCTATGCCGAGGCTGAGCCCAAACCCCATGAGGAGGATGGTCTGCAGGAAGGCCCAAATGAGCCACCAGCTGATGAAGATGAGGAGGAATTTTCCGATGGATAGAGGCGATCTGGCCAATACAATTAGATTTAGACTTTTTTTAGATTTAGACTTTTTTGTCGGACCTAAAGGTCCGGGATTTTACTCGGACGCTGTTTTATTGTCCTTCGGACGTAGCGCCTGCGAGTTACAGCAACTCCAACAGTTTATGCGTGGCGCTACCTTGCTGTATATGTGCTGCCTTTCTGTTCGTGAACTCGATATATCTATCGGGATCGTCCGTCTCCTGGATACGCGAGTATACTTCCGCCCCATCCAACAATCCGCTGAGCTTGTAGAGCTCGGCTACATTGATGAACTTCCATTGCACGAGCTTGTGTTCATGGTTGTAGAAGCGTTCTTGTTCCCTTTCGCCGATGGTCACTGCCTTGCGGAACGCCTCATCTTCGTCGATGGCGTTGATAAGCCGGAGCTGCTCGTCAAATTGAGGGGTATGGTCTCCATCCCCACAGATGATCCTGTAAATGATCTTTGAGAGATACCAGTTCATAGCGCGTTGTGCTTTTGGATTTATAAATAGTTCCTGAGTTCTATGCCGCCGAAGATCGAGGTGCCGTCCAGGATCAATATCTTATCCGGATTGGTGACGGCGGGCTGCTGTCTTTTATCTTCAAAGCCGGCGAATACGGCCGACACTTCGGAGCGGACCTCCCAATGGGGGGGGACGACGATCTTGGTGCCGCCCATCACTTGGGTGACGTCGAGGTGGATGGTGCCTGTGAAGTCGGCCTGGCTCAGGTCCAGTTCGGTGCCGCCCATGATGCTGGTGACATCCCCGCCTTTGAAATTCTTCGATACTATTTTCTTATGTACACCTCCAAATATGGCTACGGAGTCTATATAGTCTTCCGAAGTATAGCCTTCCTTGGAGCTGGCAAAGCTTTGGACGTATTTACCTCTCCCGCGACGGTCTCCGCAGCCGCGGCGGGGACCAAATTCTTCCTTCCATTCATGCCCCCAGCGTGGACGCCGGCGGGGCCCCACTATAATGAGCAGACCGACGAATATGACGATGGAGGGCCAGAGGAAGCGGTGAAGGGGGATACTGGGATAATTTTCCTGTATCAGGAAGAAGCTGCCTACGGCGATGAGGACCAGCCAGGCGCCGCCCCGGAAACCGTGTCGTATACCTAAAAAGAGGCCTATAGCGATCAAAAGTACGTGCCAGTTGAAGAGCCAGTCCGGCAGGGGGAAGCCCATCTGGTCCAGCAGGAGCAACCCGCCTATAAGCAGGAGGAACAATCCCGCACCTACCCGACTCGCCGTCCTGCCAACATATTTTTCCTTTTCGTCAGCCATTGTATGTTTTTTTCTCAAAACTAGGGGCTTAGGGCAGCAGTTGCAAGGGGCAATAGGCGGTATTCGGCCAATGGGCGGTGAAAGGATGTATTTTGTCGGTGGGAATGGCGGGAAAAACAGGCTCTGAGGGAAAATTGGGTGTTTTTTCTCCTTTCAAAAGCCCTTGCCTTTCATGTATTTTGTAAAAAAAACCCGCCGGGGTCACGGCGGGTAATGCATTCACTGTAGAGGGTTATCTTTTTGTATTACAGTGGCCTCGACGACAGTTTTACGGTTTAGATACACGGACATTGGACGTTTCATGGGTACGTACGGGTAACGGATAACGGATGAATTTTCTCAGGGTACGAACAGGATACCGGATGCTTTCATAGATGGTACGGTCGACGGTTTCAGGAATCGGATTAAAAAGGGTTTAGGTCAGTAAGGGTTTGGTTCAGGATACATGGACTAGAAACGGGTCATTCGCGATGACAGGACAAAGATGCATCGAATGGCACTCGCTGCCAAGGATTTGTAGCGTGTATTAAGGTTGTTGATCGATAAACTTACCGGGGATTAGGAACAAACACCTAGCACCGAGTAGTAGCCGAAGCAGGAGTTCGTAGATCTACGAGTCCCCTGACTGGCCTGGAAGGGATCTGGCCGGGCGCCGTCTAACTCAGAAGGGATGGAACCAGGCTTCCTCCATCTTAGAAGAGGTGGAACCAGACTTCCTCTAACTTAGAAGAGATGCTGCAGCGGGGTCGAGCAAGATCTCGCAATCAGGATGGAGCTGTACGACGGACGCGGGTATGTCTGTCGTCACGGGGCCCTGAATGGCTTTTCGGACTATCTCCGCCTTGTGTTCGCCTTTTGCTATCAATATCACTTTGCGGGTATGCATGATATTGCGAATGCCTCTTGTCAGACCGCCCAGGATGGTATCGGGCGGCACCTGTGTCTCTCTGCGAACCCTGGCTTCGAAGTCGGGGTCCATGGGCGATACCCATGTCTCGCTTTCAAAAGGCGTTCCCGGCTGATTGATACCAATGTGGCCATTCATGCCGATGCCAAGCATTTGAAGATCGGCCCCGCCCCGTTCGGCCAAACGCCGCTCGAATTCACGGGCTTCGGCCTGGAAGTCATCGGACAGGGTGGGTGGCATGATGAAATTTTCTTCCGGAATACCTAACGGGCCTGCGATCTGTGTCTTTATCATCGTATAGCAGCTGCCCGCGTATGCCCTGGGGAGATTGGTAAGCTCGTCCACGTTGAAGAGCGTCACCTGTGATACGTCGAACGGATACGCGCGATGGATCTCGGATACGATGCGATGCATTTCCCCGGTGGTCTGACCGGTGGACAGGCCAATGACGGATCTTGGGTTGGCAAGCATCTGCCCGATAATGCGCCAGGCGGCGGTGATATCGAATTCTTTCGTGCTGTTGGTGATGGTGATCTTCATTACAGGTCTTTTATCTGTGAAAAAAAGTGGTCCAGGGCATCGGCAGCGGTGGTTTCGTCCTCTCCTTCGATGCGTACCCTCAATACATCGCCGCCCCGGATACCCATGGAAAGCAAATTCAGCAGGCTGTTGAGCGGGACGGTTTTGTCGCCTTTGCAAATACTGATAACGGATGTAAAGTTTTTTGCGAGCCGGACCAGCGCGGTGGCGGGTCTTGCATGCATCCCTTCGGGTGTCGAGATGATGTATTCTTTTTCAATCATGCGTTGAGATCTTGTAAATACTTTGTAATGGCGGATGCGTCATCGATGTCCATCACCCGGCGCAGCGTCTGTCTGGCTTTGTCCATGCTGTTATTGACGATGATGTGTTTGATCTTCGGTATGGATGGCGCGGCCATGGAAAATTCTTCCAGTCCCATCCCGGTGAGCAGCAAGGTCGCCAGCGGGTCCGCGGCCATTTCTCCGCAAAGACTGACGGGAATATTATTTTGCCGGCCTTGCTGGATGACAAAGCTGATGAGACGCAGCACGGCAGGATGATAAGGATCGCAGAGGTGACCGACCTTGTTATTCATCCTATCGGCGGCCATGGTGTATTGACAGAGGTCGTTCGTACCAATGCTGAAAAAGTCGGCCTCGCGGGCCAGCAGGTCGGCAATGACGGCGGCGGAAGGCACTTCTATCATGATGCCGAAGGGGATATCGTTGTCGAATGAAATGCCTTTTTGTTGCAGTTCGTCCTTTGCTGTCGCGAACAGCTCTTTTGCCGTACGAAGCTCTTGTATGTTGCTGATCATGGGCAACAAGATCTTTAGCGGGCCAAAGGAGCTGGCTTGCAGGATAGCTTTCAGCTGTGTCAAAAAGAGATCCTTTTTATCCAGGCTGATACGGATGGCGCGGTGGCCCAGGAACGGATTTTGTTCTTCGGGCATGGGGAGATAAGGCAATGGCTTGTCTCCGCCGATGTCCAGGGTGCGTATGGTAATGGGATTGTTTTTCGATGCGAGGGCGATGTTCCTGTAGCAAATGAATTGCTCTTCTTCCGTGGGGAAGCTGTTCTTTTCCATAAACAGGAACTCGGTGCGAAAAAGGCCTACTCCTTCGGCGCCGTGCCGGAAGGCGTCTTCCAGATCCTCCACACGGGAAATATTAGCGAGCAACCTGATCCGCCGGCCATCGACGGTGAGGGCGGGGATATCCTTTAACGATGCCAGTATGTGGGCGTCCCGGGTTTGGGCGGCCTGCCGTTTGGTAAGTTCGATCAATTGGGAATCGCCGGGGTTTATCCACAGCTGTCCTGTGGCGCCATCGAGCACGAGGAGGTCGTTGTCTAAGATATTGTCTAACGATGCACCGCAACCGACGACAGAAGGAATGCCTCTTAGGCGCGCCACGATGGCCGCGTGGGATGTGCCCGCGCCTGCCCGGAGGGCAAATCCGGCGATATGACGCAGGTCCATCGTTATGGTATCGGAGGGGCTGAGGTCATCGGCGACGATGATGAAGGGGAGCTCGCCGGCCAGCGTCGATGGCTTCGGGGAGGGCGCCCGGAGGGCGCCCAGGTGCTTTAGCAATCGCAGGCCGATGTCTTCCATGTCGGCAACCCTTGCGCTGAGGTAGGGGTCTTTCATGTTGCGGAATGTCCCGGCAAACCGGCCGACTACCTCTTGTACGGCGTCGATGGCATTTTTCCTGCCAGTCTGTATCTGTTCGAGAATGTCACTGTCGAGCTGGGGGTCGGTGAGCATTTCGATATGCGTCTCCAGGATATCGGCGGCGGCTCCCGGGAGGGGGGGCGGGGTGGACGTATCGGACGAGGCTGTCGGGGTAGATGGGGTTGAGGGGACGGTAGGGGTGGATGTGTCAGACGTAGGGACCCGGGTGATCAAGGCCCTGATCTCGGCTACGGAGCTTTTTACGGCCTGTCTGTATCTGTCGATCTCTTCCAGCACGGCCGCGTCACTGGACAGGGAGATACCCGAGGCGACAATCTTTTGTCGAACCACCCGCAGGACCCTGCCTATCGCAATACCCGGAGAAACACCGATGCCTTTCATCTTTGATAATAATTAATTGAATATATGCAGCCAGCTACCCAGCAGTCCCAGCGCCACCAATCCCAATAGGAGCCAGATGGTTTTTATACCTCTTTTTACGCCAAAATATACCAGGAAGGTCAGGAGCAGTGGGATCATATCCGGAACGAGCTGGTCGAGTATGCTTTGCAAGGTGACGGGAGACGTCCCGTTACCGATGGCGATGGGTGTCCTGATGGACATAAGGGTGGCGGGCATGGCGCCTATCACCATCAATCCCAGTATGGAAGCGCCCAGGGTCAGCTTGTCCATCACATTATTCTTTGCCAGCTGTTGCAGGAAGCGGGCGCCGGTGGTGTACCCGGTGAAGGTCAGTTTGTATCGCAACAACAGGTGGGGTACATTGAAAAGGAGTATAAAAAGGATGGCGCCCATAATATTCCCTTTCAATGCCAACGATGTTCCGACCCCGGCGGCAATGACCTTTAGCGTGCCCCAGAAAAGAGAGTCGAATACACCTGCCAGCGGACCCATCAGTCCTGTCTTTACGGAATCGATGGATGTGGCGTCGAAGGCCGGGTCACGGCTGTTCTGCTCTTCCATCGCGGCGGTGATACCCAGGATCAGTGTCGAGCCGAAGGTGCTGGTATTGAAGAATTGCAGATGCCGTTGAAGGGCCCGCGCCATGGCTTCTTTGGAGGGGTATAATTTTTTCAATACAGGGATCATGCAAAATGCGAAGCCTGTGTTCTGCCATGTCTCGAAGTTAAAGTTGGCTTCGAGAGCCATGGACCGGAAGAAAAGCTGTCTTATCAGTGGGCGGGGCAGCGTAGTATGGGAGGGGATGGGAGGTGTTGTTTCTTCGGACGAGCCCCAGGGGTCTTCTTCATCGGCGGGGGCCGTAGGTTTTGGCGGCGTGGCGGTGACGAGCAAGGCAATGATCACACCCAGTCCTCCGATGGCGATGACGGGCAGTTTCATATAAGCGGCCAGTATGAATCCGAGAAAGAAATAGGGAGCGACATTCTTTTTGAACATGAGGTTCATCAGGAGCGCGAAGCCGAGGGCGGGCAGCATATTGCCGGCCAATTGCAGGCCTTCGTTGATCCAAGAAGGAATGGAATCCAAAAAGGATTTTATCACATCCGAACCCAATCGCAAGGAGAGGTAGGTGATCAGCCCCATGAGAATGGGTTTTAGGAGGCCGGATAAAATATGCAGCCGCTGAATTTTCCGGTAGTCACCTGCTTCCGCATATTCCATGAATTTTTTGGAAAAGAGGGAACGGAATACAAAGAGGCCGCTCAATACCATTTCGGCCAGCAGGGAAATAGGAATGGCCAACGCGAGCGCCACGGCCGCACCTTTACCCGACTGGAGGGCAAATGCGGCGCCCAATACACCACCTGTGATCACATCGGGTGGAATAGCGGCTCCGACCTTGATATTACCCATGAATATCAGCTCGAGTGTTGCGCCAATAACAGCGCCCTGTTGTACATCACCCAGCACCCATCCCACCAGCGGCCCCAGCACAAGCGGCCGTCCCAGCAAGGTAGTGCCGAGGAAATCCTCGGAGTGTCCGAAGACGACGATGAGTGTTATCAGGAAATAGGACAGCATAGTTATTTTATAAGACTTTCTATGGACAGTCTGTTGTCGGTGGGCACCTGTCTTGCTTCCAGCTCGATGCCCTTTGTCAGCATGTCCCGGATGAGGGTTATGTCTTCTTCGGTGAGCGCAATGGCTTTCGACAAGAGCCTGGAACCTTCCCGGCTTCGGATGCCGCCAAAATTGACGGATCGGATCCCGGGGATACCTGCGACAAGCGTGTGTGCATCTTTTACGGACTCCGCGATCAGGAGGATCCGGAAGGGCTGGCTTTTGGGGTCGTTGATAAGGGCGATGGCGTCATGTATCGTCCGGATAAAGAATTTTATACCGGCGGGCTTTGCGAGGTTGAGCGTGGTCTTGAGAAATTCATCTTTTGCCACTCTGTCGTTGGCTACGATGAGGCAGTCGATGCCGAGTGCGGGCACCCAGGTAAAAGCCACCTGTCCGTGAACGAGTCTGTCGTCGATGCGTGTCAGCTTAACCATTGTCGGGGTCGTTGTTGGATTGGAGTAATTTGTTGACATAGACCATCTGTTCGCGGGCCTTTATCAGGATGTCTTCGACGACGGCCTCGACGGGAATGGCGGGATCGGAAAGCACCAATTCCAGCAGCAGGGGTAAATTGACGCCGGCGATGATGTGCACATGTTCCCCGGATGCGTACCGGACCACCTGGTTGGTTATGCTGCCTCCCAGCAGGTCGGTGAAGATGACCCATTCTTCCTGGGGTCCTTTATTTTTTAGAAGCGTTTCCAGCTCCTTCTGTATGGAATCGACATTATCGAGATAGGCCTGTATAAAGAAGACATCTTTTTGGGGACCGGCGATGACGTCCAGGGAGGATTTTAAACCCTGGGCAAAAGTGCCGTGGGTGGCGATGAGGAATTTACGTGTTCTGGTATTATCGGCCATGTTACAATATTCTGATTTTGCTTGTGAATATGCGCTTTTTTTACCACTACATAACTACTACACCTACAGTTTTTAGGGAACAGCTGTGATGGCAAGCAGGAATTCGTACAGGTTGGCCTCGGTGGGCAGGCTTAATTTTTTCCGGATGCGGTAACGGCTTACTTCGACGCCTTTGAGGGAGATGTTCAGTATCTGCGCTATCTCCTTCGAGGATAGGTTGAGCCGGATGTAGGCGCATAGCTTAAGGTCTGTGGCGCTCAACAAAGGGAATTTTGTTTTGAGAATGGACAGAAAGTTATGGTGCACCTGGTCGAAGTAAAGGGCAAAGCGTTGCCAGTCATCGTCATTCTTTTCGGGTTCGCCCAGCATTTTAAAGACGTGGCGGAGCTCATAGGGCAGGCCCGGGATGTTGAGCTTTTTTATGACTGTCAAAAGCTCTTCCCGGATGCCGGCGAGGAGGTTGCTACGTTGGAGGAGGTGCATGGTTATGAGGGCCAGCTCTTTGTTCTTCTGGTCCATTTCAAGCTGATGCAGGTCCTGCAAGCGCGCCTGTTCTTCCTCGTGCTTCAATTTCTTCATGCAGCAACAATTTATGAAAGAATAGTACAATCCGTTCAAAATCGGGGCATGTAGTGCTAATGTAGGGTCCAATTAATTGCCTTTCCAGGCGGGGGGGCTGATATTTGATGAAACAAACGAGCGCCATGCGTCCCATCTTACAACGATTGTTACCTTTCCTTTTTATCCTGGTCACCGCAATGGTGGGAAGGAGCCAATTGCCGATGAAGCGGGGTATTATTCAATATGACAAGCGGTATATATTGAAGCAAGTGATCCCGGACGGGGAGAAGCTGCGATGGATGCGGTTGGCTGCCAGTCAGCCTATTCCGGGATTCCCGGATTCGAAGCTTACCGTTACCGTGGAGGATAAGGAGGCGGGGTCGATGTCGGGGACGGCTCAATGCAAGGTGGTGACGGGGGATAGGGGAGACTTTTATTATCTGCGTTGGGACTGGGCGATGAAGACGTATGACAGCGGCTATTTCCTGACCATGAATCATTATTATGAAAAGCCGACGGAGAAGGGGATCTCCAATGAGTTTTCGAAGATCGAGTACCGGTGGTGGGATTTTCGGAGGGGGCATCCATGGCGTCCGGGCGACGGGAGGCTTTTTGCCGGATTGGATTCGGCGACGTCTTCGCTGGCGGGGTCGGTGTATGCGTTGGAGGAACAGGGGGCGGCGGCAGTGGGAAGCTCCGGGGGGGCGGGTTCGGCGGGACGATCAGGGGTCGCAGGCTCCGGTAGGGAGTTCAAACGGGCGGGGCAGTCTAAGGTGCGATTCAGGGTGTTGGCGTTGTACGAGAACGGGGGGTATCACCTGGCGTATTCCAAGCGGGCGAAGGTGTGGCTGGATCAGCTGGCGGCGGACAGTAGTTTCAAGATAGATTATATCACGCGTCCGGATACGATCACGGAAGGGGTGTTGTCGGCTTATCAGCTGATCATTCAGCTGGACTATGCGCCTTATGCGTGGAAGCTGGAGGCGATGGCTGCCTTTACCAAATATATCGAGGAAGGAAGAGGAGGTTGGATCGGCATGCATCACGCTACCTTGCTGGGTGAGTTCGATGGATATCCGATGTGGCCGTGGTTCTCCCAGTTCATGGGGGGCATCCGATGGAAGGATTATATCGCCCGATTTGCCAGCGGGGTGGTCCATGTGGAGAGCAAGGATCATCCGGTGATGGAAGATGTACCGGATTCTTTTCTGATAGAAAAAGAGGAATGGTATACATGGGATAAGAGTCCCCGGCCCAATGTGCAGGTGCTGGCGCATGTGGACGAGTCATCGTACAGGCCGGATACGACGGTGAAGATGGGGGATCATCCTGTGATCTGGAGCAATCCGAAAATGGGCGCAAGGAATGTGTATATATTCATGGGGCATGATCCTACGCTTTTCGATAATGACGCGTATAAGAAGATATTGACGAATGCGATCTTTTGGGCTGCCGCGACACGGGCGGGCCAGGGGACACGGGCTGTACAAGGGGAGAAGCCTGGTGTGAAGCCTGCGCAAGGACCGGCGAAGTTCAAGGCGCTGGCGTTGTATTCCACGAATGTAGAGCCGGATCATGTGGATTTTGCGCGGGACGCCATCCGTTATTATGCCGCCCTGGCGGCGGATAAGGGTTTTGTCTTCGATACTACGACAAACTGGGATAAGCTGAACCGTGAGAACCTTCAAAATTACAAGGTTGTCCTTTGGCTGAATGAGTTCCCCAAGAACGATGCGCAACGAGCGGCCTTCGAGGATTATATGCAGCATGGGGGCGCCTGGCTGGGGTTCCATGTGGCGGGATATAACGATCGCTATACAAAATGGCGTTGGTTTGTCGATATGCTGGGTGGGGCTGTGTTTTATAACAATAACTGGCCTCCCTTGCCGGCGAAGCTGATCGTGAATGATCAAAAGCATCCGGTGACCCGTCATCTTCCCGCGCGGTATACGGCGCCGATAAATGAGTGGTATGGGTGGAACCCCAATCCCCGGCAGAACAAGGATGTGCGGGTGTTGATGACGTTGGATACGAGCAATTATCCCCTGGGGAAAAAGGACGTGATCCGGGAGGGGGATATTCCGGTGGTATGGACCAATACGAGGTACAGGATGTTATATATCAATATGGGGCATGGGGATCAGATCTTCGTGTCGCCTGTGCAGAACAGGTTGTTTGAGGATGCGATATTGTGGTTGGGGGAAGGGGAGAAGAAGTTGGGGGAAGGCGGGATGAAGTAAAGGGAAGAGGGTGGCCATAAAAATAGGGCCCGGCAAACGTCCTGGCCGAGCCCATGGTTTGAGAGGAGGCCCTGGTTCCGGTCCACAGTGGGACCGTCCATTATCGTATGCTACGCATGGCGCGCGTAGTTCTAATTCTTTTCTTTCAAGACGCGGAGGGTCTGCGCACCCACCTGTACAAAATATATTCCCGGCGGCAGATTATCCGCGGGTATTTGCCAGTCGCTGGCGGGCGCGGCGGCCTGTCGCATGTAGAGCGTGCGTCCCTGCAAATCTTTTAATGTGACCCTGATGACGGGCTGTGGGCTCGACACATGAATGGTCTGAACGCAGGGGTTGGGCCAGCAGCTGGCTGTCATTTTATTTTCCATTGTCACTTCATCGATGGTTGAATAGGTGGATCTGCCATCGGCGCTGACCAGGTGCAGACGATAGTAATTGGCGCCCTGCAAGGGAGCATGATCCGTATAGCTGTACGAGGACATGGAGCTTTCGGATGGACTATGTATCGAAGATGCCGCCGCCACGGGGATGGTGGCGATGTCCTGCCAGTCACGGCTGTTGCCGGACCGTTGTATGATGAAATTACCGCCCGCCGTCGTTGCGCTGGCCGTCCAGGTAAGCAGATGTTCATTCCCGTTAGCGGGCCGGGCGGAGAATTGGCCAAGCGTGATGCTCAGCAGGGAATTGGGGTCGTAAATAATGGTGACCGTCACCTGGTTGATCTTGCCTTGCATGAAAAGGCCTACGACGCCCTCTTTGATCCTGGTGGAAATGGCCACACCGAAGTTGGGGTTATTTACATCCGACGGTTGCCATGAGCCTCCCCAGGTGGTGGCTAATAACGCGGCCCCATAGGTGGCTATGCCGTCTGATGAAGGCCAGGCTGCGCCGGAGGCAAGATCGTTACCGTACAGGGCCCCGTTCTGCACGAGCTGTACGGATCTGTCGGATACGGATGCGCCGATGCCAAGACCGGAGGCGCTGCGTTGTACATCCACTTTGATCTGGCAGATGGTGGCGGTGGATGGTATGGAAAAACCGAAGTTTTGAATAACGAGATAATCCGAATAGCCTGTAGCTCCGATGCCCAGGGTAGTCCCTGCGGTGGCGTAGTTACCATCCAGTGTCTGTGCATTGCCCGGATTGGACCAGGAGAATAGCGCACCGGAGTTGGTGATGGTGGAAAAACTGCCGGCGCTGTTGGCGCCTGCCGTGGATGAGCAGCTTTGTGCGGCGGCTTTGGAATGAGCATAGAATAGAGTTGCCAGTACCAGTACCGGCGCAAGGGTCCGTTTACTTTTCATTGGTTTAAGATTAAGTAGTATCTTAAGGACGACAGCGTCCCAAGCATTCATTTTCGAATAGGTACAATAGCCCGGATGAACCGAACTTTGATCAGTTGTTGGATAATGGTCCAGGAAGTACGCAGCCAAGGTCATGGCTGTTACCTGAAAGGTTGTCGAGGAAAGATCGGAATAAGGGTCTTTTTTGCTAGAAACCTAACTACATGCTTGTAGTAAATTTTCTACAACAAGTAAACGGCGTTTTTTCTGTACTACGTATTTTTTCGATTAAAAACTGTCTCGCCTAAGGGTATATACCTACTATTTTCTAATGGACTATAGTTAAAAAACGACATTATGTTAAAAAATTTGATTATAACGGCCCTTCGGAATTTCCGTAAGAACAGGGTCTCCTTCTTTATAAATGTGTTTGGGTTGACGGTGGGGCTAACGAGCTGTCTGCTGATAGCACTGTATATCCGGCATGAGCTGAGCTATGACGCATTCGAGGTCAAGGGTCCCAGGATCGCCCGGGTGATCATGGAGTATAAGTTCGATGGCAGCCCGGATTGGGGTAAGGGCAATTATACGAGCACCAAGGTGGCGCCCGCCTTTGTCAGGAATTTCCCGGAGGTGGTATCGGCGGTGCGTATGTTCAATCCGAGCAAGGTGGTGGGTTACGGGGATAAGCTGTTCCTGGAGAAGGGGTTTATGTATGCGGATAGCAGCTTTTTCGACATTTTTACGGCGCCGATGCTGGAGGGCGATCCTCATACCGCCCTGTCGGGGACCCGGAGGGTGGTTTTGTCGGAGTCCACGGCCCGGAAATATTTCAACCGGGAAGATCCCATGGGTAAGACGTTGTTGGTGGGGACGGATAGCACGCCTTACCTGGTCACGGGGGTGATGAAGGATTATCCTTCCAGCTCACAGTTCCGACCGGGCTTGCTGGCGAGCTTTTCTTCCACGAACGCCATACAGGAAGAGACCTACTTCGAGGCCAATTACACTACCTATCTTTTATTGAAGGACGAAGGGGCTATGGACCGACTACAAGCCAAGCTGCCGGCTTTTATGAAGAAGGAGATGGCTGGTCAGGGGGCTACGATCAATTTCTACCTGGAGCCTTTTACCCGGATCCATTTGTATTCTCCTTACGACGCATTCGAGCCCAATACTTCTATTTCCTATATCTATATCCTGGCGGGGGTGGCTTTGCTGATACTGGTGATTGCCTGCAGCACGTATATCAATCTTTCCACGGCCCGTAGTATCGAGCGGGCGCGGGAGGTAGGTGTCCGGAAGGTGATCGGTGCGGGCAAGGGACAGCTGTTCTGGCAGTTCATCGGCGAGAGCGCCCTGGTATGTATGGCGGCGGTGCTGCTTAGTTTGCTGGCGGCGGGGTTGTCGCTGCCTGTCTTTAGTCGATTGACAGGAAGAGAGCTGTCCGTGCCGGAGCTGCTTTCGGCGCCTTTTGTTGTGTTCAGTCTGTTGACGGGAGTGGTGGTGAGCTTGCTGGCGGGCAGCTATCCGGCGCTGGTGTTGACGGGCTTCCAGCCGGTGAAGGTGTTGAAAGGAGCCTTTAAGAGTACGGGGTCCGGCAGGGGTTTGCGACAGTCGCTGATCGTATTCCAATTTGTCATTTCCGTATTCCTTATCGTGTCGACGATCATCATGCAGCGGCAGCTGTATTTTATCCAGCATAAGAAGCTGGGTTATGACCGGGATCATGTGCTGGTGTTGCCGATGGCTTACCAGATGATGAAGGATATAAAGACGATCAAGTCGGAATTCGGGAGGGCGCCGCATGTGGTGAGCATGTCCCATTGTGTGGGTACGCCGGTGAGCATCATGGGTGGGTACAATATGCGTAGCGCGGCCATGCCGGAGAACCAGCAGATAAATGTGACGGCGGACCCTGTCGATGAGGATTTTATTCGTACCACGGGTGTGCAGCTGGTGACGGGAGCGGACCTTACGGAGCAGGACTTTAAGGATGCCCATCCGGATGTGCCTCCGGGCGTGCCGGCGGAGAAGGTACCCAGGACGTTCCATTTTATTTTGAATGAATCGGCGGTCCGGATCCTTGGATGGAGCCCGCAGGATGCGATAGGCAAGAAGATGTATATGGGATTTCGAGGAGGCATTGTAAAAGGAGTGATAAAAGATTTTCATTTCAAGTCGTTGCATGAGCCTATCAAGCCGTTGGTGCTTTTCCCGGGCGATTATGCTTCTCATCTGCTGGTAAAGGTGAATGGGGGCAACATGCAGGAGACTATCGCGGGCTTGCAGGCCAGGTGGAGGGTGCTGGTGCCTTATCTGCCGTTCGAGTATCAATTCCTGGATGAAGAATATGACCGGCTGTATGCGTCGGAGCGGCGGCTGGGTACTGTCATGAATTTATTTTCCATGGTTGCTATCGTGCTGGCCTGTCTGGGGTTGTTGGGTCTCTCGGCGTATGCGGCCAAACAGCGTATAAAAGAGATCGGTGTGCGGAAGGTGTTGGGCGCCTCTTTGCCGGACCTGGTGTTGCTGTTGTCGGGCAGCTTTGTGAAGCTGGCGCTGGTGGCTATCGTCATTGCCATTCCCCTGGCGTGGTGGGCGATGCATCGATGGTTGCAGGATTTTATTTACCGGGTGGATATGAGTTTATGGGTATATATTGGCGGGGCCATGATCGTGATGGCGATCACGGTGATAACGGTGAGTGTGCAGGCGTTGAGGGCGGCGTCGGTGAATCCGGTGAAGAGCCTGAGGACGGAGTGAGCTGAGCTCACATGCTGAATATGGAGAAGCCGGATGCGTTCAATAAGGTGGTATACCGGTGGTTGGCGGGAGGTAAAACAGGTGCGAGCCGTTAGCTGGGCCTAACGAGTGCGGCGTACATGTTGGCGCGTCCGTAGGTGGAGGGTCTTTCTCCTAATTTTTGAATGGTGTGGTCCTTGAAGAGGCGGGTGAGCGAGTCGTAGCCGACGGGATAGGGCACCCAGGTGGGAACGGGCGTGTCGGTGTCGTATTCCACGATGATAAACGGGCTGTCTGGACGCATGTATGACTTTACTTTTTGTATAAAGGCGGTTTTGTCTTTTACATAATGGAGGGAGTTGGCCATGAGGATGCCATCGAGCGGGGGTAGGTCGAGCGGATCTTTGACGAAGTCGGCCTCGATGGGGATGATGGATGTCGGGTTGTCCGCGTCGTCTGTGGGGGAAATGGTTTGTCGCCGGAGCGTGGGGTGCATATCGACACCATAGATGGTGCTGCCGGTGAGGAGTAATTGGGATAACGCGGTGGTGAAGAGACCGGAGCCACAGCCAAGGTCGGCCCAGCGGAGAGGCTGGTCGGATGAGGGGGTGACTTGTGGATTGCGTTGCGTGGCGAGGAAGGACGTTGCCGGACTGATCAGGGTGAGCGCTTGTTGGATGGTCATGGTGTAATATCGTATTTTTGATGTACGGAAATTGGGCTGCCACAAAAAATGGCACAATTTCCGCAAACCGCTAATGTCTGGGCCTTCGGACGAGCCGCCTGCTGCGGCTCCTAAAAAAAAAACAATGCATCGGATAATTGTAAGCATGATCCTGTCGACGGGGGTGAGTTTTTTCAGCCAGGCACAGGTACAGGTATCGCAGGAGCCAAGACATCATAAGGTGTTCGAGAATGCATGGGTGCGGATCCTGGATGTGCATATTCCGGCGGGGGATACGTCCCAGTGGCACAAGCATTCGACGCCGTCGGTGTTCCTTATTCTCAGCAATACAAAGACTGGGTCGCAGGTAAAGATCGAGCCGGGCAAACCATCTTTTGCGGATGGGAATATCTGGTTCGAGGGTTTTTATGATACGCCGCGGATCCACCGGGTGTGGAATGCGGATGATCATGAGTTTCATGTCATCGATATGGAGCTGCCGCATAAGACACATGGGGCCATCGATGCACCTTTGACCGGAGAGGGGTTTCACCTGTTGTTCGACGAGAAGCCGGTACGGGGTTACCGGGTATCGCTGACGGGGAAGAAGGACCTGCATATCGGGGTTCGTAAGGGGGGTGTTGTAGTTGTATGTATGGCGGATGGGGAAGATGTGCGGGTATATAACAAGGAGCTGCATACACGAGGGGATTATGTATTTGTGCCGGCGGGGGTGGACCTGGACTTTCGGAATGCCGGTGAGGGGGATGCCAGGCTGGCGGTGATGGAGCTGAAATAAAAAACCCGGACATATCGCCCGGGCTGACCGAACGGGGCTGATCAGGCTCCGCCCAATAGTCCGGCGGATATCGCCCTGGTAGTGATCTCGGCCAGGGCGCCTACCACATCGGATACTTTTTTGATACCGGCGGCCAGTTTAGCCAGCTTGTCGCTGGTGTTTTGCATTTTGGTCATGAGGCCCTGGAGGTCGGTGTTGGCCTCATTGATCTTGTCCACCATGGCCTGCAGGGAGTCCTGGATCAGGGTGTCCTGGATATCGCACTGGTCGTTGATGGCCTGGTTGATGAGCTTTTTCTCCCGGGGGGTGAGGCTGGGGTCGTTGAGGGCTGTCTGCAGCTGCGTGATGAGCGCGTTGACCTGCTTCAATGCATTCAAAGTTTCTGTGTTCATATGCGATAAAGTTTAAGGAAGTTTGATGTGAACAGGAATTTCGGAAAAAATATTACCTGCCGACTGCACGTCCGTGATCAGCTGCTGGGTCTGGGCGATGATGTCCTTGAGGTCTTTTTTCTCCCGGACGTTCTTTGCCAGCTCCGAGTGCGCCTTGGCGAGGCTTTTGGCGGCCTGTACGACTGCCTGGCGCAGCTGCTCGGTATTGTCATAGGCCGTCAGCTCCTCGTAATAGAATTTGGTACTTTCATAATCGATCTTGCCGCTATTGCCAAATACCACGTTGCGGTAGCTCTGTATAAAGAAGTCCTTATCCGTAGCCAGCAGAGATTTTAGGGAAGGGAAAGTGTTGCCACGGGCATCCGTAAAGGTCTCTCCATCCAGTACGGTGGTGAGGTTGCGGATCGTCACCTGTATGAGGGTATCGCCGGCCAGCACGAACTCTTTCAATGCGGCGGTCTGTTTATGCCGGGTAAGGGTCTTGCCTATCAGCAACACTACTTTAGAGATGCTGGAACTCAGGGTGGAGGGGAGGGTGTCCCTGACCTTGGAATTGTAGATAGTCACCAGGCTGGAGAGGTTTTCTCCCAACGAGGTGGCAGGTGCGTTGAGGTCGGTGATATATTGGTCGCTGCTCAGTTTGGTGAGCAGTCCGGCGTATTGCTGGATCAGCTGGAGGGAAAGGTCGAATTTCGAGGAGAGCTGTATGGCACTGTTATAGTTCTTCCGGGCACCGTCCAGGCGATGGTCGATGGCATCTGCATCGGTGAACTGGCTTGCCACGACGAGCTCGCTGTGGAGGTGGAAGTCGGCCCGCTGGCGGAGCACGGCGCTGGGATAGGCGCTATAGCTTTTGGCGGTGGCGGCAAAGGCATTGATGTTCTTTACCTGGCTGTCGGTGAGGACGGCACAGCCGGTGAAGGCCAGGCTGATGAAAAGGGTGATAGGAACGATCTTTAGCATGACTTTCATTAGGAGTGGTTGAATTGGACGCCAAGATACGATAAATAGGGCCATAGGGTTATCGGTGTTTCCCGAACGGTATATTTGTTGCTATAATTATCGATATGAAAACGCGAATACTACTACTGGCGTCTTTGTCCCTGGGACTTTTGGGCAAGGCGCAAACGACTGTGATCAAAGGGGATTTCGCCCTGAAGAACGTACACACCGGGATGTATGTACGGATCAAGGATGCCAATGGCGCCAATGGTACGCCCATCGTGGCTTATTCACCCGTGAACTGGAAATGCGTCACCTGGGAGTTCAAACCCACGGCGGAAGGAAGCTATACGCTGAGGAACCTTTTTTCCGGCAAGACGCTTCAACCCCTGCATGGGGAGGCAAAGGCGGGCGTGGCGATGGAAGAGCAGCCGATGAGCAACGACAAGGCGCAGCAGTATGAGGTGATTGCCGCGGGTAACGATCAATATTATGTACGTCTGAAGGGTTCGGATCTCTACCTGACGCCCTCGGACCCGGGCGGGGAGACGAATAGCAGCATCGTCCTTCAAACGAAGAAAGAGGGTGATTTGCAGCGGTGGACATTGGTGGAGCAGCATCCGACGATGTAGGGACCTGTCGTCCGGCAGCAGCGGGGCGGCCGGACCAGTCAGCGGGCTAATCGTTTAAGATCTGTTAACAATTCGTTTGATTTCCATTGACAAATAAAAGGCGTTACGGGAGGTAAATTCATAGACCAAACCTAATCTGCTGATTTATGAGAAACTTTTGTATAAAGCGCCCCGACGGCGTCCTTGCAAGGATCGTCGTTCATCCCTCCGGCGCGGCCTTCGATCATTATGTTATCGTGGAAGAGGCGGGTGTCGTGAAGTTCAAGCTTTGGGTCTATACCCTCGAGGCGGATGAGATGGAGCTGGGCTTGTTCAAGGCGAAATGGAAAACGAGTAACGAGCTGATTATCAGGATACCTTCCCGGCAAACCGAGATCTCGGTGTATGTCAAGGAATGCAAGGCTACGATGCGGCAACTGGCAAAACATTTCATCTCTCCTTTTGAATCGAGATTCGTACATTACGGTGTATGAAACTGACCCTATTCCCGGTCCTCCTGTTCCTGCACTTAGCCTCCTATGCCCAGCCCCCGGCCCCCATCCCGCATACCCTGTTATGGCGTATATCCGGCAAAGGCCTGCAAAAGCCTTCTTACCTGTACGGTACGATGCATCTCAATGACAAGCGTCTTTTCCTGTTCGGCGATTCTTTATACCATGCCATCGAAAGCTCGGAAGGGCTGGCCATCGAGGTCAACCCGGATGAAATGGCGGCGTATTTTGTGAACAAGATGTTCGACCAGATGGAGAATGGCAAGAGTCTGGAGGACGTGGTCGGAAAAGAGTATTTCGAGCGTCATAAGAAAGCTCTGACAAAGAAGTTCAACAAGCCGGCCGAAGAGATCAGCGCTTCGGACGTATTCAAGGAAAAGAACAAGTGGATGACGGAGTATATGCGAAAGGGGGAAATGCCCACTTTTATGGACGCCTACCTGTACAATATCGCCCGGCGTCAGGGTAAATGGCTGGGAGGGATCGAAGATATAGGGGACCAGGCAGGGTTGATGGAGGACCTGGTCGACCAGTCGGATGTCAATTACCTGTTGGACCCGGATGATGCGGGTGGGGCGGAGAGTTCCGGGTTGGAAAAAATGATCCGTCTTTATACGGCCCAGGACCTGGAGGGTGTGGAGGCCATGGCGGATGACCAGTCCCCGGAAAAGAAAGACAAGCTGCTTTTGCATCGCAACATAAAAATGGCGCGTCGTATGGACAGCCTGTCGGCCATCCGGTCGATGGTCTTTGCGGTGGGAGCGGCCCATCTGCCCGGCGACAGCGGGGTCATCGATCTGCTGCGCAGAAGGGGTTTTACCCTGGAGCCGGTGTATTCCTCGAAAAAGATCGCGGCCACGGACTATACCTTTCAGGAAGTGCATCTCCCCTGGACATCGGTGACGGATGAACAGAAGGCTTATACGGTGGAGATGCCGGCCAATCCGGCTACGGTGCATGTGTTTGGCATGGTGGAAATGAAGTTCCTCATGGATCTCTTCAATATGTCGGGATACTGTACCATGGCGGTGGTGAATCCGGGCCGGACGGGCTCGAGGGACAGTCTCTTCAAGAATGTGGCGGAAAGGGTGTTCCATGGAGAGGCGCCGACATCCAAAAACCTGGTCAGGAATGGCGTCGCGGGTAAGGAGTATATCCATTATGACAGCTCCTGGGGCAATATGCGGCTGCAGATCTTCGCGGATAGCAACAGGGTGTATATGGTGTTGTTGTCGGCCATGAAGCAGGACGTATTGTTGTCTTCGGATGCGGAGAAGTTCTTCCAGTCATTCACCATCACGGGTGTCAAAGCGCCGGTGTCAACAACCAGCGACGTCTTTACGGATTCGATCATGGGTGTCAGTTTTGTCACCCCCGTCAAGCTGACGCATAACGACAGGCTGAGCAAATCAAATGAAGCATCCTGGAAGATCACGGCCTTCTCGGGCATCGACCGCGGCTCGGGCGCGATGGTCATGCTTATGTCCAAGGAGCTGACGCGGGGCTACCATGTCACCGACCTGCCAGGCACCTATGATGGGATGGAAAAGGTGCTCGAGACACAATACACCAATGTTCAAAAGGATAGCCTCTATCTCCAGGATAGCGCCAAAGCGATGCTATATACGGGCCAGAATATACAACGGCCGGAGATCTTTATATCCGCCGTGGCCGTACTAAAGGACGGCAGACAGACGGTGTTGATGGTGATCAGCGACTCGGCGGATAAGAATTCCCCTGGCCTGCGGGAGGCTATCCATTCATTCCGGCTGATCCCTCATACGGCGGCGCGCTGGGATACGTATGAAGAGGCGGAACATGTTTTTTCTTTTTACGGTCCGGCGCAGGCGTATGCCGACACCTACAATGGTAACAAACGTTGGATCTCCTTCGATACCACCACGGCGACCTCCTATATGATCATACCGGACACGCTGGGTAAGTATGCCTGGTACTCGTCGGACAGCGCTTTTTGGAAGACCATCCTGGAGTCGGACACTGCCGGGGAAGAAGTGGTGGAGATAAAGAATGTCACCAATGGCGATGTCGCGGGTAAGGAATACATTATACGGCACAATGGAGACAATGCGGCCTGTTCACGGACGCGGCTGCTGCCCAGCGGGAATAAGCTGTTCAAATTATATTCTTTTGGAGAGCTGCGATTGATGAAGAGCCCGGATGTAAGCCGGTTTTTCGACGCCTGGCGGCTGACGGCGCCCGAGCCGTCTACCCTGCTCCAAAGCAAGGCGGTCTTGCTTTTTCAAGATCTGTCGAGTAAAGATTCGGCTACAAGCATGGAGGCCTATGAGGCGATACGCAGCGCTCCCTTCAAGGAGAAGGATGCCCCTTTGTTGCGGGAAGCGTTGTTCAAGCTGTATGACCCGGGGCATGATACCAGCCTGCGGACGTCAGCGAACGATGCCATCGCCCGGGAGCTGGCGGCTCTGAACGATTCGTCATCCGTGGACTATGTCCGGGCCGCATATCCGGGGCTGGTGAACGAAAAACAGGCATTGCGCAATGCGGCGTTGTCGGTGCTGGAGCGTCAGCATACCAGCTATAGTTATACGGCGCTGGCCGAACTGTTGCGTCAGGGACCTACAAAGGAAAGGCTGGACTATGTGGATATCGGGCAGCTGAAAGACAGCCTGGCGCTGACGGCGGGCATTTATCCCGCCCTGTTGCCCTGGGCCAGGGATACGTTACACGCTTCCGCTGTAGCAGCCATTGCCGTGGCGTTAGTGGATAGCGGCTACCTGTCGAAAGAAGCGCTCGTTTCTTCCTCGGGAGTCTTTCTCGCGGCTGCGAAGTCTCTTTTGCCGGGATTGAAGGCAAACGGCGACTACAATGAGTTCTTTATATCCCACCTGATAGAGCTGATGGGACATCTCCATACACCTGCCGCCAACGCGCTGCTGAAGGAGTACCTGTCGGTGAAGAATATTTACCTGTTGTCGACGACGGTGACGCAGCTGCTAAAAAGCCAGCAACCGGTGTCTCCCGCCGCGCTACGCAGGCTGGCCGCGGACCCGTCCTACCGGATAGACCTGTACGACGACATGAAAAAATACCATAGAACGGCGTTGTATCCGGCGGAATACCTGTCACAATCTTCGTTTGCCCTGGCGACCCTCGAGAGCGCGGTGGCGGAAGAGGACGAAGAATACGACAGCGTGGCCTTCGTGTACAAACGGACGGCTTCTTATCATGGGAAGCCGTATGTATTTTATCTCTACAAAGTATATTTCGACCTCCACACTGAAGAACCTCATTGTTACCTGGGTGTCGCGGGGGGATATGATCCTGCCGGTGGCCTGAAGCCCAAGAAGGAACTTTCGGGGGTATACAGGAAAGACGAGTTCGATGGACAGAATGCCGCCGCGGTGTTAAAGACCTATTTGAAATGGCTGGATGAATAGGGCCCGGGGTTTAAATTCCATTAACATTCCATTTGACTTCTATTGACAACGGAGAGGGGCAGCCGGAGTTATATTCATAGATCATTAGACCTGACCAAACAACTGATGTATGAAAAACGCCTGCCATCTCCCGATTGCTTTTATTCTTATTATTATAGCCTGTTCAAAAAAGTCCAGTCCTCCATCGGCGCCTACGCCGTCCAAGCCGGACTCCAATACCACGCAGACGGCGACTGCTCCTCCCGCCACCTGGCAGGAGCATTGGTTCGAGCATAACCAGCTGTTGCAGCGTAAATTTTATGATACCAGCGTAGTGGTATATTTCGACAGGGATGTCAATACCTCCATCACGTGGCCCAATACCTATCTGGCGCAGGCCTGGAATTATACCAAGGCCACGTATGGGACATTCGGCAGCGATTCGAAGCTCTGGGCTATTTTCCATGCGGGCAAATACAGCGGGGGACATCCATCCACCTATCTTGATACGAGTCATGACCTGCGCAATGTCATCGACGTGGGCTCTTCGGATGCCAATGCCTGGACCAGCGGGACGGGGAATGATATAGACCTTACTACACATGAGATCGGACATATCGTGGAGGGCGCCTCCATGGGAGTGCATAGTTCACCTGCCTTTGGCATCTGGCATGACAGCAAGTGGATGGAAATTTATCAATACGATGTTTATCTGGGGCTGGGACGGGCGGATGATGCGACGCGCTGGTATGGGTTGAAGAACCCTACCTCGGATGATTTCCCCCGTAGCGGCACGCACTGGTTCAGGGACTGGTTCTTCCCGTTGTATACGGGGTTCGACAAGGCGGCGACCCTGAATAAGTTCTTTACTCTGCTGGCGCAGCATTTCCCCCGGCATATGGTGTCGAATGGAAGCTATCCCATCCCGGAATATACCCGGGGGATGAATTTTGGGGAGTTCGTGCATTTCTGGAGCGGCGCGGCGGGGTATGATCTGTCGCAACTGGCATCGAATGCCTTTGGCAACAAGGATGAGAATGGGAATGACTGGACGGCGCAACTGACGCAGGCCAGGACGGACTTCCCGGCAGTGACGTACAAGAGCCTTACGGATTTTACCGGTCGGGGTGTTCTTTCCGTGACCAGGGAAAACAGCGGCGGGGCAGCGGCGGCCGAAGGGTCTTCGAAGTTGGTGGATAACGATTATAACACCAAGTTCTTTTTGGGAGGGTTCCCTACGGGGTTAGGGATGCAGCTGGCCTTTTCATCGGCGCATACGATGCGCTGTTATATGATCACTTCGGGGAATGATCTGCCGGACAGGGACCCGAAGGACTGGCAACTGCTGGGGTCGAATGATGGGAATGCCTGGACGGTGCTGGATAGCCGGAGCGGGCAGGTATTCGAGGGCAGGAATCAGACGAAGATCTTTACAACTGCGAATACGGCGGGGTATACTTACTATAAGTGGGCGGTGTCGGCTACGAATGGGAGTGTGGATTTTCAGGCGGGGGAGTGGAGGGTGATGGGGGAGTGATTTGCCTGTGATGGTGCAGATGCTTTGAACGTCAGTTCTTTTGTCGCCTTGTAATAACGCCTGATCTGTTTCGAACTCCATTCGATCAGCCATCTGAAAAAAATGAATCCGATGGCAGGCCACAATGAATGCTGGTTGCATATATACTTACGGCTTTCTTTCCCTTTTTGTCTACTCTAATCCCATTTTTAATGAATTTGATAGATATGCTGATCTCGAAAATTTAGAGCGTTAATTGGAATCCGGCAATAAAAGCTCTTGTGGGTGGTAAGGCCATTATATCCTGTGTTTCGGGGTCTATAGCGAGGAAGCGGGTTGGTGTCAGTAAATTTTGTATGCGTAAATAGACCGATAGATCCCCCAATTAAATTGCCTACTATTACCATGAATGCCAGAAGACGGCATACATTTTTTTGACAACACGGAAGCTTTAATAAAGTACTATACAGCGGAGAAAGATACACGTATGCGTGCTGCGAAACAACCGTGAAAACACCTAATTTTGACTAATTTAAAGACAGAGGGGAAAATACATGGTTTTTTTCTTAATAATTCTTATACTTACAACAGAAAGAGAAAAACTATCCGGGATGTGGGGTCGAGCGTGATAATTATGGCCAGGGATTGACTAATAAATTTCTATACATTCATTGCTTTTTCTCTTTTTTTAATATCAAATCAATTAAGGGAAAATTGTAATAAAGGATATTCAGCAAATATATTGTTTGCATGAGAATTGTTCCTTCTACCTTTTCAATACAAATAAAAAGCAATGCCGAAAAGAAAACGTTCGGGCTTTTCCAGAAAATGGATTGGGAAGAGCCTTCTATCTGCTTTCACTCACTGAGACTTTCAGAGCATCAGTATAAAAAAACAGGTGAGCTTGATTTTGTTGTCCTGTGTCCGGACGGGTTGTTTGTACTTGAAGTAAAAGGCGGTGGGGTGAGCCGGGACGAGTCGGGCATATGGACAATTACCGACCGCCATTTAGTCAGACACAATAGACGCGAAAGCCCATTCGAGCAGGCATCCTCAGGACTTTATTCGCTTTGGGACAGTATCAGGGAAAGGTTCAAGGATAAGCCGTTGTTGCAGATGACTACAGGCTATGGAGTTGTTTTTCCTGACTGTGCATTTGATATTCCATCAGTAGAATGGTCCGCTGACATGATTATAGATAAAAGGGACTTTAAATCTCCTTCTTTGTTCAGGAAATCTTTCACAAGACTGGTCAGATACTGGAAGACCAAATCTCCCAGTAAATGTACGTTAAATTCAAATGACTTAACAACCCTGACTGGTTTTCTCCGGCCAAAATTCGATCTGGCGGAAAGTCTCGGTCACCGTGTCGGAGAAATCGACAGATTAATGGTTGCGCTTACCAGCCAGCAGTATGAAAAACTGGATGCAATAGAGTCCAACCCTCGTATTATCTGTTCGGGCGGTGCTGGCACGGGAAAAACATTCATGGCGCTGGATATTGCAAAAAGACTTTCGGAGCAGGGAAGAAAGACGCTTTTTATTTGTAAGAGTCAGGTATTCGGCAGATATATCAGAGCGCGCATCAATTCCGGGGTGTCGGTCCAATCATTCGAAGAAATCGATGTATCCGACTTATACGAGGCTATCGTAGTCGATGAGGCGCAGGATACTTTGAATTTTGAAGACTTGGCTACGCTGGACCGTATCCTCATGGGTGGGCTTGAAAAGGGAATATGGCGAATCTTTCTTGACAAAAACAATCAGCTGGGATTATCCGGGAAGTACGAGGAAGCTGCCATGGAAATGTTGTCTCTTTACAATCCCGTCAGAATAATGCTTTCACGTAATTGCAGAAACACGGAACCAATTGTTAATGCGGTAAGACTGCTGACTGCATCGGATATTGGAACAGCTACTGCAGGCGGTGGTCCAGAAGTAAAATACATTTACACATCCAGTGAACAGGAGTCCATTCATATGCTTGAAAAGGAATTACTAAAGCTGCTGGATAATGAAATTGGATCGGGAGATATTTCACTTGTTTCCGCCAAAGATTTTGAAAGTTCTATCGCTTCAAAGCTTAATACCAGGTTTAGGCGAAAAATTACGGAACTGACTGCTTCAACTGCCACAGACTTCCCTTTTCATCATATAAGCTTTTCTACTGTCCGGAATTTTAAAGGACTGGAGAACAGGTTCGTATTTATTATGGATTTTCCCCAGGAGTATTTTGAACAATGTGATATGGCTGCCCTGTATGTCGCTATGACAAGACCCAGGGTCGGGCTTACCATTATTTTACCGAAGATATTGAAACCGCTGGTCAACAGAATTTTAATTAATAACTTATCGATTTTACAAAACAGAACCTGATCTTATGAATAAGAATGCACTCAATAAAGGCCGGTTTTCTCATGCCCGGCCTGAGCCGGATGCAGCCGAAGAAGGCAGGCTGTTAATACTAAATTATCTTAGAAAGGAATTGATTGGCCCTGTGGGTGGGCAAAAGGAGGAAATCGAAAGCGAACCGCCACACAAACGTTATACCATGGGAATTCTCTTCCCGGTGGAGACTCTGATCGATAAGGAAACGGAAGGAGAAGAGGAAGAGGTCTCGGGAAATGCAGGGCAGGAGGAGTTGCCTGATGATCCCATAACTCTTGCCGGGCAGTGGATGCCAAGTTCAATGGGTCTCTCCTTTTTCTTTATAGGTAATGACAGTATCAGGATCAGCGTTTACGGTGCAAAATATGTCAGGTCAAAAGAAAGCAGGGCAAGCTGGACAAGGTATTCTATTGCTGAAGAAACCAGTCCTGAAGTCGTGATTATTACCGCGAAAAACGGAAGGAGCGATGACTTGGTGCTTGGCGGCAATGCAAGAATCGTGGGGCACTGGCGCCCCTTAGGTAGCGGATTCCTGGTCACCATAACTTTAGTCAATTCCGTGGTAAGAAAGGGCGCAGATGTCGATGGAGAAGACTGCCTTTGTCAAACAGGGTTTGAGTGCAGACCTGTTACAGGCCAGATCCAGGAGTACCCGTCTGTAAAGGTTAATAATTCAGACCCTGAAGAACAGGAATTGCAATTACTCTATAGAAAGAACAGAATTTATGCGGTTGGCCATGGATGCTCGGCGGAATGGGATACAAAAAATACATTTCCGGATGCTCTTCGGACCCAGGTGATGCCAATGGCTTATATTCCGGCCATGACCCACGATTTGGACGAAGCGCCTCAAATTCTCAAAGTGGCAAGACTTGCAGGTACAAAGGAAAAAAGAGAAGTGATCATTCGGGAGTTGTCCGCATTTACAGATTTGTATGAGAAATGGATCTCCGGACTTCATTTGAAACATGATGATATTTCTACCCGGCTGGCCGGCGCTAGAGACAGAATATTAGACAGGTTGCTTATCGCCCTTTCCCGAATGAAATCCGGAATCAGCTGTCTGGAAAAGGATGACATGGCCTGGAAGGCGTTTCAGCTGGCAAATCATGCCATGCTTATACAGATGAGACACAGCAACAAAGAGCTCGCAGGTGAAAGGAAAGAACGCAACCAGTTTAGACCTGCCTTGCAGGATTATTTTGCCCTTGATTACAAATGGAGGCCATTCCAGCTGGCCTTTCAATTGCTGACTGTTGAATCCGTGGTGAATGAAAAGAGTGATTTCCGCGATCTTGTTGATCTGATATGGTTTCCTACAGGTGGTGGTAAAACCGAAGCCTATCTGGCACTTGCCGCATTAGAGATTTTCCATCGCAGACTGAAATACGGCATCCAGGGGGGTGGGACTGCCGTCATAACCAGATATACCTTGAGATTGCTGACGGCACAGCAGTTTCAACGATCGGCTAGATTAATAGCAGCATGTGAATATTTGCGCAGAAAGAACACGCAAGAACTGGGGAACGAGCCTGTAACCATTGGGTTTTGGGCGGGAATGGATACCTCTCCAAATACATACAGCGATGCCATGGAAAAGCTGGGCAGGATTAGGGAAGCATCATCCCCGGCCGATCAAAATGGCTTCCAGATAGATTTATGCCCATGGTGTGGAACGGGGCTGCTGCCTCAGAGCTACTCCGATGATAACCATGACTTCGGATTTGAATGCACGAACAGGTCCTTCAAGGTTTTTTGCCCAAGCGATGATTGTCTGTTTCATGATTCGCTGCCTGTATCGGTGGTAGACGAAGATTTGTATAACCATCCTCCCTCTTTTCTGATTGCAACCGTAGATAAATTTGCCCAAATGGCATGGGTCCAGGGGGCGGGTGCTTTCTTTGGAAATAATAAGTATTTGCCTCCTTCCCTCGTAATCCAGGATGAGCTTCATCTTTTGTCAGGGCCGCTGGGGACAACTGTTGGACTTTATGAGAGCGCATTTCACGGACTAATGAGCTTTCACGGCGCGAACCCTAAAATCGTAGCGTCTACAGCCACCATAAGGAGTTCGGGCGACCAGATACAAAACCTTTTTGCCCGCAATGTGATGTTGTTTCCTTCCCCCGGACTGACTGCGGACGATTCCTTCTTTGCCAAAAACGATAATTCTAAACCAGGACGTTTGTATATTGGTGTTATGTCTTCAAACCACCGGGCGACAACATCAGTGGTTCGTACTGCGTCGGCCCTTCTTCAAAGTATTGTGGAGATGGAGGACCTGACCGAAGAAGAGAAAGACGCCTACTGGACCCTGGTCATTTATCATCTTTCGCTCAGGGAACTCGGAAAGACGGTCTCCTTTGCCCGTGACGATATCCCCGCAAGAATAAAGATCATTGCCCGGGCAGAAGATGAAGCCCGTAAAATAGAAGATGAGGATGTTCTGGAACTTACCAGCAATATCAGTTCCTTCCAAATCCCCGCAAGTCTTAAGCGGATGGAAAGGAAATATACTCAATCCGACGCCGTATCCATATTGGCGTGTACAAATATGCTTTCTGTAGGAATCGACGTCCCGAGACTTGGCCTGATGATGATTAATGGGCAGCCCAAGACAACTTCGGAATATATCCAGGCTAGCAGCCGGGTTGGCCGGGGAAAGGTTCCAGGTGTTGTTGTAACGCATTACTCCGCCTCCAAGCCGCGTGACCGGTCGCACTATGAGTCATTCTTTGCATATCATTCATCGATTTACCGGTTTGTCGAGCCAGCCAGTGTAACACCTTTCTCGCTGCCATCGCGTAACAGGGCTCTGCACGCAGCTCTTGTAATTCTTATCAGGCATGGAGCAGGGTATGGTGCAAATGCCGATGCCAAGAAATTTGACCCTGCCAATGGGCAGGTAATTAAAGCAATAAACATGCTGCTCGAACAGGCAAAAATTAAAGACCCGGACGAAGCATTGAATACTGAAATCCATTTGCAACGACTCGTAAGGGAATGGCAGCGCAAAGTTGATGCGTCCAAAGCCTCCGGCTATCCCCTGGTATACAAGAATACAGGGAAGCAGGTTCCCTCTCTTTTGAAGAGCTTTGGAGATCAGGGAGAAGGGTGGCCTACGCTACATAGCATGCGGAGTGTAGATCCGGAATGTGATATAACAGTTTTGGGAGAAAAATGATAAACAATGGCTAAAAAGATCGATCGTTCTATAAGATTATCGCAGGTGATATCCAATTATGGTATCGGAGCCTTGTATGACATCCTCGGCGAGTCCCTGGTACTTACCGATACAAGAAGATGGCTTGAATCATCGCATTATGGCAAGGGGAGGGAAATCAAGGCAGAGAGACTACTGGAAAGCCTGAGGTCAATGCCTGGTTATTTCAACGTCAGCGGACTGCACGAACCGGCAAAGGAAGGCTCCGGATCGTTGCCTTTTATGCGTTTTCCCAGGTGGCTTTTCTGCTCCACCTGCAGGCGGATGAAACAATGGACTTTTGATGATGAAGTCGAAGGAGAATCTCCGGTCTGTCCATTTTGTGACAGAAAGCCAAAGCTTACACCAATGAGGTTTATTACTATTTGTGAAGAAGGGCATATGAGCGATGTTGACTGGGCACGGTGGGCACATTCCCACCAGAATGCCGAACACCAGAAAACCTGCCAGTCAAAGCGACTTGAATTTATTACGGGGCATTCGAAATCCGGCGGCCTCGGATCTATTGCGGTAAAATGTCTTGATTGTGGTGCTGGAAGGTCACTGGAAGGAATAACGGCTCCAGATGTGTTAAAATCAGTGGGTGCCAGATGTTCTGGTAAACAGCCCTGGCAACGGGGGGATAATGCAGTGCAATGTGGAAACAGAATATATGTCGTGCAAAGAGGGGCCGGAAATGTATATTATCCGCAAATAAGCTCGGCACTGACAATACCGCCTGAATCCCGGTATCGGGAGGGCGAACCTGTTGATCGGAAAAAGGTGATTATGGATCACCCGCTTGCGAGGTATCTTTCAGACAGGGAGCATAAAGAGTTTTTTGAAACTGTCGTTAAGAGCATCGCAAAAGAGGTTGGATGTTCTGTGGAGGAAGTTATAAGAATCGCCGATAGTAGGAATCAGGAGGCAGAAGCATCGGTTACTGCTCAGAGTATTGAGACGGAAGAATGGAATGCCCTGATAACGGAAATCGCGGAGGCTCATGATCAGGATAAGTTCGTGACAAGACATGTGGATATTTCCGAAGGCAGTACGCTTCCCGAACTTACCAGCTGTATCGACAAACTGGTGTCTGTGATAAAATTGAGAGAGGTCAGGGCATTGACAGGCTTCTTCCGATACCATCCCGGGGGTACTGAAGAAAGTGGCTCAACAAGCGCCATCCGTCCCGATCTGGATGGATCACTAACCTGGCTTCCGGCTGTAGAAGTATTTGGAGAAGGGATTTTCCTGACCCTTAACGAGCCGGATCTTCAGCAGTGGGAGCGACTGCCTGCACTCAGGCAAAGGGTGGCGGTGATTGCGGGCAGAACTGGAAACAGCAGTCTTGAATATTTACTTCCGGATGTGACTCCGCGATATATTCTTTTGCATACTTTGTCACATATACTTATAAGAAGACTGGCTTTTGAGTGCGGGTATTCTTCGGCGTCCCTGCGGGAAAGGATCTATTCAGCGGCTCCAGGTGGAGGACGGGGTGTTAAAGCGGGAATTCTTATCTATACGGCGGCAGGGGATTCGGAAGGGACGCTGGGGGGGCTGGCAAGACAGGCGGAAAGCAAGAGATTCAGGGAGACACTGCTTTCGGCTTTACAGGATGCAGCCAATTGTTCTGCGGATCCCATCTGCATGGAAAGCAAAGGACAGGGCCTCGACACGTTGAATCTGGCTGCCTGTCATGCCTGTGTACTGGTTTCGGAGACCAGCTGTACTTCTTTTAATCTGATCCTGGACCGTGCCATGGTCATTGGCGGGGCGGGTGTACCAGGATATTTTCAAAAACTGCTGGAGGCAGCATTGGCGTCAACCATAAAAGTCAGCATAGAGAAATGAGACTACCTTCATTCAGAGAATTGTCTGTGGAGCAGGACAAAATTTATAACCTGCCGTTGACCAGCAATTATCTCATCTCTGGTCCGCCCGGCACGGGGAAAACAGTCATTGCTCTTTATCGGGCCTCCATGTATAAAAAGCAGAGAAAAATGCCCGTACTACTATCCCGGTCGAGGCTGCTTTCAAGTTATATCGAGGATGCAGCAGAAAGCCTGGAGATTGAAGGGCTGATAAAGACTTACAACAGCTGGGTTTACACTACTTACTGGAAATATTTTCAGGAAAAACCTCCTCAAATAGAGGATTATGTATTTGACTGGAAAGCAATAACACCAAAGCTTTATATGAAGATAATGGCAGACAGGCCCTGTCTGCTAATCGATGAAGGACAGGATCTACCGCCGGACTTTTATGCTTCGGCGTCTCTTATGTCCGAAAACCTGACTGTATTTGCAGATGAAAACCAGCGGATCACCGATACCCAATCAACTTTTGAAGACATAAGGAGGAGCGCGGGAATCCAAATCGAACACAAACTTACCCGAAACTATCGTAATACCCGGCAGATCGCAAAAGTGGCCGCCTGTTTTTATGCCGGGTTACCCAATGGTATACCTGATATTCCTGACAAGGAGGGGCCCTCGCCCATTATTCAAAATACAAAGGGGCTGGATGATGCCATCAGCCTTATCTGCAGATTTGAAAAAAATTATTCCCATTTCCAGATCGGTGTATTTACAAAATCGATTGAATTTCAGCAGATTTTGCTCAGAAGATTAGAGGGTAGAACCAAAAACCCAGTGGAATTTTTTAGGGCTGGTGTTGCCAAACTGCCGGATTTCAAGACTGCGGGAATAAAACTCATTTCATTTGCAAGCGCCAAGGGGCTCGAATTCGATGCCGTTTTTTTACCTGAAATGCAATATATTAACATGGACATGCAGATGCTGGAAAACAAAATGCTGTTTTATGTGCTGCTTTCCAGGGCGCGCGAATATCTTTATATGCTTTATTCCGGTACAGGCATGCCTGCTGTACTCGAACTTATCCCTGAAAACCTGGCAGAATACAGATAATGCAAACAATTGTTTATGAAAAAAAAGGCTGAAACCAGCGGAAAGGCTATGACAGAACCGTTGTACTATATTACCAATCAGTATAATCTCAGGGAAATCCTGGCCGGCGGATTTATTGGAAGCAGAGCATCCTTTGACGACAAATATTACAAAGACCTCCTGGAAGATTCTCCCGGCAGGATTCCACTCTTTACATTACCTGTTGAACCCTTTTTATTCCAGAAAGTAAATGAGCATGATCCGGAAACAAGTTTTGCCGTCGTGTTGCAAATCGATCCCGCCAGGCTGGAAATGGATTCTTCTGTCCGGATTAATGAGAGGGAGAAAGACGTTTGTATTGCGTATGCAGGAGTGATACCGTTAAAAAACGTTTCAGCCATTCATTTTCTTTCGGCTGAAAATCTGAGCGAATTCGAAGTAAGGTCCTACAGCAATATGCCCAATCCACGGGAATTGTACAGGGTTAGCCCCGAGCTGACCCAAACGCCAGGCCATGCCCCGGATATTTTACAAAAGATAAAGGAACTTCCTGAGCTGGCTTTTCCGACTGTTGGTCAGTTCTCCTCGCTTGACAGGGTGAGCGGATCAATAAGCCTTTGTATTTGTCGTTCAGAAGGAAAAGAGCAGAGCAAACAATTGCTGAATCTGCTTGAGGTCGGGAAGAAGACCAAAAAAACAGATCGGATTCCCGCTTGGTTTGACCTGGGCTTGGAAAGGAAATCCAAAGAGGACATTTACAAGCTCACTGATATTGATAAGCTTGTTTTCGCAAGTACGGTAACTGTCCTGCATTCTTATAATTTGAATTCGATAGGCCAAAGAATAAAGATTCTTGAAGAGATCAAACAGCTTATTAATGCTCATCCGGCCATAGAGGAGTATAAAGGAACACTGGACAAGAGTTTTACAAAAATCCAAAGACTCTTGCGACTTGAGGATGATTTTGAACCCTTTAAACTTTCTCCTGGATACGATACCTTACGGGGACTTCTTTTATTTCTGATGAGACCTCATCATAAGGAATTGCTATCCTGGAGTCCGTCGGAGACCAATGCCAGTCAGCCGGTGATGCTCACTGCGTTGGCCTATTCAGGAATCGTCATCGGAAGGAAGGGGCTGGATACGGAATACAGACCGGCAAAAACAGACCTTGAAATTGCAGAACTGGTGGTGGCAGCTTTAAATCTGATCAGTAAACAAAATGACAGGCCCGTTAAAACTGACACCAAAACTCCAAAGACCAGGACAACAAAGAGCCAGTCTGCAATCACGGCGGCGGGATCAGCTGTTGCGGTGCCCTTGCAACTGGTGACAGCTTCGTCTCTTGACTGGAAGACGATCCAGGAAGAGGTTTTAAATGAGAAAAAGGATGACCCCGCATTTATTGGTTCGGCTGTCTGGCTGTGCCGGGAAAGAGGCTGGAAAGATTGTGTTACTGCGGTGGTCAACTGGTCCGTCAAGGAAAATTTCTCGATGAAATCAGGACAGAAAAACGAGCTGACTATAAGATTGTCCGGCTTCCCCGAAATTTCGTATGAGCTGGATTTTGAACAATTCAAGCTCAATCTATCAAAACTTGAATAAGAGAAAGGGCTTTCTGTCTCCATGGAGAGAATATGTAATACCGTCAGAACGACTGCAGCCAGTTGAGCAAATCCGCTTCACGGGTCTGTCCGGCAGATTTCAGGAGATATACGATATCAATCGCCGAAATGATCACAATTGGGTGCTCATCCTCTTTGATTTCCTGGTAGGCCTGCTGTGCCAGATAGGAGGTTGTGACAAGTATGCCAAACTGTCTGTGCCGCAGCCGGGAGATCAGCCTGGACACATCCTTGACTGTAACACCTGTGGAAAGATTGTAACATTTTGCCTCCAGAGCAAAATCGACGAGGATGGCGGAAGGGCCTTCTCCGATACGAAATTTACCTATTGCATCACGACCTCCATCCATGGTTGGCCTTGTCAGATCGATGGATACAATATTCGGCAGCATCATTTCGGCAAGTTTTGCCGCACAGGCCTCAAAACGAAACGGCTCGGCCTCAAAATGCTTGTGGATCAGCTTTATCTGCTTCAACCCCTTCTCATCCCCTGGCAGCTGCTCCTCTTTTTTTCTGAATTCCAGCGTTCGAGGGGCCTTTAGCGGCCTGTACCGGCCCGTCTCGACCCAGAGACGCCATGCAGCTGGGCAAGCAGGGCTCAATGGGTGACCCTGCTTCACATCATTCAACCATTTCATAGAAACTTCCCCAACGTCCAGGATGGTGAATTTCGCCTGATAGTTTTGAAATCTTTTGCCTTCTTTCAATCGCCAGACTGCCACGAGGTCACTGTTGGCGTTAAAATTTTCACCCCCTGGAACCGCCAGCCCCAGGAACCGCACATCGCGCCATTCGCCTATTCCGGAGAAAACCAGCACCGGTGGGACCTCGATCCGGTCTGTTTTGGAACCGTGCGACTTTTCGAACATATCTCTTAGCAGCAGGTTGCCATAACGGGGAGTTTTGTGGAGGTCAAAACCAGGCTTTTTGTTATCTCCATAATAGGTATATATCCCGTTTTCCTTGTCGATGTCGTCCGGCCAATCAGGATCTTTTTGTGAGGAGGTCAGAACTACCAATCGCGGCGCATTTTTGGTGCCGATGATCCGGAAGCCGCCCTGGTTGCTGACTCCAATCAGCGGGTGCAATGGGTCATCAGCGGAATTACCGCTGCGACCGCCTCTATAAATGCGGTCCACCAGCAGAGCATGGCTCTGGGCAGGGTTTTGAGCGGAACTGGACACAGTTTTATTTTTGTTCGATCAGATGTTGGAGTTTCTTTAGTAATGCACTGAGATTTTTGTCGATATCATGTTCCCAGAACCGCAGGACCGTCCATCCTTCTTTTTCCAGCTGCTGCTGGTTCCTTTTGTCCCGGTCCATAGTTCCCTGAATCTTTTTATTCCAGAAGGTGCTATTCGTTTTTGGACGTACACCATGGTCGGGACAACCATGCCAGAAACAGCCGTCCACAAAAATGGCAATCCTCCTTCCTGCGAATACTATATCAGGCCTGCCCGGCAATTTGTAGTGAATCCTGTAGCGGAACCCCATTTTCCACAGACCCTTGCGCAGCAACATTTCAGGACCAGTGTCCTTGCCGCGTATCTGCGACATATTATAGCTGCGTTGTTCCCTGGTCAGGACATCTGCCATGGACTATCTTTTTTTCTTTTTGGCGGCCTTGACAGCTTTAGCGGGCTGCCTGCGTTTTTTCTGATTTACTGACGTCATCGACCTGGCAATGTCCGATCGGGCAGCGGCATGTTTGTCCGGCTGCCACTCCGCCACCTGTCCAAAGAAATCCTCATCACTGATCTCCGAAACCATCAGATCATCGTCCATCTGCACGCTCACTGGCAGTGGAAACCTGACCACCTGTCCGCTGATGATTCCCTGGCCAGGCCCGAAATTGGGGATCATCCGTGCATCTGCCTCCGTCAGATTTTCCATAATCGTCCGCACAAAACGCTGGTCGTTGGGGTTGACCAGTCGGAGGATCAGGAATGAGTTGCACTGCGAAACAATGGTTTCGTCCAACCGGCTGGGGCGCTGGGAGATAAGCATCAACCCTGTACCGAATTTTCTGCCTTCCGTAATGATACGCCGGATCACAGGCAGGGATACTGCATCCTGGGTACTGCCTTCCCTGGAAGAGGGGATAAAAGTATGTGCTTCTTCCACAACTGTTAAAAATGGCGGAATCATTCCCGATAGGCTGGTCCGGAATTCGAAAAGTACTTCAAGCGTTATAGCCGCGATGGAACACTGCGTTATATGATCATAACCACCCAGGTACAGGATGGAAACCTGCCCAGGCCGGATGATTTTATCCGGCTGGCTGAATGGATTGGGGAGAGCCTCAAAAGGAAGGTCTTTCAGCTTTGGGCTGGCTCGCATTTTTTCACTGGTGATCCGCATGCGCTGCAGTTTTTCACGGACCATTCGCAACGAACGGCCAACAGCGCCTACCGTGGGTCTCCAGTTGCCTGCCGTTACTCCGGGGACATTATTGCCGTTCGTCAAGTCGACGGCTATTTTCTGGTTGAGGAGATCAATATAACTCAGGGCTTCCTGCCCATCGGAAGCTCTGAATCTATCGAAAAGGCCCAGCAGGTAATTGGTCTGGCTTTCACTAAGACCATCCGTCATCTGGGAAATGAGTTTCAGTACAAGTTGCTCCCCATCCTTCTGAATTAGCAGAGCAGGATAAAACAGTCGGATTGTACAGTTCGGACTTTCTTTTTTAAGTTTCTCCTGGCATTTGACAAGACCGATGTAGTCGCCATGTGGATCCAGGATAAACAGCGGGTAGTTATGGCCGATCAGCTCTCTGATTATCCGGCGCGCAGCAACGGTTTTACCACCGCCAGTCATCGCAAGGATGGCCATATGCCGGGCTACCAGTTTGGATGCGGAAAGCGTCACGCCTACATCGTTACGGGCGATGAGCGATCCGATCAGCGCGCTTTTCTGAGCTTCCCTTCCCCCCACCAGGAGTTCGCGAATGGCTTCTGCAGGGGGGTGCCATACTGTGGATGCAGGTTTTACCGGGTATGTGAGTGGAAAAAGATTTGACAGGTCGCTGCCAGCGGTGGCGCCCAGGATAAGAGCGGAAGCTTCCAGCTGGTCGCGTGTTCCGGAAAGTATCGTGTCTTCAAGTGATATACCTTCCCCGGCAATCTCCTGTGCCGCCTCAAACGGGAAAAAGGGATTGAAACGATGTATATCGGTGATACGGGCCCATACATAAATCCGGCTCCGGCCGGAGTAGGCAACGTCGGGCATATCCATACCCAGCGCAACAATATCACCCACCCGGGCTTTAAACTGTTTCAAAATAAAGGTGAATTCTCCAGTACCGGCATTTCCTACGACGGTGCCGATTGACTTCCATCCGGATGTTGTTTCCATTGCGTCTTCTGCGCCGTCTCTCATTTTATTTGGGGGTTTAATGATTATCTGTTTATACCGGGTCTGTACAACCATTCGCGATCGGACCCGCAGAGCATCCGGCGCAGCGCATCAAAGAGTCGTTCGTCACCCTTATACATGGCCTGTTTCAATGCCTGCACGGCGGTATTCGTATTGACGGTCTTGCTCATCCAGTCCGGAATTCTGGCAAACTTATCCACGATATCAAGACCCGCTGGAAAGGCGTATTTCGGAAGCAGCAGAGAACAATGAAGAACCAGCTCAGCGGTCTTCGCAAAATTGTCCAGATCTTTGCCAAAGATCTCCAGGCGTATAGGAGAGTTCCACTCCGTAGGCTGCAGGTAGGATACTTGGGGTCTGGGATAATGGCTGATAACGCCCTTCCAGGTTTCCGGCGCACGGCGCAATTCGTTTCTGTTTATTTCCACAGGAATCAGGGCCTCGCCCGGCTCGAGGACACAGCGGAATAACAAAGAGTCGGTTATCCGTTGTCCGAAATCATCCTCCTCCTGGGCTGGATCGATTATCCCACGGAACCACTCCTTCCATTGAGCAGGAGGCAGAGGAAGAACAGGAGCAATAACCTGATCGTCCAGGCTATTCAGGACCGCACGGATGACTGATGACGTTGTTGCTTCCCGTTCAATAACCCCGCAGACGGTGGCAGCTGAATTTTCCAGGATCTGCAACTGCCGGAGATAGACGCTGATGAAATTGGAGCTCTGTCCTGTGGGTAGAGGATGAGTTCCGGGAAGCAGTTCTTCCAGCGCCTCCTGCGAAAAACCGGGAAAACGGTGAAAGGGCTGCCCGTCGCGCATAATATCCGTATAACGGGATACTGGATTAACGAGAGCGCCGTGCATGAACAGATAACGGAGAGAAGGATCTTCTTCCATCAGTCGTACCGCGCCGGCCGCCTCAATGGAAATCCGCGCGGCATCCCTTAAAGCACTTATGTCCGGGAAGCGGCCGTCATATACGCCTCCGTCTGAGCTGGAATAAAGTTCGTTAATAAGTTTTTTCAGGGTGATAAATCGTTCCCGTTCGGGCGTGGTTTCCCCTGGCCGTACAATATAACCTCCCACCCGCGCTGCGATCGGGGCCGACCCCAGCATAGAAAGGTTGGCCAGACCGCCATCGACAAAACCGATTGATTTCCCTTTGACTGCCTTCCAGGCTTCCGGATGATTTTTTTCTATCCGCAGGATGCGGCCTGAAACGGTAAGGACTTTCCGAAGCTGGGTGGCGAGCTGGTCTATCGTGTCGAAAAGCTCCAGTCTCGCTGTTGACGAAAGGTCGCTCGAGACCTTGATCATCTGCTCAAATATCCCGGGTGATTGCAGCTTTTCTTTGACGGTCCGGCTGTGAGAGGAATGTTCCGGCTCCTGAGGCATGGGGGCAAACGAGGGTAGTTTTTTATGGGGTTTCTGGGTCGTGGTGACCTGGGGATCGTTGTTTTTTTCAGGAATTTTTGTCTCTGGAAACAGGATGGCAAGCTCCTGGAAGCCGGCGCTGCCCTCACGGAAAACTGCCATGCTGTCCTTTATTGTTTCTTGCACGAGCCGGACGACCCTGGCGTGTGTAAGCCGCTGGCTTATCCGGGAGATGAACAGGATGGTGATTAGGCTGGCACCATCATTTTTTTCGATGGAGCGGATGAGAGCGAAATCCCGACTGTCCAGATTTTCATATTCCCGACCTTCGATTTTGTTTCCGCCCATCCGCCAGTTTTTACCGCTCTTTCCAAAATGCCTTTTCGAAACTTCTTCCAGATCACCAAAAATAACGCGGCAGGGCAGACATTCACGATTAGGGCTGCCGATGACTCTGTCTGACAGAAGCCGGTGCGCTATAGTCGCATTAATATTAAGGGCACGCTGTTTACTTTGAACTTTGGGGCGGTGTGCGGCAAACAATCCCAGGTCTGACTCAGTGAGTGACCGGACTATTATAATTTCATTTATGGCAGATTTTATCATTTGCGTTCTACGCCTGCTACTTTTCTGGCAGGAACCTGCTGAGTTACTAATGCCCGGAGGGTATTCATAACAACTGTTCCGATGGCCTTTGCCATCAATGGAGCCACTGCATTGCCTATCTGGCGGAAGGCTGGATTCATGGTGCCGGAAAATACAAAGCCATCCGGGAAGGACTGGAGTCTTGCCGCCTCCCTCACCGAGATTGTTCTGGCCTGGGCGCTATCATAGTGAATATGGCTATACCCATCCTTCCCCAGATGAGCCAGTAGCGTCCGCGCCGGAAAATCGGCCTCCATCTTGCGCCATTTGTTGGGAAACTTATCATCGGCATAGGGCGGAACAATAGATGCCCGGACTTTTTTCCACCGGCTGGAATCGGGGATTATTTTTTCTCCTGCACGCTCCAGCTCCGCCAGTTTTTCCTTGAACATTCTTTCCGCATGTTGACAGGCCTCCGGGTATTGATCACCCGGGTTCATCCTTGCGAAAAGAGGGTAATCCCGTGGCAGATACCGAATGACATGGTCTTTTATCGCGGCAGGGGCTGTAAATCCAGGCCATTCGCGCATCAGCCCTACATAGCCAGATGGATTCTCCTGTCGGGCATAAAGCATGGGCTGGTCAAAACGACGTGCTCCCCTTTTGAGAAGACCGACCGCCAGAAGATGGCGGGCATCAATCACGGGCAAATCTTCCGTAGCCTGCCGGGCCGTTATGGCAGGAAGAAGGGTCCTTGCAGCCACCGGAGGCTCCTGGTAATGGAAAGGAGTATCCTTTTTTTCTGTAATGTATTTTAGCGCCACCGCCCTGCTCCCGTCATAGCCGGATGGCAGTTCCACCCAGTGCGTGGGCTCAGGGAAAACGATCTTATCGGTGATCTCTTTTATATAAGCAATCAAGAACATCCTTTCCCGCGTCTGAGGAACTCCATAATATGAGGCGTTCAACAAGGTGTAACCCACGGTGTAGCCTTTCTCCTCCAGCACCTCCGAAATCTCCTCTGCAATATTGTGGCCGCCATGATTGAGGATGTCCGGTACATTTTCCATGATGACAGCGAGAGGTGCACAGGCCGTAACGTAATCCAGGTATTCTATATACAGTTTGGCCCGCGGATCATGACGGAAGGCTTCCGGGTGTTCGGCTACTTCCCTCAGCTTGGACCTGCCGACACGTGCAAAAGCCTGACAGGGAGGGCCGCCGATAATAATGTCGAATGCCAGGGAAGGTTTGTCCAGTCCAAGTTCGGCTGTCAATTCTGCAGGACTAATTTCCGTGATATCTCTGGCCTTCGAATGTTTTTCTGCGCCATCATGAAAATTGAGACCATGTGAACGGGCAGCATCTGGATCATTTTCTACTGCAGCTGCAATTTCACATCCGGCAGCATGCAGACCAAGGGAAAGCCCGCCACATCCGGAAAACAGATCGAGCACACGAGGAGCTCCACCTGCCCTGAGCCGGGCAATCTTCTGATCAATTGCGTGTTTGCTGGCTTTTACCATTATTTTTTGTTCTACTACTTTATTATGGAAAAATTGAAAATAGAGAAACTAAAGACACTCCTGTCTGGAGCCTCCGCGAGTCAAATATAACAAATTAGTTGATCCCAATTTAGCAGGCCCCTGCAGCGGACGTTAATGGCAGGCTGTAATTCACACATGTGGATAATTCGCGGGTATGCAATGTGTATTTTAAATCTCAGGACCATAATAACAATCGTAAGATAGATTTCTTATTCTATACTAATCTAAACCCATCCCCATCAAACAACCCCAGATCACTAAGCTTTAGATGTGGTATTACCAACAACGCCATAAACGACAGGGTCATAAAGGGCGCCCTTAGAGGGGAGCCTAGCCCCTTTGCCATCTGGTCGATGGCGGTATAGGCCTCGGCGACGGCATATCCATCGTCTGCGCTCATGAGGCCCGCCACAGGGAGTGGCAGTACGAGCTCTTTATGGGTGACGGGGTCGGTACAGGAGAGGCCGCCTTGCTGGGCGATGACGAGATTTACGGCGCGGCAGATGCTTTCATCATCCACACCCACGGCAACGATGTTGTGGCTGTCATGGGCCACGGAAGAGGCGATGGCGCCGCGCTGGAGACCGAAGTTCTTGATGAAGGATTTTGCGACGGGGGCGGCAGTATATCTGTTGACGACAACGATCTTTAGGATGTCCTTTTCGGGGTTGGCCTGGAGATAGCCGTTGGCGGGGTGGGTATCGGCTACGGGTAGGATCAGCTTGTTGGTGATGAGCTGACCGTCGAGGGCTTCGATGACATAGACCTGTTCCACATTCTCCTGTTCGCCCCATTTGTCGAGGGGATAGGTGAAATCCGCCGGGGTATGGGGCTGGGCGTTGAAATTATTAATAGGCACGACGGCTGTGGCGGGGGTGATCCTGGATACGCCATGGCCGGCTACGAGCTGTCCTTTGATATAGGTTTGGAGGACTTTGAAGCTTTTTAGATCCTCTACGAGGATACAGTCGGCGGGATCACCTGGACGCAGCAGACCGGAGTCAAGCTTGTAATGCAAGACGGGGTTAAGACAGGCGGCCTTTAATACATTGAACAGGGGGATGCCTTTGGCGATGGCGCGGGCGCAGAGCTGGTTGATATGTCCCAGGAGCAGACTGTCGGGGTGCTTATCATCGCTGCAAAGCATGATATTATCGGAATGGTCGTGTAGGAGTTCGACGAGGGCGTCGAAGTTGCGGGCGGCGCTGCCTTCGCGGATGAGGATCTTCATGCCATAGTGCAGCTTGTCGAGGGCTTCGGCGGCCGTAAAACATTCGTGGTCGGTGCTGATGCCGGCGTCGATATAGGCTTGTGCCTGTTGTCCCCGTAGTCCGGGGGCGTGGCCATCCACAGGTTTATTCAACTGATGGGCAGCGGCGATCTTAGCCATCACTTCCGGGTCCTTGTGCAGGACACCGGGGAAGTTCATCATTTCGCTGAGGTATTTTATCTCGGGCTTTTGCAGCAGCTCTCGTACATTGTCGACGGATATAGTGGCGCCGGCCGTCTCGAAGGTAGTGGCGGGTACGCAGCTGGGGGCGCCAAAATTGAAATAAAAAGGGACGGTCCTTCCGTTGCGGATCATAAATTCAACGCCATCCATGCCGCAGACATTGGCTATCTCGTGGGGGTCGCTGACGGTGCCGATGGTACCGTGAACAACGGCCAGGCGGGCAAATTCGGAAGGGATCAGCAGGGAGCTTTCGATGTGAACATGCGCGTCGATGAAGCCGGGCAGGATATATTGGTTCGGTGCATCGGATACCGGGGTGATGGAGCGTATCCTGCCTTCCTCCATAGCGATCTCGGCGGAGTATATTTTTTGCGCGAAAATGTCTACTAACTGGCCTGTGATTACCATTTCGAATGGTTTAATTATATATATGTTGCTTTTCGGACGGGAAATTAAAGAAATAATACCTTTATGACCTACTATAAATCTTGTTATATGATGAAATGCGAAGCATTCACGAACGCCCCTAAAAAGACGTATATGAAGGTGAGTAACTTAAAAATAGCCGGTATCGCTCTTGTGTTTTTAGCCGCGGTAATTGGTGTTCAGGCCCAGACGGCAGATGAGATCATCGCCAAACATATCGATGCCATGGGCGGCAAGGCCAAGCTGGAGTCGCTGAAATCCCTGTATATGGAGGGAGTGACTGTTATGGGTAATGGGACGGAGGTTGACCTGACGGCCTGGAAGGTAAAAGATAAGCTGTATCGTCAGGAAATAAACTTTGGCATGGGCAAGGTGGTGGTCATCGCCACCCCCACGAAGGGATGGTTCTCGAACCCTCGCAATGGTGGAACTTTTACCGCCATGCCGGACGAGGCGTTGAAGGCTCTGCAGACGCAGATGGATCCTGCAGGACCGTTTGTAGATTATGCCGCGAAAGGCAATAAAGTGGAGCTGCAAGGCACGGATACGGTGTCGGGCGGGAAGAAATGTTATAAGCTGAAAGTCACCTTTGCCAATGGGCAGGAGGAAACGTATTATATCGACGCGCAAACCTATTATGTGGACCGGGAGAGCCGTAAGGGCGGCGGCATGATGGGCGGAGGTGGCGGCGGTCGTCGTGATCCCAATGCGATGTTGAATATAGACTTTAGCGATTATCAAAAGACGGCCGATGGGTATGTTTTCCCCAATACCATCGTTACCGGAGGTTTTGGAGCGAAGATGAGCGTGGAGAAGCTGGAAGTGAATAAAGATGTGGATGTGGATAAGCTGAGCAAGGCGGAGAATTAAGCTCAGCGGCCCGTAGCCGCCCGTTATCCACAGCAACCTTACTACGTAATAGTCCCATTGCTATGACAATAGTTTGGGACTTTTTCCGTTTTAGAGAGTTCAGAGTGCCCTGTAAAAGGGGTAAATATCCTATACAAAAACCAAGACCCGTCGTATGAAACCGAGACTGAAGACCTATGTCCCTGTGTGTCAATGGAAAAAGACAGTCCTACTCGTAGTGGGCCTCGTGGGATGTCTAGCCGCCCTGCCGCAATCCTTTATCGGCTATGGCTATGACAATTATTCCGGCATCAATAGTGTCGTCCTTAACCCGGGCATGATATCGGGTAGTAAATACAAGGTCAATGTCAATATCATCTCCTTTAGCGGTCTTGCGGGTAACAATGCCTACGAACTGGATAAGAAGAACCTCTTCACATTGAAATTCTCTCATCTCTCGGAGGGGAATGGGTATTATAAAGCCACCAATAAGGATTATAAATATCTCTACCTCAATACGGATATTCTTGGGCCTTCGGCCATGTTCAATATCGACAAGAAGGATGCTGTCGGGATCATCACCCGTGTGCGAAGCATCGGCAATGTATTTAACCTGAGCGATCCCTTGTTCCGCCTGATGGGGAATGCGGATCCCAACTATTACAATACGGATATCATCAACCGGAGCTTGCAGTTCAAGACCATGTCCTTTGCGGAAGTGGGGCTCTCGTTTGGCAGGATCCTGATGAAGACGGATAAATACCAATTGAAAGCGGGGATCACGGGTAAATATATCTCCGGGATCTCTTATGGCAGCATTTCCACGGGGCAGATGAATCTCAATATCGACCCTACCAATAAGGTGACGAATTTTACAGGGGATGTGAATGTGCGGTATACTCCGAATATGGATGATCTGGGTACGGGAGGCAGTATCCGGGATGCGCTGACGAAGAATTCGGGTAGCGGATGGGGACTGGATCTGGGTATCGTATACGATTGGAAGCCGGATAATGATCCTTACAAACTGCGGCTGGGTCTTAGTCTTACGGACCTGGGGTCGGTGAATTTCAATAATTCTCCCAATGGTCAAAGCTATATGGTGACCGTCACGGGCCACAATACCAGCGAGCTGCAAAAAGCGGATAGCGAGAACGTCAATCAATATTTTACCCGATTGCAGGACAGCGGGCTTGTCGTATCCAAGGGGGCTTCTTCCAAAGTGAAGGCCAAGCTGCCGACGGCCTTGCATTTGAATGCCGACTACCATGTATACAGAAGGATCTTTGTCAATGCGGATATCCTTTTCAATACGGTGGCGAACACGAACCAGGTGACGCCGAACTATATTACGACGGCCACGATCACGCCCCGGCTGGAGAAGAAATGGTTTAGCATCTATTCGCCTGTGTCGTATAATGTGCAAGGGCAATTGAACTGGGGCGCCGGTGTGCGGATAGGACCTTTGTTCGTGGGTAGTGGATCGGTGTTGAGCAATCTTATAAAGAGCCGTATACAGCATGCGGATGTGCATATCGGATTGACGGTGCCTATCTTTCAGCATAAGAAGGATGACGAGAAGAAGGAAAAGAAAGATGACAAGAAGAAGTCGGATACCTTATACAAAAAAATCATCATTACGCATGACCGGGACAGTGACGGGGTGGTGGATGAGAAGGATGCATGTCCGGACAGCGCGGGTCCCATCCAGCTGCTGGGTTGTCCTGACAGCGATGGCGATGGCGTGCCGAATAATAAGGACAAGTGTCCGGGTGTGAAGGGTTCTCCGAACTTCGAAGGTTGCCCCGCGCCGGATAGCGATGGGGATGGGGTGAATGACGACGACGATAAGTGCCCATTGGTGAAGGGTTCGGCGGCCAATGCGGGATGTCCGGCCATACGAGCGGACCTGATGATGAGCGTGAGCAGGGCCTCCAACCGTATATTCTTTGTACGGGCCAAGGCCAATCTGGAGAAGAACTGTCTGAAGGAGCTGGATCATGTGGTGTCGGTGCTGAAGTCGGATACCAGCCTGAAGCTGGTGATCCAGGGTCATACGGACAGCGAGGGTACGGATGCGCGGAATGCGGCGTTGTCGGTGAGAAGGGCCATGGCGGTGAAGAAGTACTTAGTGTCGCATGGTATTGCGGAGGGCAGGCTGGAAACCCACGGGTACGGGGCGCACAGGCCCATTGCCTCGAACGAGACGGCGGAGGGTATGGCGCAGAACAGGCGTGTGGAGATGGTGTTGAGGAATTGGCAGAAAAAATAGGTTTAAGAATAAACATTATATGAGGCGGGACCGGTGGTTCCGCCTTTTTTTTGCGATAGAACACCCGACTTTTTCCGAACATAGGTGTTTTAACGGGATTATTATAACCAACCAGTAAACCTACCTTCCTTACGATTCCAAGCCAATACTTCTTATCCTGTTAACCCTAATACCTAAAATTTTTATAACTTTCTTCCAATGAGAATCCCCCATCTACTCTTAGTGGCTGTAACCATGGCATTGGGTATCGTTATCGGATGCTCCAAAACCAAGGTGGTCCCCCCTCCTGTATCTATCCAGGTGATCAACGCCATATCGAACAGCAGTTCGATCGTTCCAAAATTTGGATCGGATACGGCCGGCAGCTATTATAAGGGGCCGACAACGGGCGCAACTATGCTAAAGGTCGCTTATGGGTCTTCTCAGCGGTTTTCGACCGTCGGGGGCGATAACCCTCTTTTGGTAGTGCTATACCCGGATACGAATTTCAAGACATTTAGCGGGACCGTGAATCTGGAGAATGGCGGCATCTACTCTCTATTCCTCTCGGGAGATACGTTGCATGCAGACACTATGCTGGTGCGGGACAATATCCCTTTTTACGGGTATGACAGCTCCGCGGGGATCCGTTTCGTCAACATGGCCGTCGGCGGTAAGGCATTGACCATCAATTTGACATCGGACACCACGCAGACAGTGTTCCCCGCCCTCGGGTACCAGCAGGTGACGGACTTCAAGAAATATGCTACCAACACAAGTGTGGGTACCAGCTATTCCTTCCAGATCAGGGACCAGGCATCGGGTACGGTGTTAATGCCTTTTACCTGGACGTTTGCAACCTATAAAAATAATACTATCGTAATTGCCGGATCGACGGACCCGTCAGGCGCTCCGCTGAAGATCTTTGCCGTCAACAATTATTACTGATCTTTTTTCACCCCCTACACCCATAAGCCCCTCTTCATCTAACCACGGGAAGGGGGCTTTCCAATGTAGGAGACATGCCGAAAGTCAGGCCGTACCATATCAAATTGGGAAATACTCAAACAGGACAAATTATTTGTTATTTCCGTAAGAATTAATTAGTTTGGTACCACCACCTGAGAACACAAATTGAACGATTGCCTTCCTTGATGAATTGTAAGCGTCGAGGCGCTGTGTTCCTGTCATGATGATTATAAAAGCCATAGCCTTGTCACCTTGTCTTTCCTATTAGTCAATCGCTAAAATCTGATTATTCAACGTAATTGGCGTTTCCGGCAAGGGAACCCTTTGATAACAATCATCATATAAGTAGCTAAAATAGAGATTACACATGGACCATCCCGAGATAAATCCGGACATCATCATCGACTTTCAGCAGGGTGATCCAGCGGCATTTACCACTTTCTTCCAATTGCATTATCGCCCTCTTTGCTATTTTGCCGCGCAGCTCATCGGAAGCCAGCCGGATGCGGAGGACATCGTGAAGGACACGTATGTCAAGCTCTGGCAGAAGCACACGGATTTCGCCACCCCCCAAAATATCAAAGCATTCCTGTATATCACCACGCGCAATGCCTGTCTTAACTTTCTCCGGCATGTCCAGGTGAAGGAGTCCTCCCGAAAGGAGCTTATGTACCTGGAAGAAGAAAAGGGGCAGGACCTTGTCATCAATCAGATGATCAAGGCGGAGCTGATGCAGGAGATCTACGCCGAGATCGAGAAGCTGCCCGAAAAACGCCGTATGGTATTCAAGATGGCCTACCTGGAGGGTATGAAAAATGACGAGATCGCCAACCATATGGCTATTTCCATCCACACCGTAAAGGAACATAAGGGCAAGGCGCTGCAATTCCTCCGCATGCGATTCTCCGACAGACAGATCATCCTCTTTATTTTGCTGGCGAGCCAGTGTATGGAGCTGATCGAAAGAAACTGATCCCGGGAGCTAAATACTTGATATATTTTTAGTATTTTTCCACGGAACGTACTGTATTTATGAGCCATGAAAGTTTAGACCCCGGGTCTTTGCTGGATAGTTATTGGAGACGTCTTCAATTCTTTGCCTTCACGCTGCTGGACGATATGGATCTGGCCAAGGATGCAGTGGCGGACGTATTTATTCGCCTGCACAAGAATAAAGAGCTTTTGGCCGGAGCGGAAGATGTACAACGATACCTATATGGATCAGTGCGAAATGCCTGTTATAACGTATTGAGAAAGAAATTGATCCCTGTCGTGCAGGCCGACCCCACCGCCCTGGAGGACCTGTCCGCCGTACAGGAAAAATGGGCCAGCGAACACCAGCATAATGTCATCCGGGCGGAGATGCGGGAACAGCTGGTCGATCTGATCATGGCTCTACCGGCGCAACAACAGGAAATTATTACCAGAAGGTACCTCAAGAACGAGAAGATCCTCGATATAGCAGACAAAATGGGTCTTTCGGAATACCAGGTGAGAACTTATGGCGAAAAAGCCATTAATCAAATGAAAATCAATGCACTAAAGGTCGATAACTTGCAAGGTCTCCTGCTGCTGATCCTTCTCGGGGATCTGTTCTGATAAATTTTTTTAAAAATTTTTCCTCCGACTTTTAAGTTTTTCTCCCAAGCCTGTGTCTTTACTTATAGGAGCGAATCTATTATTATGCCGGATGAATCACGTTTAGCTCAATTACTGGTCAAACTGGTATGCCGGGACCTCTCCGACGAGGGGAAGGTAGAACTGGACGGCTGGCGTGTGGCGTCTGCTCAGAACGAGGCATTCCTGCAAAGGGTCACCAGTGATACATCCATCATCGATGACCTAAAAGTATTTATAGGCATGGACAAAGCCTCTTTGCTGGAAAAGATCGACGCCGGCATCCGGGAAAATGAGCCTTTACCAGAACCTATTCCTTTCCCCGTACTGCAGGCAAGGCCATTCATTCGCCGTCTGAAGCCATGGCTCTGGGGGGCCGCAGCAGTGGTCCTGGCCTGTCTTATCCTTACGTATCTTTTAAAGGCCCCCGGCAAAGAGGACCTGACTGCCATGCATCCTACCGGGGGACCTGTTGATCACTTTTTTAGTCAAAAGGCTCCCGACAGCGGCGCTGTACAATTGACATTAGGGGATGGAGGGGTGAGATCTTTGGACTCTTTGAAGAATGGAGTGGTGGCCCGGCAAGGGACTGTAGACGTCCATATCGCCGAAGATGGCAAATTGCTGAAATATGCCACCGTCGTGGCCGGTCCGGGTTCTTCGGAGGTCTTTAATACATTGACCGTGCCCTATGGCAGTAGATTCAAGCTGCAATTGTCCGACGGCACCAAGGTAAAATTGAATGTAGGGTCTTCCATAAGATACCCTGTTGCTTTTACGGGTGACAAGAGGACCGTGGAGGTGACGGGTGAAGTATTCTTCGACGTGGCTCCCGACAGCCGTCATCCTTTTATCGTAAAGGCGCATAAGGAGGAAGTAGAAGTGTTGGGAACCGACTTTGTCGTATCGGATTATCCGGGTGAGCAGCATGCGAAGGTCGTAGTGGCGTCCGGATTGGTGAGCGTACGTAGCGGTAAGGACTCGATCAGCATCCTCCATCCTTCCCAGGGCGTCCGTATTGCGGAAGGGGGTGAAATAAAGATAGATCCGGATATGGATATCAGAAGCGTGCTGGCCTTGAAGGAAGAGTATTTCAATTTCGACGGGCTGGATAGAAAGGCTGCCCTGACGCTGCTGGCCCAGTCGTACCATATGCGTATACTGTTCGATGACAATATAGAGAACGGTCCGTTTGGATCCGGCAATATCCAACGTGATCTGCCTTTAAAAAGGCTTTTGAATGATCTTGAATTGCCAGACCTGCATTTTAGAATCCGGATGCAGGATAACACGATCATCGTCACGCGATGATCGTAGGGGTTGCTCGATATCGGATGCCATGAATCATTAAACCTTTATTTCAGACCCAGGTCTACTCCTGATCGCGACTGCGTGTCCTAAGCGCGGTATATGTCTGTAAATCTTATCTGTACGAAATCATCCTATTAGTACGTAACTGCCAGATGCTCCACCGGTCGAACGACCGGGGAGCAGCTCTGGTGTCTTTTCCCCATTACTTTAAATAAAACAAATGCCGGATGAGGCTATCTCCCCGGAAAGGCATGCATCATGGAAATTTGAAAACCATAACTATACTGCATGAAAAACAAGAAAGGTGGCGGGGCTCAGCTTTGGGGCATGATCCTGTATGAGATCATAGGGGACGGTTGCCTCAATGGAATATGGACCAATACCCACACCGAAAGTAAAAAGGTCATGAATGAGATAGCCCGGAAGAAGAAGACGGCGGAGCAGGACCCTGTGGCTGGGGAATATTATGTGAGCTGGATAGAAGAAAAGGGGGGACCGGTTTCGGGGACGTTGCGGATAGAGTCCAGGATCACGCATTATTCGTTTGAGTGGATCGTCAGCGGGAAGTCCAGCTTCAAGGGAGTGGGGATATTGGTGGGAGAGAATAAACTGGCGGTGACGTATTGGGATGGGGAGGAGATTTCTTTCCCAGCGGGGTAGTACTTTTCTTCGCAAAAGGTGTTCTTACCCAAAGGTTTTTATACATTTTACTTAAAAGAAATGCGTAAAGACCTTTTTTATTTCACTATCTATATGGTGAAAATAAATTATTGTATCATTGCGCATTGATTGCATCTAACTCTTACCAGTACTCTACATTTTAATCGCTCTGATTATGGCACTACGCAAGAAGCATGGCAGCGGCGACATTATGAAGCTATTCAAGCCCCTGCGGGAGAAGGAAAGATCTGCTATAAAACTTCTGTATGACTCCTATTTCCCACTGGTGTACAACGCAATATATCAAATAGTCAAGGATGAGGCGACCACGGAGGAACTGGTGCATGACAGTTTTTTAAAATTTTTAAACAGCATGGATACTATAGAACATCCGGAAAAGGCGGAGGGTTATCTATATACCGTGGCCAGAAATACGGCTATCGATCATTACAGACGGGAAGATAAGTTGAAGACCCGGGAAAGGGAGTTCCTGGATCGACAGCTCAATGAATGTCCGGAAGAAGTGTATAATACGGAAGCTGAGATGTGGGAAATGTTGTGGCTGCAGGCGAAGAAGCTGCATCCTGAAAAAAGAGAGGTCTTCGAGCTGCGATTTAAGTATAAGAAAGAGATAAAGGATATTGCACAGGAACTAGGGATAACGGAAAAAAATGTGAGAAAACGCCTGGATCGGGCTATCAGGGACCTAAAAAAAGTTATGCCCGAGGATTTTTTCCTTTTTTGGATGCTGGTATGTGTATTGGGGCCGGATTTTTTAAAATAATTGGGGCTGCCAGGGGTAAACGAGGCTGTTTTTTCGTCTATGTATTTAAAAGCAGCGATGAAAGGCTCACGAAAGCTTAGCCGACTGATCTTAAAGTTTGTCCGGAAGAAGAAGTTGAAACCTTCCGAGATGCGTTTTGTACAGGAATGGCTTGACAGATCGGAATATCACCGGGCCGTGCTTGAGAAATTCAGCAATAAAGAATGGGTCTGGGACGGGATCATCCGCATGCAGCAGGCGCCGGCTGAAAAGGGCTGGCAGAGATTGGAGGCGAGCCTGGATAGCGGTTGGAAGGAGGCGCCCGGAAAAGAATCGAAGGCTGTCGTTATTAGATATGCGGTAGCGGTGTCTTTGACGGCTGCCGCGGTATGGGGTGGCTGGATGTTGTTTGGCCCCCGTCAACCTATTCCGCCTGCACATCCGATTGAACGGCAGATGGTCAGAAATGCTTCGCCTGGCGAGAAAACAAAGAATACGAAGGAGGAGGTGTCCAGCACACTCGCATTATCAGATGGCAGTAAAATAATCCTGAACTACGCATCTTCCATTAAATATACTCCCACGCCGGATGGGCGAACCCGGGAAGTCTCTCTGACCGGAAGGGCCTATTTCAATATCAAGAGCAACAATGAAAAGCCGTTTGTAGTGCATGTGAATGACATCCGGGTGGAGGTATTGGGTACTGAATTCCTGATCACCGCCTACCCGGAAGAATCTGCCGTACAAATAGCTTTGTTTAAAGGGTCAGTGCGATTGATCGTCGGAGAAAACCTCATTCAGCTAAGGGCTAACGAGCAAGTGAAAATAGTAGAGAGTGAGGTGATAAAAATGCCGGCGCCTGATCGTGCTGTATTGATGGCATGGAACGACGATGAACCCAGATTGTTTTTCGATCGCGCCGAATTGACTTCCGTGTTGCGTGAAATAGCCCGGCGATATGGCGTTACGATCATCAACCCCAAGAACATCAAGGGCGGACCTGTGACGGGAAAGATCTCGCTGAATGATGAATTGGAGCAAACATTGCACAACATCGAGCTGGTGGAGGAAGGGAGTGTGCATTTACAAAAAAGAGGGAAAACCATTGTTGTGTCCAACAAGCTGACGATAAAATAGTCCTGTATACTATTGAACTTTTCACAGGCAGGCCATTCGTTATTACGAACAGGCCTTGCCTTCCAACGGCAAACCTTCCTATATTCCTCTGATCCGTACCCAGTCAGATTTTTCAAAACCTTCCTTGTTATTTACAACAACATGAAAAAAGCGTTGTTTGTCATTTCTTTTGCCCTTCTGGCAGGTCAGATCTGTTATTCTCAAAACGTAACGGTAGAGGGGAGGGATTTGCTTATCGATAGTGTCCTGCATCATATCAATAAGACTACATCCGTCAACATATTATTCGGCGCTGATCTTTTTACGGGGCAGCGCATGACCCTACGGCATCGAAATGCATCTGTAGAGGCGGTGTTGGAGGATATCTGTAACGGACGTGGCATTACTTATATAAGAAAGGGCAACGATATCAATATTGTCCGACTGGCGAGTCCCCCGGAGCCAGTGCGTTCCCAGGTAAAAGGGCAAGTAGTCAGCCAGGATGGTGAGCCATTGGCAGGAGCTACTGTCTGGCAACAGGAAGGGGCTTCGGCCACTTATACCAATGCTGACGGGTATTTTCATCTTTATACGACCGACCTGGGCAAGCAGCTCGAGATCAGGCTGAAGGGATATCTTCCAAAGGAAGCCTACAGCGACAAGAGCGGTATGGTGGAGGTTAAAATGGCTCCTCTCGCCTTCAACCTTGGAGAGGTGATTGTCCGGGGGTATGGAAAAACTACTCCCGGAACGGCGATTGGCTCTTTTTCCAGGATGAAGGCTTCGGAAATTCAGGTGCAGCCTGTCTCCAATGTACTTGCTGCCATGGAAGGGCATATCCCGGGGCTTTTTATCCGTCAGAACAATGGTGTTCCGGCCAGCGCTATGGGGATATCGTTACGTGGGCGTAATTCCATTCTTTGGGGCACCGACCCGTTGATCATAGTGGATGGGGTGCCGATGGCAGGCGGCAATGGCTCGGTGAGCACTATTGGTTTAGGGTCCGCACAAGGGGACGTAGGGGCGAATGCTTTCAGCAGCATCGATCCGACAATGATCGCCAGCATAGAGGTACTAAAAGATGCCGCTGCCACTGCCATCTATGGAAGCAGAGGGGCCAATGGGGTGATCCTGGTGACTTTGAAGAGGGGCATACCAGGAGGAACGAAATGGAATTTCGACAGTCAATGGGGAATGAGCCGGGTGACTACGGCCTGCCGCCCTCTTACTACTTCACAATACCTGGCCTTTCGAAAGGATGCGATCGGTCTTGACGGCCAGCCTGTCAATACATCTACCCTGCCCGAATCATTATGGGGCGACAAGCGAAGCACCGATTATTCGCAATATATAATGGGTAATACGGCCATCTTCCGCGACAACCGGATCGGGATCTCGGGAGGAGACACCAATCATGTATTTCTTGTGAACGCCAGCAGTCATCAGGAATCTTCTGTTTTTTTGGGCAGGACGGCCTATAGCCGACTGTCATTATACGGGAACTATAGGTATTTATCCAATAGCCATCGGCTTATGGTACAGTTCTGGACTATGAATAGCCATGAGGGTAATTCCCTGCCGCAAGAAGATCTTTCCCAATTCCGTCTACTTGCGCCCAATGCACCGTCCCCGGTGGATGGAGCAGGAAAGTATGTTTGGTCTGCGGATGGCGTGAGCTTCCTGAATATCCCCGCCCAGGCGCTTAATACGTACCAGGCAAATATCTTCAATTCTTTTAATCATTTGCAGACAAACTACCTCCTATGGCGGGACATGTGGCTAAAAACCAGCCTCGGCTATCACTCTATTACATTCAGTGAACAGGGGCGCCGACCCATCGCCGCTCAGGACCCTGCCGGCGATCCCACCGGTGAATTGTCTTTTACCCGTAATGACTATAGCAGCACCATCGGCGAGCTGACATTGGAGTTTACGCGAAGGGTGAGAAAAAGCAAATGGGAAGCTTTATTGGGAGGGACCTGGCAGCAGGAGCGTAAGGATTATTTATCTGTATTGTCCGATGGATATGTCAGCGACATCCAGTTGAATTTGGGGCAGACGAACATGAATGCCGTCGAGCGTACGAACAGGCTTTATTATAAGTATATGGGTGTATTTGGCAGGGTCGATTATAATTATGCCGAGAGGTATCTTTTGACGGGGTCCATACGCCGGGATGGTTCAAGCAGATTTGGTCCGGATCATCAGTTTGGGAATTTCTGGTCATTGGGCGGCGGATGGATATTCAGCAACGAGCCCTGGCTAAATAACCGCTCATTTCTCAGTTTTGGTAAGTTGAGGGTCAGCTATGGTACTACGGGAAATGATCAGATAAGCGAAAATAAAGCTGCCGAGGTCTTTCAGGTCACCAATTCCAGCAGGGCCTATCAAAATATTCAGGGTTTTTACCCCGTGAGCTTTTCCAACAACAATCTTAGCTGGGAACTGAATCGTAAGGCGGAAATGGCCATAGATCTTGGACTATTGAAGAATCGCCTATCTTTTACAGCAGCTGTTTTTCGCAATACAACGGGCAATCAGCTGGTATATAAATCCCTCAGTTCGCAATCGGGTCTGCCCAGGGTACTCAGTAATGAGAAGATCGAGGTCCTTAACCAGGGTCTGGAATTGATGGTGCAATCGCTAAACTTTGTCGGTGAAACTTTCCGCTGGATGTCTGCTCTTTCCATTACCGTACCGGAGAACCGGCTTGTCCGCTTCCCGGGGCTGGCGACTTCCACTTATGCGGAGACATATATAGAAGGCAAATCATTAAGCGAATTCAACGGTATTATTTCGACAGGCGTGAGCCGGGACTCTGGTGTATTTACTTTCAAGGATGTCAATGGCGATGGGATCATCAATCAACGGGACAACCTGCCGGCGGGCAATCTGGATCCCCAATATTATGGCGGGCTCGACAATATTTTCCAATACAAGGGTTTCGAGCTGGAAGTATTCCTTCAACTGGTGCGGCAAATGGGAGTCAATCCCATAGCAGAGCTGTATAACCAAAATCCTGCCGGTGGTGCGGGACCATCGATGATGGGAAATGTTCCGGCCTTGTTATCGAAATATTGGCGATGGGCGGGAGATGCCGCTCCTTTTCAAAGGCCAACTTCCATGCCCGGAACGGCGGCAGCCACGGCTGCGAGTCTTTATGCGGTGAGCAGCGCCAGCCAGACGGATGCATCCTTTTTTCGAGTAAAGAATGTGTCTCTGAGCTATAGGCTGTCTACCCGTCTTCTACAGCGGCTGCACCTGAAGGAAGCGAGGCTATATATGCATGGACAAAACCTTTTTACCGTGACGCATTTTCAAGTGACGGACCCCGAAACACAACGGTTAAATGTCCTGCCGCCTATGAAAACCATCACTGCAGGAATTCATCTTGAATTTTAAAAAAGTGCATATGGGTATCCCTATAAACAACCGCCCGAAGATGTGGATGATCTTAATAGCTATGATGTCTCTCGCTGCGTGTAGAAAACTGATCTCCGTGTCGCCGCCGCGGGATCAAATAAGTGCAAATGAGGCGTATTCAAGCGATAAAAATGCAGAACAAGTCGTTTTGGGTTTGTACAACGACATCATGAGCGGCAATAATCAAAAGAATATGCTGAACGGAGGGATGAGCCTTTTTGCCGGGCTTAGCGCCGATGATCTGACCAGGACTTCCCCGAACAGTGTCGAGGATGCATTTTCCGGTTATACATTGACCTCTCAAAACCCATCCTGTAATGGACTTTACACTATCGGATACCATTTTATTTTAGAATGTAACGATGTAATGGAGAAATTGCCGGTGGCGGCGGCCCTCAGCGATAGCGCCAGAAATGAGCTTCTGGGTGAGGCGTTCTTTGTCCGGGGCCTGGTGTATTTTTATTTGGTGAACCTTTTTGGAGATCTTCCATTGGTGACCAGCACTAATTATGAGGTGAATAATCTGAAACCACGCCTGCCTGCGGAGATCATATACCTGCAGATCATTTTTGATCTGCAGCATGCCGAACAGCTATTACCTGATATGTATATTACGCACGGGACTACCGATGGCGAACGCGTCCGCCCCAATAAAGCAACGGCAAGGGCCCTGCTGGCGAGGGTGTATCTTTATCAGCAACAATGGGAACTTGCAGCACAGGAGGCCAGTGCTGTCATCAGTGATCCTGCTTATCACCTGGAGACTGATCTCGACAAGGTCTTTCAATCATCCAGCAACGAGGCCATCTGGGAGCTGCAACCCGTATATGGCAATACCTGCACTGTTGAAGCAAGCCTGTTCATTCCCTCTGGCGCCGCGGTAAGGCCAACCTATGTATTGACAAGCTGGCTGCAGAACAGTTTTGAGCCGGGCGACCGGCGCCTAAGCAACTGGACGGGCGTTTACAGTGATACAACGTCCCTTTTGTATCCCTCCAAATATAAAGCCGTGAATACTTCTTCATCAAGGGTGGAATACAATACCGTGTTCCGGCTGGCGGAACAATATCTTATAAGAGCCGAGGCGCGGGCGCATATGGGAGATACGACCGGTGCAGCCGCGGACGTCAATATGATCAGACAGAGGGCAGGGCTTTCAGGCATCGGGCCAACAGACGGAGCACATCTATTGACTATCATCGGTCACGAACGGCAGGTGGAATTCTTTGCCGAGTGGGGACAGCGATGGCTGGATTTGAAACGTACCGGTCAGGCCGGCACGATATTGAGGTCGGAGAAGCCCGGATGGGATCCCCGGGCCGAACTTTACCCCATTCCTTATGCGGACCTTCTGCATGATCCTAACTTGATGCAGAACGCTGGCTACTGATAATGCGCATAAAGATATGCGGCCGGAAATTGTGTGTGGGGAAGGGCATTGTTGAAATATCCCCGCTCGATGAGTACGCCTCCCGCGGGAGTCGTATTTACAAGCGTGCCATAATATAGCCACATTTCATCGATCTCATCATTCACCGTCGCGCGGTCGTGGTACATGTCGTCGGGAACGGAGAACCAATAATAAAGTGTTTGTGCGGCAACGGCGGGGGGTGGAGTTTGCCTGGGAGACGTGCTATGGGGTGTCAATGCCAGCAAGGCTGGTAGAAGGAGAATGGATAAGCGTTTCATGATTGCTTATTTAATAGTTAAGGTTTAATTTATAGAATTCAATACTAAGTTACTAATAGATGAATTGAATCCTATCTAAAGTGGAAAGTATTATTGGTCTATACAAAAATACCTTAGCATATTATTACATAGCCAACTTTAAAAAAGTAATATATGGAGAAGAGCAGCACACGGAAAAGCAAAGCGACTTTTGTGATCGAGCCATCGCGACTGTCTCATTTAGAAGCGATTGCCGGATGGGTGGGAACGAAAAGCTGGTATTTTCGCCCATGGCGCAGCCGTAAAAATGACCATTCGATGGTGATGACCATGAACAGGCGTCCTGTGGCTTATTTAAGTTTGCTGCAGCATAACCGTCACTCGGGGGACATCTATGTTCTTCCGTCGCCGCAGTTGGAACGCAGTTTCAAGCTGGTGTTGAGAGTATGGTATATGGTTTCGGTGTATGCATTCCTCACCCTGGAACTTTCCAAAGTATATGCCAGCGTCCGTGTGGACAGCCAGGAAGAGAATGAAGTATTGCAATTGCTGGGCTACCGGATGGTGGATCCAAATTGTAAGGTACGGAGAAGGACAAACGAATATATATGCAGTCGAAAAGAATTTAAAATGGTGATGTAGAGGATTGTTGTTATTTTTATTATAAACCTTATCATCATGAAACCACTATTCGACCTCATTGCCGGCTATAGCAAGCTATCGGATCTATCCAAAGAACTTTTACCCACTCTTCTGTTCGAAAAAGATGTCAAAAAGAATGAGACCATACTTAAGGAAGGCCAGGTGTGCCGGCATATTTACTTTATCGAGTCGGGATTGGTACGTATCTATTATAACCTCCACGAAAAAGAGGTCACTTCCTGGCTTTTAAAGGAGAATAATATATTTATAGAAGTGGAAAGTTTTTTTGGTCAAATACCTTCCCGGCAAAGCATCGTGGCGGTGGAGGACACAAAACTTTGGGGCATAACCTATGACCAGCTGCAGTGGCTTTGTATGGAAGATGTCTCTTTTCTTTGGAACAGGATATATATCACGCAAGCGTATTACCGTATAAGTGATCAGAAGCAGAAGGATATGGTAATGAAGTCGTCCCTGGAGAAATATATTGCATTGATGAAGACGGCGCCTGATCTTCTCGAGAGAGTGCCGCTCAAATACCTGTATTCTTATCTGGGTGTCAGCAAGGCCAGCTTTGATCGCGCGAGGAGTAAATATGCGAAAGGCGAGGCCGATGACGAAAGTATCAAATGAGCCCTTATAACGGTGTAACAGCTCCGATATTTACCATTAAAATCGGAATATATGTTACACCTTATCACGTGGAAAGCTTTCCTACAAACCATTCTACTGATTACGGCCGGATATTATGCTATAATTATCCTGCTGTATTATCGAAGAGAATTGGCGCGTCTTATGCGGCGACCGTTCTCTTTTTTGCTTCTTGTGACTATCTCTCTACTTTGTCGAAGCCCTCTGTACGCACAGACAGCCGATGGAAACAACGGTCTTGCTCAGGCCAATACCATGGTGCGCGGCTATTACGACACGGCTGTGCAGCTGATGTACGCCATTGGCGCGTTGGCGGGTCTTATCGGGGCCATAAAGATCGCTTTTAGAAGACCGCGGGAAGATATGGGGACCGAGATCGCCATCTGGTTTGGCGCCTGTATCTTTTTAGTGGTAGTCGCCACTGTGCTAAAAGCCTTTTTTGGATTGTAGATCGAACATTATGTACGCAGTCTTCAAAATGCACCGACGGGTGAATGCGCCTGTCGAATTTAAGGGATTGAAAGGTCAGTATATTCTTTATGCCGGGACGACGGTGATAGGCAGTATGATGCTTTTCGCGATCCTCTATATCGTGGGAGTGAATAGCTATTTCTGTTTGTTCCTGTGTTTTGGTATCGGCGTAGTAGGCATCGGCGGGGCCTATCATCTAAGCCAGCGCTATGGCGCTCATGGCTGGCGAAAAAGACGACGGGCGCGGGCATCTCCCAAAGCGCTGAGGTCAGGGAGCCGCCGCATGTATTGGCAATTAAAAAAATAACAGTATGACACGGAATTGTAAGGTCCGCCTGCCTATCTGGGAGGTAGCCGCGGACTGTATTCTCTCCGAAATGGGAGAGACCACCTTTGTATTTGCCCTTTTCAAGCCGGAGATATTCAGCTTGTCGGAGGAGCAATTGAATATGATATTCCAGGCCTGGGTCAAAGCATTGCAGGTATTATCCCCCAACACCATCGTACATATCCAGGACTGGTACTGGCAGACGAAGTGGCGAGGCGATTTTGAAAAAGACAATGGTTTTCTCGGCGGCAGCAGCGAACGATATCATCATGAGCGGCCCTGGATGGATCACCGTTGTTATGTACACGTTACGCGGCGACCCGGACGTAGAATGACCAGCACGAGCAGGGCATTGTTACAAAGCAGTCTTACCCCGCAGGATACGCTTGCTCCCGAAGCCATACAGGATCTTGCCAGCGAGGTCAATCAGTTCATGCATATCCTGACGGATAGCGGGCTGTTGCGATGTCTTCTCTTATCGACGAATGAGCTCGTCAGTACCCTGGACCAGGCGGGGCATATCGAGCGCTATTGCCAGCTTATCATGCCGGATGAAAAAGCCGCCGAATCGCGTGATGTCGATTTTGAAGGTGAGCTTCGCATCGGGGGCTATCAATGTCTGTTCCATACCATCGCTGACGCTGAACATCTACCCGCCCAATGCAGTCCTATGACAGACCATGGGGCATACTCGACGGAGCAGGTTCATTTCCCCATATCTTTCGCCGCCCGTCTGGGTCTATTGCTGCCCTGTAATCATATCTACAATCAATACCTGTTTATCGGAGAACCCGCCGGCGCGCGTAAGAAGCTGGAGACGCGTCGTCAGCGGATGCATTCCCTGTCGGCCCATTCCAGGGTCAATGCCCTTAACAGGGATGCCATCGATGCGCTGCTGAACGAATCGATCACCGATGGCAAGCAATTGATCAAGGCTCATTTCAATATCCTATCATGGACGCATGACCCACATGCCGTGGAGCCTATGCGTGATATGGTGGCGGCGGCCATCGCCCGGCTTGGGGCTACTCCCCACCTGGAGACGTTGAACAGGGCGGAACTATGGTATGCGGGGATCCCCGGCAATGCGGCGGATCTCCCAGCCTACGAAACGTTCGATATCCTCGCCGACCAGGCTATTTGTTTTTTGCCGCAGGAGACGAACTACGAGGACAGCATTAGCGCTTATGGCGTACGATTGGGGGACCGGCTATCGGGCAGACCGCTGCAAGTAGACCTTTCGGATGCGCCGTTACAGGCCGGGCTGATCGGCAATCGCAACAAGGCTGTATTCGGAGGTTCCGGCAGCGGCAAATCCGTCACCATGAACCTGCTGCTGCAAAGCTACCATGAACAGGGAGCGCATGTCCTTGTCGTCGACATCGGCAATAGCTACCAGGGTTTATGTGAGCTGTCGGAGGGTTATTATTTCACCTACACCACTTCATCACCTCTGCAATTGAACCCCTTCTGGATACCATTTGGGGAAATACCGGATATAGAAAAGCTGGAAAGTCTGAAAACGCTGATCCTGGCTCTTTGGAAGATGGAAGGGGAGGCCATTGTCCGCAGCGAACTGGTGACGCTTTCCAACGCGCTGCAATTATATTACACCAAGGCTGCAGGCGATCCATTTCTTTTTCCCTGTTTCAATACCTTTTACGAATTTCTGCGAGATGAGTTTACCAAGGCGCTGGCGGAGGACAAGGTAAAGAACAAGGATTTCGATATGGATAGCTTTCTCTATGTACTTCGCCCTTTTTACAGAGGGGGAGAGTACGATTTCCTGCTCAATTCCAAAGAGCAGTTGGATCTGTTGCACCAACGATTTATCGTCTTCGAGCTGGATGTGATCAAGGATCACCCTATTCTGTTCCCTGTCGTCACCCTTGTCATCATGGAAGTGTTTATCGGCAAGATGCGCAAATTGCCCGGAGTGCGAAAGGTTATCCTTATCGAGGAAGCCTGGAAGGCGATCGCCCGTCAGGGTATGAGCGAATACCTCCGCTATCTTTTCAAAACAGTCCGAAAATTCTATGGGGAGGCCATCGTTGTTACGCAGGAAGTGGACGATATTATCTCCAGTCCTGTCATCAAACAGGCTATTCTGAATAATACGGACTGTAAGATCCTGCTGGATCAAAGCAAGTTCCGGAATAAGTTCGAGCAGCTGCAACAATTGCTGGGTCTTTCGGAAAAAGACAAGGCCCTGGTACTTTCCCTGAATCAACAGAAAGATCCACAACGGAAATATAAGGAGGTATTTATCGGGTTGGGAGCCAATTGCAGCAAGGTGTACCGGGTAGAGCTATCCCTGGAGCAGTACCTCACTTTTACCACGGAGGAAAAGGAAAAGCTCCGGGTGCAGCAGTACGCCCGGAAATATGGCGGTTTGCGGCAAGGCATTGTCGCCCTGGCGACGGGTCTGCGGAATGGGTCGGTGAGATGGTTGTTGACGGGCGCCCTACTGCTCTTCTCTGCCTTGCTGCCTTCACAAAGGGCTCATGCACAATTCCCCATTGCGGACATTATCCAGGCGGCGATCAAAAAGGTCATAGTGGCTACCGACCTGGCTATCCAGCGGCTTCAGACGGAGACGATTGCCTTGCAAAATGCGCAAAAGATGCTCGAGAACGCCATGCAATTGCAACGATTGACGGATATCGGCGACTGGGTACAACATCAAAAGGACCTGTTCGAGGGATATTACCAGGAACTCTGGCAGGTGAAGAATACGCTCACGCTGTACCATCGGGTAAAGGATATCACGGAGCAACAGGTGCAATTGGTGGCGGTGTATAAGAAGGCCTGGCAATCCATCCGGCAGGACCCTCATTTCAGCACGGAAGAATTGGAGCATATAGGAGAGGTATACGATGCCCTGCTGGATCGGAGCATCCGGCAGGCGGCGCAATTGTCCACTGTGGTCACGGCCTGGCTCACACAAATGGATGATAGCGGCAGGCTGCGGGCAATCGACCAATTGCAGGCGCAAATGAACCAAAACAGAAGGGACCTCCTTGCCTTTACGGAGGAAAATATCCTGCTTAGCCTGCAACGGAGCAAGGACGAACAGGAAATACGATCTATTCAAACATTATATAACATTCATTAAAAACTTATCCAAATGCAAACGATGATCTTTATAGCCCTTGTTACGGCGGGCTTATGTTTCACCGGGCTTGTCACCTATGGGCAAACTTTTTCGGAGTGGTGGCAGCAGAAAAGGACACGGATCAAATATCTCCATAAGCAAATAGCGGCGCTGGAAGAGTTTAGAAGCGTACTGAGGGAGGGTTATCAGGAGGCGGAGGCGGGGGTTGACTCTGTCGAAGTGATCACGGAGGAGGAGCTCTCGATGCATAAGCAGTTTTTGGGAAGCTTGCAATTAGTGAAACCTTCTTTAAAGGACCATCCCGGATTGATGGCCAGCTATGCGCTGGTGGCGGTCCTGGTGGAGAAAGTGAATGAGAAGCTGGATAGCTATATCAACGACCTTGCCTTCACGGAGGAGGAGCTCCAATGGCTGGGCGCCTATCTGGGGGAGATGATCCGGGATATCCGGGAAGAGCTTCGGGAGCTGGAAGCGTTGACGACGGATGATGTCCTTACAATGAGGGATGAGGAACGATATGATGAGATCCGTGTTACGGAACAGCATATTCGGTCGAGGTATGAAGATGGGGTGCTGTTTTTGCAGCAAATGGATGAATTGCTTGGGATGGCGAGACAACAGAAGGTCAATGAAGAATACCTGAAAAAGCTGTTATGAAAAAGATTATTATAATACTGGTATTTATTGCCGGCACGCATCCTATTGTCTGCCGCGCGCAATCCACCAGCGATCTTATCGAGCAGTTGGTATTGGATCTTCAAAAGCTACAGGATATGAAGGCCACTCTTCAGGATATGTATGATGGGTATAAGATCCTGGACGAGGGCTATACCCGGATAAAGGATATCGCACAAGGGCAGTTCAACCTGCACAAGGCTTTCCTGGATGGATTATTGGCTGTCAGCCCAATTGTTCGGAATTACTACCGGGTGGGTGAAATAATTCGGGCAGAGTATAACCTTGTGCGGGAGTATAAGGCTTCGTCCGGCAGCGCGCATGGGAGTGGGGTTTTTACCAATGCGGAGCTGGAATATATCGATGGGATCTATTCCACCCTGTTCAATCATAGTCTTCAATCCATCGACGAGCTGACCATGATCCTGACCGACGATGCGTTACGGATGTCGGATGCACAACGAATCGCGGCTATCGACAGGGTATATGGAGAGGTCGCCGGGCAGCTGAGGACGGTGCGGCAATTGAACAGCGAGACTTCCGTGCAGATCGTGCAACGGGAGAAGGAGCTCAATACTATTCAAACACTAAAAAGACTGTATGATAATCCTTGATATTCCCGCCGACGGTGTGGCCGCTGACATCGGCGGTCTGCAGGCAGTCCTGCAGCAGGTGTACACCAGCATGATGGCGCATAGCGGGGAATTGATCGGTATCGGACAAGGTATTGCCGGCTTCGGAGCATTGTGGTTCATAGGGGTGCGGGTATGGCGTCATATAGCCCGTGCCGAGGCGGTGGATGTCTATCCATTGTTGCGCCCCTTTGTCATAGGGTTTATGATCCTTATGTATCCTGCGGTGCTGGGTGTGATCAATGGGGTGATGGAGCCCACTGTTACGGGAACGGCGGCGCTGGTAAAGGACAATAACCAGGCTGTGGCTACTCTGCTCGAGCAAAAACAGCTGGCGATACAACATTCCAGTGACTGGCAGATGTATATAGGACCTGATGGAAGCGGCGATCTGGACAAATGGGAGGCTTTATCCGGTGAAGCTGATCCGGGTGCGCTTTCCGGGTTGTCCAATCGTGTGAAATTCGAGATGGCGAAGAAGACCTATAATGCAAGGAATTCAGTTAAGCTGTCGATCTCAGGGGTGCTGGAGATATTGTTCGAGAGCGCAGCCCTTTGCATCAATACGGTGAGGATATTCTTTCTGATCGTATTGTCTATATGCGGTCCGTTAGCCTTTGGCTTATCCCTTTTCGATGGTTTGCGACATTCCCTGGATAATTGGCTGGCCAAATACCTGAATGTATTCCTATGGCTGCCCGTGGCCAATATTTTCGGGTCCATCATCAGCCAGATACAACAGGAAATGATCAAGCTGGACATTGCACAGCTCAACAGCACCGGTCAGACAGTCTTCGGACCTACGGACACCGCCTATCTGATCTTTCTCGTCATGGGTATAGCGGGATATTGTACCGTGCCCAGTGTCGCCAACTATATCGTCCGCGCGGGGGGAGGAGGTGCTCGTCATCTGTATTCCGTCATCCATAAAATATTATATCATGTTTAATCATCCAAGGAATCTCGAAACGGCCTTCCGGCAGGTGCGGCTATACTGTATCATCTGGATGCTGGTATGTACGGGACTGGCCTTTTATGCGCTGGTCAGGACATTTTCGCTGCTGTCTGTGATGGATAGGAAGGTTTATATTCTTTCTTCCGGCAAGGTGATGGAAGCGTTGGCGGGCGACAGGCGGGAGAACATACCTGTGGAGGCAAGGGATCATATCCGGGCCTTTCACCAGTATTTCTTTACAATGGACCCGGATGAGAAGGTGATCAATGCCAATATCACCCGCGCCCTGTACCTGGCGGATGCCACGGCCAAGAAGCTGTATGACAACCTGAAGGAGACGGGCTACTATGCGGGTGTCATCTCCGGGAATATCAGCCAGCAGCTGGTCGTCGACAGCATCGCCGTGGATATCAACAGCTATCCGTACTATTTCCGGTGCTGGGCGACACAAAAGATCGTCCGTCCCACCAGCCTGACCACGAGAAGTTTGCTGACGGAAGGGTGGCTTCGGAACTGTGGCCGCAGCGACAACAACCCGCATGGATTCCTTATCGAACGATGGCGTACCCTGGAGAACAAAGACATCGGCGTAGAGTCACGCTGAACAGATTGGTTCATTTTAAATTGTTGATCATGACAAGTAGAAAAAAATTATTGCAACTACCGGTGATAGTAGTTCCTTTTCTCTGCTTTATGTTTTATTCGCTGGGTGGAGGAAAGGGGGCGCCCGGACCACAAAAGGCCGACAGCCTGGGTTTTAATACCGAGCTGCCCGGGGCCCGGTTTGACAAGCAAGAACAGGCCCGCACCAAGCTGGATTTTTACAAACAGGCTGATCAGGACAGTATTCGCCGTAGGGAATACCAACGACAGGACCCTAATTTTCAAAAAACAAGGGATAGCAGTCGGCATCGGGGGATGTTGACGGAAGACCATAAGGCCGATGAGCTGTTACAGCGGCTGGACAGGTTGAATCAAAGCATTCAGCAGCAGCCGTCTGCCGCACCCGTTATACAACATGCTGCTGTGTTACCGCCCTTGCCTGTACGTGGCCGGCCGCACGCGGAGAGAAGGATAGATACGGTGGAAGAAGACCCGCAGCTGGAGAAATTGAATACGATGCTGGATAAGATCATCCGGATACAGCATCCTGCCAGGGAGGAGGGTTCCGTTCGGCCGGCGTCGGAAGTGGTGGTTGTTCCTGATACTGTTGCAGCAAACAGTCTGCCGGCCGTCACGCAGGAGAACCAGGTGTTGGTGGCCGGCGCTACCATCGCGCTGCGGCTGACGGCGGAGGTGCGGATCAATGGGGTGTCGTTTCCAAAGGATCAGCTCTTGTATGGCGTGGTGTCGATCAGCAATGACAGAATGCTGGTTGCTATCAACTCCATCCGGCGGGAGCAGGGAATTTATCCCGTGGGGCTGCAGGTGTATGATCTGGATGGATTGCCCGGTATTCATATCCCTGGAAGTCTGGGAAGGGAGACGGTGAAGCAATCGGCGGATCAAAGTATCAATTCCATGGGGCTGGTGGGGTTGGAGGCGTTGCCTATGGCGCAGGTGACCAATGCAGGGGTAATGACCGCGAGGTCGTTATTAAGCCGGAAAGTGCGGTTGCTGCGGGTGACGGTGCCGGCAGGATACCGGGTGTTGTTGCGTAATAGCCGGGTGCAAGGGAAGATACAGGTGGCGCCTGAAAGGACAATGTCCGATAGTGTAGGACATGTACCGGAGCCAGGAGTATTTGAGCCATTCCTTCACCGGGTGGTCCGGCATGAGAAAATGGAGCTGCTGCTACAGGGGATCTATCTACGGGACAGTCTGCTTTGGATAGTGCTTCGGCTGGAAAATCATTCTCCCATAGGGTATATGCCCGGCTATGTGCGGTGGTGTATCCGTGACAAGCGACGGGGGCGGCGAACGGCCTTCCAGGAGCTGGCGGTAACGCCTTTGTATAGTTGCCCTGTGGGAGTGGTGGAGGGGGATAGCAGCCGGGTAATGATGGCGGGTTTCCGGCCCTTTGCGCTGCCAAAGGATAAGGAGCTGGTGTTGCTGGTGGCGGAAGGGAATGGGGCTCGGGAACTGGTGATGACAATAGGAGAGAAAGAACTTTTAAAACTGCAACGATATGAGCAGGAATAAAAAACGGGAGAAAAAGAAGAGCTGCTATCTTGGTGTATGGACGACAAAGGAGGAGGCTCAACGAATAAAGGAACTGGCGGCCAGGAGCACTTGTGGTTCCTTCAGCGAGTTTGGCAGAAGACTATTGTTAGGGCGTCAGGCGACTGTGTTATACCGAAACGAGTCTCTGGATAAGTTCCTCGATGAAGCCATTTTATTGAGGAATGAAATGGCCTTGCTACGTGCATCTGTACCCTGGACGGCGGAAAATGAACGACGCATGATCGCGCTGCTGGAAAGTATTCAATCTATTATTCTTAAAATTTATGAACAATGCGAGCACATATAAGATTTAACAAGCGTGTTTATACTACGCTGTATTATCATGAAGAAAAGCAAAAATTAGGAGTAGCCGAGTGTATAGCCGCTGGTAATTTTTTAAAAGACCTCCCAGATCTTGCCTTCCGGGACAAACAATACCAGTTACAGCGTCTGGCCTCATTGAATGAAGCAGCCACGAACAAGGTGTTGCATATTTCATTGACCTTTTCTCCTTCCGAGAAAATCTCGAATCAACAAATGGCCGGGCTGGCAGAGGAATATCTGCAACGAATGAAGCTGGCGCATCAGCCCTATCTGGTTTACAGACATTACGATACGTTGCATCCGCATATGCATGTAGTCATGCCAGGTGTGCAAAAGGATGCCACGAGGTTGAGTCTCTTCTGGGCAGATTATTATGAAAGCGCGAACATCGCCCGTGAAATAACGCTGAAGCATCACCTGGTGCCATCTCCGACTGCTGAAGAAATACGACAAAGACAGGGGCAGGCGCAGAAAATAAAATATGGCGAAATGTCATTGCGGCCTGCTATTGGCTATGTGCTGAGTAAGGTGCTGAACCAGTATAAATATCCCAGCCTGGAAGGGTTGAATGCCCATCTGCGGCTATATAATTTACAAATCTACCGAGGAAGAGAAGATTCCAATATGTATCTGCATCGCGGACTCGTATTTAGGGTGTTGGATGAGAACGGCAAACCACTATTGAACATAGGTCAATTCAAGGCCAGTAGTATTGATAAAAAGCTGACCCTGGACAGGTTGGAACAGCGGATGGCGGAGGGCTTGAAAGAACCAGCGAGACAGCAGCACCGTCAACGGGTGGCGACCTTGCTGGAATGGCATATTACAAAGAAGAATATGGACCTGTCTGGGCTGGAGAAGGCTTTGCAACGCGAGCAGATCAGCATGGCATGGATGGATGACGGCCGGAGCAAGGATCAAAAGCTGTTCGTGATCGACCATGCCTCGAAGATGGTGTTTGACGGTCATGAGCTGGGGAACGGGTATGATGCAACAACACTGCGTCAGCGGCTGGCGCCTACGCCGATACAAGAGCAGAAACAAGTGCAGCAGCATCAGCAACGTCACCGATTAAGATATGAGCTATGAGCGCCTGGGAAGATGTACATCGTAAGAGGATCTTGGATAGCTGTCTCACTGTCAGTGTCCTGTTGCTGTTGTTGCATCTCTATTATTATTGCGGGGAAACTTTTTATCAGTGGGGGTGGGTGCCTGATCTGGCGAAGCTTGTTTTATCGAAGATAGTCGCTACGGGGTTTTTTGATCATGGCTGGTATTCCAAGCTGCTATCGCTGGTATTTATGAGCCTGGCATTGCTGCGGTCATCCGGGTATAGAAGCGGGGGCATCGAGTGGAGGATCTGGGCAGGGGTGACCCTTGTGGGGATGGGGTTGTATTTTTTACAGCCTGGCTGGATGGGAGATGTCCTCTATATGGTGGTAAGTGGCGGGGGATTTGTATCGATGTTGATGGGTGGCGGCCGGCTGATTTCCATGTATCCTCTGTCTTTTCGAAGGCGTGATCCTTTTGGGAAGAAGCAGGCGGGTTTTCCTCAGGAACAACGGAAGATGGACTCGGACTATTCGATCAATTTTCCGGCTGAGTATGTGTTCCGAGGTAAGAAGCGAAAGAGCTGGGTGAATGTCATCAATGCCCGCCGGGGCGTGTTGATCATTGGATCACCCGGTTGTGGTAAGAGCTGGTTCCTGGTTGAACCTTGTATGCGGCAGCTGATAGAAAAGGGGATGGCGATGTTTTTGTATGATTTCAAGTATCCCGTGTTGACCCAGCTGGCATATGATCTTGTCCGGCGCCATAAGGATAAGTATCCGAAAGGCATATCCTTTTTTGTGATCAATTTCTCGGACATTACCCGAAGCCACCGATGTAATGTGTTGGATGTTGCCGGATTGCGGTGGCTATCGGATGCGTTTGGCGTGAGCCGGACCTTGCTGTACAGTCTGAACAAGGTGTGGATCCATAAGCAGGGTGAGTTCTTTGTGGAGAGTCCTATCAATTTTTTGGCGGCGCTGATCTGGTATCTCCGTAAATATGAGGATGGGAAGTATTGTACGCTGCCGCATGTGATTGAGCTGGCACAAATAGATTATGAGCTATTGTTTAGCATATTGTCGCTGGAGCCGGAGGTCAGGACCTTGATCAATCCTTTTGTGGTGTCTTACCGGGATGGGGTCATGGATGTGCTGGACAGCCAGGTGTCGTCGGCGAAGATCCCGTTGGGGAGGCTGTCCTCGCCCGACCTGTATTATATCCTTACGGGGAATGATTGTACGCTGGAGGTCAATGACCCTGCTGCTCCCAAGGTCCTTTGTCTGGGTGGTGATCCGCCGCGAATGGAGGCGTTGGGGCCGGTGTTGTCCTTGTATATAGATCAATTGAACCGGATGGTGAACCGTGCCGGGAGATATCCCTGTGCCCTGGTCTGTGATGAGTTCGCTACGGTGCGGGCAATCAGCATGGTGACGACGATGGCTACGGCGCGTAGTAATAATATCGTACCTGTTTTGTCTATCCAGGATGTCAATCAGCTGCGTACGCAGTATTCGAAGGGGGAGGCGGATATGATCCTGGCGATTGCGGGAAATGTGTTTTGCGGGCAGGTAGGGGGTGAGACGGCGTTGAGGGTTAGTGAGCGATTCCCCAAGATCATCCGGGATCATCGATCCGTGTCGACGAATAGTCATGATACTTCTTTTGGTCATTCCGACCATTGGATGGAGAGTATGAGCATTGCGGGGGTGGCGACCCTGTCGAGCGGGGAGTTTGTGGGTGTAGTGGCGGACGACCCTGGCCAGGAGATGGAATACAAGGCCTTCCATGCAAGAATACTGCGGGGAGAGTCGATAGATTTGCCGAGTGAGCCGTTGCCCAGGGTGAGGGAGGTGACGGAGGAGGAAGTGCGTGCGGTGTATATGCAGGTGAAGGTGGATATAAAGATGATCGTTGGGAAGGAGATGGCCAGGATGCAGGGAGACCCGGACCTTTTGGTGTTCAAGGTGGAGAGGGGGTAATTAGTGTATTTCTTCTAAGGAATATAGTATTTTGTTTAAGGAAATTTAGGTTTTAGGCTGCTAAATTGAACTAAAATTAAATTTTAGCACTCGACCCCTCCTAAAAAAAGAAATTTCGGGCTTTTAGACTTTTGGGTAGTACGCTGTGCAGACATACGTGTTTTAATAATTGTCCGGCGATTATGTAATTTATCTGCCGGGACGGTCCTAACAGCCTTCCATTAGCCATTAACCTATTCCATTTTTAACCAAACTGACTGTTGACTTGCTAAACTTGAATACTTAATCCTATTTATGTCTAACAACGATCAACAGATATTACAAACCATGCATGAGATCGGAGGGTTACTCTTCCGGCGGTTGACCAGTGAACTGGATGTTCATGAGCAAATTGCATTGGACAATTGGCTCAACCAGCTGGATCCAAAGAGCAGGCAGTTCTTTGAGGATTGTGCAGAATGGGATCAGTTGCAACCTGCGCTGCAGATGATGTACTCCTTCGATGAGAAGGCGGCATTGGCGGACCTTCAAAAAAAAAATTGATTTCGGCGTTCGTGCGGACACTCCGGTGGTGGAGATAGCCCAGAGAAGACACAAATACCGATCTTATTGGGCTGCCGCTGCAGTATTAATAGCAGTGATTGGTGTGGCGGTGTTTTACTCGCTGAACAAAGGAAAAACCAATATAGCTGCTTTGCCTGTGTCGGAGCGTTATCATAATGATGTGACGGCTGGCGGGGATAAGGCGGTGTTGGAGCTGGCGGATGGTAAAAAGATCGTGTTGGACAATGCATCTACCGGGGAGTTGGCCCAGCAGGGTGCGGTGAGTGTGGTCAAATCGGATAGCGGAAAGTTGGTGTATAAGGTCGGAAAGACTAACGAGGGTTCAGGCGCTATCGGCGCCATCAGCTACAATACCATCACGACGCCCAAGGGTGGGCAATACCAGGTGATCCTGCCGGACGGCAGTAAGGTATGGCTCAATGCCGCCAGCAGTCTGCGGTTCCCTACTTCATTTGCGGGTAGCGAAAGGAGGGTTGAGCTGATAGGAGAGGGATATTTTCAGATAGAAAAGGATAAGTCAAAACCTTTCCGGGTGAAAGTTAGCCCATTGTCCGGAGTTAGTAGTAAGCCCGGCGAATCTATCGAGGTGGAAGTGTTGGGTACTGAATTCGACCTGATGGCCTATACGGATGAGGATCGTCAGGCTGCTACCCTGGTCAGTGGAGAAGTGGTCGTGCGGAGTGGAACGCAGAAACTGGCCTTGAAGCCTGATCAGCAGGTCGTCCTTAACAAACAAACATCTTCTCTAAATCTTATCGATAATCCAAACGTTGAAACGATTGTTGCCTGGAAAGACGGTGTATTTAAATTTCAAGATGCCTCGATAGAGTCCATCATGCGTCAAGCAGCCCGGTGGTATGATATAGAGGTGGCTTATTCTGGTGAAGTAAAACAGCAGTTTAAAGGTACAGTCCCAAGGCAAGTCAATCTATCTACCCTTTTACAGATCCTGGAGGCCACCGGCTGGGTACATTTCCGGATAGATGGCAAGAGAGTAACTGTATTCCCATAATGATATTCCTTCCTGTTCCTATTAAACCCAAATTAGAATTTTGATTAGTAACTAAAAGCCCCGTGCACCACCATGGACAAATTTTTACATTCATTGGCCAAGGCCAATACAGGTTAATGCTATTCTAATTGGAGTAATCTAAAATAAAAACCGGCAGCCATTGCACCGGAGCCGGTCTTTATCGGGCTACCCCATTATACGTCATTAAATAATCCCCAACATATACTGGATAACCCAAAACAAATTTATGAAATATTCATTTCATGAACGAGCTGCTTATTGCCAGCTGCGAAAGACGCTGCTAATCATGCGATTGACCACTATCTTATTACTAGCCTGCATCCTACATGCAGGGGCCCGCGGGACGGCCCAGACCGTGACATTGTCTGTCAACAACATGCCATTGGAGCAGGTGTGCAAGCGCATAGAGCATCAGACGGGTTACTATTTCGTATATGCGCAGGACTTGAATAAGACATCGAGGAATGTGAGTGTGAATGTGAGCAATGCTTCTGTTAACGATGCGTTGCGGGAGGTATTTAGCGGTCAGCCTTTTACTTACCAGATCATCGACAAGGTCATTGTCGTGAATACTCTCAACAAAACTGAGGATGTTCAGGCGGCGAAGCCGCCTGAGAGGATGATCCGGGTGGAGGGGGTGGTTCTCAATGGGAATGGGCAGCCTGTTTCTGAAGCTTCGGTCACTATCAAAACCACGGGGAAGGGGACGTTCACGAATGAGAAGGGGGAGTTTGTGTTGCCGTCTGTGCCGGCGGGTTCGCCGTTGGTGGTGACGCATATTGGATATGCATCGCACACAGTCACTCCTAAGGAAGGAGTGTATCTGGAGTTGAAACTGGATCTGGCGATGAGTATTTTGGATGCGCAGGTGGTGAAGGGGTATTACAATACGTCGAATAGATTGAATACGGGGGATGCTTATACGGTGAAGGGAGATGATATTGCCAGGCAACCGGTGTCAGACCCTATTTTGGCATTGGTGGGAAGGGTGCCGGGGTTGAGTATTTCGCAGACGTCGGGGGTGCCGGGGGCGTATAGTACTATACAGTTGAGGGGGGAGAATACAATTCCGCTGAATAAACCAACGACGGCTAATGACCCGCTGTATATAGTGGATGGGGTGCCTTTTGGATCGGAAACCCTAACCAGCCCATATATGAGCGGAGGCGTTTTGGGCCTTCCTTCTGCAGTCAATAATGCACCACGGCAGGGAATGAGTCCTTTTATTAGCCTCAACCCTTTGGATATCGAGAGCATTACCGTTCTAAAAGACGCGGATGCTACTGCAATCTATGGATCCCGAGGGGCGAATGGCGTGATTGTTATCACCACCAAAAAGGGGAAGGTTGGACAGAATAAAGTTGATATCAATATAAACACTGGATTTGGGAAAGTGACGAGAAAAATGCATTTAATGCATACTCCAGAGTACCTGGAAATGAGGAGGGAAGCCATGAAGAATGATGGTTTGCTTTCCCGTTTAATTCCTCAAAATACGAGCATTTATCCAGACCTGCTCTTATGGGATACTACGCGTTATACAGATTGGCAAGAAACACTCATTAATAATAATGCTCCTTTTGCCAATGCGCAGATTAACCTATCCGGTGGAAGTAACAATATGCAATTCCTGATTGGCGGAGGGTATAATCGACAAGGAACGCTATTCCCAGGTAATTATGTAGACCAACGAGTGTCTCTGCATGTATCCATTTCGCAAACCTCTCTGAACCAACGACTACATATCCAACTGTCCCTTAACTATAGCAATGACAATAGCAACATGTCTGGGGATAATATTGCTAAATATATTACACTGCCTCCGAATGCACCGACGCTTTTTGACACCAAAGGGAATTTAAACTGGCAGCCTTATGGCGGGACTGCTACTTGGCAAAACCCCCTGGCTTATACCTATTCTCGTGCAAAAGCTATTACGAACTATAGTGGGGGAGGCGTGAATCTAAGTTATGATTTATTGACAGGACTACACATACAAGCGAATCTTGGGTATTCCCGCGATCAGATGGATCAGACTAATATAATTCCATCCGATTATTATCCTCCTCCCAATAATTTCCCTAGTAATCGAAGCAGTGGGTTTGCCAATAAAAACTTAACCACTTGGATCATAGAACCTCAAATCAGTTATAACAGAACGCTTGGAAAAGGAAGGTTCGAATGCTTATTAGGAAGCACCTTCCAGGAAAATCATAGTTATGCTTTTGGTATATCAGGCTCCGGGTATGCTAACAACAGCCTCCTCACCAATATAAACGCGGCAAATTATAAAAACTTGCTTGGCAATACAGAAGTTTTATATCGGCATAATGCGATTTATGGACGAATAAGTTATGATTGGGAGCAGAAATATATTGTAAACATAACAGCCAGGCGGGATGGCAGCAGCCGTTTTGGACCCGGCAAACAATTTGGCAATTTTGGCGCCATTGGCGCAGCATGGATATTCTCCGAAGAGTCATTCATCCGGAATAATCTACATTTCCTGAGCTTTGGGAAGTTAAGAGCAAGTTATGGTGTTACGGGAAATGATGGGATTGGCGACTATCAATTTCTAAGCACCTACACCCCTTTATCTTCCTCTTATCAGGGTGTAGCCGGATTGATACCGACCTTGATTCCAAACCCGGATTTCAGATGGGAAAGGGTAAGAAAATTGGAAGGAGCTATTGAACTGGGATTTATTCAGGACAAAATTTTGTTTACCTTAAGCTATTATCGAAATCGCACAGATAATGAATTGCTATCATATGCTTTGCCTTCCATCACCGGCTTTAGTTCTGTCACGGCCAATTTGCCAGCCCTCATCCAGAATACCGGAATGGAAATCGCATTGCATACAAAAAATATTTCAACTAAGAATTTAACTTGGATCAGCGATTTCACCCTTTCTGTGCCACGAAATAAATTAGTCAAATACCCTGGTATCGAGAACTCGCCTTATGCATATACCTATGTTGTCGGTCAGCCCTTATTTATCAAATTGATCTATCACTACACAGGCGTCGACCCTGCCACAGGCAATTATATATTTGCAACCAAGTCGGGAACTGGCCTCCCTTCTTACCCGGAAGATATCTATCCATCCAAATCGCTCACTCAGGCATATTACGGTGCGATAAATAATAGTATTACCTATAAAGGGTTTCAATTGAATATTATGTTGCAAATAGTAAGACAAAACGGATTAAATTATTTGGCTGCTTTTCAGACTCCTGGTGTTTCCCGCCAAAATCAACCGGAAGAGGCTACTAACAGATGGCAAAAGCCAGGTGATATAGCAGCCTTTCAACTATATAGAAATAATAGTAACAAACCATATTCAATTTATACAAGCAGTGATGGGGCAATTTCCGACGCTTCGTTTGCTCGAATTAAAAACGTTGAATTGTCCTACCAATTACGCGAAGCATACGTAAAGAAGGCCCATCTTCAAAATGTGAGGATCTATTTTCAATGTCAAAACTTATTCACCTTTACAAAATACAAGGGATTGGATCCTGAAACTCAGGGTTTAAGTTTACCCCCTGTACGTATGATGACGATAGGTGCTCAATTAACTTTCTAAAAGTATAAGCAATGCTATTTATAAATAGGCAAAAATCAAATTGGTTTTCAAGTGGCGGTGAGATATATGTAGCTGTTTTTATTATGCTATTGGCTAATATCCAATGTAAAAAATTTGTTCAATTGGATCCGCCCAGTACACAGATTGTGACAGCAAGTGTTTTCAGCAATAATGATGCTGCCACAGCTGCTGTCACTTCGATATACACACAAATGCAGTCGGAATCGTGGAACATGTCTCAGAATTGCGGCTTGCTATCCGACGAATTGGTCAGCAGCTCTACCAATAATGGAGTTCAGCTATACTATTTAAATAACCTATTCCCAAGCATGGCCCCACTTCCGGGTCCATGGCAGTCGGCTTACAATTATATCTATCAATGTAATGCTGCCATGGAAGGTCTTCGAGCATATGGAACTTCAAATAGCATTATACCTCAAAGATTGATAGCAGAGGCAAAATTTGTCAGGGCATTTTGGTATTTCTATTTAGTGAATTGTTATGGTGACGTGCCATTGGCAACGACGACAAATTACGCTGTGAATGCCTTGTTACGACGTTCTTCCAAGCCAGAAGTTTATCGTCAAATTATTCTTGACCTAAAGGATGCGCAACAAGGATTGTCCGATGATTATGTAGATGCCTCTGACACCACTATAACACAAGACAGGATCAGGCCTACGAGTGCTGCAGCTACGGCGTTATTAGCAAGGGTATATTTGTATACGGACAGTTTTGCCAATGCTGAGTTGGAGGCATCTAAAGTCATTACCAATTCCCGGTATAAGCTCGTTCCCAATCCGGATAGCGTGTTTTTAATGAACAGCCAAGAGGCTATTTGGCAATTGGGCATACCTGATCCTTCCAACCAGAATACGATGGATGCGTTTAATTTTGTCTTGACTGCTGCACCCGGGGGGGGGGATGCGAACACGAGGACAGTAACTATCAATCCTGTATTATTAAATAGCTTTGAGTCGGGCGACAAGCGGCTGACAAGCTGGATTGGTAAAATCCACGTATCCTCACCTGACACGACCTATTATTTTCCTTATAAATATAAAAATATTACCAGTAATATTACTGAGTTTACGACGGTGTTACGTCTAGGGGAACAATACCTGATCCTTGCTGAGGCCAAAGTGCGGCAAAATAAGGAGCTCGATAGCGCTAAAATTGTCTTAAATGCTATTCGTGAACGTGCGGGGTTGCCTGAGTATTCCGGTACACCAGACCAGCAATCCTTATTAGCGGCCATTTTGCATGAACGTCAGACGGAATTGTTTGTCGAATGGGGACACCGATGGTTCGATCTCATAAGAACAGGAAATATAGATCCGGTCATGAATGTTGTTGCTCCGCGAAAGGGAAGTGTCTGGAACACAGTTTATGCCTTGTACCCCATACCACAGAATGAGATAACGCAGGATCCTAATTTGTTGCAAAACCCTGGTTACAATTAATTAGATGAGTATTTGCCTTATTTAAATTTTGATATATCATGCTCAAATTTCCCTGCCTTTTATTTTTGTATATTTCAACTTTACCATCGTATAGTCAAACCCCTGATAGTACCTATCCTGAGGTCGGCAGGAAAATGCCGGATTTCGTACTTAGAAATATTAATTATTATCCATTAAAGACAGCAGCTTTAAATGACTTCAAGGGAAAATGGTTGGTATTGGATTTTTGGAATAAATCATGCGGAGCTTGTGTAGCCAGCTTCACTCATGTCGACCAGGTTCAAAAAGAATTGGGGGATAGGGTTCAGGTAATGCTAGTTGGTATACAGGACAAAGAAGGAGAGATAGCGCCAATGTACAAAAAATTCCGCGAGCATTTACACTTGATGCTTCCCTGTGCATTTGATTCTGCTATAGCAAATAGGTTTGATATTTACGCAGCACCGCATAGCATTGTCATTGATGACAAGGGAATAGTAAGAAGTATAACGGGAAGTATAACAGTACAAGATATGAAAATGTTTTTGGACGGTAATACGCCTTCGTTGCCCATAGCTCATAGAATGAGCGAACATGAAGAAGAAAATTATTACCCCTTTGATCATAAGAAACCATTGCTTATTGGCAATAACGGAGGACAAGATACCAGCTTTTTGTTTAGAAGCATTTTGTCTTCATGGGCAAGTAACACACGAGATGTATGGTCTCCCCGGGATATTGGCGAATATAAAGAGCAAGGATTTTTCCAGGCAGTAGCGGTATCCTTGGAATGGCTTTATTATTATGCATATTTCGGTGTTGCCCAATGGAATGAACGGGATACGATGAGGTATGGTAAATTTTTCAACCATCTAATAGTGGAAAGCAAGGATTCTAATATGTTTCGCTATTCGTATAAATACGTTTATGGACTATATTCCTATAGCTGCATGATGCCTCGTGCTCAATGTACGAAGCTTCGGCTGGAGAATTCATTGCGGAATGATCTTAAAAGTTATTTTGGTTTTTACGCCAATATAGAGAGACGAAAATGTCCTTACTGGAAACTTGTGGCGACGAGCGAAGCCCGGAAAAAAATAACAACGAAGGGGGGGAATAGTTCTTTTAGAATAAATGGACATTTAGGATTCTCCGTTCGCAATCGCCCAATGAGCAAATTGGTCGATTATTGCAGGCATTTCAATTCGGAGGAAATTATAATGGATGAAACAGGCATTGTGGGAAATATAGATATTGATCTGGAATGTGTTCCGTCCGATTTAAATGATCTTAGGATGGCTTTGGAAAAGAATGGATTGATATTAATAAAGGATCGGATGGATATGAATGCAATTGTAATTAAAGATACGGATAGTACTTTAGAAAGAGATATCACAAGTGACAATAATATACAGATAAGAAAGCCATCCCAAAATAATTGAGGGACGGCTTCTTTTCTTAAAACTATGAAGGGCAATTGTCAATGCTCATGTACGTATGCAGTACTGACGCAATTGGAGGAGTTTGGCTTTTGGTAAGCGCCACCGGCCAGGGACCCTCTGGTATACACTGTTGTGAACGTGTCACCATCCGTGCCCGGAACGACAATCGTACATACTTGTGTTCCTGCATTGTGTGTACATGCTATATTAACATTTGCACAAACGTGGTTCCCCGCGGACAAAGCGGCTTGAGTAATATACCAAATAGTCTGACCTTGGAACTTTGCGTGTCTGGTAGCTGCAAGCCCGGCTACAGCTAATAGTGATGTAGTAACTCCCAGAAAAATTTTTGAGCGTTTCATAAAATTGGATGCTTTTATATTCAAAAGCAACAAAACTTTGGTTAATAATACTACCTACTCTTTTACAGGTTTTCGGCTTCCCCTGATTGTGCACAATATTTTTATCATTATTTATTAGGTCAGTGAACTTTTTAATGCTCGTGTACGAATGCGGTACTGACGCAATTTGAATGATTTGGTGCATGGTATTTGCCCATGATAAATGACCCTTTCGTATACACTGTTGTGAATACATCACCGCCCGTGCCTGGGACTTGAATTGTACATACTTGTGTTCCTGCATTGTGTGTACATGCTATATTAACATTTGCACAAACATGGGCCGACGGGATCAAACTCGCCTGTGTAATATACCAGATAGTCTGGTTTTGGAACTTTGCATATCTGGTAGCTGCAAGCCCGGCTACGGCTAATAGGAATGTAGTAATTCCCAGAAATATTTTCGAACATTTCATAACGATTATATTTTTAATCAGTTAAGTAAGGGGTGTTTAAATTGGCCGGGATTCAGTAAGCGTAACATAAAATGCAGTACACCAGCATTCCCATAAAACAGGTCTGCAGTAGTTGCCCGATTCAGATCGACAAGCCAGTGGCCGGTGGTTTCTCCTATAGGCTGAAAAGTATATATCAGCACCTGACCGATCCATTCAGCACGTTCGCGCCATTGCGGGTCTTTTAGAACGCGATAAGCTTCCAGGTATACTTCACCCCACCCAGTAAGACCTGAGGAAAGGCTAATATTCAATTTTACGGGATACGGATCCAGACTACTTAGACAAGATATCGCCATTTCACGATATCGGGGCCGCTGCAATAGCTCATATGACTTTATCATTGTCAATGCTATTCCTGGAACACCGTTGGCGAAACTTTGAGAGTCAAAGTGCTTGCTACCTTTACGAAGAGGCCAGGAATATACTTTTCCTTTCTTGACCCAATTTGTTTCAAACCACTGCAGGCAGTTTATTAGTGCTGCTTGCAGCGAATCAGAAGGATAATTTTGATAATAGGACAGCAGGAACAATAGTATGCCGGCATTACCATGATCTATCCCGGTGTAACTTGTCCAGGATCCATCCTTTTGTCTATTTTTTAGCAACACATCGACATAGGATGAGAGGATGGCTTCATTCCACGATGGGTCCATCCATTGTTGACAACGTAATAGGGAGAAGCCTTGGCCTGCTATTCCATTGGCAAGTTCGAGCAGATTGTTGGGGAGCGAAAAGCATTGTTGTAATAGGCTCTTGACTCCTGGTGTTACGCTCAAAAGGCCACTGGTAATGCCATCTGATATGGCTAACGCGATACCCGCGCTACCCCTATATAGGCTTGGATTTTGAATGGCAGGATTGTTGAAATAGGTTTCGTTCAAATATTCCCAACCTTTATAGTACGTTTCATGGCATAGTTTTGTAGACAGCCCGGCTTTCTCTGCTAGTGCCACTAACCATAATGGACCTGAGATTCCTGTGTGCCACCCTTCATATAACGCCATTCCCTGTTGTTCATTAGCTATCATTGTTTCCACGTGCTGTGAATGAGAAAACCAACGTTTTTGGGTGTCTACTAAATCTGGAGAAGACAGGTTGTTTAATCCTTTCTGTATGACTTGCCTTAGTACTTCTTTGGATAGCGGTTCTTGATGCGGAGTATCAACTGTCGAATTAAGCCTCTCTTTTATAGAAGATAATGTATCTATTATTTTGGATAATTCCGGCCTTCCTAAAGGATTTTCGGCCCAGCATTCGGAAATACATTTGGCGAGGCTATACTCGCAGGTAAAAAACTTTAAGGTATCCTGCAATACGGATGACGATTGATCTTTTAGTTTAGTTGCATGCAAACTGGTAAAGAAAGTGATCATAAGGCTACCGATGCTAAATATATCTTGTTGAATCGTGGGGGTTTGCATGGCAATTTGCTCAGGCGACATATGCCCCGGCGTACCCAGTAAAAATGGAGGATTGGGTTCCTCATCGTTGAGACGCCAGGCAAGTTCCATGTCTATCAGGAAAATATTCCCATATTTGTCGATAAGAAAATTGTCGGGTGTAATATCCCTGTGAACAAATCCTTTGCTATGAATGCGTGAAATGATATGTAGGATTTTTAAAAGCATGTCAAGGAACAGTTGGCGTTGTGAATCCGCAAGATGACGCCAACATTGACTGGCTCCATTGTCCAGGATCCAATTTGTTAAAGATTTTCCTTTAATATACTGCATTGCTAGATAGGTGTCTTCGTTTTCTGTGAAACAATCGAATATCTCTGGCATGGATACCTCTTTATGCAGTACCTTGAACAGTTCATACTGCCATTTTAGCCTGTCCTGAATATCACGACCGTGATGATCGACCAACATATTGCGCCGACCCTGTTTAATGATACAAGACTTGATAAGCCAGGGTTTTTTGAAATATAGTGCTCTTAACACATTTCCCTTCACATCTGGCTTTAGCGTATACAATGGATAATAAGCATAATTCAACAATTTTCGTGGCGCTGATGGAGTTGGAGTGGTGATGTCGTTGAATGGCCATTGCACATTTTCAGGCATTTTGAATGGAATATTGTACGGGTCTTTTATGAGGGTGCCCTTGGCATCATATATATGTTTAATCCATTCCCCTTTGACATTCTTGATTAAGATTGGATCAAATGAGCCATACCGTGTATAGACAATGCCTTCTAAATGCCTGTCGGTTGGAATTGCTGGACCTCGAAACGATGAGGTTATAGAGATTAATTTTTTTGCTATATCGAGTGCCAGATTATCTTCCTCCGGATATATGCTTACTACTTTTCCCAGTAGCTGATAGCCAAGTGCACCTTGTAGCAGACTGGATAGCGTGCCAAGATTGCGTATTATCTTAAAGGATAAATGCTCTTTCAACATCTCCGGAATTACGGCATGCAGTAATTCCACTATCTGATCGTTGATCACGGTCAGATGAATGATCCATCCTTGTTTTTTAGTTGTTGAACCTACCTGCCAGTAATAGTCAATAGGCGTATAGGATAACCCATAGGCGTCAAGCACTTGGGAATAATCCCGCAATAGAATATTTGCTACGTTCTCCATAAAGGGTCAAAACTTGTTTATAGAGGAAATAATAGTATCGATTGAAGTCTCTCCCTGGAAAACATTTTGCTTCTCTTTGTGCCTGTCATACAGGACCAGACAAGGAGGTGAGATTCCTTTAAAATATCTCAATAGAAAAAAGTTCTCATCTCTGCCCAATTTTATATTTGGGTATTGGGATAAGCTATAGTTACTTTCAAAGACTTTTAGCCTGTCGAACGGATCATTTGTTACAAAAATGAACTGCATTTGTTTTAATGCATTGATATGATGAAGAATCGACTCTGTTTCCTTTTGGCAGTGTTCACAGTCCGGGCTAAAGTATAGGAGGGCCACCGGAACTCCATCCTGTATAGCTGCCGTGTTGAAATGATTTGAACTGTCTGGCAATAGGATATCGAAAGAAGGCAGTGTTTCCTGTTTTGAAGAGCTGGAAGAACATCCCATCATCGAGATGACTACAATAAAAAATAAGATCGTTTTTTTCATATTATGGTTTTAAGAAAATGCGAGATTTCGATTCTCACTTCTTAATTCGTTGTTATGCAATATGATCGCCAATATACCCAGTATAGTGACAGTTGCATTGAAATACAAATGGTGATGCCAATTCAATTGGCGGATGATCCCACCGCAGGAACAAGGCAATGCATGAGGGGTGGATATTAACATATAAGCCACATAGATAGAAAAAAGCGCCATAAGACTTGTGCCGATGCGAAGACCCCATTTCTGGAGTGCATCGGCCTGCTTAAAGAATGGCATTAGCAAGGCAAGTGCAATCAATAATTCCAGAATGGGAATAACAATGGCTACTAATTGTTCGTAATGACGGAACAAGGGCTGATGATTCAATGTGTTTTTGAAGTCGAGATTATTCACTAATTTGAAAAGGCCAGTATAAAGGAATAGGCATATGTACAAGCAGGAAATTAGATCTACTACCATCGTTTTTTTCATATTGATGCTGTTTTTATTTTTGATTCGGAGGTGTAAATGATTTCGCCAGTCAATAAAGCTATTGCCGTGATTATTATAAGAGGAAAGGCTTGGTAACGGAGCACGATCGGAGACGAAAAGATACTGAACCCCATATTTAGCAGCCACAACGAAAATCCTAATGGCAATAATTTGAACAGCGTTCTTCGTTGCTTAAAGCTGCCAAAGAATAGCAGCCCTGCCAAATGTATGATCAATAGCAGGTTTGTCATAGCAGAATAAATTGGGTACCATTCTGTATATAAAATAATATTGCCTTTTCTATTATGATCTTTTACCTTAAGACTTTTGTATTGGAACCAATTCTTTGCAAGACCTCCTACACTATCTCCTCCCATATTATAGGTGCCTAAAAATTCGGTGGGTGGTGCGGCCAGTTTTATAGCATTGGGAAACATAAAATTCTCCATGTATGACCAAGGGTATTTCTTGATAAGATAAAGTGCGTAGCTCAAGTAGAATGGACCTTCGGATGCCCAGCGTTTAAAGTAAGGAGTAATGCTGTCCTTTTTCCATTGTCGCTGGAGATATTGATGTAGCGGACCTCTACCATTCCATAGATAGAAATATCTGGTCAAGGAGTCCTCTTTTGTCAATTTTACCCTTTTGAGCGTGTCCATGTGCTGCCGTACCATAGTATCCAACCCTGCAAACTGTGCAGGGACCTGTCCGCGTTGTTTAGATGGGATATGTTCGTACATATAGAGGGCGTTGTTAGCCAGTTGCCAGCCACCAAAGGCAGAGAACTGTCGATGCCCTGTCAATTCCTTCATTTTACCACTGGTATATAGAAAGGATAAGCTTACCAACAGGAGCCCCAGTCCAATACCCACCAACCTGCGTGGCCAGGATTGTTTGGAGATCATGAAGGCAAGTATGGATATTACAGGATAATAAATGGCATTATAACGGACGGCGAAGCAAGCCAGCAATAAGATGGCATGTAGGATGATCTGCCAGCGCGAAGGTTGATAGATCACCCAGATCAATGTGGTGAACCAAAGTAAACTAAGGCCAATAAAAAGCGCATCAGCGGAGATATAGTTGCTGATATAGAGGGGCACGGGATTGAATACAAAAATGATAAACAGCATATTTCTTACCAGTCGCCCCGGACGTAGGAAATGGAGAATGGTGTAGAAAAAGGTCAAGGTGCATAATTGCATAAAGAAATATTGGACACCTACAACCAGCCAGTCGGAATGAGAGAAGACGCTGACCAACCGTAAGAATTTGGAGTAAGCCACCGGCCACATATTTATATCGGCATTGGTAGAAGCAGCTTCCAGGTAGCTGTAAGAATCGGGCATGTAATTGGCGAATGGATATTTTATCTTGAACCAAATGAACTGGAGAATAAATGTCAGAAGCGCTATTAGAAAATAGGACCTGTTCAATTTATTGTTCCAAAGATAGTTTTGCAGGGAAGGAAATAACCCTTGGGGAACTGTGGGTTTTTCAATCACTTTTTTCTCCTCATGATATTCCTGCTCTGTATTGATAGACCATATATTTTCCTTTGAAGTGACGCCGGCGATGATATTGTCTACTGAAACCATGGCCGTCAACATGGAATGATCTGCATTGTTGTATTTGTGCATGCCATTACGACCGACAAGGAAAAGGTTGCTGAATTTGCTTATATATTCCTGTAAGACCGGGAATTTTTCATAGGTGCCAAAATAGGCCGGATAGGTCTTCTCCATCCGCTGAACCGTACTATCCAACACATCCTCCACACATGCCAGGTCCATCTTTTCCAGCTCAGCGATCGCCATAGCCTGGATGGCCGCGTCATCCAGGGCCCAGAACTCATCTGTCTTATTGCAGAAATATTCCATCCCAATCCAGGTGGTATTGGGATCATTTATCATGCTGCCGCCCCAATTGTTATAGATCATCAGGCGCCCTACTTTTACATCGCGCTCCTGTATGTAGATCCAATTGTCTTTTAATTCCAGCCTTTGTCTTTCCATGCTATTCTTTTTGCTACCTGACAATTGTTTTAGGAGAATACCTACATTGATAAAATCCCTGTATTGGAGACCTGCCGCGATGTTCTTTACTTCCTCTGGTACCGGCGCTTCCATCGTCTCTATGAGCTCCTGGATGGGCATGGAGGAGAAGAAATAGTTGCCCTTAAAGAGCACCAGCTCACCTGTGCGTGTGTCGGTGGCATGGATCGAGCAGACGTCGCCACCTGTTGTGTAGATGTTACTGACTGCGTGGTGTTTGTATATTTTGCCCCCTTTTTCTTCTATCTGTCTGGCCACTTCTTCCCAAAGGGAACCGGGACCATATTGTGGATAAAGGAATTGTTCAATAAGGCTGGTTTCTTTGTCCTTTTGAGTAATATCCTGGCTTTTGCCATTTTTTAAAGACCGCGCAGCAGAGAGTATGGCTTTACTTAGAGATAGGCCTTTGATCCGCTGAGCACCCCAGGCTGCGGAGATCTCGTTGCAGGGGTGTCCCCATACTTTTTCCGTATAATCTTTAAAGAATAAAAGATACAGTGCCTTGCCAAACCGGTTGATCATAAAATCTTCCAGGTTCTTTTCCGTTCTGGATAAAAGCCGCGCCTTTAGAAAGGACAATAATATACGGATAGTGCGGGTCAAACCGAGGCTTTTTAATGTCTCCAGCGAAAACTGGATGGGATAGGAGAAGAATTTCCGGAGGAAATAAATACGAGTCAGACGGGGTATGACCAACATCCGGCCTGCATGGTTATCCTCTTTGTATGAGCAAGGGTCTTCAATAACACGCTTCTTGTTTTGATAGCTGATCTCCAAAGGAGCATCGGGCTTTTGCGTCAGGGGCATGATCTTTAACCACCATTCCATCACTCTATCCGATTTAGAGAAGAAACGATGTGGTCCCATATCCATGCGATTGCCCTTATAGTTGATAGTTTTGGAGATGCCACCGATATCATCCGTCTTTTCCATAATGATGGGAACGATATCCGTCCGTTGCAACAGTTCGTATGCTGCTGTCAATCCGGCAGGGCCTGCCCCTATTATAATAGCTGTTTTTGGCATGGATCAGGATATTTTTGCGTGTAGGGATGGAGTAATTTCCGTCAGACCAGGTGACTCTTCTTTCTTCCGTCGTAGAATGACCAACTCGAGCTGGTCGGTCAATAGCATGGTAAATGCCAAAAAGATGATCATCGGAAAGACCTGGTATCGGATGACGATGATATTGGCAAAGACACTAAAGACGAAGTTTAATAGCAAAAAGCCAGTAACCAATGCTAACGTGTAATTGAAATGCTTGGGGGATGTCTTCCAGGCTCGACGACGAAGGAAGAGAAATAGCGTAGCCAGGAAATAAAGATTGATGATAGCAAAGAAGAGGGTAAAGATCACCAGCAAATTGCCCTGGAAAGTCCAGGATATAGCCGTGACTTTCAGGCTAGAGTAACCAAACCAATAGGCACCTATAGGCCACAATTCATTTGATCCAAGATTATAGACCTCAAGCTTTTCGAGGGGTGGGAGAAAATAGTTCTTTGTATTTACTAACAAATAATAGCGTGCATAGGCAAGGGGGTGTCTTTTTATCAGAAATAATCCATATTGACCAAAGACGGGAGCCACCTTACCCCATTGATCCACACTGCCAAAATTTGGTGTATGCTGATACTTGAGTTGCATGTACTGCTTCAATGGAGCTTCGGGTTGCCGGATAAAGAAGTTGGCTACATAAGAAGCAAGCTGCTCCTGGGGAGCAGGTACCTGCCGGAAATACTGACGCGCTATTTTGTCCAGCTCCGCCGTTTCCGGGGTCGGAAATTTTGTGCTGTCCTCTTCTATGAACCCCCGCATATAAAGTGCGTTGTTGCCCCATTGCCAGCCACCCAGGATGGGTGGGAATTGGGCCGTGCCCGTCATCTTTTTTGCTGCGTTAGAGGAGAATAGGATGAAGGGAATGATCAATGCCGGTCCGGAAACTATCCCCACTATTTTCCACGCAACCCGCTGTCTGGAGATCAGGAAGGCTGCCGCGGCAATGATCGGATAATACATGGCATTGTACCGAAAAGTAAAGGCGATCAGGAATATAACGGCCTGTACGAATATCTGGTAGGGGCGTGGACGCTGGATGATCCAGAGTATCTGAGTAAGCCATATGAGGCTCAATCCGATGAAAATGGCATCACTGGATACATAATTGGCTATATAGAGATTTAAAGGATTGAAAAAAAGGAACAGACAAAGTATCATACGCGTATTCTTTCCCGTGGGATAGAAATAGACCAACGTATGGTAGAAATAAAGGGCAGCTATTTCGAGGAATATGAACTGAAAGAAATTAAGCGCCGTGGCTGAATGCGTAAACCAATGGAAGACATATAGGAATTTGCTGTACCCAATGGGCCATATATTGACATCCAAATGGCGGTAGGCAGCATCGATGTAACTGTAACTATCCGAGAAGAAATCAGGATAGGGGTATAACATTTTAAAAATGATAAATTGGGCCATAACCAGTGCCAGGATCAACATGGTATACACCTTGTTCTCCACGTAGAGATAGGTAAAGAAGCTTTTGCCGCTGGGGGATTGTTTGAGCAGAAATCCCGGAAGATATAGCTCCGGGCTTCTGCTTTCGGCATCGTGGATAAGAGTTGTATTTTTCATGCACATTTATTTGACGATCGGGCCAGGCAGTCCGTATAGGACTGCACTGTTCACCCGATCGTATATATGGGATTGCTATCAATCAGTAAGCCCTAGCCTATACACAGACGTTGGCATCTTGTTGGCTCGAATACGGATCGTAGTTATCAATTTTTGGAAAAGAGTTTGTAGGGTATTGAATGCAAGTTATTTTTTGAGAATGTTCTATTCAACCGTATTTATATTCTATTTAGAGAATTTATATCACATTGCCTGCTGGAATCGGTATTGTACAGGACTGATATAATGCATCTTTTTAAACACCTTACAAAAATGGCTTTCATTTACAAACCCCGCTGCGTCTGCGACAGCTTTTACGGGATCATTCGTGTCGGCCAGTAATTTTTTTGCTTTTTCCAGACGTACCTGTTGGATGTACTTATGAAGCGTATGCCCTGTCCTGACCTGGAGGCCCATCTGCAGTTTGTCTTTGCTGATACCTACCTCTATAGAGAGCCCATCAGCAGAGATCTTTTCCGTATAATGTTTGTTGATATAATCGAGCGCGTGGTCAATACAGCGGAGATCGGCGGCGCTGAGCCGCAGCACCTTTAAGGCTTTTGTGTGCATAGTGATTAAGGTTTAAATTGGAAGGACTTCACCTGCAGTGCTATAATAGGAGCCCGATATTGCAAATCTCCTGTGAAAAAATGGTCATCTTAGCATAAAACATAATCCGGAAAGTATTTTTTCTTTACTCACTGAAGTTTTGCTGCAGAAGCAAAAGGTATTTTTAATTACAATATTGTCACATAAACCTTATTCTGCCATGCGACTAAAGATACCCGGCCTGCCACAGGATTCAGTATTATTCCTTTCCTTGCTGATCTTTCTATTTCCCCTCTTTCTTTTAGAATACCCCATATTGCAATATTCCAACGGACTATTTATTTACCCTTTTGATGAAGAGTATATTCGCATGGCAACGGCAAAGAACCTGGCTTTTCATGGTGTATGGGGATTGTTGGGAACTGAATTCAGCTCGGCGAGCTCGTCTATTTTATATCCATTGCTACTGGCTGTGCTGTATAAAGTTTTTGGATTATGGTCCGGCATTCCTTTTGTGGTCAATCTGCTGACCGCCCTTTTACTGATATGGGTGGTAAAAAGATGGCTTCAAAAGCAAGGACTGACGCCCTGGGCGCAATTCCTGACGTTGTCTGCTATTATATTGCTTACTCCGTTGCCAACCCTGGTGATGACAGGCATGGAGCATAGTTTGCAAATGTTGGTTACATTCTTGTTTGTAGGGCGATTGTTTGGCCGGGACAGGGAGCCTGACTGGAAGTTATATCTTTTGGGAATGTTGCTGACGGGTATCCGATATGAGGGGATTTTTGTAATAGCAGTGGCTGCTATTTATTTGCTGTATAAGCGGAGAATGATGCAAGCCCTGATGCTGCTGTTGACATCCTTGCTACCTATCGTTATGTTTGGATGGTATTCGCTTTCAAAGGGTGGGTATTTTGTGCCCAATTCCCTACTTATAAAAGCTATGCCCATTCCACTGGATGGAGAGAATATTCAAAAATTTATCATCTCGGATATATTCACACGACTGGTATTTTCCTATAATACTGCGAGCGCGATAGCTACCAGCCGCCTCGTGCTGATATTACCTATTTTATATGGAGTGTTTTATGACCAATTGAAGGAGCAGCCTCTTTACAGGAAGATCCTTCTCGCCAGCCTGGTTGTTACCATTTTACACCTTGCTCTATCCAGTACCGTCTTTTATTTCCGATACGAAGCCTATCTCATCGCCGGAGCCCTTCTGATCGGTGGGGTGTTGTTTTCCCGATATGGGGGAGGGGTATGGTCTGGAAAAGCCGGCGCTGCCCGATGGGTGGCTGTCTGGGCCGGACTTGTATTAGTAATTCCTATGATAAAGAGGGGTTGGCAGGCATATGGGGATACGAGCACTGCGTGTTTTCGTACATATGAACAGAGCTACCAGGCAGCCAGGTTTATCAGGCAGTATTATAATGGCGCCAGTGTGGTCTCGGACGATATTGGCATCACTTCCTATCTGAGCGATGGTATAAAGCTCGACCTGTACAATGGCATAGGCTATACACCGGCCGTCAGAGCCAGGGAAGAGTCCTATTTCCAGGTGGTCTATGCCCGTGACGTGATCAACAGAGAGAAAGCTACGCTTGCCATTGTCGAAGAGTTTAAGTATTCGCCCAGCCTGCTGTATTATTGGAGAAAAGTAGCAACCTGGGGAACCAATAATAAAGTTGTATTGCACAGTCCACAGCTCAGTATTTATGCATTGACAAAAGCGGATTCTGCAGGGCTTTCAAATAAATTACGGGATTTTCAGCCCTCTCTTCCCGGAAGTGTGCTGGTGACCTATCCCTAATCTTGAGACACTATTGTAGACAGTAGGCGCGGCTTTTTGAGCAGGGCGCTCAATAAAACGATAAGTAATACCACAGACCAAAATTACTGCCACAGAGCAGAACAGGATTATAAACCAGTGTTCCAGAGGCGAAAGCGAACCTGCCTGCCGAAATCCTATGACCCATTTGAAGGCAATGAACAATATTATTCCATGCAGCAGGTAGATGCTATACGAGATTTGACCCAGCGTGCGGGAAAGGGAATGTGTCAAAGCCCCAAAGAGTGTGTTGCCGCAGGCAATGGTGATGAATGAGAAGGATAATAGCAGCAAAGGAATGGCTCCATGCGCATCAGGGAAGAAAGCCACCGTGATATATAGGGAAATGATGATGAGAAAAGAAGCCATGGGACCGGCGGCCATGTCTCTTATCTTTCCGCTCCTTGACAAATATGCTGCTATTAAGCCGGACAGAAAAGGCAAGAGCCACTTGAATGTAGCAACAGTCTGAAATATCACGATGGCATAAAAAAAGAACAGTCCACCTGCTAATGCAATGAACAATACTTTATGGGATGCCCTTATTTTTGTAAGAAGGCCAAGGAAAGGAAGCATAAAATAGAATAGCCATTCATAAGGGAGGCTCCAAAACACGTACGCATTGATCAACCAGGTGGGGGTGAGCCCGTTGATATCCACCTGTATGTATAATAACCACTGGGTTATCTCCCATAAGACATTTACCAGAGGTTCGTGAAGCGTGAACCCGGTGTGTATTGCCACTATCAGGATCAATATAAAGACGGCCACCAGGTACAGAGGAAGGATCCTGAGACACCGTCCAATATATAATTTTATCCAATCAATTTCTCCCGCCCGTGCTTCAAGTAGCTTGGAGAAAAAAAGGAACGATGTGATCATAAAGAATACTGCCACGCTCGTCGGTCCAAAATGGCGATAAAGGTAGGAAGGCGGAAAACCCCAACCGTAGCCGTGAGTCATAAAATACCAGATACAGGAATGATGAAGGAATACAAAAAAAGCCATATACCCCCTCAGACCATCTATAGGAGCAAATTTGCCTTCAGCTGGACGTATGCCTAGTATTTTCGCCCACCAATGCAGGGTAAAGAGCGCTACTGCCAGGACAGGCAATATGGGAATAAAGCTTACCGGACTCATGCTCAGGCTCTTTTTCTAAAATCCCCCGGAGTCACCCCATACATCTTTTTGAAGGCCTTGATAAAACTATTAACACTCCGATAGCCTGTGAGGGAGGCTATTTCTTTTATGCTGCGGCCGGAGTCGTTTAGGAGCTGGCGGGCCACTTGCATCCGCTCACTACGAAGATATTCGTATACTCCATTGCCGAACAGTTCGCGGAAGCCATTCTTTAGTTTGAATTCGTTCATGCCCACTTTCTGGGCAATCTCGCGAATGACGAAATGGTAACGGATATTCTTCCGGATCATGTCTCGGGCAGCCTGAATGCTGTCCATCTCGTAATGGTTATAGTTGCTGGCGGGCTGCTGCTGGACGGACTGATATAGAATATGGAATAAAAGAGTATTTACCAGCAATGAAAAGTATTTTTGATTGGCTCCGCCTTCCAGAGAGATGTGGAGTATTTTATAGGTGATATCCTGCATCTCTTTTGTGATCCACTCGGGACGGGGTAACAGGGTGGTAGGTTCTCCGGCTTTTACCTTCTCCAGAAAGCCGACCAGCAGGGGAAAATAGCTGGCCCATTCCTCCAGAACAGCCATATTATATTCTATTGCCAGCGTGATATATTCCCGGACGCCATCATGGTGACTGATGACATCTATGGTGGGGGAGTAGATAAGGTTGAACTGTCCCTCTTTGATCAACATCTTTCCGAGCCCAGCCACTTCCAGGTTCCTGTCATGCTGCAGGACGAGATAAGCTCTGAAGAATGGAGCCTCATCCCTGACACGGAAGGTAGCTTTTTTATCTACCAGGTAGACAGAATAAAATACTTTGGATGTGTCGGCGACAAACTCCTGAACGATCATTTTCAGGTATTCGTTAGCGATAGCTGATGCGCTGCTGCCCGGTATCTGGTACCGGGCAAGCTCAGCGGGAATTTCCCGGGATAACCTGTATTCCTGTTGGTTGAATGAGAAGACCATTAGCCTTAGGATAAGGGTGTTTTGAACAATGATTTTAGCCGGACCCACCCGGGTCAATCCGATAAAAAGCTGATTAGAAATCTGCCTTCTTGTTTGTAGTAATAACTCTTTCGTTGTCGGGAGTAGAGGACCGGGGCCCCAAAGTCTTTCATAAGCCTGATGTATTCATACGTGCTTCTCTCGGAGATGCCGATCTTGTCAGCGAGCTCCGACGGCGTGCCCGTCCCTTTGATTCGGATGAGTTGATCTATGCGACTCAACCGTTGAAAGATCTCTTTCTGCATAAGAATAAGGTTTAATTTCGAGATCAGAATTATCGATTTTCTCTTAAACAAAGATCGTATAGGATTTACAATCTTGTCTATTTCGAGTGTAACTTTATACTATCCAATCGGGAATATTTTGCTAATATTACGCCTTCTTTCTGTCTTGTATATGCGAAAAAAGACTTTTTTTAACACACTGCTGCCATCAGGGCCAATGGTCCAGTAAACGGGGGTATTATGAAGGTAATGCTATAGCAAGAAATTATATATATGTTTGTCTGGTATTAAATATATTTTTTAAAAAAGCACTAAATGAAAACCCTGACTCTCCCGCCCAGATAGCAGGTTATTCCTATTGGATCATCCAATGAGAATAGTTTTGTCATAAAGTATGATCATGGGTGAATTTATGTGGAGCGACCATATAAACAGGATGTATCTTTTGGGGGCTGTCCTGATAACAACGGCGTTGTGGACTGTATTTAAATATTTTTATCCTTATCCCAACGTCATCTTCGACTCGTACAATTATGTACGCGCGGCGGCGCTACATTGGAATTATAACGCGTGGCCCATCGGGTATTCAAAATTTCTGCAGGTATTCGCAGGACTAACGCACTCGGCGCTGATGCTGACAACTTTTCAATACTTTTTCCTGGAATTTTCCTGCTTGCTCTTTTTTTTCACCTGGCGAGCGGTCTTTCAGCCGGATAGAATTGTCAGTAATATCTTTTTTGCATTACTTTTTGTCAACCCTCTTTTTATATTTTGCTGCAACTTTATAATTTCAGATGGCCTGTTTATTGGGATCAGTTTGCTATGGATTACGCAATTGTTTCTCATCATCCGCCGGCCACGGCCTTATATGGTAATTACCCAGGCATTGCTATTATTTGCTGCCTTTACTATACGTTATAATGCTCTTTATTATCCCCTGGTGGTCACGCTGGCCTTTCTCTTTAGCCGTGAGCGTGCATGGTTTAAAATAGGCGGTATTGCACTACCCCTGCTATTGGTGGGCTGTTTTATCCAGTGCACCCGTCATGAAGTTAAAAAAGGTACGGATCAGGCTCAATTCTCTGCCTTTGGAAGCTGGAAACTGGCCAATGATGTGTTATATATGTATGCCCATGTGCCACCGGAAAAAATAGAAGATATGGCGCCTCGATTTCATCAACTGGAAAATGAGGTGCAACAGTACTTTCATCAATTCTCGAAGCCGGTAGGGCTCGCGGCGGATGATGATTTTACATCCGGCAGTCGGTATATGTATTTTCTAAATTCTCCCTTAGTGACGTATATGCATCGGAAATATCCCGGGGAATTCCCTATTTTCCTCAACACCAGGTCTTACTGGCAGGTGGCGCCTCTTTACCAGGATTATGCGCTTTACCTGGTCCGGAAAAACCCGGTGGCTTTTGGCCGTTGGTTCCTATGGCCTAACCTGGGAAGATACATTATGCCGCCAGAGGAGATCTTTAATTCAGAGGAGTCCTTCGTCTTAAAATACAGTGGCCCCTATTTTCACGAGCTGTTTCATCTTGACACCTTATACACACCGCCGCATCTGGTCAACCTGGGTGTTCAATTAATGGAGAAGAGCGCAGGTATCGTACGCATGGGGCATTTGTGTTTTTTACCGGGGCTTGTTGTATTCCTGCTATGCAGCGGGTTCAGGCAAATGAGCCGCCCCAGCCGCCTGTGCCTGGTACTGGCAACCGGGCTTTGGGCATGTGACTTCTGTTTCAGCCTCGTATCGGCGGCTATTGTATTGCGGTACCAACTGTTTGTAATGGTACTGGAACTAGGTCTCGGCCTATACTTTATAGAATATATCTATCATTTTTTGGACAGGCGGGTGCCTGTCATTTCAGCCGATAGTTACGGAAGCTAAAGATCTGCCGCCCACCCAGTAAATGCTGCTCGATAAAAGTAAGGATGCGGTATTTCATCCGCTCATGCTTATGCCGGAAATAGGAAGCACGGCCATAATTTAATTGATCGCCCCAATTGAAGAGACACATACGCTCCCACATGACGGCCGGGTGCGTGCCTTTGAACAATGTTAATAGACTGAGATTGCCATAATCGAACTTCTCTTTTTCCTGGCTGAACTTGGCTTCGGCCTGCTGCTGCCCCTGATGGATGACTTCCATGGCCTTCCGCTTACGCTGCATAAAATGGGGTGGGCGTACCCATCCATAGTGATAGATATAGGCATCTACGCGTGCCACCTTCAGCTTATAGGTCCCTTCCTTCTGCCTGTAATGAATGCCGTCAAAATCGGGTATACGACGAAAAGACTGGGCCGACTCCCAGGAATGAATATCGGGGTCATTACGGATGATCCGGATCTCGTTGGCATACCAGGCGTGGGAAGTGATATAATGGTCATAATCGCCCCAGAAATGCCTGTATTTGAATAATAGCCCTTCGATGGATCTGTCATGCAATAGCTCCTCGCAACGCTGGCGGATTTTGGGGAGATCATTTTCATGCACTACCTCATCGCTCTGTACGTAGAAAAGCCAGTCGCCTTTACAGGCAGCCCTGGCGATGTCCGTCTGATGCGCATGTTCCATACCCCGGGGATATTTTTCCAGATCCCATACGGTGTGAATGATACGGATCTTGTCGGAACCGATGCTTTCAATCTCTTCGCGTGTCCGGTCGTCCGGGTCGCTGGCGCCCAGCGCCACTACAAATTCGTCTACAATGGGAAGGATAGAAGAAATAGCCTGCTTAATGGGGTAATAATATTTTGCGCCATTGCGCACCATGGTGAATCCG
>DASZXP010000127.1:0-29579 GCA_035545935.1 Puia sp. | reverse complement strand
GGGCCTTGCTCTTGTTGATGACGGGCAGATCGAGGTGCGAGTCTACAGACACGTCGCCATGCCCCGGAAAGTGCTTTGCACAGGCCATCACCCCTTCATCCTGCAGCCCCTTTACATATTGGATGCCATATTCGGCCACCTTCTCCTTGTCCTCCCCGAAACTCCGGTCGTTAATGACAGGATTATCCGGGTTGTTATTGATGTCCACCACCGGCGCATAATCCACCTGTATGCCCATCCGCCGGCATTGCGCGCCTACCAGCCTCCCGTACTGATACACCAGCGAAGGGTCGCTCATGGCGCCCAGCATCATTTGCCTGGGCAGCCCCATCACACTGTCCATCCGCATGCCCAATCCATTCTCTGCATCGATACAAAAAAGGATCGGGGTCTTTGCTACGGCCTGCAGATTGTTGATCCGGGACGCCTGCGCCTGTGGACCTCCCTGAAAGAGACAGATACCCCCCACATCGTATTTACGGACGGCGTCCCCCACCACGCTGTCATAAAATAAAGGGCCGTGCGTCACGGGGTCGATGGAGGACATACGGATCACCATCAGCTGTGCAATTTTTTCATCGGGCGACAGGGTCTTGAAAACGCTGTCAACCCATTGGTCGGCAGAGGGTGCCGGATCAGACTGGGCGGCTCCGGCAAAACAGCCCAGGACTAGCGAAAAGATCAATAAAGGTTTTCTCATAATATGAGTGCTTTAAGGCAGTGTACCACCTTACGATTATTGTGTAAATTGCAGCAAATTAAGGTAGAATTGCCAGACATCATTCATTTATTACCCGATAACATCGCTAATCAGATAGCTGCCGGCGAGGTGATCCAGCGTCCCGCGAGTGCTGTGAAGGAGCTTTTGGAGAATGCCGTAGACGCGGAAGCCACGGAAATAAAGCTGTTCGTCCAGGATGCCGGCAAATCCCTGATACAGGTAGTGGACAACGGCAAGGGCATGAGCGAGACGGACGCCCGTATGGCCTTCGAACGGCATGCCACTTCCAAAATAAAGAATATCGACGACCTGTTTCATATTCGTACCATGGGCTTCAGAGGCGAGGCGCTGGCCTCCATCGCCGCGGTCGCACAGGTAGAGCTGAAGACAAAAAGGGAAGAGGACGAGACAGGCGTGTGCCTGGAGATAGAGAACAGCAGGGTCGTCCGGCAGGAGCCCGTAGCCTGTCCCCGCGGCAGCAATTTCGCCATGAAGAATCTTTTCTTCAACGTACCCGCCCGGCGCAATTTCCTAAAGAGCAATGCCGCGGAGATGCGTCACATCGTGGATGAATTCACCCGGGTGGCGTTGGCCTTTCCATCCATTTTCTTTTCGCTCACCAGCAATGGACAGCAACAGATGCACCTGGAAAAAGGCAGCCTGAAACAACGCGTGGTGCAGATACTCGGGCATACGCAAAATGCGAAGCTCGTCAATGTACAACAGAACACGGATTATCTCAACATTTACGGTTTTGTAGGAAAGCCCGAAACAGCGCGTAAGACCCGTGGAGAACAATACTTATTCGTAAACCAGCGCTTCATCCGGAGCCCGTATCTGAATCACGCCATCATGAGCGCTTACCACGATATGATCGCACCGGACAGCTACCCGTTATATGTCCTCTTCATCGACCTGGACCCGGCACAGGTAGATATCAACGTTCATCCTACGAAGCAGGAGATAAAATTCGAGGACGAGAAGATCGTCTACGCTTTTGTACAGGCAGCGGTAAAGCATGCCCTGGCGCAATTCAGCGTTACTCCTACGCTCGACTTCGACCTGGATCCGGACATTCAACGCCTGGATGCCATCAACAAGCCCGTCAGCGAAGAGAAGAAGGCATCCGTGGCCTCGTCTTCCCTCTACCAGACATTTACACAAAAGAACCAGGCGCATATCATAGAGCCCGGCCAAAAAAGCAACTTAAAGAACTGGAAGGATTTCTACGAATCTCCCGATAAAGGCTCGTCGTCGACGCACCCCTCACAGTCATCCGCTCCCGGACAGACCTCCGACTCCGTTCCTGCCACGCCCTCCGGCTCCGTCATCCCCGGCCTCTCCGAAGCCTCCTCCATCTTAGGCTCGCCCATCACGAGGACCCCCATGCCCGAAGAAGCCCCTGTTATCCCCGGCATGCCGCGCCCCGCCACCAGCAAGCTCCAGCCCATCGAAGGAGCTCCCCTGCAACAGCTGCTCAACACATATATTGTTACCCCCACCAACAGGGGATTTATCCTGGTACACCAGCAATCCGCCCACGAACGGATCCTGTACGAACGCTATGCCGCCGCATCCGGGGAAAAAGCTATCCCCAGCCAAAAGAACCTCTTTCCCGTCACCTTGCAGCTCTCCGCCTCCGACGCCATTCTCCTGCAGGAGCTGTCGCCCGACCTGCTGGTCCTCGGCTACCAGGTAGAGCCGTTCGGGAAGGACAGCTTTATCATACATGGCACACCCGCCGATACGGGTCAGGGTAATGAAAAAGCGATCTTGGAATTGCTGCTGGAACAATTCAAACACTTCACCAGCGATATGAAATTCTCCCGCAGGGAAAAGCTGATACGCAGCATGGCCAAACAGCAGGCCATCAAGGCGGGCCGCACCCTGGACAGTTCCGAAATGAAGAACCTCATCGAGGAGCTCTTTGCCACCCGGCAATCCAATGTAACGCCAGGAGGGGAGCCTACCTATATCGAATTCCGCAAGGAATACGTGGAAAAACTATTTGGGAAGTAATGCCTTCTTTCTCCCATCCCAGATAATATACCGAAGATACACCTGGAACGAACTGTTCCTCGACTGCGTCACCTGGTTGGTGGAGATCCTGAGGTTGATGAAGTCGGACAACGCCCTGTTGTATCGCGCACCGACGACAAATCGTTTAAAATTATAGTTCAGGTCCAGCATCAGCCGGAACTCATTCGTCTTTAATTTCTTGTAGGTAGTGTCATTCTTGAAGCTCTGTATCTTGGACGACACGAAGGAATCCACTCCGGTGAAAATACGATGGGAGCTATCCTGGTACAATGCTACCCCATTGGTCAAACGCGCATATTGTATACCCCCGCCGATGTACAAATTGGGAATAGGGCTGTAATGTATGCTCAAAGGCAGATTGAAATAGAAAAGCTTTTTAATGAACAGGCTGCTCTGCAGCACCTGCCCCGGCCGGCTGACGGAATCCCTTGTCTTACTGGCCAGCAGGTCCTTCGTCGTGTATTGAGGAGTATTGAACTGCGCTTCCAGCTGCACATACAGCTTCCTGTTGAAGTAATAACGGACCATCGGTACGGGGATATAATCGCTGATCCCGCCGGTGGTGCCGTTGGAATTGAAGTTCGACTGTTGCTGCCCACCCACCGTAAAGAATTGGTTCAGGCCAATCCCAGCCAGCCATCCTTTCATCTGCAGGATAGAGTCCGCCTTGGGCTTCTTCACGGCAGCCGCCGTGCTGTCATTATGCTTCTTTCCTTTATCGACCTTGACGGTATCTTTCTTAGCGGTAGCCACTAAGCCAGGACTGTTCATCCGGCCAGGACCAACCACTGAACCAGCATCACCAGTCGAGTCGACGCCCGGACCACCCGCCCTACCGGAACTATTCACCGGACCCGGACCGCCCACCAGACCAGCCCCAGGTCTTCTCACCGAGGCAGTATCTTTCACTGTCCCCCCTTTGTCCTTCTTATGACGGCGCCCTGTTACAACCACATCCTCGTCTGTCGTCTTCTTTCCGACAGCATGTACCACCAGCTTCCGTCCTCCCTTTGTCCCGCCGCCCTTCATCCGCCCCTCCGACCCGGCTGATACACCCGGTCTGTCCGATCTCGCTGATCCATCAGGCTTGCCCGGGCCACCCGATCCACCCGCACTGTCCGGTACCGCCGCTCCCTGATAGACGAACCGGTCTTTCTTCGTTGCCGGCGTATCTGTCACCCGGTAAATCTTGCTCTTTCCATTCACCGTATCATCTGTCAGTCCACGGCTTATCGTTCTCCGATCACTCCCTGTATCATTCGTCGTCCTCCGGCCATCCCCCGTATCACCCTTGTATGTTTTTCCTCCCGGCACCTCACTCCCGCTCTTCGGCTCCCCGCCAACCCCCTCCGGCGCCTCTTTCACCCGCCCCATCGTCTCCCGATCCCCCATAAGCCGCCGCCCCGGACAATTACAAACACCGATCAGCAACAGGAGCAGGATGATCAGCAGCCACCAGCGCCTTTTATCCCTCCATCTGTTTACAGGCATCTCCCTGTCCAGGACAGCCTCCATGGCCATCCAGGAGACATTCTCATCCGGAAGGCGAATGTCCTGCAGCTTGTCAGCCCATGGGTTGTTATGGTCATGCCGTTCCATCATGGGTTGCGCTTCATAAGGTAGATGAGTGTTTTAAGTTGTTTCCTCGCTTCACTAAGATGCCACCGGCTGGTGCCCTCGCTGATGCCTAACAGAGTCCCTATCTCGCGATGATTGAACCCATCCACAGCATACAGATTGAACACAAGCCCGGTGGCAGCTGGCAATTGCCGGATCATTTTTAAGACTTCCTCTCCACTGAGCTTACCCAGGGCCTCGTTGTCGATGGAAGGTTCATCCACCCCCTCGGAGATCCCGCCTGTTTCCGGATAAGCCTGTTGCTTTCTCAGGAAATCGATCGCGGTATGGATAACGATCGTTCGGACCCATGTATAAAAGGACGCCTTCTCCGGCTGATAATTCCCTATGTTCCTGAACACTTTCAAAAATCCATCATTCAATACTTCGATCGCATCCTGGCTGTCTTTTGTATAACGGACACAGAGAACCATCATCGCATGATAGAACCTTTTGTACAGTTGCTCCTGCGCTTTCCGGTCGTTCTTTATACAACCCCTGATCACTATTTGTATGTCGTCCTCAGCGGATGCCAATGGGAATGGATCGTCCTTTATTCCTGTTTATATTAAGTGTGGGAGTTGGTCTTGGACGAAAAATAGCCCAATTCCCACATATCGGCCTTCGTCGGAACCTTCGCCAGGCTCGGTTCTATCTGTCCTGTCGGACGAACCGCCCTGACGGTTCTTGGTGTTAGTTATAGTTTTTGGATCTTGCTGCGCTTCGACACATTGCCATATTGGATCTGTACATAATATACCCCCTTCGGCAGATCGGCCGTCGGCAGTACGATATGGTTCATACCCGTGATACCCGTCACTCTCTTGCTCAGCACCAGGTGACCCATGCTATTGAAAATATTGATATATATCGGATTTTCCTGGTCCAGCTTCAGATCGATGCGTGACTCCGCGGGCGCAGGATTGGGATAGGAAGCGATAAAATTGCTGCCCGGCAGACTGTCGATACATACCCGTTGATCGCTCCAGCTATAACAACCCCTCGGATCCACGGCCTGCAAGAAAACAAGATAACAAGCCGTATCGCTAAACACATACACCGGCGTATGACCATGCAGCACCGCCGTATCGGCCCCACGGATAATGAACCAGGTCAGCGAATCCACACCCGCGCTGTCATGAGCCGTAAAATGCACTTCATTGACATTGACGGTATATGTAAAGGAGATAGAGCAGGTATCATGTGGTGGTGGAGGGGGCGGAGGAGTATGCGTCGTATCGGAAGAATCCGCTCCATGCACCCTGAAGCTATAGCAGGAAGAGGCAACACAGCCCGACGATGTATGCAGCCACGCGCACACGGTATAGTACCCTACTCCGAAATCATGCGTAAAGGAAGTATCCTTCCGGACCACCACGCTGTCGTTGACAGTCCAGCTTATGCTGTCGCCTGCACTGTGCGGACCGGCCCAGAAGATATAATGATTGGGCAAATGGCTCGAATCCGCATGCAGCGCGAGGAAGATCTGACATTGCGGCACCGAGTCGATATACACGTACTGTATCGACGAATCACGACAGGTTCCCCCCGCGGAGTCCCGTATCATATGTTTGACGGTGTAATAGCCTGCCCCGGCATAAGAATGGTTCGCGGAGGAGCTGTAGTCCGTCTGGAAGAACCCATCTCCAAAGCTCCACGAGTGGATGACGCCATGATGCATATCCACGGCCTGGAAAGTCACCGTGTGCTGGTTGACATTAAAAACAAAGCGCGGGTTGCACACCGTGGTATCCTGCGCCCGGACAGAGACCAGGCCGGCAAAGTATAATACTGCGAAAAGAATGTAGAATTTTTTCATATAGAAAGATTTTCTACAGTCATTTACGCCTGGTAGAATGACAACGTTGGGTAGTCAAACTAATATTTTTCCCTTATTCCTTCCAGGAATTTTTCGATCTTCCTTCGTACGACAGGATCGCTGTTATTGTTGATCAATACGGAGAATATCAACAGATGGTCTTTTTTTGTTATAAGTAACCCGCTGAGCGCCACTACTCCGGACAAAGAGCCCGTCTTGGCATAAATATACCCGCTGTCCTTTTTATAATAGCTGGACAGCGTTCCCGTTCCCCCCGTGGGAAGGATCCCCTTTAGCCTGGGTAGTCCGAACTCATCCTTCATTTTATTCAGCAGCCACACAAAATCCCTTGGGGTGAACAGATCGTTCCGGCTCAATCCGCTGCCATCCACCCAATAGGGCCGCTGAGGCAGGTCCTTTAGATCGGAATTCAGCAGGGTATCGATGATCCGGGCATCATTCATCCTCCCCAGCTTTTCATTGCTCACCATCAGCAATGTCTGCTCCGCAAAAAAATTATCGCTGTGATACATCATGGGCCGGAATAAGGAATCCACCGGTCGGCTGTGGATCACGCGAAGTCCCTCGAAGGCCTGGGCGGCGGTAACGCCATGCCCTCCGGCAGCCACTCCCGGCGCCTGGTGTCTTGTAAAAACCTCCCTCCCCACCGTATCCTTTAATAATACAGCCGCGGAATTAGTGATATTGGTAATGAACGGCACATCCTGCGTCCTGTATTGCGCCTTTCCCTCCGTGATCTCGAACGCATTCTTATGAAAATCCCTTTGTACATAGAACGCCCGCTTGGTCGTATCCTCGGAGAATTTCACCTCCCAGTTGATGTCCGGGACGGAATAAAAGGACTCGGAAGCCGAATCCTGCACCCAATGGATCACATTCCCATATACAGGCAAGGCGCTCCTTTCAGGCATATAGTCGTCATTATAATCGTCCCAGGCCCAGCCCCTGCCCAGCGGCCTGTCCTGCCAGTTGGCATCCGTGATCCATAGCGGCTTCCGCGTCAGTCGGAGAAAGTTGATCACAGGTTGATACGCATAGGCGGGATGCAGAAAGGTGGGATCGCCGGATGGCACAAGGAATATGGCCGTGTCCGTTGCTTTATAACGAAGACCCACCAGCGAATCCCCCAGGTATTTGAGACCCGCATATAAGGAGAAAAGCTTCGTATTGCTGGCAGGGATAAAATATTTATTGCTTTGCTGCTCGTACAGATATTCCGACTTCACGGGATCATATATACAGATCCCTACCTGGCCGGATACCAGACCCGGCTGTGTAAATGCCGCCTCAGCGGAAGACTTTATAAATTTGGAAGGCGAACAGGCTTGTCCGAGTACGGCGACCAGCAGCAGATAGAAAAGATGCTTCATACCTCAAACCTACCTAAATTCAGCTAATGCCTCAAATCTAATCTCAGCTTCTCTCCTGCGCGCGTAGCCACCGTTCAGGGATCTCATTGCTGCTGGCCAGCAGATAATCCTGGTAGCTGCAGGCGATATATTTACTATCCGGCAGCTGCATCCACCAGCGGTGTGTCTTCTTGCTTTGCAGGAATGTCGTCTCCACCTCTGCGAAGGCCGTCCGGTATTCTATAAAGAAATCCCTTTCCGTGAGCGCAGCTTCCCGCCGTCCACGGCTCTTCCCGTCTATAAGATACCATAGCATATGGCTGATCTGTCTGGCCGTTAGCTGATCCCTGTCCCGCTCCGGCATATAACCATAGATCCCCACCGTATTGACATTATGGCTTAGACCCGCATAGCGCATCAGGATACAGGCCTCTTCTCCGCTAAACCCGTTGGGTGATAACCGATTGGCCGGAGCGAATGCATTGGCGATGGCCGATATGTCGAACGTAAAGAGATGTGAATTCCGGATGACGGGCTCCATCTCCTCGATATTGTCCTTTACGCTGCCCAGCCGGAAACAATCGAATCGCAGCTTGTCCATCGTCTGCAGCATATGGGGATGTACAAAATAGCTCTGGAACCCGATATGATTATAATGATGGATATAATTGGGCTCGCCCGTCAGCATCTCCATAAGGAAATTCTCGCTCCGATGCAGCGAATGGATATCCAGGTCGATCAACGCATCGACACAGGTGGCCTCGATGATATGCTTCTTATCCGCATAGGTATAATATTGGGAAAGGGTAAGATCATGCGAGCCGCCCAGGATCACCACCGTCTTGCCAATACCCGTCAGCTCGCGGATCACCGTCTTGAGGGCGGCATAGGTATCGGCCCGCGAAGCCCCCCGCCGGATATTTCCCACATCCCCCAGCCGGATGTCCGGATGCCAGTAATATAATTGATAAAACTCCGAACGGATAATATCAGCCCCTCCCTTTTCATCACAGCCTACCAGGACCAGGCTGGCCTCATCCAGCTCGGGGAAATACTCGTCGTACACATCGATGAGCTTACCGATCTGCCCGTCTTTATATCCCTGATCCTGTGATATTTCGGCAAGGTTCACGGGATCGAGGAAGTCGCTTATGTGCAGGTTTGACGGCATGAGATCTCTCTTTTGGCAGCAAACCTACGTATATTTCTCTTCACTCCCCACCACCTTCCCCTCATTGAGAATTGGCCATATTGGCGTAGGTTTGCGGCATGGAGCAATTGTTACAACAGATTGAAGCATACAAGCAGGAGATAGACGCGACACAACCCGATGGAGCCGAAGCCCTGGAGGCCTATCGCATCAAGTTCCTCGGTACGAAAGGCATTGTGAAGAACTTATTTGCGGAAATGAAAAATGTCCCCGGGGACAGGAAAAAGGAATTTGGACAGGTGCTGAATGACTTCAAACAATTGGCCGAAGCAAAATACGAAGAATGGAAAGGTCATGCCGCCGGCGCCACGGCTTCCGCCGGCTCCGACATCGACCTCAGCCTGCCGGCAGATACCCTGCCCCTGGGCGCCCATCACCCCATTACCATCATACGTGACCAGATCGTGCATATCTTCGGACGGCTGGGGTTCTCCGTGGAAGAAGGTCCCGAGATCGAGGACGACTGGCACAACTTCACCGCCCTCAATCTTCCGGAAAATCACCCTGCCCGTGATATGCAGGACACCTTTTATATCCATCAGAAACCCGACTGGCTCCTGCGTACCCATACCAGCAGCGTACAGGCCCGGGTGATGGAGCGTCAAAAACCTCCCATCCGCATCATATGTCCTGGCCGTGTCTACAGGAACGAGACCATCAGCGCCAGGGCCCACTGCTTCTTCCACCAGACAGAAGGACTGTATGTGGATGAGAACGTATCTTTTGCCGACCTGAAACAGACCCTTTATTTCTTCGTACAGGAAATGTTCGGGAAGGATGTAAAGGTCCGCTTCCGTCCCTCTTATTTCCCTTTTACGGAACCCAGCGCCGAGATGGACATCAACTGCCGTATCTGCGGAGGCAGCGGCTGCAGCGTTTGTAAACACACCGGATGGGTAGAGATCCTGGGCAGCGGCATGGTACATCCGAAAATGCTGGAAAATTTCGGCATCGACTCCAATAAATACACCGGATTTGCCTTCGGCATGGGTATAGAACGCATCTGCCAGCTCAAATACAGGGTCAATGACCTGCGCTTGTATTCGCAGAACGATGTCCGCTTCCTAAAACAATTTACAGGGGCCGTATGATCCGGACCATTTGCATTTGCGGAGCCGGCACCATGGGCAGCGGTATTGCCCAGACAGCAGCCGTCGCCGGCTTTCGCACCATCCTCTTCGATGTCGATGCCGAGGTCCTGCAAAAGGGACGTGCCTCCATCGAAAAGAACCTGCAGACACAAAAGGAAAAAGGACGGCTCACCCCCGAAGAAGAGCAAAACACCCTGCAACGCATCACCCTCACCGCCGATATCAGCCAATGCCGGGCGGATGTCATCATCGAAGCCATTGTAGAAAGGATGGACGCCAAGCTCGACCTTTTCAAAAACCTGGCCGGATACAATGACAGCCACACCATCCTGGCCTCCAATACCTCCTCCCTGTCCATTACCCGCCTGGCCGAACAGCTGCCTCATCCCGGACGATTCGCCGGCCTGCATTTCTTCAACCCCGCCCCGCTGATGAAGCTGGTGGAAGTGGTACGCGCCCCTCGGACCAGCGACGCTACCATCACCCTGTTGATGGATCTGTCGAAAAAAATGGGGAAGACCCCCGTCCTGTGCAAGGACGCACCCGGCTTCATCGTCAATCACGTGGCAAGACCCTATTACCTCGAGGCGCTGCATTTGCTGGAACAGGGTGGGACGGACGCCGGCACCATCGACGCCCTGATGGAAGCCTCCGGTTTTAAAATGGGCCCCTTCCGGCTGATGGACCTTATCGGTAACGATATCAATTATGCCGTGAGCTGCTCCGTTTACGAGGCAATGGGCAAACCGGCGCGCCTGCAGCCTTCCCCCATCCAGGAACAAAAGGTAAAAGATGGAGAGCTGGGCCGCAAATCCGGTAAAGGATATTATACCTATCTTCACTGATTATGCAAAGGACGGTTTTAGTCACGGGCGGTACAGGCTTTCTAGGGACTTATATCATACGGCAATTGGTAGAACAGGGATATGCCGTACGCGCCATCCGCCGCGAAGGCAGCAAACCTTATTTTTATACGCCTCCCTCCATACTCGAAAAAGTGGAATGGTTCTCCTGCGACCTCCTCGACCCCCTGGGCCTCGAAGAGGCGATGACAGGCGTCGATGCCATCATCCATGCGGCGGCAAAAGTCTCCTATGCAGATGCCGACAAACACGAGCTCTTTATTACCAACGTCGAAGGCACCGCCAATATCGTCAATATCGCCCTCGAACAGGGTATACGCCGGCTGGTGCACGTCAGCTCGGTAGCAGCCCTGGGCCGAACGAAAAAAGAGGAAAAGGTCGACGAAGAAAAAAAATGGGATAACAATAAGGGACAAACGAACTATGCCATCAGCAAATTCTATGGCGAACTGGAAGTATGGCGGGCTATAGGAGAAGGGCTGCCCGCCGTCATCGTAAACCCCAGCACCATCCTTGGCGTGGGCGATTGGAACAAGTCCAGCTGCGCCATCTTTAAGAGCATATACGACGAATTCCCCTGGTACAGCAATGGCATCAATGGCTTTGTCGATGTCGGTGATGCCGCGGAAGCCATTGTATCCTTGATGGAAAGCGATATCACCGGACAGCGTTTTATTCTCAACGGCGACAATTGGACCTTCCGGCAATTGTTCAATACCATCGCGGATGGCTTTGGCAAAAAACAGCCCCATCGGGAGGCTACCCCTTTTCTGAGCGCTATCGCCTGGCGGCTGGAAAAGATAAAATCCCTGTTTTCGGGCAAACGCCCCCTTTTAACCCGCGAAAGCGCCCGGGTAGCCCGCAGCAAGACCTATTTTGACAACGGTAAGATCTTGAAGCACCTCCCCGATTTCCAATTCACTCCGCTTGAAAAAACCATCAAACGTTCCTGTGAAGCCTATAAATTGCTATGGGCCGAATGACGTGATCCACCTGTTAAAATCCTCCGCCCTCTTCCAAATTCCGTCTAAGCGAAGTATCTTACAGAAGGAATGAACGACCCGTTCGTCCCGACATCACGAAAAAACGATATCCATGAATTCGCAGTTCTTAAAGGCTGCCTTTTACAGCGCCTTTCTTCTCATCTCTTCTTCCCTTTATTCCCAGGAAAAGACATTCAGCGTCGGCGGCAAGGTCGTTGACGCCAGGTCCGGGCAGCCGATGGCCGGAGCCAGCGTATTCTGCCAGAATACCACGATAGGGACCCTGTCGAAGAGCGATGGCGGTTTTTCCATGCGCCTGGCCAATGGGGGGTATGATATGATCGTATCCTATACGGGGTATGAGACCCAGAATATCCGCATCAATAAGGACCTCAAGGATAAGGACTCCCTCGTCATTGAATTGAAGGAGCAGGATAAAAGCATGGAGCAGATGGTAGTGGTAGGCAGCGCGGAGGTAGAGGATGGCTGGAACAAGTATGGTCAGTTCTTCCTGGATAATTTCATCGGCACTACCCCCTTCGCGGCCCAATGCACCCTGGAGAACAAGGACGCCCTGAAATTCTATTTCTATAAGAAAAGGAACAAGCTCCGGATCAAGGCGAAGGAAGACCTCGTCATCACCAACAATGCCCTGGGCTATAAGATAAAATTCCAGCTCGACTCGTTTGTCTACGAATACAACACCAATGTGAGCACGTATACAGGCTATCCGCTTTTCGAAGAGATGCAGGGTACGCCCGAGCAGCAGCAGACATGGAAGAGCAACAGGGAATATACCTATGCTGGCTCCCGTCTGCACTTCATCCGGAGCTGGTACGATAGTACGCTGGCCGACGAAGGGTTTGTCCTGGAGATGGCGGACAGCGCCAATAAAGGGAAAATGACCACTATCAGCGACCCTTACGATCCCAAACTCTACTCGGTGGACAGCGGGGACGTCGTCATCAATCTGACAGGGAGGCTGCGGGTCAGCTATACCAACCAACTCCCCAGCAAGAAGTACCTGCAAGAACATAATTTCCCTTTGAATACAAAGGTGGAGGTATCCGCCATGGATATAGCCAATGGCTTTGTCATCGAAGAGAATGGGTATTTCTACGATCAGACGGACGTGACCAATATGGGCTACTGGTCCTGGAAAAAGCTGGCCGAGCTGTTACCTTATGATTACCTGCCCGACTAGCGTCAGCAAGTCGGGCATCGGCGACCGAAATGCGAAGCATTCACCGAGACCATTGAAAGACATTGTGGCCCGAGGTAACGTCGCCCATCATAAGCCCCGCCAGATGCCCCCGGCATCGGTACATCCATCGCGAGCCCGAACATGCAGTAGCAATCGCCCCATATCATCCCATAACTTTCTTCCACAACTCCGGTATCCGCTTGATCCATACGATCTCCCTTTTCTTCAAAGCGGCATCTTCCGCGGGATAGCCAAAATATACCTTACCCGCCTCCAGCGAAGCAGGCACCCCGCTTTGCGCCAGCACCACCACATTATCTCCGATCGTCAGCGTCTTGCTGACCCCTACCTGTCCCCATAGGATGACGCCATTCCCGATCTCTACCGCGCCCGCAATACCCACCTGTCCGGCGAATAAACAGTTTTTCCCGGTGACGGTATCATGCCCGATGTGAACCAGGTTATCCATCTTGGTACCCGCCCCGATAAGGGTATCATGACTCACCCCCCTGTCGATGGTGCAATTGGCGCCTATCTCCACCCCATCCTCCAATACCACACGCCCGCAGCTTTCCATCTTCTTATACCATAGCTCCCGGTCTTTCTTCGAGTTATAGTAAAAGGCGTCCGAGCCGATGACCGTGCCGGACTGTATGATCACATTGTTGCCGATGACGCAATGATCCAGGATAGTGACATGGGGATGGATAAAGCAATTGTCGCCGATGACGACGTGATGGCCTATAAAGACGCCCGGGGCGATATACGTATTCCCACCGATGACAGCCGTGTCGCTGATCATCTTTTCGGCCGGCTCGAAAGGCCGGAAATGGCGGACGATCTTCAAATAGGCTTCGAACGGCTGGTCCACCACCAGCAACGCCTTCCCTTCCGGGAGCCGATCTACCTCCTTATTGATAATGATATAGCTGGCCGCCGAGTTGATACACTTATCATAGTATTTAGGGTGGTCGACAAATACAAGATCGCCTTTTTCTACTTTATGGATCTCGTTTATGCCGGTTGCCTGGCCGTTCACGTCGCCTGTAAGCCGCGCCCCCAGAAAGTTAGCGATCCATTGAACAGAGACAGGAGATGGAAATTTCATAGCTGGAAAAGTTTGTTTGAAGTAATGTGCGGGAATCGTTGGTTCCTCCTTCGATCATCTATCAGCTGCGAAGATACCGCTGGAATTACGTGCGCGGTCCGTCCAAAAACGCTCCCTTTTCCACAGGCCAAAAAAAAATGTGAATAAAATTTATGTGAAATTTTTTTTAGATAGAGAAAATTATTTTTAATATTGTGTAGGGAAATTTATTTCCCGGTACTTACTAACCCATCCATATATTCAGATCCCGCCTTTCGGCGGGATCGTTTTTTATGGAGACCTTCGGCGGAGCTGCTTCGACACGCTCCTTCTCGGTCGTAACCTTCGCCCGCTCTGCTGGCTTGGTTACAGTCAGCGAAACTGTGTTTCGCTCTGCGCCTTTTGGCGGGATTCTTGTTTTACCTGAATCGTAATTTCACAATCATTTTTGTCTTAATCGTCTGATACATCGTGCCTCGCTATTTCATCGTATATAAGCCTTTCAACGTCCTTTCTCAGTTTACTTCTTCGGAAGGGAAGCCCGTTCTGAAAGATTTTTTCTCCATAGCCGATGACGTGTATCCCGTTGGCCGCCTGGATTTCGACAGCGAAGGGCTTTTGCTGCTGACCAATGACAAAACGCTGAACCATCGTCTGCTGAACCCGAAATTCGCGCACGAACGGGAATACTGGGTGCAGGTAGATGGAGCGATCGACGATCCCGCCCTGCAGATGCTTCGTTCAGGCGTAACGATCAACATCGATGGCAAACCCTATACCACCCGCCCGTGCCAGGTAGAGAAATTCGACAGCACGCCGGAAGTACCCGAAAGAAACCCACCCATCCGCTACCGCGCCCATATTCCTACCAGTTGGATAAAAATGGTCTTACAGGAAGGAAAGAACAGACAAGTGCGTAAAATGACGGCCAGGGCAGGTTTTCCCACTTTGAGACTGATCCGCTATCGCATCGGCAAGGTGAACCTGGATGGTCTACAGCCCGGCGGGATGCGGGAAATCACTAACTTTCCACTTTAAGCGGACAAAGTCCGCCGGCCGGCAGGCCATCAACAATAAAAATCAATATTATGCTGAAATCAATGACAGGCTTCGGACGCGCAGAACAGGCAGTAGGAGACAAGACCTTCCAGGTAGATGTAAAATCCTTGAATGGCAAGCAGTTTGAATTGCAGTTGAAATTACCCGCCTTCCTGAAACCATTCGAATTCTCTATTCGCAAGCTGCTCTCCGAAAAGCTGGGCCGCGGCTCGCTGGACTGTACCATCAGCTTGAAACAAACAGGCAACGCAAAGCCCGTTAGTATCAATACCGACCTTGCCAAGGCTTACTACAATGCACTGGCAGAGCTCTCCAACGAACTCAACCTGGACCCTTCCAATATCCTCAGCACCCTGGTAAAGCTGCCCGAGGTGATCACCCCCACCAGCGACACCCTCACCGATGAAGAATGGAAACAATTCGAAAGGGTGATCCTCATGGCCATCGATGACCTCAACGCCCATCGGCTCAATGAAGGCGCCTCCCTGGAAGAAGACCTCGTATTGCGCATCGATAATATCCTAAAACACCAGGAAGAGGTCATCCGGCTGGAACCCCTCCGCCAGGTCAAGATCCGGGAAGGCCTCACCAAACTGCTGGAAGAACAGGTCGGGAAGGAGAATTATGACGCCAACAGGCTGGAGCAGGAGCTCATCTATTACATTGAAAAGATAGACGTCAGCGAAGAGCAGGTCCGGCTGAAAAATCATTGTGACTATTTCAAGAACATCCTGCAGGAACCCGAAGAAAGCAAGGGCAAAAAGCTCTCCTTCATTCTACAGGAGATAGGCCGGGAGATCAACACCACCGGCAGCAAGGCATATGACTCTACCATTCAGAAATGCGTGGTATTGATGAAGGATGAGCTGGAAAAAGCAAAAGAGCAGGTGCTCAACGTGCTTTGATGGCCTTCAACCCCTAACCCGAAAACGTGTTCCGCGTTGCATTCACTGCACATATTACGTACCTTCGCCTAAATCGAATTTCATTGAAAAAGCCCTTTTTATTTCTTCTGGCCGCTGCTGCTTTACAATGGTCAGCCTGTTCTCTTCCCTCGGATGTTTTTGAGAAGGACGTGGTCATCCCCGGACATCAATGGGCCGGCAGCTTCAAACCCCGTGTAGATTTTACCATCAAGGGCGCCGATACGGCAGACCGCTACAATGTTTACCTGGTGCTGCGCCATTCCGACGCCTATCTATACAATAACATTTGGATCAGGGGGACGGTACAGGCGCCGGGTGACAGCATGCCCAAAAGCCAGCGTTATGACCTTACCCTGGCTACCAACGACAAGGGCTGGCTGGGCAGCGGCATGGATGATATTTACGAACACCGGGTCCTCATACAGCCGGAAACAAAATTTACCAGGCCCGGCACCTATTCTTTTACGCTGGAGCAAATCATGCGCGACGACCCCCTCCAACACGTATTGAACGTAGGGGTCCGCGTTGAAAAAGCCAAATGAACCTTTTTCGCAAACGAAGACTGGCCATCGCCACTACCGTCTACTGGGTACTCCTGGCATATATCATCGCAGGATTGGGCTTTTGGTTCATCGAACTCCAGCGAAAGAACACCCAGATGGCCAGCTACAAGCTGCAGCAGCTAAAAATGGACGACCCTTCTTATGAGACCAGATACAACGAGGTACAGGCAGAGTCCCAACGCAAGACGGCGCAATACATCGGAGAAGGCAGCACCTTTCTCCTCCTTATCCTGGTAGGCGCCCTCTTCGTATACAGGGAGGTCCGGCGGCAAATAAGACTCCAGCTACAGCAGCAGAACTTCATGATGGCCGTCACCCATGAGCTAAAGACACCCATCGCCGTCACAAAGCTCAACCTGGAGACCCTTATCAAACACCGGCTGGACGAACAAAAGCAACAAAGGATCATACAGGCGGCCCTGCAGGAGACAGGCCGGCTGGATACCCTGGCCAACAATATCCTCATCGCCTCGCAGCTGGAAGGAGGCGGTTATATCCGGACCAAGGAAGAGCTGGACCTTTCCTTGCTGGTAGAACGCATCGTACAGGACCTCCGCCACCGGTATCCCGATCGTAAATGGATAGACCTCCTCCAGCCCGATTGCAGCCTTTTAGGCGATCCCTTGCTGTTGCAGATGCTGGTAAGCAACCTGGCGGAGAATGCCATCAAATATTCCCCCCGGGAGGGATCTATTACCTTCATGCTAAAGAAAGAAAGGGGACATATCCTGCTTGCCGTAAAAGACGAGGGCGCCGGCATCCCCGATGACGAAAAGAAAAAGATCTTTAACAAGTTCTATCGCACAGGCCAGGAGAAGACCCGCAGCACCCAGGGCACGGGCCTGGGACTTTATCTCTGCCGTAAGATAGCCCTGGACCATAAGGCAACCATTAAAGTCACCGACAATTCCCCGGTTGGGAGTATTTTTACAGTAACGTTCTAATCAACGTCAATGGCACCATGAGCGCGAAAATTTCCATCCTGCTGGTAGAAGACGAAGAAAACCTCCACGAAGCCCTAAAGCTCAACCTCGAGCTGGAAGGGTATGAGATCACTTCCGCCTACGACGGTATGCAGGCCTTAAAAGCGATACAGTCCGAATACTTCGACCTCATCATCCTGGATGTCATGCTGCCCGGCATCGACGGCATCAACGTCACCGAAACCATCCGGGTCCAGCATAACGATGTCCCTATCCTGATCCTCAGCGCCAAAAACGCCAGCGCCGACAGGGTGCTTGGGCTCAAGAAAGGCGCCGACGACTACCTCACCAAACCTTTCAACCTGGAAGAGCTGCTCCTGCGCATCCAAAAGCTCATCGAGAAGAATAAGAAGATGCAGGACAAGGACTCCGCGGGCGATGTCTACTCGTTTGGAAAGAACACCATCGACTTCAAGGCCCAGGAAGCCGTCACCAAAAAAGGAGAACGCATACAGCTGAGTAAAAAGGAGGCCATGCTCCTGAAGCTGCTCATCGAGAACAGGAATGAAGTGGTCACCCGGGAAAAGATCCTGCAGGCCGTATGGGGCTATAATGTCTACCCAACCACCCGCACCATCGACAACTTCGTGCTCAACTTCCGTAAATATTTCGAAGAGGACAGCCGCAACCCCAAATACTTTCATTCCGTGAGAGGGGTGGGCTACAAGTACACCGAATAGATGGATCTTACGCCAATTTATTCATCACCGGCTCCGCCTGTCGCAGCAGCATTTGCATGTTATAGGTGTCGTAGGCAGGCGTATACAGGTTCATCTCGCACTCGTTGAGGATATGTTCCAAAGAAAGGATATCCTGTCTGTCCCAGCCTAATGCATCCAGCCGGCGGGTAATATTCAGCTTATTCAGCTCGCTGGCCGGCAGCTCCAGTTTTTGGGACAAGGCCTTCCATACGGCGCGGTTAAGCTCCCGATAGAACCCTTTATAATCTCCTTGTTCGAAGAGCTGACGAACCTCCAGCAGATGATCCACCGGGGGTCCCGCCGCTAACGCGGCGGCGGCCAGCGACTCACGCGCCTTTTCCTCCGCCAGCTTCTCTTCCGCCGCCTTCCGGGCAGCCTCCTCTTTTTGCTCCTGCTCCTTCTTTTTCAACCGTATATTCTGTCTCCACAGATACACCGCCAGAACGGAAAGGATCAGCACCGCGAATATCCATTCCAGGTGATCCTGTATCAATTTTTTCAGCTGCCCGGGCTGCTCCTGTACCGGAGCTGTGACAGGGGTAACGGCCCCGGGAGCGCTTTGTTTCTTCTTCACGCCGGCCATGACCTGGAAATCGATAGGCTCCGAGCTTGCCGTCTTATACGACTGGGTGATGGGATCGAAATAAGGGAAACTGACAGCAGGTATAACATAATGACCCGGGTCCCTGGGCGTAAAGACATAATCGAAGGATTTGGCCCCGCTCATCGGCGCCACCATCTTATTGATATCTTCCTTAGCCGTTGGGTCGAAAGCTTCGACACCGGCAGGCCATGCTATTGATGGAGCAGTCACCACCGGCAGATTGCCCTTGCCCCGGACGACGACATGCAGGGTGGCCTCATCCTGCGCCGAGATATTGCGATTGGCCAGGGATGTCTGGATGGTGAAGCTGCCTACCGCACCGGTGTAGACGGCAGGCTTATTTTCTTCCGGCAGCGGCTTGACCGTGATGGTCACCGGCTTGGTGTCCAGCGTAACGCTCTCGTCTACTTCAGGACCCAGGTTCTCATCATTCAGCTGGTCGTAGAAATCCTTCATGGGATTGCTGCTATGACGCTGGTCCTGCTGTTTCGTCCCTTTTACAAAATGCACCGTATTCTCTACCTCCACCGGGTCCAGGTCGATGGTTCCGGGCTGCAGGGGGATCAGCTGCGTCTTACGGATGACATGTACCGTATACGCCTTGCCGTTGAGACGCTCCACAGAGGAGGCGTCCGAGTTCGGATCCACCATATCGTATACGCTAAACCCATTGAGAGAAGGGTGCTTTGTCACTTTGGACTCCGAAGCCAGACGGGAATAAAGCTTATAGGTGGCCACTATCGGCTCGCCCACATAACAGGTCGTCTTGTCTACCAGCACTTTTAGAAAAAGACCCTTTTTGATCTTGTCCTTTATGCTCTCCCCCGGCCGGAGCACGATATCCTTATCTACATCCATCGGGCTTCCCATCCCAAAAGGATCGGACGGCCAGTTCATAGGAGGAAAAGCATTGGACGGGAAGGGATTGACAGGCTGACTGCCGGGATTGGAACCGCCGCCCGCACCCGTTGAGCTCGCGCTCACGGTGATCGTCACGGAATTGGACTGCATATGCTTGCCATCCACCGTAGCCGATGCCCCGCCAATGGTGAACTTGCCCGTCTTGGTAGGCTGCAATACAAAAGAAAGGGACTTGTACTGGCTCATGTTGCCATTTATGATGCTCATCCCGCTGGACTGGATGGGACCTTGCACGATCTGGAACCCCGGAAATTCCGGTGGCGCCATCTGATCTATCTGCCGGGCATTCTCTACGTAAAATTCAATTTGCAGATAATCCCCTCTTCCGATGGCCTTGCTATTGACAGCGGTAGTAAATTTCACCTGGCCGGACACATAAAAACCCGTCGATAATATTACCAGGATCAGGAAAGTCGTACGTATACTTCTACCGATAGTCAATGATTTTATGGATTTAATAAGGTCCATGACAGGGATCATAAAATTACATTTTCATCGTCAGCAAACGCTGCCCGCCAAGGGTTAAAACTCAGTTAAAGCTGGTCCCGGTGCAAGGCCGCCTCTCACAGGTCTCCCAATTGCGGCCTCAACACGATGTCCTCCACCGTAGCCTGCGGCGACAGCCGGCTGGCCGCAAAGATCATTTCCGCTATATCTCCCGCTTCCATAAGTCTCTTAGGATCAACCCCGCTGGCCGCCCACGAATCCGTATAGGCCGCACCGGGATACAGGGCCGTTACTTTTATGCCATGTGGCTTCATCTCCTCCCGCAAATTTTTCGAAAAACCCGCCAGCGCAAACTTGCTGATACTATAAGCCCCCCCATTCGAATACGCTTTCAGCGAGGCGATAGAGCACATATTGAAAATATGCCCCTTTTTACGCCGGATCATACCCGGCAGCAGCACGCGGGTAAGATGATAGGCGCCGTAAAGATTGACCTCCATCATCTTTTCCAATACCCCGTCCTTTTCGTCGGAGATATTCCCCGGAATGAACTGCCCCGCATTGTTCACCAGTACATCCACATCCGCGCCATGATCGATGATCCAGCGGCCACACTGTATAGCCTGCCGCTTGTCCCCCAGGTCAAAAGTCCCCCAGTTTACCTCGATATCTCGAAACCTTTCCGCCATCTCGTGCGCAGCACGCTTTCCCGCATCCGCGTCGCGCGAAACAAGATATAGATGATAGCCGCCGGCAGCGAACTTTTCCGCAATGGCCTTACCCAGCCCCCTGGAAGCGCCGGTGATGATACAGTTCATAATTCGTAAATTTGCGCCTTATAAAAGTCGACCAGTTTTCTCCATGCAATATAGGCACCTTTTTTTCGACCTGGACCATACATTGTGGGATTTCGAAGCCAATAGCCGGCAGACCCTCGAAGAGCTCTACCATTCCCTCAACCTGTCCGAAAGAGGAGTGCACAGCTTTGCCCTGTTCCATAAATGCTACATCGTACATAACGATAAACTTTGGGAGCGCTATCGGAATGGTTATATCAAGGTCGATGAGCTGCGATGGAAAAGAATGTGGCTTACGCTGCTTGATTTCAAGATAGGCGATGAACGCCTGGCCAGGGAAATGGATGTCCGGTTCCTGGACGCGCTGCCCACCCGGAAACTGCTGTTCCCCCATACGCTGGAAGTGCTGGATTATCTCCGCGACAAGGGCTATATCCTGCATTTGATCACCAATGGCTTTGAAAAGACACAGCTCAGCAAGCTGCGGCATTCCGGGCTCACCGGCTATTTTACGGAAGTGATCACATCGGAAGGTTGCAACAGCCTCAAGCCGCACAAGGAGATCTTCGAATACGCCTTACAGAAAGCAGGCGCCGCCAGGCCGGAAAGCATCATGTTGGGGGATAATATAGAAGCCGACATACAGGGAGCCATGAATGCAGGCATCGACCAGGTATACGTCAACCATCTGGGCCTGGAGCCGGCCGTACGGCCTACCTATACCGTACGCTCATTACGGGAGCTGAAGGATATCTTTTAGCTCTTCTTTTTCCCGCATTCCTTGCCCGAGCAGGTGGCGTGCGTCTTTTGTTTCTCTTTTTTCTTATTCTTTTCCTTCCCTTTGTCACCGGCAAAGGCAATCCCTGCTACAAGCAGGACGGCAGTCGTAAGTGTCAGTATCTTCTTCATATCTTAAATATACGATTTCTATTTCATCCCTCCAATATAGGCCCTGCCCGGTCACTACCACGTCGCCAGCACCGTCACTCCGCCCTGCACTGCCTGGTTCAGCTGGACATTCACCATCGTACCCACCGGCAACAGCACATCCACCCTCGATCCGAATTTTATAAACCCGTATTCCGCGCTTTGCTCCACCTTCTGTCCCACCGACAGATAGTTGACAATACGCTTGGCCAGGGCGCCCGCGATCTGTTTTACCAGGATCTCGCCATGGCCATTGCGCACTACCACGCTGTGCCGTTCATTCTCCGTGGAGGACTTGGGATGCCAGGCCACCAGGTATTTCCCTTTATGATACTGGTTATAAACCACCTCCCCGCTCACAGGGTTCCGGTTTTGATGGACATTGGCAGGACTCATGAAAATGGACACCTGTATCCGCTTGTCTTTAAAATATTCTTCATCGACGATCTCCTCGATCACCACTACCTTGCCATCCGCCGGGCAAACGACCAGGTTATCACCCTTGGTCAGTTGACGGTTCGGCACGCGAAAAAAAGAAATAAGGAACAGCCAGAGCCCCAGCGTTACAAAAAATAGCACATAGCTGAGCCACGCCGCATGCGCGCTGATGAAATAAAAAGAGGACAGGTTGATCAGCGCAAAAGCCAGCGCGCTGATAGCAATGGTAGGATAGCCTTCTCGGTGGATTGTCATTATACAAATAATTGGATGTCAAAGGTACAACAACCACATGATATACAGCCATACGAACGGCGTCGCCACCAGCAGGGAGTCGAACCTGTCCAGGAAACCTCCATGACCCGGCATGATATGACCGCTGTCCTTTACACCCGCCATGCGCTTGAGCTTGCTTTCCAGCAGATCACCCGCCGTACCCGTAACAGCAGCAATTGCGGCAATGGCCACCCACTGTAATGTCCACACCCAGTTCGCTTCGCCACCGCTGGCATGCCTTGTAAAGAAGAACCCGATGACGCCGATGACGACCACTGCCAGGAAAATACCGCCCAATGTCCCTTCCCAGGTCTTTTTGGGTGATATCTTCGAGAAGGGCGTCTTGCCTATCAGCGAGCCCACGATATACGCCATCGTATCGTTGATCCAGATAGAGCCGATGATGATCAGCACCAGCAGGCTGCCCCAGAAGCTGACGATATTACCATAGAACATCGTTCGCAGATGGGTCAATAATCCCAGCGACAACGATATATATACAAGTCCTCCCGCCGAATACAGGATATTCTTTACGCTCAGCTGGCGGGTCAGCACTATCTCCCCTAGCGGCAGGACAAAAAGAAAGACCAGTCCCGTCCACCATCCAATCGCATGAAAAGAAACATTTCCGATGAGGTAGCCTGCATTGGTGAAATACCACATAAAGCACCACCCTGCGATCATGACGCCATAACGATGGAAAGGCGAGATAGTAGCATATTCGCCGTCGATGGCCGCCACCAGCTTTTGATACTCATACCATGCGCCGAAATGCACGATGGAAAAAAGCACGAAAAAGCTCCATTCGCTCCATAGCAATCCGGCCAGCATGACGACCACGAATATAGCCGCCGTCAATGTCCGTGTTTTAAATACCGCAGGGTTTAATGCCATGATACATTCATTAAGTGCGGGAATTGTTCTTCACTTGAAAATAGCCCAATTCCCGCATATCGCTAATATTTGTCCTTCGGACGAACCGCCCCGGCGGTTCCTGGTAAGGGTCACCTGTTATACAATGCGCTATCCGCATATACTTCCGCAAAGCTGGTCCTTGAACGCCTGCGGAATACGGACAGCAGTCCCACTACGATGACCAGGGAGACCAGCGCCGCATACACAGGTACGTATGGATCCTCATCGATCATTTTCGGATAATACGACACGGCTATCACCTGCGCCGCATTGGTAAAGAAATGCGCCAGTATAGGCACCCACAGACTGCCGCCGTACCAGTATGCCGCGCCCAGCAATATGCCCATGAACATCCGGGGCAAAAAACCCTCGAACTGCAGATGAAAGGCGGAAAAGAACGCACCCGTGAATACGATGCCGGCCCAGGGGCTATTGAAACATTGAATAAGTATCCGCTGCAATGCTCCCCGGAAACAGATCTCTTCGCAGACAGCCGGAATGGCCGCAATGACGATCACATTGACCACGATGTCCAGGGGAGAGCGCACGCGCAGGAAATCGCCCATTTTTTCATTGGCCTGTTTCTCCAGATTGATCATCCATTCCGACAGCGGCAGGTGTCTGTTTAGCTGCCCCAGCCAGCCTTCGAAGGGGAAGGACAGCAGCAGCAGAAGTACCCCTATCGCATAAAAGGCGGGTTGCTGGGCTTTCCGGAAGCCTAAAAAGCTCCCTACGTTCCTGTTGGTGATCATCCTGCCGGCCAGCAAGGCAGGCAGGGCAAATACCCCTACGGAAGCCAGCATCTGCTCGAATTTATCCCACCCTATGCCTTGCCCCGGCCTGTGCAGCAGGCCCAGGAACAGGAGGGTAAACACATAACATCCGCCCATTAAGGCCATAAAAAGGCCCAATTGGGCCCAGGGAGAAGGTATTTTCAATCTATTATTCATAATAAGTCCATCACTGTCTATCCTTTGACCATTGGGCATTTCGACGTAAATTTGCATCCTTCATGGCGATAAACATCGGCAATATACAACTTCCTGCATTCCCGCTTCTTCTGGCTCCCATGGAAGATGTGAGCGACCCGCCGTTCCGTTACGTTTGTAAACAAAATGGAGCCGACCTCATGTACAGCGAGTTCATCTCGAGCGAAGGCCTCATCCGGGATGCCATGAAGAGCCGTCAAAAGCTGGACTTCTTCGAATACGAGCGCCCCTTTGGTATCCAGATATTTGGAGGGGATGAAGAGGCGATGGCCATGAGCGCCCGTATCGTAGACACGGTCCAGCCCGACCTGGTAGATATCAATTTTGGATGTCCTGTCAAAAAAGTGGTTTGCAAGGGCGCCGGAGCCGCCGTCTTGAAGGATGTAGCCGCTATGACCCGTCTGACCGAGGCCGTCGTAAAAGGCACCAGCCTGCCTGTGACGGTAAAAACCCGGCTGGGCTGGGACGATCAGTCGAAGAACATCGAGGAAGTAGCCCTCCGTCTCCAGGACGTAGGGATCGAGGCGCTTACCATACATGGCAGGACCAGGGCCCAGCTGTATAAAGGTCAGGCCGACTGGACGCTCATCGCCCGGGTAAAGGAAAATCCCCGCATCCGGATCCCCATCTTTGGCAACGGAGATATCGACTCCCCGGAAAAAGCAAAGATGTACCGGGACAGATACGGCATCGATGGGATCATGATCGGCCGCGCCGCCATCGGCTATCCCTGGATCTTCAATGAAATAAAACATTATCTGCAGACGGGGACCCATCTCGCGCCGCCGACCATCGAACAACGTACAAAAGCCATCCGGGACCATCTGCTCCGCAGCGTCGAGTGGAAAGGACCTATCGTAGGCATCCTGGAAATGCGCCGTCATTATACAAATTATCTGAAAGGATTTCCCCATATCAAGGAGTTCCGCAATCAGCTGGTGCAAAAAGGGTCTCTCGAAGAGATAGAAGAGATCCTGCTGCAAGTGCAGCAGCGCTATGCAGGGTTTGTACCCGAACGCACCGTCACCACTTTCACCGCCGGTCAGCTGGAGGATTGCGCGTACTGAGGTTCCCTAAAAATAAATAAACCCGCCGTTAGGCGGGTCTATTCAGTCATAACGCTTAGAGCGAGTGTTGATCCGATGGTTTTGAACTAAGGTTCCCATTCTCATCGACATAAGCCAGCATATCCGTCCAGTCCTGATGTCCCTTGCTTTGTTTCCGTTCCTGTCTTTTCTCCATTTTTTCCTGCTTCTTTTGTCGTTTGTTCCGTTCCCGCTCCCGTTTGTTCCAGGTTTCTGCCATGCTTCACTCCTTTTCCCCCTATACTGCAAATACCTGTCCCGATCACAGGACGCTGATTATCAATAGAGCCAAAAAGGCAATTTTGTCAGCAACACCGACAGGATAGCGTTACTTTAAATGTCATGCAGACATTTTTACATATCCGCCTGAAGACCTGTGCCATCCGGGCGCCTCACCGGAAGAACCACCTGAACCACTTTAACTTTCCCTTATATGGCGGATACTTGATAGCCGGATCGATCCAGCCGGGCGTTTGCATCACCGCCTTGGCGTGTGTGAAGGTCTCGAAGCTGTATTTTCCGTGATAGGCCCCCATGCCGCTATACCCTACGCCGCCGAACGGCAGATGATGATTGGCGAAATGCCACACCGTGTTGTTGATACAGCCGCCGCCAAAAGCATATCGCTCCATCCATGCTCTTTGACGCTCCGCATCCTTTGTAAAAAGGTAGAATGCCAGCGGATCAGGCTGACGCCGCACGATGGCCAGCGCCTCCTCCATATGCCGGAAAGTAAAGACAGGCAATATAGGCCCGAAGATCTCTTCCCGCATCAACGGGCTCTCCGGCGCAACATCTTCCATCAGCGTAGGTTCGATGAACAGCCTGCTTTTGTCCGCACGTCCTCCTGCGGCTATCCTTCCCTGTGATAAATAACCGACGAGGGTATCGAACCTTTTTTCATGAACGATCCTGGGATAGTCATAGCTTTCTTCCGGTCGCTCGCCATAGAAGCCTCGTATGACGTCCCTGACCGAGTCCAGCAGTCTGTCTTTAATGTCGGCATGTACGAGCAGATAGTCCGGTGCGACGCAGGTTTGCCCTGCGTTGATGAATTTGCCCAGGACGATGCGCCTGGCGGCCGTCCGTATATCCGCATCTTTTTCGACGATCACCGGGCTCTTGCCTCCCAGCTCCAATGTTACGGGCGTCAGCTGACTGGCTGCCATCTGGTAGACGGCCCTGCCCACCGGTATGGAGCCCGTAAAAAAAACATGATCCCAGCGAAAGGATTGCATCAGCTCTTTCACCACGGTGGCGCCATCGCCTTGTACGACCTGTATATATTCCGGCGGGAATATTTCCGAGAGCATTTTTTGGAGCAGGGCCGCCGTGGCGGGAGCATGCTCCGACGGCTTTATCACCGCGCAATTGCCGCCCGCAATGGCTCCGATCAACGGTACCAGCGCCAGCTGCAGCGGATAGTTCCAGGGAGAGATGATGAGCACCACACCCAGCGGGTCACGATAGATGCGGGAAGAGGAGGGGAGATTTACCAGGTTGGTGGCCGCACGCTTTGGTCGCATCCATCGTTTGAGATGTTTCAGGGTAGTGTTCAGCTCCGCGATCACCAGCCCCGTCTCCGTACCATAGGACTCCTCCCGGCTTTTCTTCAGGTCGGCAAACAACGCAGCCGCGATGTCCGGCTCGTGCTTCAACAGGCTCTCCCGCAACAACAGCAGCTGTTTGCGCCGCTCGGCATAGGGCAGAAGCGTCCCCGACTGGAAATAATGCCGCATGGCAGGCAGGTCGATTTGCATAAGAATTAAACTGGTTTAATCAGTAACAATTTCCTCAAATTTTGGGGGATTTACTTCTTAATTTTACCGAAAACCTCGAAAGCATATTATGTCATCGAAGAGCCGGTTGATATCAGTCCAGGGTACATCCGTCAATATGATCCCTATTATCCAATCCATCTGTAAAAAAACTTAGCCGTTAATTCTCATGAGTGATAATACTACCTTTAAAGTTCCATTTCTACAAGACCGGAACGACGAACACTACATGCAGCAGGCCCTCAAGGAAGCCCGTAACGCGTACTCCGAAGAGGAGATCCCCATCGGCGCCATCATCGTCCTGGGCGACAGGATCATCGCCCGCGGACACAACCAGACAGAACGCCTCAACGATTGCACCGCCCACGCAGAGATCATCGCCCTCACTTCCGCCTTCAACTTCCTGGGCAGCAAATATCTCCCCGACGCCTCCATCTATATCACCATAGAACCCTGTCTCATGTGCGCCGGCGCCCTCTATTGGAGCAAGATCGGCCGTGTCATTTATGGAGCCGATGATGAGAAGAACGGCTATCGCCGCGGCATCCGGCTCCCCACGGCAACAGAGGCTATCCAGACTCCCTCCATACACACGGCCGGCTGGCCCTTTCATCCAAAGACCATCCTTTCGAAAGGCATCCTGAAAGAAGAATGCACCGCGCTGATGCAGGAGTTCTTTCGCGAACGCAGACGCTGAACCAAAGCCATCGTCAACTCTCTCCGCCATGGCCCTTCCCGTTATCCCCGGCCCCCTCTTTGGCCGGGTGATCATTTTCCCGTAAATTCGCTATCCCTTCCGGCTAGTGGAATTTGACCCCATTGACCAGGTTTAATTTTTTAGGTAACATTTAAAAACATCATTTATGGCATTTACACTACCCGCGCTGCCATATGCATACGATGCATTGGAGCCGCACATCGACACGACAACCATGCAAATACATCATGGTAAACACCACCAGGCATATGTTGACAATCTGAATAAAGCCATCGCCGGCACCCCTAACGAAGGTAAATCCCTGGAAGAGCTGGTCGCCAAGGCAGGCAGCATCAGCCCCGCCGTCCGCAACAACGGTGGCGGTCACTGGAACCATTCCTTCTTCTGGGAAAGCCTTACCCCCAAAGGCAAAGGCACACCGTCAGGCAAGTTGGCCGACGACATCAATTCCATCTTCGGCAGCTTCGACGCCTTCAAGGAAAAGTTCAATGCCGCAGGCATGAGCAGATTTGGCAGCGGCTGGGCCTGGCTCCTCGTCAAGGACGGCAAGCTGGAGATCTCCTCTACTCCCAACCAGGACAACCCACTGATGGATGTAGCCGAAGTAAAAGGTACTCCCCTGCTGGGCGCGGACGTTTGGGAACACGCTTATTACCTGAAATACCAGAATCGCCGCGCAGAATATCTCGGCGCCTTCTGGAGCGTGGTGAACTGGGACAAGGTAGCCGAACGTTATGGCAAATAATCTGATAGTTTCAAATTTTTTTATTTACTTGCAATCCCGGCCTGCACTCCATGGTCGGGATTCATTTTTAAATATATGCATATGAAGAAGCTTTCTGTCGCAGCGCTGTCGCTGGCCACCTTGTTCTCCCTGGGTTCCTGTAAAGGACATCTCAAAAAAGTCATCGTATATGCCAACAGCGACATCCAGGTAGACAATACTAAAACCAACATCACCGTCGGCGAAGGCAGCCCTCACCGTGAGCAGGAGCTGGAATTCACAGGCAGTGGCCCCGTAACGCTGAACGTACAGACTGCTTCAGGAAAGATAACCCTGGACGTACCGGAAGACGGACTTTATATAGCCAACCTAAAGACCGACACCGTCATTGGCAGCTACCAGCGCACAGGAGCCGGCACCGGTGACAGCCATATCACCCAGGAGTCGCTGAAACAAAAGCTCGATAGCCTCACCCTGCTGGTGAAGAACGAGAATGTCAATGCCGCCAACCGGAATTTCTTCATTCTCCCCAATCATATCCAGAAACTCTCTGCCAACGCAAAGGGAACAGTCTATGGACCTTTCAAAGTGATCCCATCCTCACTCGACCTCAGCGCGGATGCGGAGATCTATAAGTTTTATAGCGTCAAGGAAATACATGATGTCATTTCAAAGCTGACAGCCATGTCCGGCGGAGCCCCGGCCCCCGCTGCAACCCCGGCG
>DASZXP010000126.1:0-3849 GCA_035545935.1 Puia sp. | reverse complement strand
CACTCCCTTACATTATAATTTAATGGGATGTCAGGGTTGAGCCTTGATATGATTTAGTTTCCTACATTTGCACGGCAAAACGGACTTGAGGGACGTTGTCCGGCCGAGATTAATAACCAAAGACTCAATAAAATACAGGATGAATTTCAAACTTACGCAGATCCCGGAAAGAATGTCAAAGCCGCGTCAGCATGGTATTACGATGGTCATGGATAAAGGGTTGAGCATAGAGGAGGCGAAAAGCTTTCTCAGCGTAGCTCATCCGCACGTGGATATTGTAAAGCTGGGATTCGGGACCTCCTTTGTCACGCCCAATCTCAGAGAAAAGATCGAAGTCTATCAATCATATGATCTGCCCGTTTATTTTGGGGGCACTCTTTTTGAAGCTTTCCTGATCCGCAATCAATTCGACGATTATGTATCCGTCTGTAAAGACTATAACATCACTCATATGGAGGTCAGCGACGGATCGATCACTATCCCGCATGCCGAGAAGTGCGGTTATATCGAGAAGCTGACGAAGCATGGTACGGTGCTCAGCGAAGTCGGCAGCAAGGATGCCGAACATATCATCCCTCCTTACAAATGGATCGAGCTTATGCGGGCCGAGCTGAGCGCGGGCGCTTCTTATGTGATCGCTGAAGCCCGTGAGGCGGGTAATGTCGGCATTTACCGCGGCAGCGGCGAAGTACGCGAGGGGCTGGTACAGGAGATACTTACACAAATACCCGCGGAGAAGATCCTTTGGGAGGCTCCGCAAAAAGCGCAGCAGCTGTATTTTATCGAGCTCATCGGCTGCAATGTGAACCTGGGGAATATCGCACCCACGGAAGTCATTGCCATGGAGGCCATGCGGGTGGGACTGAGAGGAGATACTTTCCACCTGTTCCTGGACAAAGAAGGGGCCCGATGAGGAAGTTCGGTCTGATAGGATACCCTTTGTCGCATTCTTTTTCGCAGCAATATTTTACGGAAAAATTTCAGCAGCTGGGGATTATGGACTGCCGGTATGAGCTGTACCCTATAGAGGATATTTCCGGGGTGCAGGCGCTGCTGCAGGACCCGGAGCTGTGCGGGTTGAATGTCACCATCCCTTATAAGAAATCAGTGATCCCTTACCTGGCGGAGATGAGCCCAGTGGTGCGGGAGATAGGAGCGTGCAACTGTATCAAGATCGTCAATGGCGTCCCTACAGGCTATAATACGGATGTAGTGGGTTTTAAAGAGTCGCTTGCCCGCCAGCTGCAGCCTTATCATAACCGGGCGCTGATCCTGGGTACGGGGGGCGCGTCCAAGGCGGTGGAGTATGTGGTGAAGAAGCTGGGGATCGCCTATAAATATGTATCGAGGCAGGCCGGGGGAGGGGTGTTAAGCTATGAAGACGTGGATGAAGAGGTCATCTACAGCCATACATTGATCATCAACACCACGCCCCTCGGAATGTATCCTAAAGTGAATGAGTGTCCGCCATTGCCTTATGAGGCCATCGGCGCGCAACATTATCTATTCGACCTGGTATATAATCCCGCCCGCACTTTATTCCTTCAGAATGGGGAACAACGGGGCGCTGTCGTGGAGAACGGGTATGATATGCTGATCGGCCAGGCGGAGGAAAGCTGGCGGATATGGAACAGGGCTGACTGACGGACTGGGATATGACGACGGAGACTATGACAATAGCCGGGTGCAGACTTCCTTCGGTATGGATGCTATCTTCTTTTGTGCGTAGTTGTAACAAACCATGCCTGTTCGGGCGACTGCTACCGTAACCCACGAACGGACCGGAGGTGCGTAGTCCGAAGGACGGACATCAGATCTTTCCGACAAACGGGTTACATTTTCGGGAGAGCCCGTTTGCCGGACATTCTGTCCGGATATTTTTTCCAGCTTGTAATAAATATCGAAGCCTACTCTCGAGAATTCTCCCGCGGCTACGGAGGCGCGGATCGTTTCTCCATAAAAGACCTCGCTTTTGAACTCGATGGCTACATCCGCCATGATGATACCTGCGCCGGCAAGGTCCAGCTCGGTGTATTCATGATGTCGCAGGAATTGCACTCTTATCTCATGGAGGATGGAAAGTACGGAGTCGTTGCCTACATGTCCTCCGTAATTCAGATCGGTGATACGAATGGGGACTTCCGTGGTGAAGGTAAAACGTTCGGGTAATGTGATCTTTGTCTTTGGCATAAGCAATGGTTTAGTGGGTGGATCGTGCTTTCAGGAATGCGACCAGCTTATCGGCTGCCCTGCGTCGATGGCTATAGCGATTTTTTTCTTCCATGTTCATCTCGGCAAAGCTGCGGGTGTCTCCTTCCGGGGCAAATACGGGATCATAGCCGAAACCCTGCCCTCCTGTGGGGCTGGTCAGGATCCTTCCTTCACAGACGCCTTCGAAGAGGTGCTCCTGGTCATCTATGATCAGGGATATCACGGTGCGAAAGCGTGCTTTCCGATCAGTCTGTCCCTGCAGCTTGTATAATAGCTTTTCGATATTGTTGCTGAACGAGCGGTCTTCGCCTGCATAGCGTGCGCTCTTGACGCCGGGCTCTCCATTCAGAGCCTCGACCTCCAGTCCCGTGTCCTCGCTAAAGCAGTCACCTCCTGTGAGCCGGTGAATGGTGGTCGATTTTTCCGTGGCATTGGCTTCCAGGGTGGCGTGGGGTTCCGGAATGTCGATGTCGATACCGGCCTGTTCGAGGCTGATCACTTCCATCTGGTGACCGATGGCGGCCTGTATCTCCTCCACTTTATGTGCGTTGTTGGTAGCGAAGATGAGCCTGGGCTTATGGTGTATAGCGTTCATATTTCGAACATGGTCTTCAGGCAGACCCATAGTTTGCTCTTTAATAGTTTGCTTTCATCGCCGGGGCGCGCCAGCTCTTCCAGCGAGGGGGCGGTGAGATAGGTACACTGGTCGTATGGCTGGATCTTGAAGACCGGGAAGTTCATGGGGAGTCCGATGGCCTGGGGGGTAGGACCAAAAAGAAGGACGAAGACGGGCTGTAACTGTTGTTTGAGGTCGCCGATGACCACAGGTGTGGCGGCGTGGTTGACGATGGCTACATCCCCTATGTTCATTTTGCAGGCATCCAGCATACGGGTGAGCACGACGAGCTGATCGTCGGGAAGAAAGGGTGTGCCGGGCGCCTGGACGATGATGGAGATCTTTCGGCTGTTGTTACCTAAGAATTTATAGCCCGAAGATGGGGGAGCAGCTGTGACGGGGACTGTCGCTACGGGGGCTGCTACGGGTGGCGGTGTTGCGGGACGTGTATGGCCGGCCGTCTCCCTTTCGGCCTCCGAAGCCAGGAGGTTATCCCGGTAGAGTTCGGAGACGACGAGGTCCTTCAACTGAATATTATCGAGATTCATAAAATTATTCCTGGTTTTTATCCGTAGCAGGTAGCCGCTGGTGTAGTAAATACCAACAATTGTTTGCGAGCACAAAGATTGTTTGTTTCTTTGTGGTTACAAAATTTTGACAATGATAGCTGCTATGGATATACAAGTTACGAAAACGGCGAAGAGTAAAATAGGCGAGATCGACTTTAATAATCTTCCGTTCGGGAAATATTTTACGGATCATATGTTGGAGGTCGATTATGCGAATGGGGAATGGGGCAAGGTATCGATCCGTCCGTATGGGAATCTTTCCCTTTCACCTGCGCTGGCTGCTTTGCACTATGGGCAGTCCATCTTTGAAGGTATTAAAGCATATAAGGACAGGGAAGGCAATCCTTTTATCTTCCGTCCATATGATAACTTTACACGTTTCAATGTCAGCGCCGGGCGGATGTGCATGCCGAAAGTGCCGGAAGATATCTTTATCGAAGGGATGCGCCAGCT
>DASZXP010000125.1:0-12911 GCA_035545935.1 Puia sp. | reverse complement strand
ATCCACAGGGCCTATATTGGGAAAGTGATGAAAAAGACCGAGTTCAATGGCCAGAAACATGTACAGTCCGGGATCATGCTGCCTTTATATGACGAGCTGAGGACAAATTATCCCGAGGTCAAACATATCACCCGTCTGGATTGGGGTGACGCACACAGTCTGCTGGTGGGAGACAAGAAGATCATGAAGAATGGACATTATGCGGACCCGGATATATTGAAGATGTTCTCCTTTCCGCTGGTAAAAGGTACAGTGGACAATGCCCTGAAGGATACTTACTCCATCGTGGTCACCGAGTCGCTTGCCAAATCCTTGTTTTGGGATGCCGATCCGATGGGTCGGATGGTGAAGATGGACAATCAGTCCAATCTCGTTGTCACCGCGGTATTGAAGGATATTCCGGATAACTCCAGCATCAGCTTTGATTTCCTTGTTCCTTTTGAGCTGAATATTGCCACCAGTGACTTTGTAAGAGGCTCTAAAACACAATGGGATAATAATTTTCTCGAGAATATCGTCGAACTGCGGGAAGATGTTTCCATGGAATCCTTCTCCGGCAAGATCGCCGCCATGGTGCAAAAGAAGACGGGAAATAAAAAAGAGGGAGCGCTCTTTCTGCATCCTATGGAGAGATGGCATTTATACGACAATTTCGATGGATGGACCAACACCGGCGGCGCCATCGATTATGTCCATATGTTCACTTTTGTGGGACTGCTGGTCCTGTTCATCGCCTGTATCAATTTTATGAACCTGAGCACGGCCCGTTCGGAGAAAAGATCCCGCGAGGTTGGCATACGTAAAGCCATCGGTTCACAACGCCGGCAGCTCATCGCACAATTCCTTGGCGAGGCGGCGCTCACCGCCTTTATCGCTTTTTTGTTGTCGCTGCTGATCGTAAAGTTGTCGCTGCCCTTATTAAAGGACGTCGGCTTTCAGTATATCACGGTTAATTTCGCCAATCTCCCCCTGTTGGGCATTGCCCTGGCCGGCTGTATCATCACCGGGCTGCTGGCGGGCAGCTATCCGGCCCTGTATCTTTCTTCCTTCAATCCTGTCAAGGTGCTAAAGGGAACGTTCAACCCTGGCAAAGGCGCCGGTGTGCCACGGAAGATACTCGTGGTGACACAGTTCAGTTTTTCCATTGCGCTGATCATTGGAGTTATTATCGTGTTCCAGCAGATACGGCATGCAAAGGACCGGCCGCTGGGATATGATCCGAATAACCTTATATCCCTGAATCTTTCTTCCGAGCTGAAACAAAATTTCCTCCCTCTGAAAAGGGATCTGTTGGCTACAGGCTATGTAGCTGCCGTCAGCAGGTCATCCAGCCCCATGACAGGCGTCTGGAATAATTGGGGTAATTTCTCCTGGGAAGGCAAGGATCCCAACAGCAATCCTATCTTCTCCGCCATCATGGTGGATTACGATTATGACAAGGCTTCCGGAATACGGATCGACGAAGGCAGGTTCTTCTCTCCTCAATATGGCACCGACAGCAACGCTGTCGTATTGAACAGGACGGCTGTCAGATTCATGGGCCTCAAGGAGCCGGTGGTGGGCCGGCATATTAAGTTTGGGAAGGAAGATATGACTGTCATCGGCGTTTCGGATGATGTGATGATGGATGACCCGTTCAAGCCCGTCGAGCCTGCCATCATGCTGTTCCGGTCTTATTTTGTATCCCAGGGATTTATCCGGCTAAAAGGCGGGGCTGATGTGAAAAAGGCCCTGGCCGCCATTCAACCCATCGTCGAGCGATATAAACCCGGCTATCCGTTCGATTATGGGTTTACCGATGAGGCCTTTGCCAGAAAATTTCAAAGCGAGAACCAGGTCGGGCAACTGTCCGGCATTTTTGCCATACTGGCCATCTTCATCAGCTGTCTCGGACTGTTTGGACTGGCTTCTTTTATGGCCGAACGCCGGACCCGGGAGATAGGCGTCCGGAAGGTGCTGGGGGCTTCCATCCCGCAGCTATGGATGCTCTTGTCAAAGGATTTTGTCCTGCTCGTGATCATCAGCTGTCTCATAGCAACGCCGCTGGCCTGGTATTTTATGCATGGATGGCTCGACAAATACGATTACCGCATCCATATCAGCCCGGTGATATTTGTCGCCACGGCCTTGCTGGCCATTGTCATTACCCTGGTCACCGTCAGCTGGCAGGCTATAAGGGCGGCGGCCGCCAATCCTATAAAGAGTTTGCGGACGGAGTGACAGACACTTCGGACAGCATGAGGAGGTCCCTGGGACCTCCTCATGTGACTTATTGCTGAATGATCATAGCTGATATTCCCGCGTCGATGTACTGACCGCCGCCCCGCTGATGGCAATGGATGGCGATGACATTCTTCCCGCCCGCAACGAGCGCTTCTTTTGCCGCGGTGCTGATGGGTGTTATGGCATAGCCTCCCGTGGCGCCGGATACGGTGGCCGCTTTTACTCCGTTGATAAAGATCTCGCATTCATCGTCGTGATGCAGGGAAAGGATCAGATCATCCCGTTTGATGCCGGAGAGATCGCCGAGCTGGAACTCCTGCCGTAACCATATGTCCTTTGTATCCCATACAGTCCGTACGATGGCGCCGGGCGTGCCCTTTGTCCCGAAGCCTCCCTGGCCTGTTTTCCAGCCTGCATCGTTGAAAGCAGCAGCGCTCCAGTCCTTATCCGGAGCGTCCAACGTATATTTCCAGCTGCGGCCACTATTGATAGAGGTAGGTAATACCTCCGTCAGATGAATGCTGCCATGGATCACCCGATGATTGGACGCACGAATTTTCTCCACGGGACCTTTTACGACGACCCTGTCATAGGTTTCCAAGCCGTTGAGCTCTCCTTCCACATCGGAGATCTCGGTATATACGGCGGCGCTAAGCCCATTGTTGGTCTTGAAGGCCGTCAGGTCATTGGCAAACTGATCGTACAGGCTGGTATAATCGTCGACATTGTCGATCATCACATAGGTATCCGCTTCCTGCCACATATGCCCCTTTATCTTGAATCCGATGCCACCATATTCGCCACAGGCCAGGGCCTGGGTGCTGCTGTGCGGCGCCGCGGGCGGAGGATAGCTATGTATGTCCAGCAGATCGCCTACACCAAAATGCCTGCCTCCGCTGGCCTGGTTGATCAGCCGCGAAGGGTCCAGCGCGCGTACCATTTTCACATAGCCGGGGGTATTATGCTGTCCCTGCTCTTCATTAAAGATCACCCAGGTGACGATACAGGGCGAATTCCAATGTGTTCTTACCAGCCGCTCCAGCTGATGAGAGAAGGCCGCCGTGTCCACCGGAGGCGTGTGTTCGGTGTAGGAATTGGGAGAAGGCATATCCTGCCAGACCAGGATGCCCAGCTTGTCAGCCCAATAATACCAGCGATAGGGTTCTACCTTTATGTGTTTGCGCACCATATTGAACCCAAGGTCCTTTATCAGCACCAGATCGTGTTTCAGCGCCTCGTCCGTCGGCGCGGTATAACCTCCATCTGGCCAGAAGCCCTGGTCCAGGGGACCCAGCTGAAAAAGGAACTTGTTATTCAGGAATAGCTTTTTATATCCTCCTTCATTTTCCACGGAGATCTTTCGCATCCCAAAATAGCTGGAGACGGCGTCCTTCCCCAGCGATATTTCCAGGCCATAAAGGAAGGGCTGATCAGGCGACCATAGTTTAGCCTGTGGCACGGAAATGGAAAGATCCTTGTTTGCCTGTCCGGTGGTAGTGCTTATCAATTTATCGCCGTCTGTCACCTTTATGGTCACGGCATCCGGTCCGTCAGCCGACACACGCAGCTTTAACACTCCCTTGTCGATGTCCGGGATCATTCGAATATCATGGATATAGCTCTTTGGCACGGGCTCCAGCCACACCGTCTGCCAGATACCCGTCACCGATGTATACATGATGCCCCTGGGGTTCAGCGTTTGCTTGCCGCGGGGATACCCTCCGTTGTCGGTGGGATCGAATACATTGACCGTGACTTCCTGCGGGCCCGCTCCTTTGATATAGGAAGTGATGTCATAGCTGAAAGGATCATAGCCTCCCTCGTGCACCCCCAGACTTTTCCCGTTGATAAAGACCTCGGCCCTGTAATCCACGGCGCCAAAATGCAGGAGAATGGTATTGCTATTCCAGTCTTTTGGGATGGTAAACTGACGACGATACCAGCAACGTTCGTGATGCTCCTGTACGCCGGATAAGGCGGACTCTACAGGGAAAGGCACCAATATAGAGCCTGACAGGCTGCCATCGGGAAGCTTGTCGCCTTCCGCCGCCGGCTGGAACTGCCAGAGCCCGTTCAGGTTGAGCCAGCGCTGCCGCTGCAGCTGTGGCCGGGGGTATTCGGGCAATACATTGTCGGGCCGAACGTCTTTTGCAAAAGGGGTCATCAGCGACGCTGTCCTGGGCTGCCAGTTTTGTGCATGGACCAGCGCTGGCACGAGTATCATCGTTACGACCTTTAATAGAGAGCGATAGTTCATTATCGTGGGATTTTGTAGATGTATTGTCGAAAGTCGATGAAAAAAATAATTTAAAAAAGCCTGGATATCAGATTGTAACAAAATGACAAACCATTGAAACAACATGAATGGGATTATCAGCTGACATAGGGTTGTCAGTAGGCCCCTATAGTTTCGTAGCATGAATAGCCAGGACATCACGCATAGACGACTTGTCAATCAGCAGATGGCGGGAGAGGGATTTACCGAGCCTGCCGGACTTATCCAATGGATGGGCTGTATACGGGCTGGGGATTTCACCGCCGCCAAATGGGCCATCGGTAATAGGGTAGCGGGCAGTACGGATAAGACCATCGAGGAGGCCTTTAACCAGGGGGAGATCTTGCGGACACATATATTACAGCCGGAATGGCATTTTATCTCGCCGGCAGATATCCGTTGGATGCTGACCCTGACTTCACCCAAATTAAGATCCTTCAACAAAGATATATACCGCACGCTGGGCATCGATGCGTCCATCCTGAAAAAAAGCAAGCGGGTTATAGCCAGGGCGCTGGAGAAGGGCCAGCTGACCCGTGTGCAACTCCGGAAGGCCCTGGAAAAAGAGCGTATCCATACGGATGACCTCCGGCTGGGATGGCTGTTGATGGATGCGGAGCTAGACGGACTTATCTGCAGCGGGGGCATGGAAGGTCATCAGTTCACCTACGCTTTGTTGGATCAACGGGCGCCCGCGATACAACCCGGGGAAAAGGAAGCCCATCTGGCCGAACTGACCCGACGATATTTTCTCAGCCGAGGCCCTGCCACCGTCCATGATTTCGCAGAATGGAGCGGGCTGCGCACCACGGATATCGGGATAGGTATGGAATTGAACAGAGCCTGGCTTGCCCGTGAAGTGGTCGACGGGCAGGTGTATTGGTTCGATCCATCCGGCGTGGCCGACGATCATCATCCCTCGTTACTGCTGCTCCCGGCGCTGGATGAATGGGCCATGGCCTATTCGGGTAACAGCTTTTTCAAACCCATGCTCATCATCGATGGACAGGTCTCGGGGACCTGGACAGCCTCGTCGGGAAAAGGTAGAATGACCATCAACGTAATTACGCCTGTAAGGATGGACGGAGCTCTGGAGGAGGCTATACGACGGGAAATAAAAAGATACAGCAGCTTCCTGGGGAGGGGCGAAATAGTTTTAACATTAGATTAGATTCCTGTTTTCTATCTTGACGCTATGTCAACCTTTAAAAACACCCGACCGATCTACAGGCTGCTATTGTGCGCAGCTGTTATTCTAGTTGTAGGGTTTCTTATCCCCCAGCATCTTTCCATGCCCGTCGAAGGCGCTACCCGGAGTTGCTATGATCAGCATTCCTATTGGGCGTACCCATGGGGAAAGTCTGTCACGCATAAGGGCATCGATATTTTTTCGAAGGCCGGTACGTCTGTCCATCCCGCCACCGGGGGACTGGTAGTATATGCCGGGCAGAACCATCTGGGAGGGAATGTGGTCTATGTACTGGGGCCCAAATGGCGATTGCATTATTATGCGCATATGCGGGAGGTCACCACGCATACGCTATCCATTGTCGGGAAGAACAGCACGCTTGGCACGGTGGGTACTACGGGTAATGCTCAGGGCAAGCCACCTCATTTGCATTATACCATCAAGACGATGGTCCCTTATTTCTGGCGGGCGGATAAAAGTATTCAGGGATGGAAGAAGATGTTTTTTCTCAATCCTATTCCTTATTTAAATGAAAGCTTTGTTTCCTAGCTGGGTGTTGACGTAAGGGCAGGACCTTGTTTCTTTTCCCTGTTCAATACCTTGCCGATGATAAATACGCTTGCCAGCATACAAACCGCTCCGATGAGAAAATGTATCCCCGGGAAATAAAAAGGAGCTTTGGAGGAAGTAAAATAGGAAAAAGTATTGGTCATGACCAGCGGCCCGAAGACCGTGCTCAGGCTCATAAGACTGGTAAGCGAACCCTGCAGCTGGCCTTGCTGATTGGGCGGTACATGCCCCGAAATGACGGATTGCAGCGAAGGCCCCGCGATACCTCCGAGACAATAAGGGACCAGGAAGGCAAACATCATCCATCCCTGTGTGGCAAAGGCAAAAAGCACCAGCCCCATAATATAGAAGGACATACCCAGATAAATGCTTTTTTCATTACCCAGCTTCGGATTGATCACTCTGGTCAATAGACCTTGCACTACTCCGAATATGACGCCTACTACTGTCAACGAGAGGCCTACCATGCCTTCACTCCAGTGAAACCGGTACATGGTAAAAAAGTTCCAGTTCCCCTGCACAGACTGTCCGCCAAAATAGATCAGGAAGAAACTGATGGCCAATCCTCCGATCTCCGGATGCTCCATCAGGAATTGCAGAGAGCCGAGCGGATTAGCGCGTTTCCATTCAAAAGACCGGCGATGGTCTTTGTCCAATGATTCGGGCAGCAGGAAATAGCCATACAGCGCGTTGAGCAGACAAAGCACGGCGGCGCCATAAAAAGGAGCGCGGATCCCCCAATGGGCCAGCAACCCGCCAAGCGCGGGGCCGATCACAAACCCCAGCCCAAAGGCCGCTCCGATCATACCGAAGTTCTTGGCCCTCGAGGTTTCATCTGTGCTGACATCCGCGATATAGGCCGAGGCGGTAGTAAAGCTGGCGCCCGTCATGCCTGCGATGACACGTCCTATGAACAGCCATCCATAGGAGGGCGACAATGCCAGAAAGATATAATCGACGCCAAAACCCAATAGGGAAGCCAGCAGCACGGGACGGCGTCCATATCGATCGCTCAGGTTCCCTACGATAGGGGCAAACAGGAATTGTGTAGCCGCAAACGCCGTCAATAGATAGCCGCCATAGGGACTGGCCTGGTTGATGGAGATACCCTTTAACTGTGCGATCAAAGGAGCCATTACCGGAATGATCAATCCCCATCCCATTACGTCGATGAGCAGCGTCACGAATATAAATCCAAGCCCAGCCTTTTTTGTCGTAGCCATATAGGAGGTCGTTTCGGCAAACTTAGGTTGAAATACTTAATAAAAGGGGAGGGGAATATGCCATTTTTCAGGGGAGATCGCGTCAGGACCTGCTGTCCGGAAAAATATTTTTTCAGAAAAAATTGCACAAGTAAATACTTGTGTATAATTTTACAAGCACTTACTTGTATAATATGAAAGCCAGACGAGATGTATACCAGGCTATTGCAGACCCTACCCGGCGCGCCATCATCAATATGATTGCCGGGCAGCCCCATAATATGAAGTCCATTACCGAGAAATTTGATATGAGCCAGCAGGCTATATCCCTGCACGTGAAAGTCCTGATGGATTGCGGGCTGATCACCATCCAGCAGCGGGGGCGAGAGCGGTTTTGCGAAGCGCATCTGGACAGGCTGGGTGAGGTGGCTGCATGGGTGGCGCAGTACAAACAGTTTTGGGAGAATAAAATGGATTCTTTTGAGATGTATGTAGAAAAATTAAAAAAAGAAAGATATGGAAAACAAAAAAAGTAGTACGCAGGACAGGGAGCTCCTCATTACAAGACAGCTGGATGCGCCTATCGATCTGGTGTGGGAAGCCTGGACAAGCCCTGAACACATTGCCAACTGGTGGGGGCCCAATGGTTTTACCAATACTATTACGAAGATGGACCTGCGGCCCGGTGGTGAATGGGATCTGATAATGCATGGGCCTGATGGGACGGACTATAAGAATAAGAGTATTTTCAAGGAGGTGATCCTTCATAAAAAGATAGTATACGAACATGTCACCGGACCGAAGTTTGTCGCTACCATCACTTTCGAGGAGCGGGGCGATCAGACATATATCACCTGGCATATGCTTTTCGAGACGGCGGAAGAATTCATCCGGACGGTGAAGACCTTCAAGGCAGACGTAGGACTGAGACAGAACGTGGAAAAGCTCAGCGCCTATCTTGCAGGCATGAAGTCCAGATAATATCGTCATATGACACGAGCATGCGATTGCATGACTCCATTGGAAAAACATTAACTCATCATGAAATATATCATCACCACACTCTTAATAATTTCCTTTATGAACACCACGATGGCGCAAAAGGGGCAGTATGCCAATGTGAATGGCCTGCATATGTACTACGAGATCCATGGCACGGGCAGACCCCTGGTACTGATACACGGGGCTGCCTCTACGGTAGAGACCACCTTTGGCAGGATATTGCCCGCCTTGTCAAAGACGCACCAGGTCATCGCTGTCGAGCTCCAGGCGCATGGACATAGCGACAATCGGGACGGCCGGCAGATAACGTTTGAACAGGACGCCGATGATGTGGCCGCTCTTTTACAGCAGCTGCATATCGATAAGGCCGATATATTCGGGTTCAGCAATGGCGGCACTACCGCGCTGCAGATCGCTATCCGTCATCCTGCCATGGTGAACAAGTTGATCATTGCCTCTTCGATGTACAAGAGGGCAGGGGTGGCGCCCGCCTTTTGGCAGGGGTTTGATCATGCCCGATTCGAAGACATGCCGGAGGCGTATAAAAAAGTGTTCTTATCTATCCATCCCAGCGAGGGGGCGCTGCATATCATGTTCAACCAGTGTGTAGGCCGCATGCTGCATTTTACGGACATCCCGGACTCCACCATCGGCAGCATACAGGCGCCGGCCTTGATACTCATGGGTGATAAGGATGTGCCGCTGCCCGAACACGCCGTGGAGATGTATCACCGTCTGCCGCATGCCAGCCTGGCTATATTTCCCGGTGGTCATGGCGCTTATATGGGAGAATTGGCTTCATTGGAAGGGGCGCGTAATCCACCCGTGGCATTGCCTGTCATCGAAGATTTTTTGAAATAGATCATTGCCTCTCCACTTGTCCGGAGAGGCAATATTTTTTCCGGTAATCCACCGGCTAGACCACCATCCCTGCTGTCAAGTTGAGAATGGTGCCTGTGATCGCGGCGCCATCATCGGAAGCCACGAAGACCGCGGCGTTGGTGAGCTCTTCCAAAGTGGTCAATCGCCTCCTGTGCGTTCTGCTTTCCATAATGGAATGGAATTGTTCATAAGTAGTGCCATTGGACCTTCCATGAATTCCATATACTTCATCGATAAGCGGCGTCTCCGGTATGGCCGTTGTGTGCAGGCAAACGGCGCGCACTCCATACTGCCCATATTCCACCGAAAGTGAACGACAGAGGGCCTCGATGGCTGCCCATGTCAGCGGCATAGCACCGACAAAAGGTTGACTTAGTTTACCCGGGGTGGGAGTGTGCGCGATAATTACCCCATGCCCTTGTTTTACCATTCGTTTGAGAGCAGCTTTGGCAGTAATAAAATGCGATTGTGGATAGGTCGCCAAAGGGAGAGAAAAGCTTTCCAATGACAGCTCAGTCAATGGTATCCCCTGAATGCCTGTTTGAGGTATGCCAATAGCATTATAAGAAATGTCGACTTTACCCGCTGTCTTAATGATCTCAGCCATGTGCGCTTCCACCGCCTGCTCATCGAGCGCATCGAGCCTGGAAGTCTCGATAGCGCCGCCGTGGGATAATATCTCATCGGCCGTGGCTTTCAGCTTTGTCGCTGTTCGTCCGGTCAAAAAAACCATTGCACCCTCACGGGCAAACGCTTTTGCCATAGCTGATCCTGTCGAGCCGTCCCCATATATGACGGCCACCTTGTTATCCAATCTTTTCATTTCCTTATTTTTTTGATGGATACAAAGCTAGTGCCTATATATGTAATCAAAGCGGTGTAAAATAGACTTTGTGGTGGGTTGATTTGGACGAAAGCGATTATTATAATATATTCACGGAGTTACAATAAAGGACCCTGCTATGAAAAAAACACTGTCTTTTCTGGTCGCATCCCTGATCGCTGCCTGTTCTTTCGGACAAACAAACTATGACCCTCGGATACTGATCCTTTCACCTGGCAATGTCAAGGCGGAAAGATCCTTCGAGAAGGACATAAAAGGATATGACGATGAGATAAAGAAGGATACCCGGGACCGGTCGCTGGACCCCAAGGAGCTGCAGCAGCAGCCGGCCAATATACAACGAATGATGAAAAGTGAGGTCGAGTACCGTAAGCACATGACCTTTGTCAAAGAGATCAGTTTCCGATCCGAGCAATATCTCTCCTATCGGTTCTATGAAAAGTTCACCAATCTCCTTATCCTTTTAAAAGACACCCCTTCCAATGGGAAAATGGAAGACCTGAAGAAACTGGCTGAGAGCACCCAGCTTCAATATGTGCTAAGCTTCCCCAGTGTGAGCTTTTACAAGGAAGACGGTATAAGCTATGCCCGGCTGGCCGTTCAATTGTATGATCATGCCACCGGCTCGCTGTTGATAGATACGACTTTTACCGGCGACTGGTTCAACCCTGGTTTTGAATTTGCCTGCCAGGACAGCTCCCTCACTTGTACCATCCATAATTCTATCGCCCAGGCATTGGATAAAGTGATATATAATGTTGCGGTCAATAGCCCGACCCTGAAAAGAGAAAAGGAATTATGGCGGCAGCGGCTGGATGTCCTGCGGCATGACCAATATGCCAGATCGTTCGACAAGTCGTTCATTGAAAATATTATCCCGGCGAAAGACAGTAATATTACGATGAGTAGCCTGTACCAGCTGATGGTCAATGATGACAAGACCAAGTTCGTAGGATTTTTCCTGGAGAAAAGGGGCAGGCAGGGCTTTAAGCAGTTGTCCGAGAACAAGCAGGACAATAATGTCAGGATACTGAACGAAAAAAACATTCGGGATACTGGCTATCTGAACGATATGCCACAGACCTATGCCTATATTGTCAAGGCGGTGAAATACCAGGGAAAATGGTATTATGAAAAGGCCAATGTCACTTATTTCGAACCCCACGACAAGGATGAGGGCCATCTGGAGTATTTCAATAACCTCCAGGAATGGGGGTTCTTTAAAGAAAATTCGACAACACCCGACCCGGATTTCTGGGAGACCCATCTTTTCGAGAAAGTAAAAGACCTTCGGAAAGACCCTGACTGGGATAAGTATGGCACGACGATATGGAAGACGGAGGAAGAAGAGAATAGGAACTATATTGGGATGTATAAGATCGTGGCGGATCAGCTAAAGGGTAAAAAGAGCGTACAACCGACTACTATAACTGTCAATTAGAACCCTGTCCCAGAGCCTGTCTGAGATCTTCGATAAGCAGTGTCGTCCGGTAGTCTACTCCTGTTTTATCTAAATGATAGGGCGTATTGAACATCAACGAGTCCGGCATCATATATCTTTCCGGGGCGCCCAGGATGGCGTACCCCTCCCTTTTATATTGTTTCTCTACTTCCGCGATCAGACCCGCTATATTATGATAGGAGATGTCCTGGAGCCCGGGATATGACACGAACAGCGCCGCCCCTTTTGCTTTGACTACGCCGGCAAATTTTTTGATCCCCTCCACCACATCCGGGTTAAGGTACCCGTTCGTCTTTTTTTCGGTGAGAAAGAATCTTCTTTTCAGGTTCCAATGGGCATAGGCGTCTCCATACCGATTGAATGAATTGACGCTATAGATATCACTTTCCCCGACATGGAAGTATTCGGTGGTCAGCAGCTTGGAGAAGGCATATTTTGGTATAAAAGGGATAAGATGCAGGATCTGGCTGGTGTTGAGCAGTTTTATCTTGGAGCGGTCCACTTCCATGACGGAACGCAGCAGTTCTTCCGAGCCGGCGTCATAGTCCCTGGTAAAATGCGCATATTCGGGTATCAGGACCACTACATCGCCTTTGCGTACATAGAGAAGGGTGTTTTCCATCATGAATTTCAGGCCCAGGGAAAAATGCACCCCAGTATTGATAGGGAAGAGCTTTAAGGAGTCTTCGATCATTTGGGAATTGAGCCCGAAGGACAGGTTCGATCCTCCTACAAAAATGATCCGGGGCGAATCGACATGCTGCAGCAGGGAATCCTTTTTGATCTCTGCAAACAGCAAGGATTTGGATGCACGGGGTGTGCTGGGCAAAAACAAGCATACAGCCATCAGCAGGAGCAGTGGCGCCAGGAAATACAAAAAATTGCGTATAAACCTTTTCATATGCCGGTGATTAAAATTGGAAATAAATAAAGCTTGTATTGGAGCTGAACTTGGATAATATCAGGATCGCCAGCACCCAATACAACAGTTTTCGGATAACAGGGCTCCGGGGCAGCCGTAATCGTCTTTCATCCCTTCGGAGCCACCAGTCACCCAGGACGAGGGGAATGATATAGGAAAAAGCCTCCTTCCCTTCCAATAGGGACAGCTGGTTGGGCTGTCTGACAATGCTTTGTCCTATATGCTTCAGGTAATTTAATGCCAGGGTCATCGTGTCGGCTCGGAAAAAGACCCATGCCAGCGTGACGAACGTAAAGGTTGCGAACATTTGCCATAATTCCTTTATGCTGGGGAGCTTCCT
>DASZXP010000124.1:0-61909 GCA_035545935.1 Puia sp. | reverse complement strand
CTGCCTATACCACCCGTAATGGTCAGACCGTAAGAATGATACCCAACAAACGTTTCAGCTTCGGTCCCAAATTCGACGGATCGACGGTGATGGCTTATGACAGCAGTCTGCAAAAGAATCTGCCGCACAACAGCTACCGGGATATGTTCCAGACGGGCCATAGCTATAATGCGAATGTGGCGATCCAGGGCAGCAATGAAAAAGGCAGCCTGCGCGCCAGCTATACGAACTACAAGTACAACGATATCATCAGTCCGAACAGCTATCAGCAACGGAACACCTTTAGCTTCAACGGTAATATCAAAGCTTCCAAGCTGGCCAGTTTCGAGCTGGTATCGAATATCTACAACATCGTCTCGCAAAATCGCCGCGAGGGCAATGGCGGCAATATCGCCTGGGGCTTCCCGGTGGACTACGATTATCATCAGCTGTATAATAACTGGTTCCTGGATGGAACAGGTTATCAGCGTGATCTGAGCAATGCTATCAACAATACGGCTGCATCGGACATCGGACAGTATATGTGGGCGCTGGACCGCAACCGGCAAAAGGATGACAAGGTCCATTTTATCACTTCTGCGAAGACTATATTGCAGTTTACTCCACATTTATCCATGGTCGGACAGTTCGGTCTGGACTATGACAATACGACCTATACCACTGAAGCCAGCGTAACGCGGATCCTTCCGCAAGTGGCAGGCGGGCAGTACAGAATTATCAAGGAAAACAATTCGATCCAGACCTATCAGGCATTGATGAATTATGACAATGATTTTCATGAAAAGGATATTCATCTCTCCGCCTTTGGTGGTTTTGCTTACCGGCTACGTACCAATGAAAGCCTTTCCACCGGTACCACGGGTGGTTTGAACTTCCCCGGCTGGTATTCGTTGAACAATATGGCGGGTATACCCAGCGCGGGCAACCTGTATGAGATCAGGAGCTATTCAAGAGGTAACGATGTACTGTACAGTGGATTCGGTTCGGCTACCGTGTCCTGGAGGAATGAATTTTTTGCGGAATTCCAGGCTCGTCAGGACTGGAATTCCACGCTGCCACCCGGGCATAACAAGTATTTCTATCCGGGCGTCAGTCTTACCTGGAACTATACAGACAGGTTCTCCATACCCAGTATGAACAGAGGCCAGGTTAGATTGGCCTGGGCCAACGTAGGTAAGGGGACAGAGCAGTATTTTGCCAACCATCAGTATGATCTGAACTATATTTCCGGAATAGGAGTGCAGGCCGTGTCGGTGACGCCTGATTCCAGGATCCTGCCTGGTGCGTTAAAGCCCGAAATGAAAAAGGAGTTTGAGATCGGGATCAACAACAGTTTCTTCAAGAACAACCGTCTGAGCTTCGACATGGATTTCTATACCAACCACCGTTATAATCAAATCATCAATCTTCCTGTATCAACGGCATCCAATTCAACGGCGCTCCTGATCAACGCCGGCGATGTAAAGAACTGGGGTTTTGAATTTACCGTGACGGGCACACCCCTGTTGATCAAGGACTTCCGTTGGGACATTACTGTCACCGGCTCAAGACAATCTTCCAGAGTAATAAAATTATTCGGCGATCTTACGCAATATACATTTCAGGGTCTGATCAACGGCGCCGCAACCAGCATCCGTGCGGATGTAGGGCACCCTGTCGGAGAGATCAAGACGTATGATTTCACCCGGGACGACCAGGGAAACAAGGTGGTCAACAACAGTGGCGTGTATACCCTCGACTCCGACCCTAACAAGATGATCACGAAGGGAAATGTCATGCCGAAACTATATGGCGGGCTGCTTTCCGACATGCACTATAAGAATTTCAACTTCCGTATCGGGCTGGATTACAAAGCCGGCGGTACGATCTTCTCTTATACGAACCAACGTCTGACCGGTGTAGGTCAGTTAAAGAGTACATTGCAATACCGCGACCAGGAGCATGGCGGCCTGGCATATTATATCGATGCCAGCGGAAAGAAAGTGCAAACTACGCACGATGCTGCGGCGCCTGCGGGATCTGCCGACGGACGTGTCTATCACGATGGGGTTATCCTGCCTGGCGTCAAGCTGGATGCCGGCAGTGGTAAATATGTGAAGAACGACATCATTGCATCCGCCACCGACTATTATGAAAGCTATGCGAATGATCTGGCTACTTCGTTCCCTCCGGACAGGCTCTATAAGAACGATTATATCAAGCTGCGGGAAGCATCCATATCCTATACGCTGACGCCGACATTTGCACGCAGAATGCATTTTCAGTACATGACGATAACAGTTGCCGGCAGGAACCTGTTCTATCTCTACAAGTCCATCCCCAATATCGACGTGGAGGCTGCCACAGGCGCCGATCAGTATTATGAGAACACGGTATTTCCCGGACAAAGGACATATTCACTGGGCATAAATTTTGGATTCTAATTTAAAAAAACGACAAATGAAACGTACATCCTTATATATGGTCCTTTTTGTTACAGTGATCTTTGGTTCCTGTACGAAAGACCTGGAGAATCGATTTAATAATCCCGACAAGCTGGGGTCCGGCGTTACGGATATCGTGCCCGGATTGTTCACCAGCTCCATCACGAACAATAAGCTGTTGATACAGGATTATGGAGAGTGGTATTATTTGATGAATGATGGTTTGGGCCCTATCTCTTATGAGCAGCTGACCCAGCGGTATATTTCCTACCGCTATGACTGGTTCTCGGCTTACAATGATCTTACGACGGGGAATGGTTTCGATGATTTTGCGATCACGAGCCAGGGATATTTTGACGCCAGCTATATAAGGCTGAAGAACTGGGAGTCCATCGGAATGGAGGTAGCTGCGCGCAGCGGCCAGGACAAGCTGGATGCGGACGTATATTACAAGCTGCTGAACGTGGTCCGGCTATACCAGGCTTCGAAACTGGTGGATTTCTTCAATTCCGTCCCCTATTTCAATGCCTTTAAAGGTCAAACGAGCGGGGATGCGGGATATTATCCTCAATATGACGATCCTAAGGCGATCTATGAGTCCGTTATCACGGAGCTGGGCAATATGGTGGATTCCATTCCTATGGCATATCAGCAGATGTCTTCAATCGGTCAACAGATATTAGCGCAGCAGGACGTCGTCTTCAAGGGGGATGCCTCGAAGTGGCAGCAATTTGCCAATGCCATTCGTCTGCGTCTGCTGGTGCGTTTGGCCGGGGTGGATGCTTCTTTTGCCAAGCCGTTGATCGTGGAGACGCTGGCCAAGCCGTTGCCTACCACGGACCTGCAGTTCTATATGTGGTACGATACGGACCAAAAGAGCGGCGGCGGTTTCTGGATGCGTGGTTTGTATGAGAACAGCTATGCTTCTTTTATACCCAATATCATCATGAAGCGGCTGAACTATGGCGCCCAGACCTATGATGTGGGGCTGGATGATCCCCGTCTGCCGGTGCTGGCGATGCCGACGGATCATGGGGATTACCGGGGCGTATCGCTGAACATCGATGTGCAGGACCCTATTTACAACGGTGGCGACAAATATTATCCGTATGCGGATGATCTTAACAGCGCCCTGACGCAAAATGCGTTCTCCATGTACAATTTTGCCACCTTCACCCGTAATGACAAGATGCCGGTGTATATGTTCACGTTAGGAGAGCTGGACCTGCTAAAAGCGGAGATCGAGCTGAAGGGACTGGCTTCCACGGGCGAAGCGGCGGAGGATCATATCCATGATGCGGTGGTCAATTCCACCAACTGGTGGTATAGCATCAACCAGAACAGCGACTTCAAGGATGATCCGGATGCGGAAGGCGCTGCGGCGCCCCTGTATCCAACGAAACCTGCCGCCAATGTCATCTCCGACTGGGGTGATACGGTGAAGGCGAAGTTCGTGGCTGCGGGGAGTGTGGACGACAAGATGGAGGTGCTGATGCAGCAGAAGTTCATCCATCTGAATATCATGCTGCCGTATGAGTGCTGGTCGGAGCTGCGTCGTACCGGCCATCCGAAGCTGGAACCTTTCACCTGGCATGGGACGATGTGGACGCCATTCCCGGAGCGGGTGCGTTACCCATCCGACGAGCAGCAGAACAACACGACCAACTTTGCGAAGGTGGCGAGTGAAAATAATATGACCAGCAAGATTTTCTGGGTACCTTCGGACAGAAACCCAAATTTATACTGGAGTGATTACAATTACAAGTAAGCAATTGCGTCATGCCCTTTCTATCGGGGCGTTATTAACGCTGTCCGCGGGACATGGATTTGGTCAATCGGGTGCTGATGCGGGGTCAGGGACTGGCGGTATGGGCAGGGAGCATGTCTTTAGCAAGGCGCTTTATACGGCGGCGGGCGTCCATTATGGGCGGGAAGCGTTGTATACGGATGCGCTGGCCTGGCAGCTATACACGGGCGGGCTTAAGCAACCTGTGGAGGGGAGCGAGTGGCTGGTGGACGACAAGGGAAAGCATCTGAGCTGGCAGGCGCTGGCGGCGGATAGTGTGGGAAGGTTCATACAGCGCCGGAGTGGGCGAGGCAGCGGTGGTGGCGGCGGTGGATTCGGGTTTGGCGCAGGATATCTGTTTCTGGAATACTCATCGACAAAAGAAGAGAACGTCCTCCTACATCTGCAGGGGGACGCATCCCTCTTCTTCAATGGGGAGCCGCATGCGGGCGACCCGTATGGTTCGGGATGGCTGTATATACCTGTGCGGCTGAAGAGGGGGATGAATGAGCTGTATATTCGATCTTCGGGACCGGTGAAAGCCAGCCTGATCTTTCCTCTGAAACCTGTACAATTGAATACGGAAGATCCGACAATGCCGGTGGTTGTGGCGGGGGCGGCTGAAAATTCCGCCTTGCAGGGAGCGGTGGTGGTGTTGAACTGTTCGTCTGCGCCGTTGAAAGGGGGCGTCATACGAGCGGCGATGGGAGGGAAGGTCGTAGAAACGGCGTTGCCGGAGGTACCGGCAATGGGCAGCCGAAAAGTAGCCTTTCATTTCGACGCCTCTTCCGTGACGGGAAAAGGGAAATATGAATGTGCCGTTATGTTGTTGGATAAAGGCAAGACGGTGGATGAGAAAAAAATAATGATCGAGGCGGTGGGCGAGGGGCAGCAATACAGTGTGACTTTTGTCAGCGGCATCGATGGGAGCCTTCAATATTATGCGGTGACGCCACAGATAAAGAGTGGTCCTGTCGTAAGCCCGTCCATGGGACCTGACGGGCCTCCGCCTCCGGGGACGGTGTTTGCTCCGAATACTTCCTATGTCGCGGGCAGGGCGCCGGATGGCGCTGCGAGCTCGGCCGGGCCTGCGTTATTCCTTTCCGTGCATGGAGCGGGTGTGGAAGCTATCGGTCAGGCGCGAGCCTATCAATCCAAAGACTGGGGAACCCTTGTAGCGGCCACCAACCGGCGTCCGAGGGGATTCAACTGGGAGGATTGGGGAAGGATGGATGCGCTGGAAGTATTGACGCTGGCGAAGGCGCGTTTTCATCCTGATGAACGATATATTTATTTAACGGGGCATTCGATGGGTGGGCATGGCACGTGGTTCCTTGGGGCTACGTATCCCGACAAATGGGCGGCCATCGGAGCCTGCTCGGGCTATCCTACCTTGAAAGATTATGGCAGTCATGACGGGGTGATCCCGGACAGCGCCACCTCACCGGTGGAGCAGACGTTGTTACGCGCCAGCAACCAAAGCGATGTCATCCAACTGGCGACGAACTACAAGCCATTGGGTGTATATGTCCTGCATGGGGATGCGGATAATGTGGTGCCTGTCAAATATGCCCGGCAGATGCGCAAGGTGCTGGGTGAGTTCCATACGGATATGAGCTATCATGAAGTGCCGGGTGCGGAGCATTGGTATGGCAACCAAAGTGTGGACTGGAAGCCTCTCTTCGACTTTTTCAAATGGCATAGCCGTCATCCGGACAGCCTGGTGCATGATATAGATTTTACCACTTCCAATCCTGGCATTTCGGCGTCTTTCCGTTGGGCGGGTATTCAGCAGCAGGTGCGTGCTTTGGAATACAGCCGGATGCGTTTGCACCGGGAATTGCGGGGGACGAGGGAGACAGGACGGAGGACCGCCTCTGGTGAGACGGCCATTTCGGGTGGAAGCGGGGCCGCGGGCGGGCCAGCCATTTACGGAAGTACGGAGAATGTCGCGGTGCTGTCGCTGTCGTTGGCGGATTTTGGGAAGGGGGTTGCGGTGAGCATACGGCTGGACAGCCTTGGCGCTTTATCTTATACCACGCAGTCGACGGCCGATACGATCTATCTGCATCGGGGAACTGGCGGATGGAGCTTGGGTGCGAGGCCTTTGGCGGAGGAAAAGAACCCTTCCCGTGCGGGGACCTTCAAGGAAGCGTTCGACCATCATATGGTATTTGTCTATGGCACGTCGGGCAGCAAGGAAGAAAAAGAATGGGGGCTTTGCAAGGCGCGGTATGACGCGGAGACATGGTACTATCGGGGTAATGGAGCGGTGGATATCGTGGCGGACAAGGATTATGTGCCGGAGCGTTACCAGGGCAGGAGCGTGATATTGTATGGGAATGCCTCTACCAATAGCGCCTGGGGGCTGTTGTTAAAGGATTGTCCGATACAGGTGAAACGCAATGAATTGAAGGCAGGTGATAAGGTTTATACGGGGGACGATCTGGCAGCCTATTTTATACGGCCGCTGCCGGATGGGAAGACGTCGGTGGCTGTCATTGCGGGTACGGGTGTAAAGGGTATGCAGGCTGCCAATGCGAATCAATATTTTGCGGGGGCCAGCGGTTTTCCGGATTATATGGTCTTCCGACTGCAGATGTTGCAAACGGGCGCATCGGGGGTATTGATGGCGGGATTTTTTGGGAATGACTGGAAATGGGCCGGTCATGAGTAGGTGGGTCATGCTTGTGGTGATCCTGGCCGGGACGCTGGCTGTGAAGGCGCAGGGCGATTGGACCAGGGTAGCGCCCGGTGTATGGAAGATGCGGGTGGGAAGCTCGTCTTTTGTAAGCATACTGGGTCTGCTCCATAACACGCCGGATAGTGTGGGGTTGGGGAAACTGGGAGAAGTGGAATTCCCATTGCGGAAGGAGGATATTTCTTTTCGGGTGGGACATGGAGAGATCTATTTGCGTCTGCCGCTGGACACGGGGGAAACCTTGTCGGGGCTGGGTCTGAACTTCAAGACGGTGAACCAGCGGGGGAGGATACTCAATCTGCATGTGGATCACTATGGAGGGGTGGACAATGGCCGGACGCATGCGCCTGTACCTTTTTATGTGTCGTCGAAAGGATATGGGGTATTGATCGATGCGGCGGAATATATCACGGTGTATGCGGGGACGGCGGTGCGGAAGGATGCGCAACATCCACCCGTGGCCAAGGATCGAAATACGGACAAGAGCTGGGAGGCCGACCCTTATTCGGATGCAGTGGAAATAAAGGCGCCGGGCGAGGGGGTGGATGTCTATGTGTTCGCGGGGCCTCGTCCGCTGAACGTCGTACAACGATATAATTTATTCAATGGGGGAGGCTGTCTGCCTCCCAAATGGGGGCTTGGTTTTACGCAACGGCTCCCTACGCTGTCAACATCGGCAGATATCCTTCACGAGGCCGATGATTTTGAAAAACATGGTTTTCCTCTCGACTTTATCGGTGTGGAGCCTGGCTGGCAGAGCAAGTCGTATCCGTGCAGCCTGGAATGGGACAGCACGCGATTTCCCGATCCGGCGGGGTTCAACCGGGGGCTGATGGAAAGAAAGCTGCGCAGCAATGTGTGGTTCAACCCTTATATCTCGCCTGCCAGCCGGCTGTATGGTCCTTTGCGGAGCCTGTCGGGGAGTCATACTGTCTGGAACGGGCTGGTGCCGGACATACTGTTACCGGAGACGCGCGCCCTGCTGAAGGAGCATTTTCTTAAGTACATTATCGGCGCCGGGGTCAGCGGGTTCAAGATCGACGAGGTAGACGGCTATGATAATTGGTTGTGGCCGGATGTGGCGTCTTTCCCATCGGGTGTTTCGGCGTCGGAGATGCGGCAGGTGTTCGGGCTGCTGATGCAGCAGGTGACTACAGGATGGTTTCATGGGACAGGTGTTCGTACATTTGGGCTGGTGAGGGCTTCCAATGCGGGGGCGAGCTCACTGCCCTATGTCATTTACAATGACTATTATAGTCACCGGGATTTTATCACGGCGCTGATCAACAGCGGATATATAGGGGTGTTGTGGACGCCGGAGGTGCGGAGCTCGAAATCCGCGGAAGAGTGGCTGCGGCGTATCCAAACGGTGTGTTTTTCGCCCATGGCCATGATCAATGCGTGGTCGGACGGTACGAAGCCCTGGTCTTTTCCGGAGGTGGAGAAGGCGGTGCGGGAGATGGCTTTGCTGCGTATGCAGCTGCTGCCGTATATCTACAGCACCTTCGCGCAATATCATTTCGAGGGCAAACCTCCTTTCAGGGGGATGAACCTGGAGGAAGGGGCAGTGGTAAAGGGTGAGATCAAGGATCAGTATATGATGGGGGATAATATCCTGGTGGCGCCTTTGTTCACGGGTGAGAAGAGGCGGAAGGTGGCGTTGCCGGCGGGCAAGTGGTATGATTTCTATACGGGGGTCCTGGCAGGGGAGAATGAGGTGATCGAAGTGGAGCCGGGGCTGGAGAAGATCCCTCTTTTTGTGCGGGATGGGGGTATCATTCCCATGATCGGAGCGCGTCGTCAAGCTCCGGGACCGTCGGAGATGGAGCCTTTGATCGTGCGTCATTATGGATCGGCTCCGGGGAGCTTTGTGCTGTACGATGACGATGGGGTGAGCTATGATTATGAGAAGGGACGGTACAGTATGACGACACTGTCTGTGGCGCGGGACAAGAAAGGACGGCTGCAAGGGAGTCAACCTACGCCTTCTGCAAATAAACCTTATCACTATACGTCTATCTCCTGGCAATTTATGACCAAGCAATAAATCTTACATGATGAGTGTTTCTCGCGTCTTTTTTTTGTTCCTGTTTATATTTTCTATCAAGATCGGTTTTGCTCAAATGAAGAGCGCGGAGTGGGTAACGGACAGCAAGGCGGCTGTTTCGGAGGATAGCCTGTTGTACCAGGATAATCCGGCGCCTTTGTTCCGGAAGGAATTTTCCGTGAGTGGGCCGGTGCGGCGTGCGACCCTGTATGTTACGGGTGTCGGGTATTATGAGGCGTCGATCAATGGGGTAAAGGTAGGGGATCATTTTTTGGACCCGGGATGGACGGATTACCGGAAGACGGTGCCTTATAATGTGTTCGATGTGACGGCCCGGCTGAAGGGCGGGCGAAGCTGTCTGGGGGTGGAGCTGGGGAATGGGTGGTATGATCCGCTGCCGCTGTTGATGTGGGGCGGGTTGAACATCCGCAAGTTCGTGGCCACGGGAACTCCGCGATTTATCGCGCGGCTGGAGATAGAATATACGGATGGGCATAAACAAATGGAGGTGTCGGATGGATCGTGGAAGGTGACGGATGGGCCGTTGCGGAGGAATAACAACTATATAGGGTGTGTCTATGATGATAATTATGCGGTGAAGGGATGGAACCTGCCGGAAGCATCGGAGGCGGGATGGAGGAATGTGCAGGTGACATCGGGTCCGGGCGGAGAGATGGTGGTGCAGCAGCATCCGCCTATTCGTATGCGGGAGATGTTGCGTCCTGTGGCGGTGCGATCGCTGGGGCAGGGCAGGTGGTTGGTGGATATGGGGCGAAATTTTGGGGGAGTCGTGCGGCTGAAGGCAAAGGGGCGTAAGGGTGATAAAGTGGTGCTGCGTTATGGTGAGCTGCTGCACGAGGATGGATCGTTGAATGTGATGACGAGCGTAGCGGGGCAGGTGAAGCGTAAGCGAATGGGTGGTCCTGGTGCGCCGGATGTGGCCTGGCAAGAAGATGCGCTGATATTGGGGGATCGAGAAGTGGTATTTGAACCCATGTTCACTTTTCATGGATTTCGTTATGTGGAGGTGGATGGATATCCGGGTGTGCTGACGGCGGATAAGATACAGGGCGTTGTGCTGGCATCGGATGTACGGTCCGTGGGGATCTTCGGGTGCAGCGATGATCTTTTTAGCAAGATACAGGAGGTGACGCGTCATACTTTTCTCAGCAATCTTTTTAGCGTGCAGTCGGACTGTCCGCACCGGGAGAAGCTGGGGTATGGGGGTGATATTGTCGCCACGAGCGAGGCGTTCATGGCTAATTTCGATATGCATGCCTTCTATGCCAAGACCGTGCGGGATTTCGCGGATGATGCGATGGCGGATGGGGGATTGACGGAGACGGCGCCGTATGTGGGTATCGGGGATCAGGGTGTCACGAAGGGGTCGGGTCCTATCGGGTGGGGAACGGTGTTGCCGCTGCTGCTGCGTCAGCTGTACCAATATTATGGAGATACGGCATCGATCAGGACTTATTATCCCGTGGCGAAGGCCTGGGTAGATTTCCTGCATGCGCATGCGGATCATTTTATTATCAGCAAGGGTATCGGGGATCATGAGTCGCTGGACCCGAAGCAGGTGGAGGTGACGAGCACGGCCTTCCTTTATTACAATACGCATTTGTTGTCGGCGCTGGCGGAGATATTGGGAAAGCAGGAGGATGTGGGGAAGTATGCGGCGCTGGCGGAGGATGTAAAGGCTGCTTTTGTGAAAAAATTCTATGATCCTTCTACCGGTGGGGTGGGGATCCATACGGAGGCGACGCAGGCTTTTGCGTTGTACTTTCATTTGCTGCCGGCGGGAGAGGAAGGGAAGGCGTTGCAGGTGCTGCTGGATCAGATAAAGGGGAAGAAGGAGCATGTGAGCACGGGGATCTTCGGGACGAAGTATATGTTGGAGGTGCTGTCGGAGCATGGGCTGAGCGATGTGGCCTGCCGGATGGTGATGCAAAAGGATTTCCCGGGATGGGGTAATATGCTGGAACATGGGGCTACGACGTTGTGGGAGCATTGGGACCTTAGCGACAATACTTTTTCGCATAATCACCCGATGTTCGGGAGCGTCAGCGGGTGGTTCTATAAATATATTGCGGGGATACGGCCTGCGGCGGATGCGGTGGGATATGACAAGGTGATATTGCAGCCATCGGGCTTCGAACGGCTGAGCTTTGCGAAGGCGGAGTATCGGAGCGTGCATGGGGTGATCAGCGCGGCGTGGAGGAAGAAGGGGGATTCGTTGTATTATGAGGTGACGGTGCCGGAGGGGGTGACGGGGACGGTGGTGCTGCCGGGGCGGCTGGCTATGGTGGGGGCGGGGCATTATAAGTACCGGGTTCGGGTGAGTACCGGCGGCGTCGATGAGGGTGGCGAGGGTGTAGTGAGCGTGATACCTTATCCTGTGGCGGCGACTACTACGGGCGGGCGGTTTGTCATCGATGGGAAGACGGAGATCGTGCGGGAGGCAAAGGGGAAATTGTTTGAGGGTGAAGAGCAATTTTTGAGGAATATGTTGCGAGGATATTTGGGGATGTCGGCGGCCATTGGGGGGACCAGGCCTTCGGCGGGCAAGGGAGGCCATAAGATCATTTTGAGAGAAGATGCATCGGTGAGAGAAGAAGAAGGATACCGGCTGAGCGTCAATGCCCGGCAGATCGTGCTGTCGGCCAGTCATGGGGCGGGGATGTTCTATGCCGTGGAGACATTGCGTCAGCTGTTGCCGGCGGAGGTGGAGAACGGGCATGGGACTTCCTTGTCCGTGGCGGGGGTAGATATCAGCGACCATCCGAAATATGCGTGGAGGGGTATGCATTTGGATGTGTCGAGGCATTTCTTTTCTATAGACTATTTGAAAAAGTATATCGATATGCTGGCCTTGTATAAGCTGAACAAGCTGCATCTGCATCTGACGGATGATCAGGGCTGGCGCATCGAGATCAAGAAATATCCCCGTCTGGCGACGGAGGGCGGCTGGCGGACTTTTAACAACCAGGATTCGGCGTGTATGCGGGTGGCGGAGGAGACGGGCAATCCGGATATGAACATCGATCCGAAACATATCCGTACGGTGAATGGGAAGGTGCAGTATGGAGGGTTCTATACACAGGCGGAGATGAAGGAAGTGATCCGATATGCCGCGAGCCGTCATGTGGAGATCATTCCGGAGATAGATATGCCGGGTCATATGATGGCGGCTATTAGGCTGTATCCCGAGCTGGCCTGTGAGGGATGGGGCGGGGATGATCTGACAAAAGGTTTTTCCACGCCTATCTGTCCCTGCCGGGAGAATGTGCTGGCATTCGCCAAGGATATTTTTTCGGAGATAGCGGATCTTTTCCCGTCGCGCTATATACATATCGGCGGGGACGAGGTGGAACGGAGCCATTGGGGTTCTTCTCCTGTCTGCCAGGCGTTCATGAAGGAGCATCATATCGAGACGCTGCCGCAGCTGCAAAGTTATTTCAATGATTATATGCAGGCGTTTTTCCGCAGCAAGGGAAAGACCCTGCTGGGTTGGGATGAGATCGTGGAGGGAGGGATCGATTCTACGGCGGCTGTCATGTTCTGGAGACCCTGGGCAAGGACGATGCCTGCGAAGGCGACGGCCAATGGGAATAAAGTGATCATGGCGTCGGATGGGCCTTTGTATTTCGATGCCATACCCGATAAAAATTCTCTCCCGCAGGTGTATCATTACAATCCAACCGATGCGCTGTATGGGATGAACGAACGGCAACAGCGGAACATCATAGGCGTGCAGGCCTGTCTTTGGAGCGAGATGGTGCCTACGGAGGAGCGGGCCGATTATATGATCATGCCGCGTATGTCGGCATTGGCGGAGCTGGGCTGGACTAACCGGGATCTTTATGATAGCTATTTGGATCGATTGGCGGGGCAGTATGACCGCCTTGACAGGCTGCATGTGAACTACCGGCTGCCTGATCTGCCGGAGGCGATGGATAGCCGTGTATTTGTGGATACCGCTTCTTTTATGGCGACGCCGCCCATGAAAGGGATGACGATACATTATACGACGGACGGGAGCTGGCCTACGTTGCAGTCTCCCCTGTTGGACGGGCCGTTGCGGATAGATCATTCGCTGACCTTGCGGATGGCGGCTTTTACGGCGGCGGGGAGAAGAGGGGATGTGAGCAGCACGGTGTTCAGACGTGAAGATTATGCGAAGCCGATGGCTGGGGACGTGGTTGTTGGGAAGCTGGAAGCGGGGTTGCATTGTAAGATCTATAAGGGTGATTTTAGGCGCACCGCGGATATGAAGGGAGCGCCCGCACAGGAACTGGTGATGAAAAGGCCGGAGCTGCCTGCGACGGCGCCGACTACGGGATGGGGAATGCAGTTTACGGGATATATAGAGGCGCCGGAGACGGGTATCTATAATTTCTTTCTCAATTCCGATGACGGCAGCGTGCTGCGTATTGCGGGCAGGCTGGTAGTGGATAATGACGGACTCCACAGTCCAAAGGAAAAAGCAGGGCAGGTAGCTTTAGAGAAGGGGCTGCAAGTATTCAGCCTGGACTTTATCGATGGGGGTGGCGGAAGCGTGCTGGGGTTGCGATATAGCGTCGGCGGAGGGCCGGTGCGGGAGGTACCGGCGGAGTGGTTCAGGCATGGGGAATAGATGAGTACGTTGGCAAGCCCAGGAGTGCACCAGCGTAGATGATACATCCGGGGAAAGGAGGGTATTGAGCTGAAGTTGGGGCAATAAGCGGTTGTCTTTTTCCTAACTTTGATTTCGATAACCATTAAACCATGTTGCTTTGCCTACTAATTTTACTTGCCATTTTTCTCCTATCAGGTAGTATTCTGTTTATCGTGCGAAAAAGTAATTCGCAAAAAAATGAACAACTTGAGAGTACTCTTTGGAAGATAGACCCGGCCATTGATGTGAACCGCATATCTCTCGAAGATGTTAAACTCGTTTTTGCACAGGCCGAAAAAAGATTGGATGATACCGTCAAGACAGGGGAAACGATTTCTGCCAGGACTATGAGCCTGATGACGATAATGGTTGGTATTCTCGTAGCCTTATGCGGATTTTTTATCTCCAATTGGAAAGGATGGCAGAATATAACGGCCAAGGATTATGTTACTATGATCGGGCTGGTATATATCATGGCACTTGTTGGATATATGATAAAGAATGTCTTGCCAGATAACTATTATGTTCTGGGTTCTTATCCGAGACAATTGATGACGCCTAATTTCTTCGCTCCGGAGGTGGATGAAAAGAAGATCACCATATTTATGTATATGAGTGAGATAGAGAACTATGATTACAGAATCGCAAAGAATTTGCGTGCCAATGACGCGCGTTGGAAAAGATATCGATACGCCGTAATTGCGTTATCCTTTTTGCCGGCAATCTTAGGGCTTATTTATATGGGATGTGATAGATAAAGCGCTTAATGGCCTTCTTTCAAGGCTGAATCTGTAGAAGTATTGGTAGTGGGGCGTTGAATGGTCTGACCACCGGCGGTTTGTGGTTGCTGTCCAGAGGTAGAAGAAGTGCCGGTATTTTTTATTTCAACTGCCATTTGTCTTGTGAAGATACGAAGGTTTATTCTAAGCAGCAAAGGCCTGTTTAGGGACCGAGTTCAAAGGTTATATATTATTGATTATCAGTTCACGCTATAAAAGATTTTATATTATCCTAAAATCCTGGATATAAAATCGGAGTGCAGGCTGATCTTCAAAAAAGCGGCCATTCCGAAAATGATACCGAGCAGGCTGACGCTACTGGCAAAGTACAGCAGCCATTTCCGTTGGGTAAGGGCGCTGATGCCGAACATGGCGATGGAAATGGTCAGCAGGGCTTCGGTCATATCGAACTGGTCGTCGAAGAGATTGAGGTCGTCATATTGTTTAGCGTAGCCTTCGGCCTCGTCTTTTATCTCCGCCTTCTCCTTGTCGTAGCGGGCGATCTCGGTCTGGTAATTTTTTATGAGCGAGTCGGCTCCTGCTAGTTTTTGGATCTTGATGATCTCGAGGGTATTTTCCGCGTTGGACTGTTTCGTGCTTTTGGCCTGGTAATAAGACCATGCGTCGATGCCGTGCGCCTGTGCCTGGTCCATAGCCTGGACGATGTTGCCGTCCTTGACATTGCAGATGGCCATGAAGGTGGCGGTGATGGCTACGAAAAGGGCGACGAGGGAGTTGATCCTGCTTTTACTTGCGTCTTCCAGAGGATCCTGGATCGCGTCTGTGATCTCTGTCATGATAAGTCAGTTTAAATATTTTTCAAGCCGTATGACGATACCTCCGCCAGGAGCCAGGTGGATGGGAAGGGTATCGTTCCTTGTAACGAATATATCTTTATCCAGCGTATAATCGGCTGCATACCGATGGGCGTTAACACCGTCTTTGCAAATAGTGGCCTTATAAGTCCCTTCTTCGAGGAAGTCGAGGGGAAGGGTGAGGTCGCGGGCGGACCAGTCGGTCATGCCTCCTATGAACCAGCTGTCCTTCTTTTTGCGCGCGGTGAGGATGTATTCGGATACTTTGCCATCGAGTATGCGGGTGTCGTCCCAGGTGGTGGGGATACTGCCTAAGAGTTGCATGAATTCCGGCTCCTGCATGCCCTGGGAGGGATTGCCGGAGAAGATCTGCATGGGGTTGTCGTATACCACGAACATGGCCAGCTGGTGGCAGCGGGTGCCCTGGCTCATGACCATGCCTTCGATGGGGCGGAACCCTTTCTGCGTAGCGTTGTTCAGTATGCCTGGCTCGTAGTCGAACGGTCCGGCCAGCATGCGGGTAAAGGGGAGGGTGAGGTCGTGCGGTGGAGTGGCTTTGTCGCTCCATATATTGTATTCGGAGCCAAGCACGCCTTCACGGGAGACGGCGTTGGGCCAGGTGCGATTGAAACCTTTTGGCGGGAAGGCGCCGTGATACATGATCATGATATGATGGTCGGCGCAGGCCTGGGCTATAATATGATAGAAATCGACGGTCTTCTGGTCATCGCGATCGATGAAGTCTGTCATGATATAATCCACCCCCCATTTGTTGAACCTGTCGAGGGCGCTGTCGAGCTGTCTGGCCAGGGTATTGCTTAGGGTCCACATGCTGATCTTTATACCCTTGTCGCGGGCATAGGCGACGAGGGTGTCCATATTTATATCGGGGTTGATCCTGAACAGGTCTTTTACGTCGCTCCATCCGGCGTCCATCATGATCCTGTCGAAGCCAAAGCGTTTGGCAAAGTCGATGTAATATTTGTACGAGGCGGTGTTGACGCCGCTGAGGAAGGGGACGTTGAAGAGATTGACATCGATGGTCCATTCGTCGGTGCCTTTGCCGGGGTGTATCCAGGAGGGATCCGGAACACGGGAAGGGCTGGCCAGTCTGTAGACTATATCGTTGGAGGGAAGGTCCTTGTCGTGATCGGCAATGAGGAGTACCCGCCAGGGCAGGGAGCGGCTGCCTTTTGTCCGGGCGATGTAGTTGGCGCGGCGGGTGACGATGGATTCGGGGTAGTCGCCGGGCATGAGCTTTTCTTCGAGGGGATAGGGGGCGAAGTCGCTTGTGAGGATGGGGGCGTTGTTGCCGGCGAGGAACATGCCGGGGTAGTCTTCGAGGTCGGACTCGGTGATGGCGATCTTTGGGCTGGGGCTGACCTTGGCGGAGCCGGTGGCGGGGGAATCTGGGGCCGGGTTCGTGCTGCCTGTGACGAGCACGGGGGAGTAGGCGATCTCGCCGGGTGCGATGGAATCCAGCTTTCTCAATGGGTAGCGCTCTTCGAAGCTGGTGTGGTAGATGTCGGCGTCGGGGCGTTTTTGGATGCCGGGAAACCAGGCGGAGGGATGGCCCGGGAAGTGGAAGCGGGCGATCTCTTTTTGTATGGTGAGGGTGTCTTTGAAGAGGGTGATGATGCGATAGGCGATGGCGTCGTCGTATACACGGAATTCCAATTTATAGGGTTGACGGAAGGCCAGGGTAAGGACGTTGTAATGATCGGGGATGTGGATCCTTTTTTCCGGTACGGGGGAAATGATCTCTTCCGACACCTCACGGGTGGTGTGGGAGCGGATGGGGTTGTCCCGGGAGAGGGCGGGGGCGCCGAGCGGGATGAGGTCGATGGTGGACGTGTCGAGGATGAGGTTGGGACCTTCGTAGATGCGATATTTTATTTCCTTGTCCTGCCATACTTCGAGGGTGAGATGGCCGGAGGGGGAGGAAAGCTTTAGATGTGCGGGTGAGAAAAAGAGCCAAAAAAGCAAGCAGTTCATAAGCATCGTTTTATAGTACTAGTTGCTGGTGTAGTCGTTGGAGTGCGCCGGCGGGGTCGCCGCAAAAGCCGGGGTGTACCTTGGAGGTCTGGAGGATGGTGCTGCGGGTGGCGGTGAGCCAGCGAAAGCGGGAAGCTATGTCGAGCGCGCCGATGGGGCCTCCTTCGGGATCGCCAAGGGCGATATGGCGGAAGGCTTCGAGGTGTTGCCGGACCTCCGGGATGTCGATAGCGGGAAAAAACGCTTTGAGCCTGTCTTCGTCCAGGGTGAAGATGGTTTGCAGGAATTTTTGTTTTGGGCAATAGAGTATGACCCCGACGTTCAGGAACTCTTCGCGCTCGACCCGAGGCACAACACGAAGCACGGCGTATTCAAACAAGTGACTGTCTGGCATGTTGCGCTGCTTTTATAATGGTTTGGGATTGGGTGAGCCGGGTGGTCAGGAACTGGATATATACCTCTTTTATATCGTGGGCCGATATATCAAGGGACCAGCCTGTCAGCCATTGGTCGGGGATCAGCTGGACGATGGCTTTTATCTTTTCAGGGATAAGGAGCTGACGGAACGCCTCGTCGACTTCATCGAGCCTGGTGGCGTAAGGAAGGAGCACATGGTCCTTCACCTGTACGAAGGGTTTGAGGGCCTGCTCTTTCCAGTTGTCCCATGCGTGATGAAAATACAGGGAGGCGCCGTGGTCGATGAGCCATAGTTCCTTGTTCCATACGAGCATATTGGTATTGCGGGCTGTGCGGTCCACGTTGGTGAGGAGACAGTCGAGCCAGACGATGCGGGAGGCCAGTAGCGGGTCCACCTTATTTACCACGGGGTCGAAGGTGATGGAGCCGGAGAGATAGTGCAATCCCAGGTTGAGTCCCACGCTGGCCTTGAGGAGGTCCTGGATCTCTTCATCGGGCTCGCTTCGGCCAAAGGCTGTGTCGAGCCGGGCAAAAACGATCTCGGGTACTTTCAGGCCAAGGGTACGCGCCAATTCGCCGCCGATGAGCTCGGCGATCAGGGATTTGATGCCCTGGCCGGCGCCTCTGAATTTAAGGACATATAAAAAGCCGTCGTCGGCCTCGGCGATGGCGGGCAGGGAGCCTCCTTCCCGCAGAGGGGTAACATAGCGGGTGACATTCACGGTGCGGAGGGATAGCTGTTGGTCGTCCATGACGGGGCAAAGATATTGGAACGATGGGAAATACATATATTTAGCCGTGATAAAACATAAGGGTACAATATTATATGGGATAGCCCTGGCCCTGCTGGTCTTCCTGTTAAAATGGCTGGAATGGCGATTGGTGATCTTCGATCATGCGATAGAATTGTATGCCGGCGTGACAGCCCTGATCTTTACCGGGCTGGGTATCTGGCTGGCCATGAAGCTGACGAAGCCAAAGATCGAGACGGTGGTCATCGAAAAGCCGGTGTATATCGAAAAGAAGGCGGTCGACGCCGAAGCGGTGGCCAGGGAACTGGCCCGGCTGGACCTGAGCAAGCGGGAGCTGGAAGTGCTGGAGCTGATGGCGCAGGGGTTAAGCAACCAGGAGATAGCTGAAAAGCTGTTCGTGTCATTGAATACGATCAAGACGCATACGTCGAGACTTTTCGAAAAAATGGATGTGAAGCGGCGAACGCAAGCTGTGGAAAAGGCTAAGAGATTGAATATCATATCTTAGGTGAATGAGGCTCGGGGCCATGGGGCGATGCTGCTTTAGTATGAAAGTTCCTGTGCGAAGCAAAATCACCCGAAAGTATGAACGAAGTTTGCCGGCGATGATCAAGATTTGTCGAAAATAACAGTTATGAAAAAAATTGTACTTGTATGCGGGTTGATCGGCGGGCTTATCACCACGGTGTGGATGATCATTTTATCATTTATTTATCACGTGCACGGCGAGATCGATCATGGAGAGATCTATGGCTATGGGTCCATGATCCTTGCCTTTTCCCTGATCTATGTGGGGGTGAGGAATTTCAGGAATAAATACAATAATGGGGTGATCAGCTTTGGGAAGGCATTCCGGATCGGGCTGTATATTACCCTGATAGCTTCTACGATCTATGTGGGTACCTGGCAGGTGATCTATTTTGGTTATGCGCGTGATTTCGGGAAGGTCTATGCGGATCATAAACTGGCCAAGCTAAGGGTATCCGGGGTCAGTGAGGAGGTCATAGCCAAGGAGAAGGCGGAAATGGAGAGCTGGATCAAGGCGTACGATATGCCGCTGGTCAATATTGGGATGACCTATATAGAAATACTTCCTGTCGGCTTGTTGGTCAGCCTGATCACGGCCCTGATATTAAAGCGGAAATCGGCATTGCCGGAAAAATAGAATTTAGGGCTACCTTGCGGTCTATGAGTTTTTTAGAAGTACGATCAGGGGATGTGCGTATGGACCTTTCGAAGGGGGGGAAGCTGGCCGTGGCGGGGGAGACGGGATCGGGGAAGACGACCTTGTTAAAGACCATTGCGGGGCTGGCGCAGGCGGAGAGGGGAACGGTGCATTTCGAAGGACAGCGGGTGCTGGGTCCCCTGGAAAAGCTGATACCGGGGCATCCGGGTATCGCGTACCTCTCTCAGCAGTTTGAATTACCACAACATTTACGGATCGAGCAGGTGCTGGAATATGCCAATGAGCTGCCGGAAGAGGAGGCGCAGGAGCTGTTCAGGGTGTGCCAGATCGATCATCTCATGAAACGAAAGACCCATCAGCTGTCGGGTGGGGAGCGGCAGCGGATCGCGCTGGCGAAGCTGCTTATCGGAAGGCCACGGCTATTGCTGCTGGACGAGCCTTTTTCCAACCTGGATATGATCCATAAGGAAGTGTTGAAGTCCGTGATACGGGACCTTGGGCGAAAGCTGGACATCACCTGTATGCTGGTGTCGCATGATCCCCTGGATACTTTATCCTGGGCGGATGAGATGCTGGTGCTGCGGGATGGGAAGGTAGTGCAGCAGGGGGCGCCCATGCAGGTATACCAGGATCCCGTGGATGAGTATGTGGCGGGTCTGTTGGGAAAGTATAACCTCATCGACGGAAGGATCGTGCGACCGGAGCGGATCGGGATCTTTTCGACCATGCAACCGGGGGCGTTGAAGGGCAGGGTAGAGGCGGTGAGCTTTTGGGGAAGCTATTACGAGACGGTGGTGCGTCTGGACAGCGGATCGCATCTTACTGTGCGGGTGTGGGGGACTGGCCCGGCGGCTGGTGAGCTTGTGTACGTGACTGTACCGTAGAAAAATTACCTATATTTATTCTTATGAAGACAATCCCTCTTAAAAAGGTCTACTGCGCCAATATCACCATTTTCGGCGCCAAGGGCGACCTGACGAATCGTAAGCTAATTCCCGCCTTGTATAATTTGTATATAGAGAATCACCTGCCGGCGCAATTCGCGATCTATTGCGTAGACGCCATACAGATAGATGACGCGCAGTTCAAGAATGAATTGTTAGCGGGCGTCAATAGCTTTAGCCGTAATGGCGCGGCGGATGCGGAAAAGTGGAAGAGCTTTGCCGCGCATCTGGTGTATATGCAAGGCGATTTTTTGAAGGAGGAGACCTATCTGGGGTTAAAGACGATGATGGAGAGCTTTGACAAGGAGCATTCGGTGAGGGCGACCAGGATGTATTATTGCGCCACGGCGCCCCGGTTTATCGAAGTGATCGCGGAGGGACTGAGCAGGCATAAACTGGCAACGAAGCAGCTGTTGGACAGGATCGTGGTGGAAAAGCCGTTTGGCACGGACCTGGAGACGGCCAGGAAGCTCAACAAGTATCTCGCGAAGCGATTTGCCGAGAAGCAGATCTATCGGATAGACCATTATCTCGGTAAGGAGACGGTGCAGAATATCATGGCGTTCAGATTCGCCAACTATGTATTCGAGCCTTTGTGGAACCGGCAGTTCGTAGACCATATACAGATCAGCCTGGCGGAGGAAGTGGGAGTTGGGAAGCGGGGCGGCTATTACGATAGCGCGGGCGCTCTGCGGGATATGATACAGAACCATCTGTTGCAGCTGGTGTGTATCATTGCTATGGAATGTCCTAAGGAGTACCAGGCGGAACATATCCGGGATGCAAAGACAAAGGTGATGAAGAGCGTGAAGATGTATACTCCGGACCAGGTGTTCAAGAATGTGGTGCGTGGACAATATACGGAGGGAGATGTCAATGGCGTCGAGCGTCCCGGCTACCGGCAGGAGGCGCAGGTAGCGTCGGGCAGCAATACGGAGACGTATGCGGCGGCCAAGGTATTTATCGACAATGAGCGTTGGAAGGGGGTGCCTTTCTTTCTCCGTACGGGCAAGTCGATGCCCAAGCAGTCGTCTGTGATCGTGATCCAGTTCAAGGACTCGCCGCACAAGATCTTCAGGGATGATATCATTCCCAACCGGCTGATCATAAGCATACAGCCGGAGCTGGAGATCAGTTTGCTGTTCGAGAGCAAGATCCCGGGGCTGGAGATGAAGCTGTTCCCTGTGGAGATGGATTTTATGTACCAGGATGCGTATACGGCCAATCTGCCGGAGGCGTATGAGGCGTTGCTGTTGGATGTGCTGGAGGGGGACGCCACTTTGTTCATGCGGGCGGACCAGGTGGAAGCTGCCTGGAAGGTGGTGATGCCTATTATAGATGCCTGGAAAAAATATCCTTCCAAAAAATTACATTTTTATAAGTCGGGTACCTGGGGACCTGCGGCGGCGGATACGCTGTTAAAGCCGTTTGCGAAGGAGTGGTTCAGGCTGCCGGAAAGAAATAATCATCATGAATAAGGCCTTTTGTTTGTTGTTGCTGTGCTGGGTGGGGCCGGCTGCCACGGCGCAGAAAGAATTTTCCGTGATCGCCTTTTATACGGCGAGGAACGACAAGGCGCATATCAGCTTTGTACATGAGGCCAACCGGTGGTTCCCTTCGATGGGCCAGCGCTATCATTTTACGTATGATTCCACCAATGACTGGAGCAAGATGAATGATTCTTTTTTGATCAGGTACCAGGTGGTGCTGTTCCTGGATACGCGTCCGGATGATCCCGCGCAGCGGGCCGCCTTTGAAAGGTATATGCGTAATGGCGGGGCGTGGATGGGTTTTCATTTTTCCGCGTTTGCGTTGACGCCTTCGGAGTTCCCGCAGAATTGGGATTGGTATCATAATGAATTTTTGGGTTCGGGCAGCTATGTGAGCAATACCTGGCATCCTACCCCGGCTGTGTTGCGGGTGGAAGACCCTCATCATCCGGCGATGCGGCATATGCCGAAGACTTTTTCCACGGCGCCCAATGAATGGTACCGGTGGTCCAATGATCTTCGGGCCAATCCGGATATAGATATTTTACTTGCGGTGGACTCTACCAGCTTTCCGTTAGGGAATGGACCCAAACAAAGCGAGATCTGGCACAGCGGGTACTATCCGGTGGTCTGGACGAACAGGAAATACCGGATGATCTATTTCAACATGGGTCATAACGATATCGACTATGACCATAAGACGGACAAGGAACTGTCTTTTACGCTTCAAAACAAGACGGAAGAGAAGCTGATCATCGAGAGTCTGCTTTGGCTGGGCCGGCGTTAAGCTCCTTTAGTTCGGCGATGAGGGATAGCAGCCGATGCGCATCGTATTTGCCGCTGGCATCGATCTTCAACAGGAATTCACCCTCCTTCTCTCCCGGAGTAAGACTTATATCCGCGGGGTCTATTTCATATTTTTTTAGTACAGACTGGATACCGGGGAGGTCGGCACGTTCCGTATCGAGGACGATGGAGAGGGGATGTCTTCTCTGGACGCCCGGCATTTTTTTCTCCAGGGGTTTGATGACGGCGAGGATCAGCAAGGCAATAGCGGTAGAGGCCGTTGCCGCGAGATAAAGTCCGGCCCCTACTGCTAATCCTATAGCCGCCACGGTCCATAGTCCGGCGGCGGTGGTCAATCCCCGGATGATGCGGGGTCTTAGAAAAATAATGGTGCCTGCGCCAAGAAATCCTATTCCACTGATGACCTGGGCTGCTATGCGGGAAGGATCCAGAACGACGGCGGGTCTGCCCAAAATGTCTTCGAACCCAAAGGCGGATACCAGCATGACGAGTGCTGCGCCGAGGCATACGAGCATATGGGTACGGAGGCCGGCGGAGCCGTCCTTTCGTTGGCGTTCGAGGCCAATGACACTTCCCAGCACGGCGGCTATCGAGAGTCGGGCGATGGTCTCCCAGGGTGTCAGTTGAAAGGCATTCATTTTTATTACTTCTTCACTTCTTCGATGACCTGACCGACGCATGCGTCAGGCATTTGTATGTGCAATATTGCGGCCACGGTGGGGGCGATGTCTGTCATATGCACGACGCGGTTAAGCGCGCCATGGCGTATACCCCAACCCATGAACAGGAGCGGGATATGGGTGTCCTGTGGATTCCAGGTGCCATGGGTAGTGCCTTTCCGTGAGCCATCGAACCAACCGGGAGCGGGGACGAAGGTGACGTCTCCACAACGGCGATAGTTATAGCCATTGACGATCATGGTCTTCAGGGGTTCGGGCACGGTGGAGGACGCGAGGTCATTCACATCTACCGCGAACTGGATACCGGGCTGACGACGGAGGAAGTCGATGGATACTTTTTTTATCTGTGCGAAATCGAGGTGGGCGTTGTCGATTTTTGCATGGTTGTAGCTCAGGTAATAGTTCATCGTAGAGATGACGAGGTCCTTTACTCCAAAACGGGCGGCGAGGGTGTCATTCAATACTTTCATGAAGCTGCGGCTTTCTACGAGATTACCGGGAATACCATGCTCTTTCAAAAAGTCGACGGAATGAGAGCCGCCGTGATCGGCGGTGAGGAATACGAGATAATTGCCTTTGCCAACCTTTGTGTCGAGGTAGGTGAAGAATGCGGAAAGATCCTTGTCGAGACGCAGGTATACGTCTTCGACCTCGATGGAGTTAGGTCCGTATTTGTGACTGACGTAGTCGGTGGAGGCGCAATTGATGGTAAGGAAATCCGTCGTTGTACCCTGCCCGAGGGAGTAGCCTTCGATGGCGGCCCGGGCAAAGTCCAGGGTCAGGGTGTTGCCGAACGGGGAGCTGCGGATGTTGTCGTGATCGAGCTTGTAGAATTTGGCGATGTCGTGGGGGAATACGGGGGCGGTCTCGCCGGGGAAAGTGCCTTCCCAGGGTTGGTTGTCGGCGGTGCTTTGTGCATACGTGCCGATGGGGTAGAGCGTATTCCAGCCGCCGGCCACGAGCTTTTCGGGTTCATTCTCCCCATTGAACTTTTTGACCCATTCGGGCAGGTCTTTCATATACCAGGTGCTGGTGCTGAAGACGCCGTTGTGATCGTCGAACCAGAAGGCGGCGGTGGGGGTATGTCCGGCGGGAAGGATGGAGGCGCGGTCCTTGAGGCTTACGCCTACTACTTTCGATTGAAAGTTGGTAGCCAGGCGCAGCTCGTCGGTGACGGTGGTGGCCAGGAGATTGCGGGGGGACATATTGCCGGCAGGGGAAGTGCCTCCGACGGGCGTTACGCTGGTATCACCTGTACAGTATTGCGATCTCCCGGAGGCCTGGTCTATCCAGTCGTTGCCTGTGATGCCATGAAAGGCGGGGACGGAGCCGGTGAAGATGGTGCTATGTCCTACGGCGGTGTAGGAGGGGAGATGGCTGATAAAGGTGTTCTCGCAGGAGAAGCCTTCGTTGAGCAGTCTTCTGAATCCGCCTGTGGTGTAGCGGGCGGAGTAGCGATACAGGTAATCCCAACGCATCTGGTCTATGACGATGCCGACGACCAGTTTGGGGCGGGGTACGGACGATACGGCCTGCGTGGATGCGGACCTGGTCTGGGCCGATACGGAGATGGATAAAGCGGCGAATAACAGGACGGATAAAAACGGGCACATGAGCAATTGGCGCTTCGTGAGCATAAGTTGAATTTTTACATGCAGAAATTATTGTTAGTAAGGCTGATTTGATCAAGCGAAGGCCGGAGGGCCGCGTAAAACGTTGGGATGGCCGGCGCTGCCCGTGAGAGGGTGGCAGGGAGAAAGGTCGACCGGGCGGGCCAGGGGGGTGATGTAGGGCGCTACTACACGGACGAATGTCATGGGCAGCATATCGGCAGGGGACTCATAGTAGGTCTTATGGAGTCGATGCGTGTCCTTTGGCGTGCTGGTGATCCTGCGTTCTTTCTTACTGGCGAGCTGGTGGATATAATTTACCTGTGTAAAGGGCAGCTCGATGGTGAAAGTAGCGGCAAGGGTTGCCAGAAAGGCAATCAATATGGCTCTACATCTGTGCATTAGAGGATGCTAAGGTAAAAAAATAAAAGATAATCGGGCTATTAATGTGTCTATTAAGCCGCTGGTTAAACCCTGATGGGTAACTTAGGGCATATGAAGAAATATATTATTCTATTGGGGGTTTTGTCGGTGGTGAATGCTGTTTTCGGTCAGCGAAAGTACAGTACCGCCTCCGTCTTTATGTCCTACAAGGGGCTTGTGATGGCGGGCTATCAGGGGTGGTTCAATGCGCCGGAGGATGGTGCGGGCAGGGGATGGAACCATTACAATAACCACGGCAGGTTCGAGCCGGGCATGTGTAAGATCGACATATGGCCGGAGGTGAGTGAATACAAGAAGACGTATAAGACGCCTTTTATCGACAAGGATGGCAAGCCCTGTTATGTATTCAGCTCTTACGATGCGTCTACGACGGACCTGCATTTCAAATGGATGAAGGAGTATGGGGTGGATGGAGCATTCATGCAGCGATTTGTCAGCAATGTCAAGAGCCCGGTGAGCCTGCATCATAACGATGCGGTGCTGGCGAATGCGCTGGCTGCTGCGGAGAAGTATCATCGTGCCATTGGGGTGATGTATGATCTGTCGGGTATGCGCGAGGGCGATGATAGCGTGGTGATCAATGACTGGCGTCACCTGGTGGATGATCTGAAAGTGGCGTGCAGGGGCAGTAAACAAACTTATTTGTATCATCGCGGCAAACCGCTGGTGGTGATCTGGGGTGTGGGGTTCAATGACCATCGTGCATATGGGCTGAAGGAGGTGGAACGGATAATGGATTTTTTGCAACATGATCCGGTGTATGGCGGCTGTGCTGTCATGCTGGGGGTGCCGACCTATTGGCGGGATCTTGGGAGGGATACGGAGAAGGACCCGCATCTGCTGGATGTGGTAAAGCGGGCGGATATTATCCATCCGTGGTTTGTGGGAAGATATAACGAAGATGGGTATGCCGCCTTTCGGGAGCGGCTGCCGGCGGATATGGCCTGGTGCAAGGAGAATGGGGTTGACTATGTGCCGACGGTGTTCCCGGGGTTCAGCTGGCACAATATGTACAATAAGAGCCCGATGGATCAGATACCCCGCGACAGGGGACGATTCTACTGGAAGCAGATCGTGGGTGCGATAGGGGCAGGTGCGGAGATGCTGTATGTGGCGATGTTCGACGAGGTGGATGAGGGGACGGCTATTTTCAAGGCATCGAAGAACCCGCCGGTGGGGGAGAGCAGCTTTGTCAGTTTTGAAGAAGGGGTGCCGTCGGATTATTATCTGATACTGACGGGGTATGCGGGGAAGATGCTGCGGCGGGAAATGCCGTTGAAGACGGAGGCACCTGCGCCGGGAGAAGGCCGCCGGTGAGGCCATGGCTGGACCAGCCAGATGTGGTGAAGAGGGAGAAAAGGGCTTATCTTCGCCCCTATGAGCGATCTTAAACAACAGGCTGCGCTGGCAGCTGTGAAACTGGTCAAGGAAAACAGCATAGTTGGTTTTGGGGCGGGCTCTACCATCGCCTGTCTTGTAAATGGCATCAAGACCCGGCCGGAGCTGGCGGGGACCATTACAACGGTGACCTCTTCCTATAATACAAGGCTGCTGCTTCAGCAATCGGGATTTGCCGTCAGGGAGATGGGCGATCTGCAGGAGATAGACGTGTATTTCGACGGCTGCGATCAATTCGATGTCCGTCTGAACGCGCTGAAAAGCGGCGGGGGCATCCATACGCGGGAAAAGATACTGGCGAGCATGGCCCGTGAATTCGTGCTTATTGGAGATGCCTCGAAATATGTGGAAAAGCTGGATGGGAAATATCCATTGGTGGTGGAGGTGATACCCGATGCGCTGGCTTTTGTCATGAGCCGGCTGCAGCAATTGCTCAATCCATCGGAATGCCGGGTGCGGATGAGCGATAAGAAAGATGGGGCTGTCATCACGGAGAACGGGAATTACCTGCTGGACTGCCGGTGGACTGTTTTTCCGGACCCGGAGCTGGTGAATGAAAAGGTGATCCGGATACCGGGTGTATTGGAGCATTCCTTATTTTTCAACATAGCCCGGCTGGGGATCATCGCGGGGGCTGATGGCATTAAAATTATACGCTAGTCATATGAAAATTACGCTTTTTGCTTTTTTGGGTTTGTCGGCCGGCTTTGTGCAGGCGCAGGAGCCCACTCCATTGATCACAGATATCCCTTCCCGGCAGACGATCAGTCTGAATGGAAAATGGCAGTATATCGTGGACCCGTATGAGACGGGCTTTTTCGACTACCGTTATAAGGAAAAGAAAGAGACGGACAGGGAAGCTTACTGGAACTCTGACAAGCCTGAGCGAAAAAGCGACCGGATCGAATATGGGTACAATGACAAGTATACCCTGATGGTGCCGGGTGACTGGAACCACCAGGACCGTCAATTCCTTTATTATGAGGGGACGGTGTGGTATAAGAAATCTTTCGATATGCCTCGTCGTGATGCGTCCAGGCGTGTGTTCCTGTATTTCGGGGCGGTCAATTACCGGGCGGACGTATATCTGAATGGGAGGAAGCTGGGCATGCATCAAGGAGGATTCACCCCCTTCAATTTCGAAATACCGGATAGTTTATTAAAGGACAAGGGGAATTATCTCGTGGTGCGTGTAAACAATAAGCGTGGTGTGGATGAGGTGCCTACGGTGAATACGGACTGGTGGAATTATGGCGGTATCACGCGGGATGTGAGGCTGGTGCTGCTGCCAAGAACTTTTATCCGGGACTATTATCTGCAGCTGAAGAAGCCGCAACCGGGGCAGGCGCCGTCGACGAGCAATGCGGAAGCAGAGGGATGGATCAAGTTGGATGGTATGGACCATGAGGATGCGACGGTGGAGATACCTGAGCTGGGGGTTAAAAGAAAATATCCGGTGTCGGGTGGCGAGGTGTCGTTGCAGCTGACCTTGCCGGCGGTGAAGCTATGGTCTCCGGAATCGCCCAGGCTTTATAAGGTGATCATCACCTGTGATGGGGACAGGGTAGAGGATCTGATCGGATTCCGCACCATCGAGGCCTATGGGAAGCAGGTGCTGTTGAATGGCAAGCCTCTATTTATGCGGGGCATCTGTATCCATGAAGAGATACCTCAGCAGATCCGGCGGGCGTATTCGAAGCAGGATGCATTACAGCTGTTAGGCTGGGCCAGGGAGCTGGGTTGCAACTTCGTGCGGCTGGCGCATTATCCGCATGACGAGACGATGACGAGGGCGGCGGATTCGCTGGGTGTGCTGGTATGGTCGGAGATACCCGTCTACTGGACGATTGACTTTGGGAATAGCGAGGTTTTTGAAAAGGCGAAGACACAACTAACGGAAATGATCGACCGGGATAGGGACCGATGCAGCATCATTACCTGGTCCGTTGGGAACGAAACGCCCGTGAACCCGGTGCGGACTGATTTTATGCGCAGACTGATCGAGCAGGCAAGGAGCCTGGACCCTTCGCGTATGATCACGGCTGCCCTGGAAGTAAATTATGGCTCCGGCAAGGACCGGCATTTGGTGGATGATCCGTTGGGGCAATATGTGGACCTGGTGGCATTCAACGAGTATTTAGGGTGGTATGGAGGATTGCCTTCCGCCTGTGCCACGGCCAACTGGGGGACCATCTACGACAAGCCTTTGTTCATCAGCGAAACGGGGGCGGAGGCGCTGGGAGGCTATCATGCGGACTCGCTGACGCGGTGGAGCGAGGAATACCAGGAATGGTATTATCGTGAGCAGGTGAAGATGCTGGGGCGCATGCCTGATAATTTTGTCGGTCTGTCGCCCTGGATCCTGACGGACTTCCGAAGCCCCAAGCGTAATAATCCCGTATACCAGGAAGGCTGGAATAATAAGGGGCTGATCGATCACCAGGGGCGGAAGAAAAAGGCCTACTATGTGCTGCAGGCCTTTTACAAAAAGATGCGGGATATTAAAACTTCACGTTAGGAGGAAATGGATTAGCATTGGCCTGGGTAGTATAGATACATTTGAACTTACCATTGGTGACCTGTACGGTAGTGGATCCTCCGCTGACCAAACCAAAGGCGCCGGAGAAAGTACCTTCGATGACCTTTGCCGTCTGGTCGAATGAGGTGATGGTGAGCGAACCCGACCCTTTGTTGGCCGGATCGGAGTTGTAACCTGTAGTACCGTCGACATAGACTCCCGCCGTATACAGGTTCGCTGCAAAATTCGTCTGTTTGTTCAAGGTGATATTGGCAGGGAATACCAGCGCCAGGGCGGTACTATCCTTTCCTTGCGCCCGTACACCTGCAAGAACCGCTAAAGAGACACCGCCGGAGGAGCTGATTATGCCTACGCAGGCGCCATGCAATGTAGGGGAAACAACATTGGCGGACCATCCTTTGCCGTTGACGGTGGCAGTGATATAATAATCCGATACGGGGGCATCGCTGTCTCCGCCGGAGCTTTTCTTACATCCGGTGAGGATAACGACGGTGAGGGTTAGTAAGATCAGGGGGTGGAGCAGCTTGTTCATTGTCGGGAGTTTTATTGTAAAGCAGTATAAAATTGCCGAAGGCGCCGTTATCAGGAAATAGTTAGTGCTAACTAATTTGAGTATCTTTCCCGCATATGGATGCAGGCAAAGCGATATTAATTCTTGGGGCCAATTCGGATGTGGCCAGGCAGGCCATCCGGCAGTATATCCAGCAGGGGCATCGGGTCATTGCGGCTTCACGGAGCGTGGATGAGCTGAGGGATTTTGTGACGCTGGAGGTCTCTCATCCCGAGCGGGTAACGATCCTGTATTTCGATGCGGTGGCATTTGAAGAGCATAGGCTGTTTTATGAGGCGCTGCCGGAGAAGCCGCATATCGTGGTATATGCGGCGGGATATTTGAAGCACAACGAAGCCGCGATGAAGGATTGGGCGGGGGCTTTCCGGATGATGCAGGTACATTATGCGGGGGCGGTGTCCATTCTGAATATCATTGTGACGGATGCAAGCAATACGAGGCTGGAAAGGATCATTGGGCTGTCGTCCCTGTCGGGTGTGCGGGGTCGGAAGAGCAATTTTATCTATGGAAGCACCAAATCGGCCTTTACGCAGTACCTAGCGGGATTGCGGCAGTATCTTTTCGCGCGGCGCATCAGGGTGAACGTGATCGTGGCGGGATATATCCGGAGCAAGATGACGGCGGGATTGAACTTGCCCGAGTCGCTGATGCTGGAGCCGGAGTTTATCGCGCGGGCGGTGGTGGGGGCGGGAGGACGGTTCACCATCGTGCCGGGGTTCAAATGGAAGATCATCTATTGGGTGTTGAAGCTGTCGCCGGAGACGCTGGTGGCGAGACTGCCGTAGGGGGTCATCCTTCGGCGGGGGGAGACTAATCTTCTTTCACGTATTTGTATACATTCTTTTTATAGGCCTCGAGGTCATCCAGGCTGGTGAATTCTTCGAATTTATCGTGCTCTCCGGATGGCTGTACTCTTTCCAGCACTACTTTCCCTCCTCCGACGAGCACGCTTTGCGCTTTTCGGAATACACGACCCAGGCTATTGGTGTCGTTGAGGGTTTGCCACTCTTCTATATTGTTCACGGTGATGACGAGGTCTTCCATGCTGTAAAGTTAGTAAATTAGCGAAAAATACAGACTATGGGTATCGCAGACAAGCTATTCAATATGAAGAATGAGAAGGCCGCTGCCAATCTGAAGGCGGGTGAGGAATTCCTGGCATCCAACAAGAACAAGCCTGGCGTCGTGGCCCTGCCAAGCGGATTGCAATACGAGATCCTCCAGGAGGGCACGGGGGTAAAGCCGTTGGCTTCCAATAAGGTGACCTGTCATTATCATGGGACGTTGATAGACGGTACGGTGTTCGACAGCAGCGTCAAGCGCGGACAGCCGGCTACTTTCCCGTTGAATGCGGTGATCAAGGGCTGGACGGAAGGGCTGCAGCTGATGCCTACTGGCAGCAAATGGCGCTTTTTTATACCGCCGCATCTGGGGTATGGCGACAGGCAGGTGAGCGCGCAGATAGGTCCCAACAGCACGTTGATATTCGACGTGGAGCTGCTGGAGGTGAAATAGAAGATGCGCAGGATGCCACAGGATGCGGGGATGGATGTTTAGTATTAATTTCCTGTGATGAAAATCTTTTTAGCAGTAGTGATCCTTTTTTTGGGGTCCTTTAGATTGTTTGCCCAGCCAGACGAGCATAACTTTTCTCACCCTCCTGCCTTGGCCCGTCCGGGGGTGTATTGGTATTTCATGGATGGCAACCGGAACAAGGCCGCGATGACGGCGGACCTGGAGTCCATGAAGCGGGCGGGTATCGGCAACGTATTGTTTCTGGAAGTCAATGTGGGGGTGCCGAGGGGACCGGTGGATTTTCTTAGCGATGAGTGGGTCGAGATGTTCCGGTATGCGGTGCGGGAGTGTGAACGTCTTGGGATCGAACTGGTCCTGGGAACCGGTCCGGGGTGGACAGGCAGCGGAGGGCCGTGGGTGAAGCCGGAGGAGTCGATGCAGCATCTTGTGGGGAGTACGGTGCATGTCGCCGGAGGGAGCAAGAGCAAGATAGTGTTGCCTGTGCCTGCACCCAGGAAGCCGTATTTTGGGATGTGGGTGCTGACGCCCGCCCTGAAAAAGGAGTGGGATGATTTTTATAAGGATGTGGCTGTGCTGGCCTGGCCGACGCGGGACAGCAGCTATAAAATAAAGGGCATCGATGAGAAGGCGCTGTATTACCGGGAGCCTTATACTTCTGTCGATGGCGTGAAGCCTTATCTCCCTTCACCTTCCGACTCTTCTTTATCTTCCGCTATTGTTATTCCCAAGGAGAAAGTGCTCGATCTGACGGATAAGCTGTCTCCGGACGGGACATTGAACTGGGATCCTCCTGCGGGCAACTGGACCATCGTGCGGCTGGGCGCCCGTAACAACGGAGCGGTGACGCGGCCCGCGCCTGTGCCGGGATTGGGTTTCGAGTGCGACAAGATGGATACGACGGCATTGAATGACCATCTGCAGGACTATGTGGGAAAGCTGCTGGCGAAGACGGGAGACCCGGACCCAAAGCTGGAGGGCGGGTTCAAGCGACTGCATATTGACAGCTGGGAGATGGGGTCTCAAAACTGGACCCCTCATTTCCGGGAAGAATTTATCAGGCGGAGGGGGTATGATCCTCAGCCTTTTTATCCTGTTTACTTAGGGAATATCGTGGGCAGCCTGGAGATCAGCGAACGGTTTCTCTGGGACCTTCGTCAGACCGCACAGGAGCTGATGCTGGAGTATCATGCGGGTCAGGTAAAGAAATACAGTCATCGTCATGGGATGACATTGTCTATCGAGCCGTATGATATGAATCCGAATGCCGACCTGGAGCTGGGTGCGGTAGCGGATATACCTATGTGTGAGTTTTGGAGCAAGGGGTATGGGTACAACTCGTCCTTCAGCTGTATCGAGGCTACCTCCATTGCGCATGTGAATGGGATATCGCTGGTGCCCGCGGAGTCCTTTACGGCGGGAGATGAAGAGGGATGGAAGCAATATCCGGGCTCCATGAAGAACCAGGGCGACTGGGCCTTTGCAACGGGGATCAACCGGCTGGTGTATCATACTTTCCAGCATCAGGCGCTGGACTCATCGTTGAAGCCGGGGATGACGATGGGCCCTTATGGGGTGCATTGGAACCGGAGCCAGACATGGTGGTCGATGGTGGATGGCTATCATAGCTATATCACGCGGTGTCAATATCTGTTACAGCAGGGGCGTACGGTGGCGGATATCCTGTACCTGACGCCCGAAGGGGCGCCGCATGTCTTTCGCGCGCCTGTGTCTGCGATGACGCAGGATGATGCGGTGATGCCGGATAGGAAGGGTTTCAATTTCGATGGCTGTGCGCCGAGTGAGCTATACAAGGCTGTTGTACGGGATGGTAAGATCGTGTTCCCTGGCGGCGCTGCATACAGGGTGTTGGTATTGCCGAATACGCCCACGATGACGCCGGCGCTGTTGAAAAAGATCGTGTCCCTGGTCAGGGAGGGGGCTACGGTGATCGGGGCGTCGCCTCAGCGGAGTCCCAGTCTGATGGGCTATCCTGGCTGTGATGAACAGGTGAGGAGCTTGGTGCGGGAATGCTGGGGTGGCGTGATGGCGCCAGGGAAGCGGCTGGTGCGGGGTTTTGGAAAGGGGCGGATCATATGGGGCGGAGATGTCGTGGAGAGTGATAATTTGTACGTGCCGTACAAGGTGACGGCGGAGGTGCTGCATTCGATGGGGGTTCGGGAGGACTTTTCGTCGGCGGGGCCTTTGCGTTATACGCATCGTACGGGCGATGGGTGGGATGTATACTTCGTGTCCAATAAGCGGGATAGCGTGGTGCGTACCGAGGCGAGCTTTCGGGTAGGGAACGGGGCGCCGGAGCTGTGGGATGCTGTGACGGGGCGGCGGAGGGTGTTGCCGGAATATATTATTAAAGAGGGGATGACCGTGGCGCCGATGGTGCTGCAGCCGTATGAAAGTTTTTTTGTCGTGTTCAGAGGGAATAGAGAGGCGGTGACAGGCAGGAACTTTCCGGAGGGGCGTGTCATCAAGACCCTGGAGGGGGCGTGGGCGGTGTCCTTCGATACGGTGTGGGGAGGTCCTGCCAGCGTATCCTTCGACTCGTTGTATGACTGGACGAAGAGCGGGGTGGATGGGATACGGTATTATTCGGGGATCGCTCATTACCGGAAGACGTTCGATGCGCCGGCTTCGGGATCGGGCGGCAGGCTGTACCTGGACCTGGGCGTAGTGAAGGATATGGCGAGAGTGAGGCTTAATGGAGAGGACCTGGGTGTGGTGTGGACGGCGCCGTGGAGGGTGGATGTTACGGACTATCTGCGGAAAGGAGCCAATGAGCTGGATATTGCCGTAGTGAACAGGTGGCCGAACCGGCTCATCGGAGATGAGCGGTTGCCGGATGATGGGATCAAGGACGGGAAGTGGCCGGAGTGGCTGCTGGCCGGGAAGCCCCGGACGAGCGGGAGATATACATTTACTACGTATAAGCATTATTCAAAGGATTCGCCGTTGCTGTCGTCGGGCTTGCTGGGGCCTGTGCGGGTGGTGGGGGAGTTTTGAGGGTCAGAAGCCACTGGTAACCTTTAAGATCTTTCGGATGCCTTCCTGATTATAAGAGTTTATCATGTCCTGGTCGAAGCTGTGAGACATCCTTTCCAGCGAGGGGGCGGAGATCTGCCAGCCGAGGGGGAGGACGGGGGAATAGGACGAGCCGCCGGCGTCTTCTACGCAGGTGGCGGTGATCCAGACGGAGGAGTAGTCGGAGCGGATGCCGGGGAATTGCGTGGAGTCAGAGATATACCGGTATTGAAGGGTGTTGTCCGCGGACATGGCGTTGCCATTGATGCCGCTGTTGATGAGGCCAATGATCGGGCTGATGGGTTCAAATCTATTGGAGACCAATTGCCGGGTGTCGGGATTGTAGTAGGGGTTGTTGGTAATGGAGAGGAAATAAAAATGTACTTTTTTCATCAATCGCATAAATACGCTGTCATCCGTCCGATGGCATCCCTGACGGGCCAGGCTGATAAAGATGTCTTCGGAGGTGGATGCGCCGGAGTTATCTTTCCCACCACCATCCATAAAATGATAACCTGCTCCCATTTTGCCGCTGGGGCTGATAAAGGGGAAGCGGGCGCTTAGGAAGGCGCCTGTGATCAGCGGGAGGTATGTATGGGGGGCCACTCTATCCCTTATAAAAATGGTACCGGGGAAATCGTTCCTCGCAAGCGCTACGGGGGCCATGATGCCTTTTAGTCCATCGTCTACGTTCAGGGTATTGGAGAAGAGCAGCGGCACTTCATAGCGCGCGTGGTTGGAGGCGGCGGTATCCCATAGATAATCGAAGGTGTTGTCGAGCTGTATATCGAGGCTGGTGCGGCCCACGTCTGCCCATATTCTTTCTTGTATGGCGGCTCTATCCTGCCACACGGGGTAGCCGGCCGCGGAAGCCCAGACGTCGCGTCCGATCATGCTGCCCAGCACGGGGGTGAGGAAATCGTGTCCATAGAAATCCCGGAAATGTTGCAGGCTATAGGCATCGGCGCTGCTGTCGATGTGTCTGTATCGATAGGCGCATTGTATGGTAGCGCCAATAGTCCCTCCGGAGGCGCCGCTGACGGAGAAGACGAAATGTTCAAACCCTTTATGGTTTCGAGAGGTGCGTATGAGGGTGCTGTCGAGCCAGGAGAACACCATATTGGTAAAGGATGCCGCCTTGATGCCACCGCCATAGGAGTTGACGAGGAAGATGGGATAGTTGTCGGGTCCATTCATGATCTCGTCCTTGCGTTGAAGGAGCCAGCCTTTGAAGTAATTATCGAGGGGGATAACATTCGCTACGCGCGTGGGGGATGTCCGGTCTACGATGCGTACGGCGTGAAAGTCGTTGGGTACGTTGGCTGCCAGGATGAGACCGATGGTCAATGTGAAAAATATCAGATTGATCTTTAGCCAGAGGCTGAGGCGTATCAATAAAGTGAAGAGGATGATATAAAAAATGGTACCGGCCAGCAGGACGGGGAGGGCGAGATAGTTGCAATCGAACTTCAGCACGGAATAAGGGAAGACATTGAAGAGCACGAAAAGAAGGGCCAGCAGCAGGCTGCCGAGGATGATGGGCCAACCGATGTGACGGCCTATCAGTCCCTGTCCTGTGAATATATTGCCCCGGGTGCTGACGAAGATCCAGAAGGCGCATGCCAGGAGCATGAGGTGGAAGAAAAGCCATACGAGCGAGCCGGGTGTATAGCTGCCATCTTTAAGGAGAAAAAGACGGATCAGCGCCGGCAGGACAAATGCCAAAAAGATCCAGGAAACGACGGCAATGACGTTGGCGGCTGTCTCGCTCCAGCGATGTTTTGACCAGGACCAGGCCTTGCATGCGAGGTCATATTTTATCAGGACGAAGAATAGAGAGAGCAGGGCGACGAGCCATATGATGGGCGGAAAGATGTCCAGCGGATAGTGGATACGGAGCGTTTGGAGGGCGTTCAAGATGGCGGTGGCGGGGATGATGATGGTGGCCACGCCAAGATAGCGGGATACTTTTTTCTCCGAGGCTTCACGGGCGGGGTCGGTGATCACAGGCTCTACCATGGGGCATACGGGGCCTTTATATTCCTGTTCGAAAAATAGCTTGGCCAGCCACCAGTTGAGCAGGGCGGCCATGCATACGATGCCTACGAAGAGGACCACGCCCGCGTCGCTGGAATTACTGTTGACGAGCAGGTCCTGTCCCTGGTCCATTACCCAGATGGGGAGAGAAAAAGCCACTACGCCGATGATAATGACCCTATAGCGGAAGAGCTGGATGCTTTTATTACGAATGTAGCCGGACAGCTTTTGGAGTCCCTTGTCCTTTATGATGAGGGTATAAGGAAGATAGACGACGAGGAGGAAGGCCAGGATGATGAATTTGGCCATGGCCATGGTGTGGGTGAGGCGGGCCGTGAATTCTCCCGCCCGGGACGTGTTATCGAGACCATCCCGGATGAACCGCAGCATGCCTATATCCTCTATTACATCGCAGACACCTGCCAGGAGGGGCAGCGCCAGCAGGATATGACTGAACCATCTATCGGCATGGCCGATACGGCTTTGAAGGGCGGCAACAATAATAATCCCCAGGGCCGTATAAAGCAATATGAAGAGGAAGTCTATCCGGACATCGGTGCGGGCCTTATGGAGCCTGTTGATAGTGGGAGAGGCGGCGCTGCATGGATCGATGGCGGAGCGATCCAGCGTATCCCGTTCCCAGGACCGGACGATGGCGCTGTCGATGGAGCGGGTGGAACCCAGTTCGAGAGAAATGATGCCTTTTGGGGCGAGGTCATTCCTCAGATAGGTCTGATCTTTCAGCTGGAGAAAGGCGACGATAAAAGTAGCGGCGAATACAGGCCAGAAGAGCATTTTAAAATTATGCTCTACAAAATGGTACAATCGACTGATCGAGATCAGGGGCATAGGTAGAGGTTATGGGGCAAGATACAAAGATTTTTTTGTTGCTACTGGTGGTGGGAGCTATCCGGCGCGTATTAGCTAGTATGAAGCAAATCGTATTATGGGGTGTTTCTCTATTACCTTTTCTGACCTATGGACAAGGATCAGACCCTAATATGGGGATCATTCCGGCGCCTGTCGTCATCAAGCCTGCTACCGGTAAGTTTGTGCCGGGCGCCACTGCTTTTGTCAAGGCGGATCAGGGGGCTGCGACGGGTACGGAAGGACTGCCGGAAGAGGGTTACCGGCTAACCGTCGGTCCGGGGAAGATCGTCATAACGCGCGGGGGCAGGCGTAGTGTTCCTACCCGAACCGTACTTACCAACACAACAGAATGACCGGACATGTATAAGCACGAAATGAAAATAGGCCTTTTTGGAATAGGACTGGATACCTATTGGCCGCAGTTCAAGGGATTGAAAGCAAGACTGGAAGGCTATTTGAGCGAGGTGTATGACCGGCTGACGGCTATACATCCCCATGTGGTCAATGCGGGGCTGATCGACGAGCCTGCGAGCGCTTTCGAAGCGGGGCATTTATTCCGGAAGGAAGATGTGGATATCATCTTCCTTTATGTCACTACCTACGCCTTGTCGGCTACGGTGCTGCCGGTGGTGCAGCGCGCCAAGGTACCGGTGGTCATATTGAATTTGTCGCCGGAGGCGTCCATCGACTATGCTGCCTTCAACAAGCTGGGCGACCGGACGAAGATGACGGGGGAATGGCTGGCGTATTGTTCAGCCTGTCCGGTGCCGGAAATTGCCAATGTGTTTGCCCGTACGGGGGTGCGATTCTTCCAGGTGACGGGGATGCTGCATGAGGAGAGCTGCTGGCGGGAGGTGAGGGAATGGGTAGAGGCGGCTCGGACGGCGGACGTCATGTTCCACAACCGTATGGGGTGCATGGGGCATTATTACAGCGGTATGCTGGATATCTATTCGGACCTGACACAGCAATGCGCTCATTTTGGCGGGCATATGGAGCTCATCGAGATCGATGAGCTGTCGGCGCTGCGGAAGGAGGTAACGGAAGAGGATATACGCGAGAAGCTGTCCGAGTTCCGGCAGCAATTCGATATACAGCCGGACTGTTCGGAGGCGGAGCTTCGGCGGAGCGCCTCGACATCGGTGGCATTGGACAAGCTGGTGGAGAAGTACCGGCTGGGCTCCATGGCGTATTATTACAAAGGTACGCCGGGGTCGGAGAATGAGGATACGATCACTTCCATCATACTGGGGAATTCGCTGTTGACGGCGAAGGGGATACCGGTGGCAGGGGAGTATGAGATCAAGAATGCGCAGGCGATGAAGATCATGGACAGTCTGGGTGCGGGAGGTTCCTTTACGGAATATTATGCGATGGATCATAAGGAGGATGTGGTGTTGATGGGGCATGACGGACCGGGGCATATTGCCATTGCCGAAGGGCGTACGAAGGTGAAGCCGCTGGCTGTGAATCATGGCAAGGTGGGGCATGGGCTGTCGGTGGAGATGTCGGTGAAGAACGGACCCGTGACCTTGTTGTCTGTGGTGCAGAAGCGGGATGGGAGGCTGATCCTGCTGGTGGCGGAAGGGGAGTCGGTGCCGGGTCCTATACTGGAGATCGGGAATACCAATAGTCGTTATAAGTTCTCCATAGGGGCGCGGAAGTTCGTGGAGAACTGGAATGCGCAGGGACCGGCCCATCACTGTGCGGTGGGGACGGGACATATTGCGGGGAAGATCGGGAAGCTGGGGGATCTGTTGGGAATGGAGACGGTGCGGGTGTGTTAAGGATTTATTGTATATTTCTGATCCTTGACCAGGTGTTGACGCCGGCGGCCGTCGACCCGAGCCTGTCGGGTGAAGGTGTCAATAATTGGCTATCTTCAATAGTTTGGGGATATCTTTTATTATGATCTTTCTACCTCTGGTGGTGATGATCTCTTCCTCCTTCCAATCAGCGAGGATCCGTAGCACATTCTCCCTCGTGGCGCCTACCAGGCTGGCCAGGTCTTCTCTCGACATATTTATTTCGACTGACATACCAGGCTGAAATTCCACTTTGTATTTTTCTCTCAATACGATCAGGTGGATGGCCAGCCGTTCACGTAAGGGGCGTCCGGCAAACAATGCAATGCTGTTGACCAGCACGGCAAACTCATGGCTGAGCGTTTTTAGCAGTCGCCTGTTCAAGATGGTCGAATGCCGGAGCGCTTCCAAAAAGTCCTCTTTTGGGATAAATCCTATCTTGCTCTCCTCCAGTGCGGCGGCGGAATCGGGATATCTGTCTTCTTCCAGGATGGCGTGGTAACCTATCAGCTCCCCGGTATTGGCTACATAAATGATCTGCTCCCTACCTTCTTTGTCCAGCTTGTATTTTTTGGCCATACCGGACATAATATAGAAAATACCAGAGGGATAGGCGCCCTCCCGGAAGATCATCTCTCCCTTGTCATATACCTGTGTGCTCATGTGCATAGTAAGGGACAGCCAATCTTCTTTTGGCAGATCAGCCAGGATGGACTGACTTTTAAAGTCCCACTTGTCTATGGGGAATAGGCCTCTTATGCTCATAATGAGTTTAAAATTAGCTTTTTTAAGTGATAAACATCACTTTTTACGGTGGCCTATGTTACGACGATGGCTTGTTATATCCAATACCTTTGCAAATATGTCAAGTGTAGCTGCTCCGCAAGATAAAAATGGCTGGTTCGAGACAGATGTTCAATTTCATAATTTATACCCTCCTCCGATACGACAGCTTGCGGTGAGACACTGGACTCCCTTGCATGTGACCCGCCGGGTAGTTCAATATCTGACGCCAGCGGAGAATGTCAGGGTATTGGATATCGGCAGCGGAGTGGGCAAGTTCTGTCTGGCGGCTGCACATGAATCGCCGTCGTCATTCTTTTTCGGCATCGAGCAACGCAATGACCTGGTGATGCATGCTGAAACGGCGCGTAAGACGCTGGGGCTGTCCAATATCCGATTCATACACGGCAATTTTACCCAACTGGATTTTAAGTTATTCGACCATTTTTACTTTTACAATTCCTTTTATGAGAACCTGATCGATACTGAAAAGATCGATGAAAGTATAGATTATTCGGTGGAATTATATAATTATTACAACAGGCAATTGTATAGTAATCTAAAGGAAATGCCATTCGGCACACGGATCGTCACTTTTCATAGCCTGGAAGAAGAGATACCGCCAGGGTATCATTTGGTGGAAGCGCAAATGGATAATCAGTTGAAATTTTGGATCAAAAAGTGATATCGATCGATATGTTAAGACCCAAGCTCCTGGAGACGTTGAAGCGTTATGACCGGCAACAGTTCGGAAAAGATGTGATGGCGGGAGTGATCGTGGGTATTGTCGCATTGCCGCTGGCGATAGCATTTGCGATTGCCTCGGGGGTCTCGCCGGAGAAAGGGTTGTTTACGGCCATCATTGCGGGTTTTATCATTTCCGCCCTTGGAGGCAGCAGGGTACAGATCGGAGGACCGACGGGGGCTTTTATCGTCATCGTATATGGAATCGTACAACAATATGGAGTGGAGGGGCTCACGATTGCCACCTGTATAGCGGGCGTGCTGCTCATCCTGCTTGGCGTGGCGAAGATGGGTTCTGTCATAAAATTTATTCCGTACCCTCTTATCGTAGGATTCACCAGCGGCATAGCGCTGATCATCTTTTCGTCCCAGATAAAAGACCTTATGGGGCTTACAATGGGCGCCGTGCCGGCTGATTTCCTTTACAAATGGAAAAGTTATGCGGGGCATATCGATTCTGTGAACGGCTATGCGGCGCTGCTGGCTATCCTTACTATCGTCATTATTATTTTCTGGCCCAGGGTGACGCGTAAGATACCGGGATCGCTGATCGCCATCCTGGTGACGACCCTGGCTACTTTATTTTTCCATTTGCCTGTGGAGACCATTGGAAGCAGGTTTGGGAGCATCCCTTCCTCTCTTCCAGCACCGGCCATACCACGTCTGGATATAGACACGATAAAGGGGCTGATCAGGCCGGCCTTTGCCATTGCCTTGCTGGGAGGGATCGAATCCCTGTTGTCGGCGGTGGTAGCGGATGGGATGATCGGGGGTAATCATCGATCGAATATGGAGCTGGTGGCCCAGGGGGCTGCCAATATCTTTTCGTCTGTGTTCGGCGGCATACCGGCTACGGGCGCCATTGCGCGTACGGCCACGAATGTAAAGAATGGAGGACGTACTCCTATCGCGGGGATAGTGCATGCGTTGACCTTATTATTGATCCTATTATGTGTCGGGCGATGGGCGGCGCTGATCCCTATGGCGACCCTGGCAGGCATCCTGGTGGTGGTGGCGTATAATATGAGCGAATGGGAGAATTTTCTGACTATACTGAAAGGACCACGAAGCGATGTGATAGTATTGTTGACGACTTTCTTTCTTACGGTGCTGGTGGATCTCACGCTGGCCATCGAGATCGGGATGGTGCTGGCTGTGTTCCTGTTCATGCGTAAGATGATCCAAATGAGCGATGTGAGCGTGTTGAGGGAGCAGATGGAGGATAGGAGCGAGGGTATAGATCCGGCGGGGGCGGAGCGTTTTGTATTACCGGCGGATATAGAAGTATTTGAGATAACAGGGCCGTTATTCTTTGGGGCGGTGTATAAATTCAAGGATGCCATAAAATATATCGAAAGGACTCCCAGGGTCCTTATCATCCGGATGCGTCATGTGCCTATCGTCGATGCTACGGGTATAAAGGCCATTCAGGAGGTCTATAAGGAGTGTAAACGGCGCGGGACGAAGCTGATCCTTTCGGAGGTGCGCAGTCCGCAGGTAATGAAGGAGCTGAAGGACACACGGTTATTGTTTGCCATCGGAAAAGCCAATGTAACGGATGATCTCGATGCATCCTTAAAACGAAGCAAGGAGCTACTATGAATAATGAACTGACACTGGCGGTGCTGGAAGAACTAAAGCGCAAAGGGTTCAAATATGTCATCGTAAACGGATTTACGCATGACAGGCGGTCGGATTATATGGAGCCGTATTATTTTGTGCTGGAGCCTGTAAAGCAGCTGCCGGATGATGCCAGCAAAAAAGGTATTTACGAGCCTATAGATAGCGCCCTGCTGATGGAATGGGCTAAATACTCCCATGAAGGCGCCCGGGTCTTCGTCTCGTCGCATTAAACAGCGAACTATGCTTTGGGTGACCGTTCGGCGGGCTGGTTGGCAGTACTGTCCCTGAATTGCTGGGGTGTCATTCCTGTCTTCTCCTTGAACAGCCGGGAAAAATAAAAGCTGGACTCGAAGTTGAGGTCATAGGCTATCTCCTTTATCAGCCGGGAGGGGTCGGCGAGCAGTTCCTTGGCCCGGTGGATCTTGAGCTGTATCTGGAACTGGCCCGGTGCGAGGCCGGTGTATTCCTTGAAGATCTTGCGGAAGCGGGAGTAGCTGATCTTGAGCTGCTGGGCTACGTCCTCGGGGGAGATATGGCCTTCGAGGTTGCTGCGGAATATGAGGCGTGCCTTGTCGATGATGGGGGCGATGCCCTGTCCTTCGAAGATCTCCTGCCGGGACAGGTGGTAGATGCGTCCCAGAATATGCAGTACGGCGCCCGCCACGAGGGGCTGGTAGCCGGTGGCCTCCTTTTTGGTGGTGTCGATGATCTCCAGGAAGAGGTGAAGGATATCTTCATGGTATCCGACGGCGATGGTGGGGTTCTCGGGTTGAAAAAAATTCTTTCTATAGATCCGCTCCGTGACGGGGCCTGTGAAGCCTACCCAGTATTCGTCCCAGCCTGTATCGCGGTGGGGCTTGTAGCGGTGGCGTTCGCCGGGGAAGAGCAGGATAATGGTGCCTTCCCGGACTTCCCGTCTGCCGCCCCGGGCAGACTCGAAAATGCCTTCTCCCTTTGTGATATAAATGACCTGATGTTCCTGCAGGACCCGGCCTTTGGACCATTTGAAGTTGTGGTGGGCGGGGTGTCCGGTGCTGGGATAGGCGGTGCCGGGCCGGACATGGGTAGATCCGGCATTGAGCACGTTGAGGCCCCAACTTTCGTCCTCGGCGCTGACGGGCAGATATTTATAATAATCCGGCATGTCAAAAACTACAGGTCAAATATCAAATCCTTTATTCTTTTTAAGGAGGATAGGGATACATTTGATAACGTATTGCTAAGATATGAAAATGAAACTATGACAAAGGCTCAAAAAAAGACTATTGACTGTCAGTTGGTAGCATCCTGTCGTGGTGGCGATGAAAAAGCTTTTGCAGCGCTGTTCCACCAATATTTCCATCCATTGTATTACTACGCCTTGAAATTTGTACGGGACCGGTCTTCCGCGGAGGAGATCGTAATGGACGTGCTTTTCAATATCTGGCAGAAGCGGCATCTGTTGAATGAAGAGCTTTCTTTCTCTTCCTATCTATATCGCAGCGTACGCAATCGTATCACGGACCATTTACGCGGGCGTCATGAACGAGTGGTGGCGCTGGATGGGGCCTGTCATGAACCGGTGTCCGCCTGTATCGCGGATGGCGGCGTATTGTATAAAGAGCTGGAGGTGATCTATCGCAATGGGATAAAACAACTTCCGCCCAGGAAGCAGCTGATCTTTACGCTGAGCCGCGAGGAAGGGAATTCCTATCAACAGATAGCCGACAAGCTGCGGATCTCGAAGAATACGGTGGAGAACCATATGGTGGCGGCTATCCGGCAGCTGCGGCAGCATGTAGTGACGCGGGTATGTGTGGTCTGGGCGGCGGTGTTGATGATAGTGGGAGTGCTGGCGGCGGGAACGGCGAGGGCACAGGAAGACGATCTTAGGTATGTAAGTGAACATTTCGCCACCCCCGGCAATCATTTTGGCAGCGCCCCTCTATGGGTATGGAATACGAAGGTGACAAAGGCGGACATCGACACGATGCTGACCGGCTTTTCGAAGAATGCTTTCGGGGGCGTATTTGTGCATCCCCGTCCGGGGCTGATCACGGAGTATCTTTCGAAGGAGTGGTTCGACGACTATGCGTATACGGTGCGCAAGGCGAAGGAATTGGGGCTGGATGTGTGGATCTATGACGAGAATTCCTATCCGTCGGGCTTTGCGGGCGGGCATGTGCCGGACGAGATGCCGGAATCGTACAATCAGGGGGAGATGCTGCATTTGACGAAGTCGAACAAGCCGCCCGACGACCCCGGGAAATATGCCTATGTGGTGAAACAGGGAGACAGCTATTATTTATTCAGCAAAGAATATTATTACCGGAGTCCCTGGTTTGGCGGATTCTCCTATGTGGACCTTATGGTAAAGGGGGTGACGGAGAAATTTATCGACGTCACGATGAAGGGGTATGAGCAAAGCATCGGGTCGGAATTCGGCAAGACGGTGCGGGGCATCTTTAGCGACGAGGCGAATATAGAAACACAGGGCAGCGGCAATGTGCGGTGGACGCCTGATCTTTTTGCCACCTTCCAACAGAAATGGGGATATGATCTTTTGCCTAATCTGCCGTTGTTGTATGAGGAGACGGGCGATTGGAAGAAGGTGCGGCACGATTATTTTCAAACGTTGCTGGACCTGTTCGTGGACAGATGGTCAAAGCCTTTTGCCGCCTATGCCGCAGGAAAGAACCTGGAATGGACGGGGCATTATTGGGAGCATGAATGGCCGAATCCTAATACCGGTCCGGACAATATGGCCATGTATGTATACCCTCAACGTCCGGGGATCGACATGCTGTTCAATCAGTTCAATGAAAAAAGCCCGGGGGCGCAGTTCGGGAATATACGGAGCGTGAAGGAGCTGGCGAGCGTCAGCAATCAAATGGGCAAGCGACGCAACCTCAGCGAAACCTATGGCGGCGGCGGATGGGACCTGACCTTCAAAGACATGAAGCGCCTGGGGGATTGGGAGTTCGTGCTGGGTGTGAATACGTTGAACCAGCATCTGGCGCATATGACGATCAACGGGGCGCGTAAGTACGATTATCCGCAAAGCTTTTCCTATCATACGCCGTGGTGGCCTTATTATGGATCGTTGAATGTCCATTTCACCCGATTGACCTTTGCGTTGACGAGGGGGGAGGAGAGAAATAATATCCTGGTGCTGGAGCCTACCACTACGGCGTGGATGTATTATAACCATGACAAGTCCAATCCAAGATTTGGCGAGATCGGGAATAATTTTCAGGCGTTCGTTACGAGGCTGCAGAAGGCGCAGGTGGAGTATGATCTGGGTTCGGAGTATATCATCCGGAACTTCGGGAGCGTCGCCGGAGGGAAGTTTGTCGTGGGCAAGCGGGGGTATGGGGTGGTGGTGATCCCGGCGGAGATGGAGAATGTGGACAAGCGTACGCTGGAGCTGTTGAAGGAGTTTGCGGGTCAGGGAGGAAAGATCGTGCAATGGGGTAAGCTGCAATATGTGGATGGGGCGTCCGTCAAGGATGGGGGCTTGAGCGGTGTGGTCATGGGAGGAGAGAGGCCGGAAGAACAGCTGAAAGCGGAGGATATTTCTTTTACAGTGACTGGGGGCGACCTCTATCACCAGCGGAGACAATTGAAGGATGGGCAGCTATTGTTCCTGGCCAATTCGGATATGGAGGCCGCGGCGGATGTCCGGGTGAGCATGAAAGGGAAAAGAGCGCTGCTATTGAATACATTTACGGGGAAGATAGAGGAGATTCCTTCCCAGCAGGGAGCATTTACGTGTAAGATACCGCCGGCGGGAAGCATGCTGTTCTTTGTGGGGGATGAGGGGGGGAATTACCCTATGGCAAAGACGGAGGGGAAAGAGACGGCGATCGCTACGGGGAAAACGACTGTCGTGCGGCCGCGCGTCAATACGTTGATGATCGACTTCTGCGACGTACATATCGGGGATACCTTATTAAAGGACAAGCATGTCTATTATGCCGCGGATACGGTGTTCAGGCATTTTGGTTTCAGGGATGGCAATCCCTGGAATACGTCGGTGCAGTTCAGGCGGAATATCGTGGACAGGGATACTTTCTCTGTGGGACGGGGTTTTAGCGTGACGTATCATTTTAAAATAGATGGGAGCGTGCAGGGGTTGGAAGCCGTGGTGGAAAGGGCGGGGAACTATACTATTACCATCAATGGGAAGGTAGTGAAGCCGGAGCCGGGGAAGTGGTGGCTGGACAAGAGCTTTGGGGTGTTGACGATCGGGAGCTATGTACGATCGGGAGAGAATAGTCTTACGTTGTCGACAGACAGGATGAGCATCTATGACGAGGTGGAGCCTGTCTATGTATTGGGGAATTTCAACCTGGCGTCCGCGGTTAAGGGGTGGACCATCGAGCGGCCTACTCCTTTAGGATTTGGCAGCTGGAAAGAGCAGGGCATGCCGATGTATGGGCAGGGGGTACATTATGTAAAAGAATTCGATCTGGCGGCGAAGCCGGCGGGGCTGCGGGTGAAGCTGGGTAAATGGAATGGAACGATGGCGGCTGTGACGGTGAACGGCAAGGCGGCGGGTGTCATCGCCTATGATCCTTTTGAGCTGGATATTACGAAATGGCTGGTGGCGGGGAAGAACAAGGTGGATGTGGAGGTGATCGGCAGTCTGAAGAACCTGCTGGGTCCACATCATGGGAAGCATGCGCCGGGGTTGGCCTCACCCTGGCACTGGAGGAATATCTATACCTATCCGGCGGGGAAGGATTATGATACCTATGATTATGGGTTGATGGAAGATTTTCAACTGGTAAAGCCATAAATTTACGATAGAATCAAATCTATCGTATGCGACCTTATTGTTTGTTCCTGCTTTTTGTGCTTGTGAGCTATTTTGCCGATGCGCAAGTAACCCAGCGAAATTTATTACAAGCGTATGTTCCCGAGCTGCGTTCGGAGCTGATACCCCGGGGAGATTTTCATCCTTTTCCTCAAAGTCCCGAGGCATGGCGCGCTATTCTTCCAGACACCCTGATACGCAATATCATCAAAGGAGGCGAAGGGGCTCTTCATTATGAATTTCGTCCGATACCGGCTACATTGACATTGGAGTATGTCCGGACGGGCAACCGGACGCGGTATGAGAAGGCTTCGTTCGAGAAAAGAAATGCGCTTTGCAGCCTGGTGTTTGCGGAGGCATTGGAGGGGAAGGGTAGATTCGCGGACAAGATACTGGATGGGGTATGGTCTATTTGTGAAGAAAGCTATTGGGGCCTGCCTGCTCACCTGGGTTTGCAAAAGGCGGGGACGGGATTGCCGGATGTGGAAGACCCGACGGTGGATCTTTTTACGGCGGAGACGGCGGCTGTCATGGCATGGACGGATTATTTCGCAGGGTCTGTGTTGGAAAAGATATCGCCGCTGGTGCGCCGTCGCATCTATTATGAAGTGAACCGGCGTGTGTTCGCTCCCATGCAGACGCAGAAATATGGATATCTGGGAGCGGGCCGCAACGGTGCCAAGCTGAATAATTGGGCTCCGTGGGTGATGTCGAATTACCTGGCGGCGGCGCTGGTGCTGGAAAAGGACGAGGCGCGGCGTATCGATGCGGTGGAAAGAGTCATGCATTATACGGATCAATATATCGATGGACTCGGTGATGACGGCGGCTGTGACGAAGGTCCGGGATACTGGACCGCGGCGGGTGGGTGTGTGTTCGACGTATTGAATTTGTTGTCGGATGCCAGCAAGGGGAAGATCGATGTCTTTCATGCGCCTATCATACAAAAGATGGGGGCTTATATTTACAAGACGCATATAGCGGGGAAGTATTATATCAATGTGGCGGATGCGGCGCCGCAGATCGTGCCGGATGGGGTGATGTTGTATTATGCGGGCAAGGTGATGCAGGATACGCTCATGATGGGGTTTGGGAGCTGGATCTATCATCAGTATCCTTCGGGAGGGGTGTCGTATGAACAGTTCCATCGTACCCGAAGCCTTTATGACGCCCTGTTGTTGAAAGAATGCGCGGCCTATGCTCCTAAGGAACCTTCGGTGAAGGATTGCTGGTTCGCGGATGTACAGCTGATGGCGGCGCGTAATGAAAAAGGGATGTTCGTGGCGTCGCATGGGGGGCATAATGCGGAGAGCCATAATCACAACGATGTGGGTGACTTCGTCGTGTATGCGCATGGGGAGCCTGTCATCATCGATGTGGGGTCGGGGACGTATACGGCGCGGACTTTTTCCAGCCACCGGTATGATCTCTGGTTCAATACGTCGGCTTATCATAATCTGCCTGTCATCAATGGGTATCAGCAAAAGGAGGGGAAGCAGTATGCGGCTTCGGGTGTGAAGTATGACGCGGGGCGGGGTGGCAGCTCGCTGGTGATGGATATTGGGAAGGCGTATCCGGTGGAGGCTGGGGTGCATTCGTGGGTGCGGACGGTGAAGATGGGGAAGGGCGGGGTTGCTGTCAGTGATGTGTATACGATGGATAAGCCTTTATCAAGCCTTACGCAATCTTTTATGACCGTCTGCCGGGTGGAATTAGGTGAGCGGGGCAGGGTGGTGTTTGTTACGGATGCAGGGGAGAAGGTATGGTTGGATTATGACGGTGTGGCGTGGGATGCTACGGTGGAGAAGGTAGAATTTACTAATCCCGAGGATGAGGGTGTCAGGCAGCATTGGGATGGGAGGACGGTGTATAGGGTGCTGTTGAAGGCGGTGAAGCTGGCTCCCAGGGGGGAGCTGAGGTATACTATCCGGGGTGCGGAGCGGTGACGCGGGCATAGTGCTTTCCCACGATGATGGCTATGGCGGGTCCGAAGAGGAGGATCATGGGGGCGATGCTTTTCAGAAAAGGCACCAGGTTGAAGCTCCAGGCCTTTCCTGTCACGAGGGGGACGATGAGCAGGCCCATCATGGCCCATACGAATACGCCGTACAGGATGCCGCTGAAGAATGTATTCCGGGCCAGCAGCGGTATGTAGGGAAAGATGAAGAAATAGAAAAGGGTCCAGGCGAGGCTGATGCCGTAATGCATGGCCAGTCCCACGAGAGCGGTGGATATGCCGCCCGTAAAGGCGTCCTTGCCCATAAGAGTGCTGGCGATGCCCTGGAGGAGCTGTGCAGCTGTGATCTTGCCGAACACAGGTCCCCAGGTGATGATGGCATACGAGATGTCAAGGGTGCCGGCCACCAGCCACGCTAAGATGATGGTCGTGATGGCCGGCCGTAGAATAGGAGCTGTTTTATGCATAATCGATCTAATAAGCGCTGGTGTTAGCGGTAGTCTCCTTGAACAAATCTCCCGCAGCCAACTTTGGCGTATTGGGATTGGTGTTGATCTCGTCCTGCGGATAAAGGAACCGTTGCGGCAGCTTCGTACCTGTGGTGGGGGAGATCCCCAGCAGATCCTTTGTCCTGCGTACGTCGTTGAACTGTTCGATCTGTCCTACCAAAGTAACGTATTTTTCTTGTACGATCTCTTTCAGCAATGCCTGTTCCTGCGTAAGACCGGAGCTTGCGGGATTGACGATGCCGCCGGGGCTGAAGTCGGCGAGGACGTAATCGTCGTATTTGTAGCCGTCGGGGAGGTAGCCTGTATTGATGTATCCTCCCGTCGCCATATATTGCCGGTGGCTGTTCAATGCCTGCAAGGCGGCGGCATCATCGGGGCTGCTGTTCTTTATCAGAGCCTCCGCCAGGATCAGCTGATTTTCTTGTAAGGTGACGAGGGGGAACCAGGTATCACCGGCGAAGAAGCCGTCCTGGTCCTGGGGGTTGCCCCATCCGTCGAAATTAGAAAGTAGATTGGGATCGAGGTCCGATGTCATCAATCCTTCCTGATAGAGGTATTCGAAGCGGGCTGTTTCATCTGTCTTGGCATTGCCACGATAGGAGGCGCTGGAGGGGTCCAGCAAGGCAGGTGCAAAAGCGCCCTGTGCATTCATATAGCCGCCCCGTTGGTTGACCATGAAATCATAATAGATGTTGAGGTCGGCGGAGATGCTGGTGCCGTGCGGGTCCATCATGTTATTGGCCGGAGTGGCTATGCCGTTCTGAGCGCTGGCGATGGCATTGGCGTAATCTTTTACGTGCAGATAGAATCTTGCTTTGAGGGTATAGGCAACGGCTATCCATTTGTTACGATCGCCCTGGAAATAGATGTCTTTTTCGGCGGGACCGGCGCCCACATGGGCCTGCAAGTTGGCGATAGCGCTGTCGAGCAGGGCCTGTACTCCATTGTATACATCGGTCTGAGCATCGAACTTTGGCGTTGGATATTTCACGGCATCCCCGGCCTCTGAAAAAGGCACGTCGCCCCAAAGATCGGCGGCCAGTCCAAAAGCCTGGGCCAGCATCACCCGGGAGATGCCGATAGTGGTCTTGTCATTCACCGCCAGGGCCTCCTCCTCGACGATCTTCAATTGCCCGATGACGATGGCGTAGAGGTTGTCCCATGTATCGTTGTAATCCCCCGCGGAAGAATTATACCGGTTGATATCGACGTATTGTCTGTCCACTCCTGTAAAGCTCCGGGAGAAGATGCCTGCTATACGGGCGAGGTTGCCTTCATAAACGAGCATGGCGGATACCTGCGCTCCATTCAATACGAGTGGATAAGGGGCTGAGGTCGGCCTGTTGGGGCTGGTATTGAGTCCCTCGGTGAATTTTTTACACCCCGTCGTGAGGGCGCCTGTCAGCAAGGCAGTCAGCAGAATGATATATAAAAAAGTAGTTCTCATGTTATAATCAGTTTTAATAGTTGATCTTAATGGTGAACAAATAGCTACGGGTGCTGGGATTGTTGAAGTAATCGATACCGCGTCCGTTGGTAGGCCCGGTCAGGTTGGTCTCGGGATCGATGCCTCTGTAATGCGACCAGAGCACGATGTTCCGGCCTGTGAGGGAGAAGTCGATGGATTGCAGCTTTGTCTTCTGATGGAAGCCGGGTCCTGTCAGGGAATATCCCAGGGCAATTTCCCGGAGTCTTGTGCGGGTGCCTTTTTCAATGAATTGGGGGCCTGTGGCTGTGCCGAAGCCGCCGCCGATGCTGCTGTACCAGGGTTCGGTGAGGGCAACCGGACCGGCGCCGAAGTCGGCGATGGAGCCGCGGAAGATGGTGCCTGCCGCGATGGTGGATCCGTCATAGGCCTTGAGGGCTGTCTTTGCGGTGGTCATGGTCCCTGTCTCGGCAGCGGTGCCGATGGTCGTCAAAGCGGACCTTGTTCCATTCCATACGTCGCCGCCCTGGACATGGTCGAAGAGGAAGGTAAACGTGAAGGTCTTATATTTGATGGTATTGGTTATCGCACCTATCCAATCGGGGTTGGGATCACCCAGTACGGACTCGCTGGGCGCTACGGTGGGGAAGCCATTGCCATCCAATATAAGATTGCCTTTTGCGTCCCTGTCGTAGCCTACACCCCAGAAGGCGCCGAGGCCATAGCCGGGGACGGCGCTGGATACGACGGAGGTGAAGCCGTCGAGGCCAAATTGTTTGGTGCCTTTGAGACTGATGACATTGTTCTTGTTCCTGGACCAGTTGAGGCTGGAGCTGATATTCCAGTTGCCGTTGGCGCTCTTGAACCAATTGATGCCGAGATCGCCTTCTACACCGTGGTTCTCGATCTCCGCGGCATTGTCATTGATGGTGAGGTAGCCGGTGGTGGCGGGTACGGCTACGCCGAAGATGGCGCCTGTGGTCTTGTTGGAATAATAAGTGCCGCTGAGGCTTATTTTATTGGAGAAGAGGCGGATGTCTAAGCCAAGCTCGTATTCCTTCTTCCGCTCAGGCTGGATGTCCGGATTGCCTTTGAGCGTATTGCGGAGATAGCCGCCGCCATATAGGGGCGAGGATGCGTCGAGCGTAGAACCGAATGCCTCACCGATGATGGAGGAAGAGGCGGTGACATAATACGTGTTTGTCAGATAAGGAGCGGGTTGTATGCCCACCTCGCCATAGGTGACCCTTAATTTACCGAATGAAAGCGTATTGCCGCCATCCATTCCTTTCAGCTTTGTAAACTGCCATCCCAATGAGGCGGAGGGATAGAAGAAGGTATTGGCGAATGTCGAAGCCTGTTCGGCGCGTCCTGTCAGGTTGAGGAAAAGCTGGTCGAAGGCATCGAAGTTCAGCTGGGCGTATGTGGCAGTGGTACGTGCGGTGGAGCGGGAGTTAAAGGGGAAGCGGGAAGCGCCAGCCGAATTGCCGAGGTCGAGCGGGGCGTCGGGCAGGATAAAGTTTTTGACGTCGGAGCCGGAGTTCTCGAAATTGCGGTTGTTATAGTTGAATCCAATCAATCCATTAAAGTTGATGTTGGAGGTGAGCGGCGTGGTGATCTTAGCGAGGACATCGGTGTTGAACTGTAGTTCGGATAGTTCCTGTATGGTGAGGTCGCCGCCGGGGAAGGCTGCCGAGAGCACGGGATAGTTATCGGTGCGATCGTCGGAATAAAAGTCGACGCCTGTGCGTGCCAGGAAGGAGAGCCAGGGAGTGGCCTGGATATTGGCTTCGAAGGAGCCGAGGGCTCTGTTGACCTCGGTGGTGCTGGTGGCGTTGTGAATGATCCAGAACGGATTGTCATAAACAGAGTTGGTGCCGGAGCCAATGGGGTTTCGATACGCCACCTGTCTGTTCGGATATAGCGCGCCTGCTGCATCCACATAGGTGCCCTGGTATATGCTGTTGTCAAAATCGGCGGGCGTACGCAGACCTCCCAAAAATATGCCTGAGGTGTTGGAGCCTTGTTGCGCCCGCTGGGACTTTACGTTGGAGTACGTGAAGCTGGTGGACAGGCGGATGGTCTTGTTGAACCTCCTGTCGGCATTGAAGGTGAAGGATTTCCGGTGATAGTCGGAGCCTGTTTTGAGCGTACCCTGTTGGGAAAGGTTGGAGAGGCTGGCGTAATACACCGTCTTGTCGTCGCCTCCGCTGAGGGACAGGGTATTGTCGATGAAGTAGCCGTTGTGGAAGAGGTCTTTGGAATGATCGTAGATGGTCTTGTCGTTCTTCCCACCATGAGGATTGGCTGTAGTGCCATTGGGGACGGCATAACGTTCGGCGCCGTCGGGCAGGAGGACGTGCGCACCGGGGGTGGTGATATCTGCGCCGCCGGACCTTTCGGCGATGATGTCTCCCCAGGAGAGCCTGTTGCCAAATCCGTAGAGTCCTTTGTCGCCCTGGCCAAATGTGGTTTGGAGCGGAACGCTTTTGTTGAGGACGTCCAGCGAGTAGGTGGTATTGAGGGATATATTGATCTTTCCGCCGGCCCGGCCTTTTTTGGTGGTGATAAGCACGACGCCATTGGCGGCGCGTGTGCCATAGAGCGCGGCTGCCGCGGCGCCTTTCAGCACTTCCACGGAGGCGATGTCATCCGGGTTGATGTCGCTGAGGCGGGATTGTTGGGAAGTGCCGGCAACCGACATGCCAAAGGAGGAATTGAATACGGGTACGCCGTCGATGACAAAAAGCGGTTGAAGATCGCCGGTGATGGTGCTTTGTCCCCTTATCTGTATATAGGTGCCTTCACCCGGCTCCCCGCCGGAGCGGACTACCTGTACGCCGGAGGCTTTGCTGGAAAGGCCGTTGAGGACGCTGGTTTCACCCGACTCCGACAGGGCCTGTCCTTTGATGCTGGACTGGCTGGTGGCCAGCTTGTCCCGTTGGTTTTGGATACCCAGGGCGGTGACGACGACTTCGGCGAGGGATGTGTTCTTGCGGACGACCTTTATGTTGAGAACGGTGGCGTCGCCTACTTCCAGCTCACGGGGAACGATGCCGGCGCCGCTGACCAGCAGTGTTTCGTTGTTCCTGATCCGGATGGAGAAATTGCCGTCGGCGTCGGCGCTGACACCGACCCTTGTCTGTTTGATCCGGATGCTGGCGAAGGGGATGGGTTGTCCTTCCTGATCCGTTATTTTACCGGTGAGGACCCTGGACTGCGCCAGGGCGGGCGCTATGCCAATCAACGGCAGGAGCACTAGCAATAGAAGTTTTCTCATGGTAGTATTTTATTTTGGTGCTTTGTGTGAGATATAGACAAGCTATTATGCGGCGGTTTTTTAACGGGCACGGGTAACCTTGACTTTTGGCGGGTGAAGTTGGACTTTTGTCCGAGGAAGTGATGCTGCGTGATGCAGCGGGGGCGGGGATAAAACCTGTTGAAACAGGGGATCAACCTATTGAATATTTTTTTGGATGTGGGGGTGGTTTCGGATATTTAATCATGCTGCTGAATGAAGAATTGACTAAACGTTTCATGGTAAGGAAGGGGCGGGAATTCGTCGTCATCCGGCTGGAGGATGTGGCGTATTTCTTTACCGAGGATGGGGTGTCTTACCTGGTAGAGGCGAAAAGTCATTATAAATACATTATGGCACAGCCGCTGAGGAACATCGAACTGACGGTGAACCCAAAATGTTTTTTTCGGGCGACGAAGAAATATCTTGTGAATATCAATGCGGTAGTGAAGTTCCGGCCGTTGAAGAAAGGGAAGCTGGAGGTGCAGCTGCATCCGGACCCGAAGGAAGTGGTGGTTGTCGGGCAGCTGAAGGCGGGGGAGTTCAAGCGGTGGTTGGTGGAGAATTGAAAATGAGGATTTTTTAGTAAATTAGAGTGAAATTTGGTCCTCATGAATACATTGAATATTGAAAATAAAGAATATGTAGTCATCTCCCGTAAGGAATATGAAGAACTGCGTGCCAAGGCTGCTATTAAGACGGTTTCGGCCAAGAAGCTGTCATTGAATGATGGAAAGAAACTTGCCTACAAACTTATAGATAAATGGGCAAAAGGAAAGTAACGATCCTTGAACCTTCGCTGCGTTAATTTTAGAAAAAAATATATTGTATCCTACCTTTCCAACAAAAGCGAAATAATTGTTTGTGAATTTGCACTGCAAAAGAATTTGAAATAACCATTTTACAAGGCGCGCTGCTGTATAAATTCAGTAAAGGGGTCGCGGTAGGAGATGCCGATAGGGAGGTTCTTGTCGTCGACCAGGACATAGTTGCCTTCCACGCGGGTGATGTGGTCGCCATTGACGATATAGGAGTTATGGATGCGGGTGAAATGGGCCGGCAGCTTGTCCAATAATTCCTTCATCCTTTTGTAGGTGATGATCTTTTGTGTCTTTGTGTGGATGCAGACATATTCCTTCAGGGCCTCGAAGTAGAGGATGTCCCGCAGATCGACACGTATCATTTTCTTGTCCGTGCGTACAAAAAGATATTCTTCCGGCGGCACGGGTGTAGGTGTGGCGGTGGCAGCCTTGCCGATGGCCATCATGAACCTTTTGAAGGTGATGGGTTTGAGAAGATAGTCCACGGCGTTGTATTCATAGCTCTGGATGGCGTATTCGGAGTAGGCAGTGGTGAAAATGACCTTTTGTTCCCTGGGCAGTATATTTACCAGCTCGATACCGGAGAGGTCGGGCATGTTGATGTCCAGGAAGATGATATCTGTTTGTGTGTGGCTGAGGAATTCGAGGGCTTCCAGGGCGTCGAAGCAGGCGCCTTTCAGGGTCAGGTAAGGGACCTTGCCGATATAGTCCTGCAGCAGCTGGCCTGCATTGGGTTCGTCATCGATGATAAGGCAACCTAATTTTGTCATAGCGGTATCGTTAAATTACTGATGTATGTGTCTTCGTCATGGTGGCTGGTCAACTGGTAGCTATCGCCATAGAGGATCTCCAATCTTTTCGAGAGATTGCTTAGACCGATGCCTTGCCCGTTGTGCTGGCCGTTGTTGAGACGGAGGCGATTGCAGACCCTGAAATGCAATTGGCCGGAGATCTGCAACCGTATGGTAATATAATTATTTTTTCCCCTTTTGTCAATTCCGTGTTTGAAGACGTTCTCCACCAGGGGGATCAACAGCATGGGCGGTATCTTAATATGCGAGATATCTTCATCCACCTCGATGGTAGTCTTTACGGGATGTCGTATGCGCATTTTTTCCAGGTCGATATAATTCCGGATGAAGTCCATTTCGACGGTGAGGGGTATTTCCTGGTGGGGACCCTGTTCCAGGAAGTAGCGTATGATGGAGCTGAGCTTTTCGATAAGGTCGGCGGTCAGGGGGGATTCGCGCTGGGCGACGAAATAAATATTGTTCAGGGTGTTGAAAAGGAAATGCGGCTGTACCTGCGCCTTTAGCAGGTTGAGCTGGGCCTCGGCGTGTTCTTTCAGCAGCGCCTCCTGTTGTTGCTGGATCTTGAAATAGTCCAAGGTGAAGCGGAAGGCCAGGCTGAATACATAGAACAGGCCATTGATGATAAAGGTGTAGATATAGTCCTTGAATTGAATTTGATAAGGTCCATCCTTTTGGATCCAGGCGTGCCATATATAGGACTGTGTCTGTATGCGGAAATAAGTGATGACGGGCAGGAATATGATAACGATGAGGAAGTAGAGGAAATATTTTTTCTTCCTATACAGTCTCGGCATCAGGTAGAGGGCGTTGCCATAGATGATAAAGGCATAGGTCAGCGAGGAATGGATGGCAAAATTGAAAGCATCTGCCAGTCCATAGGCTTCCAGGGCATAGATAAAGAACATGCAGGTGAGCACTGTCCAGATGATCCATTGCAACCGGGTCAGTGGATGATATTTGCGTTGTCCATGCATTCGCTCGTAATGTAAAAAGAATATTCCTTTTTTGGGCAGGGGTTTTCAATGGATGTATGGGAGGCTTCAATGGATGTCGAGAAGGCCGGCTCCTTCCACCAGCAGGGTTTCTTTGTTCTGGAGGAATACGATGACCTTGCAATCCGCGGCTGATACGCCGGCCGGGAAGGACAGGGTAAGGGAGCCTTTGTTCTTTGTGGAAGACGCGAGGTCGCGTACGATGTTGGCGTGGTGCAGCTGGCGACCGGCGTTCTCTCCCTTTTTGACGGCGGTGGAGGCTTGCAGCTGTATGAGAGCGGCTTGTAAATTCGCCTGGTTTTTGGCTGTCAATGTATAGTCTATGGTGATGGTCTTGTTGTCCGTGGTGTGGGCGGTGGCGTCGATGGGAGGGTTGGCGGTATGGGCCAGCTGGTCGTCGATGGTCTGGCGGAGGCGGTCTTTATCGGAGCCTACCATTTCGGTCTTGCCGTTAATGACGACCTGTGGGGTATAGATGCTGTTGAGCATAAGGACCTCGCCATACTGTTTTTGCCGTTGGGTAAAGTCGGCCCGGCTGAAGGGGTCTTTCCAGCCCAGGCGGTCCCAGTAATCCACGTGGAAGCTAAGGATATAGACGCCGGAGGGGTAGGTTTTCGGGAGGGTGGCTACGAGGTCGTCGGCTGGGGGACAGCTGGAGCAGCCTTCGGAGGTGAAGAGTTCGATGAGCGCGAAGCCGTTGTTGGCGGGGGGGAGGCCATTATTAGCAGGGGGGATGGGTCGGTCTGATAAGAATAAGGCGCTGAAAACGACTAATATTAAGTATTTTCCCATAAACTTATTTTACCTATATGAACAAGCGATTGCTGCCTTTGTTGCTGGCGACCTCCCTTTTTCAATGCATTGCAGTCTTTTCTCAACCACTTTTTGAAGGCAAGGGACCGAGTCGCAGTATAGATTATACACGTCTGGCCCGGATCGACACGCTGGTGAACGCCTATATCGACAAGGGGTGGGTACATGGAGTAGTGACGCTGGTGGTAAAGGACGGACAGCTTGTACAATATAAGGGGTATGGTTATGCGGATGCGGAAAGCAAGCGGCCCATGCGTAAGGATGATCTGTTCCGTCTGGCATCACAGACAAAGGCCATCGTGAGCACGGCGATCATGATCCTTTACGAGGAGGGGAAGCTTACCCTGGATGAGCCCATCGCGGATTTTTTACCTTCTTTCCGGCATCCTTCGGTGCTGAATGAATTTCATGCGGCGGATAGCAGCTATACCACCGTACCCGCCAAGCGGGATATCACTTTCCGGGACCTGCTTACCCATACTTCGGGGCTCGACTATCCGGGCATCGGGAGTGAAAAGATGCGGGCCATCTATGCCAAGGCGGGGATCCCTTCGGGGCTGGGAGTGATCGATCTCGATCTGAGGGCGACGATGGATAAGCTGGGGGGGCTGCCGTTGGTGCAGCAGCCGGGTGAGAAGTGGACCTATGGTCTCAGCATCGATGTGCTGGGGTGCCTGGTAGAGGTGATCAGCGGCAAGAACCTGGAGCAATTCTGTACGGAGCGGATCTTCCGGCCGTTGGGGATGAAGGATACGTATTTCAATGTGCCCGCGGACAAGGCGGCGCGGCTGACGACTGTCTATACGGAAGACAGTCTGCATCATGTCATCCGGTGGACGAAGGAGCGGACGTCCATCGATCCGGACTATCCCGTGAAGCCAAAACATTATTTTTCGGGAGGGGCCGGTCTTACCGCGACGGCGTATGATTATGCCATATTCCTGCAGATGATGTTGAATGGGGGCCGGTGGAATGGGGCCAGCATCTTATCCCGCCGTACGGTGGAGATGATGACGAGCGGGCAGCTGCCCTTCCTCTTCAACGGCATGGACAATTTCGGGCTGGGGTTTGGCATCACCAGCGAGCTGTCGGGGGCGCGGGGCCCGCGTCAGGCGGGGTCTTTTTCCTGGGGCGGATATTTTGGGACCACCTACTGGGCGGACCCCAAAGCAAATATGGTATGCCTGATCATGACGCAGCAGACGCCTAACAGTCATGGTGACCTGCCGGTGAAAGTGGAGCAGCTGATCTATCAGAGCTTGCTGTAGCTTTTGCGGCCGATGGTTATAGATTATGACGGAGCCTGTGCCGGTGGTGCAGGCTTTCGGTCCGGATATCCTGCCGCAGGCTGACCTTTTGCACCGCCTCTTTGTGGCAGGATCCGTGCAGGGCATCCGCCCTGATGGCGCATCTATTTTTAATGTCGACGTAGATGACATCGAGGACCTGGCCTTGTTTGTCCTTTTTTAAATCCATGTAGATACCCTCGCGCAGCAGCGTATTTTCCAATCTTTTTAGCGTGATCTTCTCACTCGTCAATTCCCAGCGGACCCTGATCTCCAGCTGCTGTTGCAGTTCCGCCCGGAGGGACTGGTTGAGCCTGAATTTTTCTTCCAGATGGCGCAGGGTAGGTTTGAAGTCGAAGAAGCTGGCTTTGAGGGGGCGTCCGATGTAGCGGCCCTGTTCATCCAGCACGCGGTAGAGCAGGCCGTGGTGCTGACGAAGGCGGGTGCCTTCTTTGCCGGGGTCGGCTGTTACGTTGTAGAGTTTTAATATCGCATTGAACTCGTCCAGGTTAGTGTAATTCGCTTTTTCCATCACGTAGTGGACGGTATCGGAGATGGAGCGGGTAGTGGATCTTTCGCCATAGTGCACCTTTAGGATATGTTCGGAGACCTGGGATCGTTTTTGGGTAAGCCGTTTTTTTTCGGCTGTGACCAGGTCGAATTCTTTTTCGATGCGGATCCGGGCTTTTTCCGATTGGTTCTCGCCTATCTTGTATTGCGGTATGGGGTCGCCATTGGCCTGGATATGGGTGGTGACGATGTGACAATGTGGGTGTCCCGCATCGTAATGCCTGTAGACAAGATAAGGTTGTCTTTCGAAGCCGAGCTCCTTCATATAGGTACGGGCGATGGCCTGCATTTTTTCGTTGGAAAGAATGTCGGCGGGATCGAAGTTCAGGCTGATATGCTGGTTGGTCGTCACTCTTTCGTTGAGCTGTTGCCGCCTTTCGAAGCGGAGGACTTTGTCTTCCCATGTAAGCCTGTCGGGATCCTTTAGAAAATTCTCCGCCAGGATGCATTCGGCCTGGTGCAATGTCACTTTCTGCTCATTGTACAGCAGGGATTTGACGATGCTGGCGCTGGGTTCTATGCTTGGGCGCATTTGTCGGCTATTTTTATCAATAATTCTTTTATCTGGCTGGTCGTATCCAGGAACTGACGGCTGCGGAGAAGAAGGATTTCGTGCATGATGGTGGTTCCTGTGTTGTTGCCGGATGACATGCCGTTGATGAGATAGTTGAAATCCTCGCCGAATGTCTTTAATGTTTGAAGCAGGGGAGCCAACTGCTCTTCGATGTCGTCGAGGGACTGGTTGCGGTGGTAGACCCGTACGGGTTGGTTGAGCAATACTTTTCTACAATACTCGCTGACGGTGCGGCAGGTGGTATTGGAAGCGTGCTTTTGTATTTTGTTCCATTCCTGTTCCGAAAGGCGCAGGTTGAGGCGAAATTCTTTTGGTGGTTGCGAGGTTGCCATTAGGATAAGCTTTAAGGTTATAAGTTACTAAACAAATAGGTGAGAATAATGTTAAATTCGGCCATGGGAATTCTACCGGCCATGGGCAAGGCGCCTTCGGGCGACCGACTGGAACGTATACAACGCAGTCCTCATTATGGGGAAAAGGGTTTTCAGAATGAGGTGCATACGTCGGTGATGCGGAAGGGGGCTTCTATTCCGAAGATGTTGTGGGAGTTCATGAATAAACCGAAGAATACGGCGCCGCCCGTGGTGTTGCCTTCGGTGCGGACGGATTTGCGGAACCTGCCGGCTATGGGGCCGACAGTGATATGGTTTGGACATTCTTCTTATTTTATAAAGATCGGAGGGCTCACGGTGTTGGTCGACCCTGTATTCTGCGGGTATGCTTCTCCTTTTTCCTTTAGCACGAAGGCTTTTCCCGGCGCGGATGTATATGGCGTAGATGATCTGCCGGAGATAGATCTGGTAGTGATCACGCATGACCATTATGATCATCTGGATTATAAGACGATGCAGCGGCTGGCCACGAAGGGCCGGCATTTTTATACGTCGCTGGGTGTGGGATCGCATCTGGAGTATTGGGGGATAGCGGCGGAGAGGATCACGGAGCTGGACTGGTGGGATGAGGTTGCTGTAGGAGATGGAGGCAAGCTGACGGCGACGCCGGCGCGGCATTTCTCCGGGAGGAGCTTTGTCCGTGGGAAGACGTTATGGTCGGGCTTTGTGCTGTCGATAGGCGGGTATACGTTGTATCTGGGAGGAGATTCGGGATATGGGCCGCATTTTAAAACGATAGGCGAACGGTTTGGGCCTATGGACCTGGCCATTTTGGAATGCGGGCAGTATGGCAAGGACTGGCCTGAGATACATATGCTGCCGGAGGAGTGCGTGACGGCGGCGGGAGAGCTGGGCGCGAAACTGTTGTTGCCTGTCCACTGGGGGAAGTTCTCGCTGTCCCTTCATCCCTGGGATGAGCCTGTGCGGCGTGTGGTGGCGGCCGCCCGTGAGAAGGGCCTGGTCCTGGCTACTCCTATGATCGGGGAGCCGTTGGTGCTGGGCGGTGCGCTGCCTCAGAAGGCGTGGTGGCTGTAAAGGCGGATACCCGGGCCGGCGGGCGGTATCATTTGCCGGGTGATCTGAAAATTATTCCATGATAAGATGGTGGTGGACGGTAGTGATACGCGTAATAAATGATATGACAAGGCTTTTATTTTTCGCGCTGTTCTTTGTTGGCTCGCAGGCATTC
>DASZXP010000123.1:0-16482 GCA_035545935.1 Puia sp. | reverse complement strand
GGCTATCGGATCTTGCAAGCCTCCACTGCCCGGGAAGGACTACAGCTCACAGCCTCCCATTCACCGGACCTCGTCATCCTCGACCTGGGACTTCCGGACGAGAGCGGACACACCACGCTGAAGAAAATGCGGGAATGGTTTGGGAAGCCGGTAATTATCCTTTCCGTTATGAGTGGAGAGGACGATATCATCTCGGCCCTGGACAACGGCGCCAACGACTACCTCGTCAAGCCCTTCCGGACTGGCGAGCTGCTGGCCCGCATCCGCTCCGCCCTGCGCGGCGCGACACCCGAAGACGAAGGACCCGTCATCCAGCTCAACGGCCTGGAGATCGACCTGTCCACCCGTTCCGTAAAAAAAGATAACGAGCTCCTGAAGCTCACCGCCACCCAATACGCCCTGCTGGCCCTTTTCGGCAGGAATGTGGGCAAGGTGCTTACCCATCAATACCTGCTCCGGGAGATCTGGGGTTCGGACCATGTCGACCAGCTCCAATATCTGCGCGTCTTCATCGCCCAGCTTCGCAAAAAGATCGAAAGGGACGCCAATTACCCCGAATACATCATTACGGAGTCGGGAGTAGGCTATCGCTTCCTGGCCGGCAGCGCCTAGAGCCCCCAACGGCGGCTTATCCCGACAGACATTAGCGAAATTTCTCCCTTTTGAAGAAGTCCTTTCTTCCCCCGTGGCGTAAGATTGCCCAAAAAACACCATGTGGAATGAATTCAAACTGCGTATAGGCATCGACGCCCCCCTCGCCACGATCTACAAAGCCTGGTCTACCCCCGGCGGACTGGAATCCTGGTTCCTGCGCAAAGCGCTGCTTACCCCTTCTGATCAGGCGCCCTCGGGTCAGCCTCCCCACCGCGCGCCGGACGACCCCATTCAACCAGGCGATCACTATGAATGGTACTGGCACGGACACCCCGACACGGTCGCTCACAAAGGGACGATCCTCCGGGCCAACGGCAAGGACCTCTTTCAATTCTCCTTTTCCCTGGACTGTCCCGTCACCGTCAGCCTGTACCGCGAATGCGACGAGACCATTGTAGAGCTTCGCGAAAGCGAATTCCCCGCCGGCGAAAAAGCCATGAAACATTATGTGGAAGACTCCAAAGGATGGATCTTCTATCTCGCCAATTTGAAATCTATACTGGAAGGAGGACTGGACCTGCGCAACCGCAAGGTGGAGCTCACCAACGTGATCAACTCCTGATCGGCTGGCTCCGCCGGAACACGGCGGGGGAGAGGCCAAACCGTCTGCTGAACAGTCCGCTGAAAGACGAAGGACTTTCAAAACCCGTCTGCTGACAGACCTGCAGGACACTGTCTTCCGTCTGCAACAGCAGCTGCCGCGCCCGCAGCAGACGCGTCTCCGTCAGATATTGATGCGGCGTCAGCCGGTAACATTGACGGAACATCCGCAAAAAATGCTGCCGGTGCAGCATCGCCACCTCCGCCATATCCTCTAAAATAATAGGCTCATGATAATGTTGCAACATCCAGTCCCGGGCCGCCGACAGTCGCTTGAACAGCGCTATGCGGGTGGAACCCTTGGCCACTTCCAGCCTCCCGGCCAGCATCGAAGCCTGACGGGCCTGCCGGATCAGCTCTTCCAGGATATTACGGACAACACTATCCGCTTTTAACGTCACAAAGGAAGAGCAGCTGTTACCCGGGGCCGCCAACGCCTCCAGCTGCATGTGAAAATTTATCTCGCCGGAATGCACCCGCTCCAAAGGAGCAAAGCTCTCTTCACCCATCAACCGTTCCACCATCTGCGTATCGAAGAACAACAATACGGGCCTCGTCCCCGTCCGGGACAAATGCAGCGACAACAGACTGCCTCTGTCGATCAGCAACCATTCAGCATGTCCCACCTTTTCATCCTGCTGATTCAGACGGCATTGCCCATTACCCGACAGCACGACAAAAATACCCAGCCCCGCCCTGTGTTCGGGGTAGTCATAGCCCTCCTCCACCGTACCGGTGTACAGCGTATGATCCGCATAGATGCCGGTATGCAGCCTGCCGGAGTGCCTGTCCGGGCGGGGCAGTCGATGGACGATCATTATTGGGCTTTGGTATAAATTTACGATTATCTTTGCCACGCTATGATGATAAAAGAAGTACTCGTAGACGCAAAAAAACTCTGGGACTACCATCATCTGAATCATACCCCCGAAACTTCCGACTGTATCCTGGTATTGGGCAGCCATGACTTGCGGGTGGCAGACAGGGGCGCCGAACTGTACTTACAGGGATGGGCGCCCATCCTTATCTTTTCCGGCGGCCTGGGCAACGTGACAAAGGGGATCTGGAAAGATCCCGAAGCCGACCGCTTTGCCCGCATCGCCCTGGACAAAGGCGTACCAGCCGAAGCCATCTTCATCGAGAACCAGTCCACCAACACCGGCGAGAACATCCTTTTTACGCAACGCCTCCTGCAGGAAAAAGGCCTGGACCCGCAGACATTTTTGCTGGTGCAAAAACCCTATATGGAACGACGGAGCTATGCCACCTTTAAGAAACACTGGCCTGATAAAAAGCTCATCGTCACTTCCCCGCAGATCAGCTTCGAAGAATATCCCACCGAAGAGATCCCCCTGGAAAAAGTCATCAACATCATGGTAGGCGATCTGCAACGTATCCGCATCTATCCCGCCAAAGGCTTCCAGATCCCCCAGGACATACCCGATGATGTCTGGGCGGCCTATGAACGCCTGGTGGCGCAGGGATTTACCAAACACCTGGCATCTTAACCCCCGTCTGCCCGGGATAACATTTTAGCATTATCTTTATAGGGTAGAGCATAAAGACCATGACTAGACCCTGCTTGTTCGCAATGCTCTGTTCTTTGACCGCCCTTACGGCCCGTTGTCAAAAGGCAGAGAAATACTTCGATTACCAATGGCATGAGACGGATGCTTTGCATGCACGCTTTTACAGCCTCATCGAAAAGACGGATTCCGGCTGGCATCGCCGGGACTATTTTATACATAGCCTCACACTTAAGATGGATGGACTCTTCGAAGACAGCGCCTGCAAGGTCCGGACAGGCTATTTCCGCTCTTACCACCCTACCCGGTATGTGGAATCCATGGGCGCCTATCGCCATGACAAAAAGCAGGGACAGTGGCTGCAATATAACAGCGACGGGACTTTATACGACTCTACGATATACGAGGCGGGTAATCCCATCGGCATCCGGATAAGCTGGTATCGCTCAGGCTATATGCGGGATTCGGGCAATTATAACCCCGATGGCAGCGGTGTACACATCGTCTGGTTCGACAATGGACAGCCATCCTACGCCGGCAGATATGCCGCGGGGTTTAAAAAATATGGCAAATGGCAATACTTCTATAAAGCAGGCGGAGTGAGCTGTACAGAGGTCTATGACCAGCAAGGCCGTCTCCTGAACAAAGTATTTTTCGACGAGCGGGGCAAACCCCAGACGGATACGGCCAATGACGACAGGGAAGCCGCCTTCCCCGGCGGCGCCAAAGCCTGGTCCAAATACCTGAGCAAGGCATTGTACTTCCCCGATCAGTACAAATTTACCAATGGGGACGAGGCAACGGTGGTAGTAAGCGCCACTATCAACGAAGATGGCAAGGTGATGGATGCGGAAGTGGTAGTACCTTTTTACCCCGCCTTCGATAAAATAGCATTGGATGCCGTCCGGCGCAGCCCCAACTGGATCCCCGCCATGGACCATCACCGGAAAGTAAAAGGCTATATCCGGCAACCCGTCATATTCAGCCAGCCGGATCAATAGCTACAAATACCGCAGCCAGCGTTTTTCAGGATGATGAGCCTTGTACCGCCCATACCAGACACACAACGGATACAAGGAAGCCACTACGCATAGCCATAGCAGGTATACCGCCGCCAGGCTAACGCCCGCGCCGGGAGGACGGCCAAATTGGAACGGACCGAATACCAGCTGATCCGCGCTATATCCTTCCAAAAACACCACCGCCAGCATCAACAGATGTATCACATTCCAGTGGATCAGGTAATAGAACATAGGCACCTTCCCATACACGGTGACCGCTCGGGTGAACCCGTTCTCTTTCCCTTCGATAAAAGACAAAAAGAGCATCAAGATCCCCAGCGTCAGCAACGTGTATAAAAGGGAAGGAGGATACTTGCTGACATTGATAAAGGAAAGAAAGCTAAAGACGGCATTCTTCTGTACCCTCCATTTGGACACATCTCCATATAAATTGGACGCCCTGAGCAGGATGAACAATCCCAGCGCGATCAGCCCTATATGCAACAACCTCTTCTTACGCACCTCCTCAGGCATCGTGAACACCCGGCCACAGGCATAGCCGGCCAGCATAATGCCCATCCAGGGTAATATCGGATAAGCAAAGATGATATTGGCGCCTCCCACCTTGAAAAGCCCATTGCCGAACAACAGCGCACCCGCCACCTGAAGGACGGGATTGGACACCATCGGCAGCTGGTTCAACAGATCATGGAGGAAGATGATCAGCACCCCGATGATCCCGATGGCTTTCACCGGTAGCTTATACAAAAGCCCCAATCCTATAAAGCTGAACCCGATGGCGGCGATCACCTGGAACAAAAAGGTCCGAAAATAAATATCATACCAGATCCCGAAATTCACCAGCGTGACCTCCAGCAGCACCAGAAATATACCTCGCGAAAAAAGCCACCGGCGGCTGGCCCGGGTATCGTTGCGGCGAAGGGCGGACAGATAGGCGGATGTGCCCGATAGAAAAACAAAGCTGGGTGCGCACAGATGCGTGATCCATCGGGTAAAGAACAGGAGAGGAGTGGTCGTGGCAAGATTGGTCGGGTTCTGGGCCGCGCCGGTATGCAGCAGGTCCCGGGTATGATCCAGGGCCATAATGATCATGACCAGACCCCGGGCGATATCGATGGAAGTGATGCGTTTCATCCTTAAATTTCAGGCTTGGGAAGGAAACCTAAAAACATCGGCACGAAAATTCGATGAATGGTATCTTTTTGTCGACGGATGACCTAGCGTTGTAGCCGGCGTTTCAATTCCATACGCAATTCCCGTGACACCGGCAGCGCCTTATCCCGGACCCGCACGCAATTATCTTTTACAGCGCCGATCTTATCCAACGCAACGGTATACGACCGGTGAATACGAAAAAATCTCTCCGGCGCCAGCCGGGCGGTAATGTCGGTCAGCGTGAGATGACAGAGATATTCGTGGCAGGTGGTATAGACCTTGACATAGTCTTTCTTGCTCTCCACGTAAAGGATATCTTTCATCGGTATATTTATCAATTGCTTGTCCACCTTAAGAAAGATCCCATCTTCTTTCTTACCTCTCCACCGCTCGAATTTATCCATGGCCTGCTGCATCCGCGCAAAGGAAAAAGGTTTCACGAGGTAGTCCAGCACCTCCAGATCGAAACCCTCTACGGCATAATCCCGGTAAGCCGTGGTGAGGACGACGGCAGGCCGATGCGGCAGGCTCTTCAAAAGATGGATCCCATTCATCCCCGGCATCTCGATATCCAGGAACAGCAGATCGAAATGTTCGTCCCGCAGCTGTCGCAACGCTTCTATCCCGTTCTCGCAACAGACAGGATGGATCTCCAACTGCCGTAAATAATCCACCACCACATCGACGGCCAGCGGCTCGTCATCCACCACCATGCATTTTAAGAAGTTCATACAGGAATTTTTAGTTGTAAGACAAACAGCTCCTCCGTCCTTTCCAATACAAGCTCATACCGCCCCCCATAAAGTATATCCAGCCGGCGACGCACATTTTTCAACCCGATGCCCCCGGCCTCGCCCCCTTCCATCTCAGACCCCGCCGGATTACGGACCTCGAAGAACAACGCCACCTTCTCCACCCGCAGACAGATATCGATACGGACGGGCCCCATCTTATCTTTCAATCCATGTTTAAAGCTATTCTCCACAAAGGTGATCAGCAGCAAGGGCGGAATGGTCACCACACCTGTATCCCCTTTCTTTTCAAAACAGAGCGTTAGCCGTTTGCCAAACCGCAGCTTCTCCAGGGCGATATAATTCTCCAGGTTGACGATCTCCTTATCCAACGCTACCAACGGCTCGCCGGACCCATACAACATATAGCTCATCAGCTCCGACAGCTTCAACACCACCTCCGGCGCCTGGTCGGATTTACGCACCGTCAGAGAATACAGGTTGTTCAACGTATTGAAGAAGAAATGCGGGTGTATCTGGCTTCGAAGGAAATTCAGCTCCGTCCGGATATGCTGCTTCTCCTTTTCCTGCCACTGCCGTTCCTGCCGCATCCAGTCCTTTAAAAATTTTATACCCGTGGTCAGCCCTATCAGCGAGAAGATATTCAGCCCCCGGATAAAGAAGTTCCCCAACGTAAATGCCGTGGCATGGTTAAACGCAGTCTCGCCATGAAGGCTATAGTAACGACGAAGGGCTATAAAGAATGCGGATTGTAGCAGCACGCTCAGCAGCAACGTAGAGAAATAGAGAAAATATCTTCTGCGGAACAGAAGACGGGGTATCAATACATAGATATTCAAATACACCTGCAGCATGTCGGGTGGCAGCAGGGTCAGCAATTGGAGAAAGAAAGTCCAGCGATGGATCTGCGTCTCGCTGATCATAATAAGGGCTGCCGCGCCGAAATAGGCCGTCCAGAACAGCACGTGATACACCCATCCCGGGAGCCGTGTAAACAAAACATATCGTTGTGGAGAAAAGGCCAATATTGTCGTGATTCACGCATAAAAATACACCGGATAGCTTATATTACACGTCGAATAATAGAAAATGAAAAGAGTATTGCTTACCGGACTGCTATTGTTCTCCGTATACGGGTTGTATGCGCAAAAGCCAAGCCTTGCCTTCTCATCCGGCTACCAATCCGAGGACTTCCGCTGGAGCATTGCAGGCAATACCCAGGGCGCCAACCCCAACATTTATTCAGAGCTGAAATGGACAAACCTGGCCGGTCCCACACTGGCAGCCGAGGCCGACTGGAATTTTTGGAAGAAGTTCCATATACACGCCGCTTACTCCCATATGTTCATTACAGCCGGCAGCGTAACGGATATGGACTACCAGGGAGACAACCGTACCGATCGTTCCTATTATGGGGCCTTTGATGCCAACAAGGGCATGAGCTTTTCCCTGAGGACGACATTGGAAGACGATATATGGAGCAGCGAGCTCTTCACCCTCACCGCACTGCTGGGGTATAGTTTGCATAGACAATCACTCTATCTCCTGTCCCCGGACCTGTCGGGTTCAGCCGCTGGACTGCACAGCACCTATGACACAAAATATACGGGCGGTGTCGTGGGATTGGGGGGACGCCTCCAACTACGCAAGCGTTTCTCTCTGGAAGGAAGTATGTTGTATGAACCTGTCACCTATAGGGGCCAGGCCGACTGGAACCTCATCGCCAGCTTCCGGCATCCCCTCAGCTTCGAGGACAAAGCCAATGGCTTCAACATAGAAGGAAGCCTGCGGTTCTCCTATTATCTCACCAACAAATGGGCGCTTTTCGCCTCCGGTAACATCCTGCACGGCGAAACCAATAGCGGCACGGACTGGCTCTATATGCAAAATGGACAGAACCTGCCTACCCAATTCAACGGGGCCGTGCGCGACTATATACGCGCCTGTGCGGGAGTAAGATGGCTCCTATTCGGATCGCAAACTGCGAATGGGATTGGCCATGGCGGCCCGGATAGATTTTAAGCTCACCGTCAACAACGTGACCAGCAGCGCGCCAAGACCCGCCGCGCCAAAGATCCACCAATGGAGCTCCGTCCGGTATTCATAATTGTGCAGCCAGTTCGTCATAAAATAATAAGCCAGCGGCCCCGCCAGGACAAAGGCGATGACCACCAGCGCGATGAACTCCCTGGACAGTAAACGCCACAGGTTGACGACGGAGGCCCCCAGCACTTTTCGTATACCTATCTCCTTTACCCGCTGCTCCGCCACAAAAGAAGCCATACCGAACAATCCGAGACAGCTGATAAGGATAGCCAGCGATGCAAAACAGCCTGCTAACTTGCCCACCCGCTCCTCATTGGCGAATTTCCGCGCATATTCGTCATCGACAAAATGATATTCAAAAGGCGTGGAAGGATCATATTTTTTATAGATAGCCCCCAGTTTCTCGATGGCCTGGTGCGTATTGACATTGGGCGCCATCCGGATATTCACCACATCGAGATGCTGATTCTTCAAACGGGGCAGGAAAAAGAACGTCTGCCGCGCGGGATCATAGGGGGACTGGTTCACCATATCCTTTACGACACCGATGATCTTCATCGACCCATTACCGTTCCAAATAATGGTCTCACCCACAGGGTTCTTAAATCCAAGGTATTTGACAGCCGTCTCGTTGACCAGACAGGCGTTGGAGTCACTGGCAAAGGCGCTGGAGAAATCACGCCCTTCTTTTATCTGCCAGCCCACCGTCTTGCCGAATTCCCCCGAGACGCTGAGGGTAGTGAACTCTTCTTGTAAATTGGGATCCTTTCCTCTCCAGGTGAGCCCGCTGTTGGTGACATATACATTGGTGACAGGATTTTCCGACTCGGCCACACCTGTGGCCACGCCGCTGGCCAGCAGATCGTTCCTGAATGCATTGTAATTATTCCGCATCTTGTCCGTCTCGATCCGGACAGTGACAAGCCCTTCGCGGCTATAGCCTGTAGGGCGACCTTTGGCATACTCTATCTGGTTAAAGACCACCACGGTGCCGATGATCAGGATGATGGAGACGGCAAATTGGGTAACGACCAGCACCTTACGAGGCAGCGTAGCCGATTTCCCCGCACGGAATACTCCTTTCAGCACCTTTACGGGCCGGAAAGAGGAAAGATAAAGCGCCGGATAGCTTCCTGCTACAAGCCCCGTGAGCAACGTGAAGCCGATACGACCCAGCCAGAACAAAGGGCTGCTCCACATCACCGACATTTTCTTATCTGCCACCTCATTGAACAAGGGTAAAGACAGCTGCATCAGGAGCAGCGACATGACAAAGGCAAAAAAGGCGATCAATACGGACTCGCTGTAGAACTGCGCGATCAGCTGCCCCCGCATGGAACCGATGGCTTTTCGTATCCCCACCTCTCTAGCCCTTTTCTCGCTGCGCGCCGTGCTGAGGTTCATAAAATTGATACAGGCCAGCAGCAGGACGAAGATGCCGATGATCCCAAACAGCCAGACATATTGGATCCTGCCGCCCACGATCACGCCGTTCCTGAACTCCGAATACAAATGCCATTTGTTCAAAGGATGAAGGAAGATGACGGGTTTGAACCGGGCTTCATCACTATTATTTCCCCTTTTGACGGCATTCAGCTTGACATCCCGTATGGCCGCCGACACTTTATCCATATCCGCATTATCGGCTATCTGCACAAAGGTCTGGAACCAACTGGCCCCCCAGGGATTATTGAATCGGGTGTCCCAATGCTCGACATTGACAAACAACTGCCAGGGCGAGATAAAGGTCAGGTCGGCAAAAGAGGAATTATGAGGAAGGTCTTCATACACACCCGTGACCTTTACCAGCGTCTTATGATCCAGCGTGAGGGTCTTACCTATGGGATCCTCATCCCCAAAGACGGCCTTTGCCGTGGATTGCGACAGCAGGATGGATTCCGGGTCCTTCAAACCATTCCGATCGCCTTGCAGCATTTTCAGGGACAGCATGTCCGTAACCCCCGGCTCCATATAATTGCCGCCCTTTTTTATATTCTTTTCCCTGTAGGTCAAAAGATGCTCATAGGTCCATCCGGACATGATGACATGCTTAAAATTGCCACCATAGTACTTACGCAATTCAGCCCCCAATACATAGGACTCGCTGTTCCAGGTCTCCGTACGATTGTTCAGCCACTGGTTCTGCATCACCTGGGCAATACGGTCATGGTTGGCGAAGCCTTTGTCGAACGACACTTCATCCCAGATCCATAACCCGATAAGCATGGCGACGGCCATGCCGATGGCAAGACCCCCGATATTGATCGAGGCCGAAACCCTGTTCCTGACAAGGTTGCGCAGTGCGGTTTTGATGTAATTCTTAAGCATGACCATTCCACCCCCAAAAACAAGCCAGAGTATTAGCCTATTCTAAATCAACAGGCTATACATCCGGAGACGGGATGGCCGTACGCTTTTGATACACGCCCTGTACGGCTCTACTACTGCAATCCCTTGCTTTATAGTCACGGGAACGTACACATCCATACTTTTTAGTATTTTTCCTCCATGATCAGATATTCATTTCTTCTTCTAATGGCCCTTTCCTTATATATGTCACCCGCGGAAGGGCAGGGATTTCTAAGAGCAAAAGGCAGGATCATCGTCAACGAAAAGGGAGAAAAGGTCATCCTCCGGGGCATGGGGCTGGGAGGGTGGATGTTACAAGAAAGCTATATGTTACGGGCAGGATCCATCGGCCAACAGCATCGTATAAAGGAAAAAATAGCCGAACTGGCCGGACAGGAAAAAACGGACCAGTTCTACCAGGGCTGGCTGGATAATCATACTACAAAGACAGACATCGACTCGATGGCCGCCTGGGGGTTCAATTCGGTGCGGATACCTATGCACTACCGGCTGCTGACTAACGACAAGGGCTTTGTCATGCTGGACAGCCTGCTCAGCTGGTGCCGGACGAATAAGATGTACCTGATCCTGGACATGCATGCCGCTCCGGGCGGCCAGGGCAACGACCTCAATATCTCGGACCGCGATCCGTCCAAACCCTCTCTTTGGCAGAGCGAGGCCAACCAACAACAAATGATCGCCCTCTGGAAAACCCTGGCCGAACGATACGCGAACGAACCCTGCATCGGCGGCTATGACATCATCAACGAGCCCAACTGGGGTTTTGAAGACAGTGCCGATCGTCGCGGCACCGCCGAAAAGACAAATGCTCCCCTAAAAAAACTGATGATGGACATCACAAAGGCCATCCGCGGCGTCGACAAACGGCATATCATCATCATCGAAGGCAACGGCTTTGGCAATAACTATCGCGGCGTGCTTCCTCCCTGGGATGACAATATGGTCCTCAGCTTCCACAAATACGGCAACTTCAATACGGAGGCATCCATCCGGAACTTCCTCGACCTGCGCGAAAAATACAATATCCCCTTATGGCTGGGCGAGTCGGGCGAGAACTCCAACACCTGGTTCACCGAAGCCATCCGGCTGGTAGAGACCCATGACATCGGCTGGTCCTGGTGGCCGCTGAAGAAAATGGGTAGCAACAACCCCTTGGAGATAAAGGTTCCTCAGGGCTATCAGCATATGCTGGATTACTGGTCCGGCAAGGGGCCAAAACCCACGGAAAAAGAGGCGCAGAATGCATTGGACGAGCTCCTGGTAGCCGTCCGCTGTGAGAATAATATCTACCACCGGGATGTGACGGATGCCATGTTCCGGCAGGTGTATTCCGACGAAGCCATTCCCTTCAAACAACATATTATCGGTGACGCCCCCACGACCACCATCCCCGCCGTGGAATACGACCTGGGCAGACAGGGTGTTGCTTATTTCGACAGGGACTCCGCCAGCTATCAATACACGCCGGGCGTAAAGACCCAGGGCAATAGAGGGCGTGTCTATCGCAACGATGGGGTGGACATCACCCGCGACTCCATCGGATACCACATCTTCAGCATCGAGGACGGCGAATGGCTGCAATACACGGTGGATGTAAAAAAAGAAGGAGAGTACAAAATAGTGACGGACACGACAGGCGCAGGACAGATCTCGATCTATGTCGATGGAAAGCTGATGCCGGTTGCCGGCACACATCTATCTGCCGGCAGGCGCCGGATAAAAGTCTTCGCAGATAAAGGAGGCTTCCTATTCTACACGCTGCATTTTAGAAGGGATTAAGTCTTACAACGGCGCCTCCCAGAAAGCCAGTCTCGCCGTCAGCATAACGAGGAACCAGAAAATAAAGCTGATGATGGAGATGACGAGTATCCGTTTTCCATGTTTCTGTTCCGACAGGGGGTAGGTAAAGACCCGTTCCCCATTGGGTAAGGTCTTTTTTTGCGAGATCAGTATATAGCCAAGCACAAACCCGATGATCCCGCCGCCAAAGGCAGACAGATAACCCAAAAAGATCAGGAAAGGATGGGTGGCCGAAGGCGCTGCCAGCTCTGTTATACGTTCTTGATGAAATCCCTCCAGCTCCGCGGATGTCACGGATCGTCCTCTGTCGGCCAGCAGCTTTTTGGCCAGCGCATGATCCAGATGTCCCCACTCATCGGGCTTTCGCAGGATCTCCAGCAGCTCGTCATTGGTAAAGGAAAAAAGATAGTAATCCGGGTCCATCGTCTGTATCTGCCGCTGATAATAGTTTTCGAGAAGGACATTCGCCCGGTCGAAATTCGAGGGGGCGATCTTCAGATGGATGGTAGAGCCAAGATCGTTGCCGATGATAGTGGGGTCCAGCAGCGCATCCTCTTTAACGACCAGCGTATCGATACCCGCATCCTGCAACTGCCCGGCGATCAGTTCTGCCAGTGCGGGGTCATTGAATTTTTGGAACGTAAGGAATAGGTCAGATGACATCTCGTCTTTTTTGCGTAAGATAATGATAAATGGCTTCTTGTGGACGGACAGGCGCCTCTTCGACTGTCTGTAGTCGTATGATCTCTTTCATTTCCTTTTTTAGTCCCTCGTCATACAGGGGGAAGCATACTTCTATCCGGCGATAGATATTCCGGTTCATCCAGTCGGCCGAGCCAAGGAATATTTCTTCCTCTCCGTTGTTGTGAAAGATAAAGACCCGCCCATGTTCCAGGTACCTGTCCACGATCCTTTTGACGGTGATGGTATCGCTCATACCCGGTACTCCGGGGATACAGCAGCAGATGCTGCGAACGAGCAGCGTGACGGGTACGCCCGCGCGGGAGGCATCATACAGCTTTTCGATCATGACCCGTTCTTCCAGATTGTTCAGCTTGATGGTGATGGCGGCGGGTCTTCCGTGGCGATGGTTTTCTATCTCCCGGTCGATAAGGTCAAGAAATCTGTCCTGCAGATTGAACTGCGCCACCAGCAGATGGTGAAAAGCTATCTTTTCCGCATTGCGCGGTTCCTTGCGACGGCTGAGAAAGATGAACAGCAGCTCCAGCTCCCGCATAAGATCGTGATTGCCCGTCAGCAGGATATGATCCGTATAGAACCGGGCCGTCTTTTCATTCAGATTGCCCGTCGCCAGCAGTCCATAATAGATCATCCGCTGTTGCACATTTTTCTTTACCAGCGCGATCTTGGCATGCACCTTCAGACCCGGTATGCTATAGACGATCTTTACGCCCGCCTGTTTCATCTGCCGCGCCCATTGCAGGTTATTGGCCTCGTCGAATCTTGCCTTCAGCTCTACAAAGACCGTGACCTTTTTCCCGTTGCGCGAGGCGCTGATCAGGGCATGCGCGATACGCGAGTCACGTGCGATCCGGTACATGGTGACATAGATCTCTTCTACGGCGGGGTCGACGGCCGCTTCGTTAAAGAACTGCAGCACGGGATCATAGCTTTCATAGGGCGTATGAAGAAGGATATCTTTCTGCGCGATGCGTTGGAAAAGGCTGGACGCATTCCCTCCTTTCAGGGCCGGCCAGACAGGGTAGGAGAGACGGGCATCCTTCACGGGCCAGGCGGCCAGATCACGCAGGTTATGGTACCGTCCACCCTCCACGATAGAGGCGTCCTGCAGGCCGAGGGCATCCACCAGGGAACGAAGCGTCTCGGGAGCGATACCCGGCTGGTGTAAGAAACGGGTAGCCAGCCCCGCATCCCGTTTGGCCAGCTTTTTCTCGATCTTTTCCGCGATGTCGCCTTCGTATTCGTCTTCCAGGTCCAGCTCCGCATCCCGGGTTATTTTGATGCTGCAGGCGCTCAGCAAGATCTTTCCCGGAAAGATAAACCCGAGCTTTTCACGAATGATATCGTCTATAAAAAGGATATACTTACGTCCTCCTTCCTCCGCTGTAAAAAATCGGGGGCAGCTGTCCGACGGTATATTCAAAATATAAATGTCCTGGCTTGGACCATCCGCGGCGACGGCAAAATAAAGCCGGTCATTACCCGGGAAGAAACTCTCCTTTGTCCGGGAAAGATGTAGGGGCTGCAGGAATGCCAGCAGCTCGGTATAAAAATAGTCGGTAGCGGCATTTTTGACGGCCGGCGGAACGGGTAGGGTATAAGGCAGGGCTGTTTGCCCCGCAGGTTCATAGATGAACTCGATACCATGGCGGGACAATTCCGGCAGTATGTCATCGACAAGCAAGCGCCCATAATGCCCCAGCTGCCGCTCCACCTCTTCGTTGATCTTTTGCAGCAAGGCCTGGCTTTCAAGACCTGCCGCGGTCTCCCCGGATTTTTTTATTTTCCCCAGCGCGGCCAGGGCGGGTACCCGTACCCGGTAGAACTCGTCCAGGTTGGAACTGTAGATGGAAAGGAAATTGATCTTTTCCAGCAGCGGCGTCGTTGCCCGGGCGGCCTCCTCCATTACCCGGTAGTTAAAAGAAAGCCAGCTCAGGTCCCGGTCGAAAAAGGAGTTATCAGTCATAATGATGTAACTTGGTTTCGGTGTTTATCCAACGCAAAATAACAATTTTGGATCGCCGGGCTGCGTGTATGAGGCAACAACTAAAGATATTGGACGAACAAAGAGGCCTGTTTCGGGGCACATTTAAAAAATACGGCCTCAAATCCGGCTATAAAGGCGCTTCCACCGAGACGATCCTGCTGGTATCAGTCCGGGATGGGAATGGAAAGATAATATCCGATCATTGCTGGTTCAATATGACAAAAGGATTTGCCGCGCTTGGAACCTTAAAGGAGGGGAACATCATTCAGTTCGAGGCCCGGGTCAAAAAATACAGGAAGGGTTATATCAATCGCCGGGCGGGTATCGACCAGAGTAGTTTTGATTATAAATTGAGCCATCCGACAAAGATCACGCTAGTCCGATAACACGGCATTTATTGTCAGGTCTGATTAAGCAGGCAAAAAAACCTTCCGAAGGATGTCCACCAACTCGGGCAACTCGATGACAGGTAGGCCAACGGATTTCAACACGTCTTTGGTCTCCGGTTTTTCTGCTTCCACCTTGGCAATAAATTGCTCCATGTCTGCCCGCATACTACCTTCCAATGATGCTATAGCTGCGGCTTCCAATATAGCAATCAACCGAAAAACATCGGAGCGATGTTTGGCGACGTTTTTGTGATCAATTTTTTCTCCCTTTTCTTTGCGTTCTGCCAGATCCAGGTGTGCTTTCGCTTTCAGGCAAATGAGCGAAGGAATATCAGCAATGGGCAGGTCATTTTGCATAATGGTCCGACCCATAGTAAAATTATAATACACCTCGTCCATTAAGATGGCGGAAAGACTGGAGAGATCGTCATCCGCGGGGATCGGTGTCAAGGTCATACCTTCCGCCGCCGTGATGATATCCGGCTTTCGGGAAAATAATTCCAACATCACTGGAAAACCTCCAGTTCTCGGCTTGCTGAACCGATAATATTGCCTTTGCCCGGCACTCTTCTCCTTGTTCTCGTATCCGCCGGCCTTAATGAACTGCCAGAAACGTTCGATGAACTCGCTGCCAAGGGCTTCAGCCACCAGGATGATGTCCAGGTCTTTGGTAGCTCGGAAGGTCAGTCCTCTTTCCTCAAATTGCTGATCACAGGCGGCGCCTCCGATCAGGATGTAGGATTTTTCCAGCCTTTTAAAATAGTCCCTAAATAAAGCCAGTCCCGTTACCATGTGCGATTTTTAGAAGTTCCTCTTTTGCCAGCTGCGTACGTTCGTCCAGTTTGTACGAAGGTAAGCTAAGGTACAAGGAAAGCGGGTCAACAGATTCTCCAATGGACAAAATGGCCGGATCATAGGTCCAAATCTCTATTTCAATATTACCGCCCCCGAAGAACTCGATCTCACCGGTACGTAATTTTTTTTCAAAGGCTTTTCTGCTACCTTCGTAGACGGCATAAACTGGCAATGGCCCTGCCTCCAGCATAGTGTATTCGCTTAATGCAGTAGTGCCTGCTTTTTTTAGAATCGTATCAGGAGGCAATTGATCGATTTGGTAATCGATTTTGACGGGAGAATTCAAATAAGGTAATGCCATGTCCCAAAGCATTTTACCTATAGCGATGAATCGGATAAATTTTTCATTTTTACCTTCCTTGCGGGCTAGACCGTAAGCCTCGAGCTCTTCCGCCCCTCTTTTTACTGTCATCGCGGAATAACCGATTTTTTCAGCAATGGTTTGGAAGTTACAAGCATCCAACGGCTCTTTAACAAGGTGATAGAGTAACAGGACCTGACTCGCCGGCCGGAGCTTTTGCTGTTTCGGCAATCGGAACTTTTCTTCTTTATCTGTCAGGCTGATGACAAGGAAAGGCATATGGAGTTGCTTACCTGGAACGATAAAGGCTACTCGTCGCTGGA
>DASZXP010000122.1:0-17299 GCA_035545935.1 Puia sp. | reverse complement strand
ATATATCTTGAATACCTCCGAAAGTATACGCGGAATCCCTATGAGGTCATCATCATCGACAACGCCAGCACGGACGGGACCCGGGAATTCTTCCAGGCCAGCGGCTGTACGGTGATCGCCAATGAGGTGAACTATTCGTATCCTTACACGCAAAACCAGGGTATACGGGCGGCCAAGGGAGAATATCTTTTCTTTTTGAATAATGATATCATCGTGAGCCCTGACTGGGACCAGCGGTTGATCGAGGCGGCGGGAAGAGCGGGGGCCGATATTATTTCGGCTGCGGGTATCGAAAATATGGGCAACTCCAAAGAGACGCAGGCGCTGTCGCGGCAATGGAAAAAGGTCAAGAACCCGCTGATGTTCCTTTTTGGATTTGGGGAGCGCAATCTCCGGCTGATGCACCGGCTGATGTATGGGAATTGGGAGAGGTTCTGTGAAAAAAGGTTCAAGCAATTCGGCTATAGGACTATAGAAGGCATTGTGGGGAATAATGTCATGATGACGCGCCGGGCCATCGAGGTCATGGGTTTTTGGGATGAGCGTATACAGGGGGCGGACTGGGACCTTTTTATCCGAACGAAAAAGCGGTCTGTCGAAGTGGGAGATATCAAGTCCTGTCATATCGCATTGGGTGTATTTATTCATCACTATATACGTATGACGGCGAAATATGCGGTGAAGGCGACGCCTTTTGCGGATGCGGGTAATATCATCGGGCTGGAGGAGAAATGGACGCGGGAGGTCATCGAGAAATTCCATCCGGATGCGGCGATACCCTGATAAGACATTTGGCCGGGCCAGGGGCGGACGAACAAAAAAACTTTATTTATGCAAGAAGGAAAACGACAAAAACAAGTGGGGGCACTGCTGCTGCAGGAGATGAGCGAGATCTTCCAGCGCCTGGGTCTGAGTATGATAGATGGCGGTCTTATTTCCCTCACGGCTGTAAAAGTGACGCCTGATCTGCTGGAAGCGCGGGTCTATCTTAGTTTCTTCAAAGTAAAGGATAGCGCGGAGGCGATGAAGAAGATAGAGGATAGAAGCTGGGAGATCAAGCGGGAGCTGGCATCGAGAGTAAAACATCAATTGAGACGGATACCTGTATTATCTTATTTCCTGGACGACACGCTGGAGCACGCGGACAGGATGGAGGAGCTGTTCCGTAAGATCAATTCCGAAAAGCCGCCACAGGAGTAGCAAACCAACCCAATCCATGAATTTTCTTTTTGCCTGGCGTTATTTCAAAGCAAAAAAATCCACCAACGCGATCAATATCATTGCGCGGGTGAGCATGGCCGCCATTGTGGTGGGTGCGGCGTCGCTGATCCTGGTGTTGAGCGTTTTCAACGGCTTTGAGGACCTGGTAAAAAGTCTTTATACCAGCTTTTATCCGGATATAAAGATCCTTCCGGCCAAGGGGAAGACCCTGGTGATGACGGAGGACCAGCTAAAGAAGCTCTCGGCTGTGCCGGGGGTACATGCTTATTCGCTGATGGCGCAGGACAATGCTTTGCTGCAAAGCGGGGAATACAGGACTACGGCTTATCTAAAAGGGGTGGACGAAAATTTTATCAAGGTGACGGGTGTGCGGGAGAAGGTGGTGAGGGGAAAGTTCGAGCTGGGGACGGAGGATCGTCCTTTGGCGGTGTTGGGTTCGGGTATCGAGAGCGCCCTGAACACGGAGGCGGATCGTGATATCGTGCCGCTGTCGGTGTACATGTTTAAAAAAGGGTCGGGGGATATTGCATCGGACCCGTTGAATTCATTGAGCAACGATAATATGGCGACCTCGGGCGTCTTTATGATACAACAGGATTTCGACGATCATTATGTGATCACGAACCTGGCTTTTGTAAAGCGTATGCTGGGGCTGAAGCAGGATGAATATACCGGGGTGGAAGTAGGTGTGAATGATCCCAGCCAGGCGGCGACGCTAAAGCCTGTGATACAACAGCTGTTGGGGAGCGGGTACCTTGTACAGACCCGTTATGAGCAGAACCAGAGTCTGTATAATGTCATGGGGACGGAAAAATGGTTCATCTATGTGCTGTTGACCCTGATACTGGTGGTGGCTTCTTTTAACATGGTGGGAGCGTTGACGATGCTGGTGCTGGAAAAGCAAAAAGATATCCATGTGCTGAAGGCATTGGGTGCGACGGGGGGAAGGATCCAACGGATCTTTCTCAGCGAAGGTATCCTGCTGGCCCTGCTGGGAGGCGCTTTTGGGATCCTGCTGGCAGTGATCATCTGCGGGCTGCAATCGAAATATCACCTGGTGCCGCTGCAGGGTGGCTCTTTCCTTATAGATTATTATCCTGTAAAGCTGGTGCCGAAAGATTTTCTCCTGGTGTTATCCACTATATTGATAGTAGCGTTGCTGGCTTCGTGGATACCTGCCAGAAAGGCCGGAGCTACGGCTATAGAATTGCGTTAAAAATTATTTTAATCACTTTTTAATAGTCGCCCAATGTTTCGGGGAGTTGTGCAAGCGCCTTTGCCAATTGTTCATCATTGGGCGCCACGCCATGCCAGTGGTGATCGTTCTCCATGAAGTCGACGCCTTTGCCCATGATGGTGTGCATCATGATACCGACGGGCTTGCCCTGTCCCGTGAGACTCTTCGCTTTTTCAAGCGTAGCAACGACTTCATCCATATCGTTGCCGTTCATTTCAAGCGTAGTCCATCCAAAAGCGTCGAATTTGGCGTGAATATTTCCGAGGTCCATGACAGATTTTGTCGTGCCATCTATCTGCTGACCATTCCAATCCACAGTGGAGATAAGATTGTCGACTTTCTTGCTGGCGGCGAACATGATGGCTTCCCAGTTCTGTCCTTCGTCCAATTCTCCGTCCCCATGGAGTGAGTATACAATATTTTTGTCGTTATTGAGTTTCTTACTCAGAGCAGCGCCAATGGCGACGCTCATGCCTTGTCCCAATGAGCCGCTGGCAACCCTTACACCGGGAAGGTGTTCATGAGTGGTCGGATGGCCTTGAAGCCGGGAGTTGATCTTACGAAAGGTAGCCAGTTCTTTGATGTCGAAATAACCTGATCTAGCTAGCGCCGAATAAAACACGGGGGAGATATGGCCGTTGGATAAGAAGAAAAGGTCCTCGCCTATGCCATCCATATGAAATTTTGGGTCGTGCTTCATAACTTTGAAATAAAGGGCTGTAAAAAAGTCCGCACAACCTAAAGAGCCGCCGGGGTGACCACTTTGGCAGCCATGAACCATTCTAAGGATATCTCTTCTAATCTGGGTAGCTATTGCTTTCAAGTCGGCCATAATGAGCGTTTTATACGATTTGGTGGGCAAATCTAATGATTTTTATTGTGACGAATAGTTTGACGCATTAAACTTTTGTGCTAACTTTCAGTCTCAAATTCCTTTAACTACCAAAGATCGCTTACTAACTGATCCTAGTTATATAACATCAGAGACAAGACCTGAACTTGAACTGGCGAGCCTACCAACTCCAGTGCCTATAATTAAGGTATATTTCGTAGTAGCATTAGAAAATGGATAAAAGGTTCTATTTTTGTTAACTAATTCAAAACGAGGCTGATGTTTGATGTTCTACTTTCGATAGCCATTTCTTTTACGATTACTTTCCTTGCTATCCCGGCTGTCATCAATGTGGCTGAAATGAAGAAGTTATTCGATATGCCGGACGAGCGTAAGGTGCATCATGCGCCCATCACTCCTTTAGGCGGGCTGGGTATCTTCGCGGGTTTCGTCTTTGGATGCCTGTTGACATTGCACTTTAATCAATACTCTGAACTTCAATATTTTATGGCGGCTTCGCTCGTCATATTCTTTTTGGGGCTGAAGGACGACATCCTTATCATATCCCCTATCAAGAAGTTTATCGGCCAGGTGCTGGCGGCCTTTATCATTATATATTATGGGGGCATACAGATCCGCAGCATGAATGGTTTTCTGGGAGTCTATCAGCTGCCTGAGATGTTCAGCCTGCTGTTGACCTATTTTGCCGTCATCGTAGTGATCAATTCGTTCAATCTCATCGATGGTATCGATGGATTGGCGGGCAGTCTGGGGCTCATATCCACGGTGATATTCGGGGTCTATTTTCTGAATGTGAACATGCTGCCTTATGCTGTCATCGCCTTTTCGCTGGCGGGCAGCCTGCTAGCCTTTCTCATCTTCAATTTTCAGCCTGCCAAGATCTTTATGGGTGACACGGGGTCGTTGCTGGTGGGAACCATCAACGCGATACTTGTCATAAAATTTATCAATGTCGCGAGTACGGAAGAAGTAAGCTTCCGCATCACGTCTTCCCCGGCGGTGGGGTTCACCATCCTGATGGTGCCTCTGTTGGATACGCTGCGTGTCTTTGGGATCCGTATATTCCATCGTCGCAGTCCCTTTAGCCCTGATAGGAATCACATACATCATTTGCTGCTGGACAAGGGTTTTTCGCATAAGGCGATCACCTTCACGCTGTCTGCCATCAACCTGGTGATGATCGGTTTTGTATTCCTGGCAAGGGCGTGGAACTGCACCCTACTCATATTTGGCGTATTTGCCATCTTCTTCACGATCATAGGTCTTATCTATTACATGCGTCCGGCCCCACGGCTGTTTGTGGCCAAAGGGGCTGCCGGAAAGGGCGCGCAGCTTACCAAAGCATCCAAGCTGGTGACCCTTACCAAGGATACTATGCTGGAGCAAAATAATTAGTAAGGGCGGGGGGTACGGTAGATTAGCAATTTTTCCATAGGTTTGCATCACCAGCGGAGCGAGTTACGGTCTCTGCACCCATAACCTATAGTATATGTCAGACGATGTTACGCTGATCCTGGAAGATGCCCAGGACTCCATGCAAAAAGCTCTTAATCACCTTGAAACTGAATTGATTAAAATACGCGCCGGAAAGGCCAACCCCCAAATGCTGGACGGCCTTACAGTAGATTATTACGGCTCCCCCACGCCATTGAACCAGGTGGGCAATGTATCTGTAATGGATGCCCGCACCCTCACGATCCAGCCCTGGGAGAAGAATATGCTTCAGCCTATCGAAAGGTCCATCATCAACGCCAATCTGGGGGTTACGCCTCAGAATGACGGGAATATCATTCGCCTGTTCATGCCGCCGCTGACGGAGGAGAGGAGAAAGGAGTTTGTGAAAAGGGCCAATGCGGAAGGCGAGCAATCCAAGGTCGGGGTGCGCAGCATTCGCCGGGACGCTATCGAACAGATCAAAAAACTGCAGAAGGATGGTCTTAGTGAAGACGAGGCCAAAGATGCGGAGAAGAGGATGCAGGATCTGACGGATAAATTTATCGGACTGGTGGATAAGCATCTGGCGACGAAAGAAAAAGAGATCATGTCTGTGTAACCTGCCTTCGGCCGACCCTGGCCGGAAGCGTCACGATATTCAGCCTTCCCTTCCTACCTGTCGCAAGGAATAGGACCCAAGCCCTTACCACTGTCATGGACAGCCGCCTGTGTGCGGGGTGCCGTATTTGCATTCCGGCAACTGGGTAATCTATTGTTACGATTGTTAACTGAGCCACGTACATAACGAAAAATTTATACATTCGAACCAGAAAAACCCGGGGATCATGGGAAAAATCAAATTGAGCAATATCAGCACAAAGGCGCCGGATGGGTGGGATAAAAAGGAGACCAAGGAAAAACTGGAAGGCGTCCTCGAAGAGCTGGACGAGCTGCAGAACCTGCTTTACGCGGAAAGCAAGCATGCTGTACTGGTTGTCATCCAGGGCATGGATGCGTCGGGTAAGGACGGGGCAGTGCGCAATGTATTTGGGAAGCTGAATCCCCAGGGGGTGTTGGTAAGGTCTTTTAAAGCGCCTACAGCGGAAGAGCTGGCGCATGATTTTTTATGGCGTATCCATTTGCATGCTCCGCAGAAAGGGTATATACAAATATTCAACCGGAGCCAGTACGAAGATATCCTCATCACCCGGGTGCATAAATGGATCGATGATAAGACGGCGCGGCGGCGGATGCATGCCATCAATGATTTCGAGAAGCTGCTGGAGGAGCACAACGACACGCATATCCTGAAATTCTATCTGCATATATCCCCTAAGGAGCAGCAAGAAAGGTTGGATGAACGTATTCATAACCCTGCCAAACAGTGGAAGTACAATGAGAATGATTTCGCGGAGGCCAAGCTCTGGGATAATTATATGGAAATGTACGAAGACTGTTTTGAAAACTGCAACGATGTGCCATGGACCATCGTACCGGCCGATCAGAACTGGTATAAAGAGTATGTGATAGCCACTACGGTGAGAGATACGCTAAAAGGGCTGCGCATGCAGTATCCGGGACTGAAAAAGAAATAGTTCGCTTTTATAACCAACTAAAACTACATATCATGAGCATGCTAAAAGAATTCAAGGACTTCATTATGCGCGGCAATGTGATCGATCTTGCTGTCGCGGTTATTATCGGGGCTGCTTTTGGGGCTATTGTAAATTCATTGGTAGATAATATAATCACTCCTTTGCTATTGACCCCGGCCCTGCAGGCGGCACATTTGCAGGACATCGACAGGCTTGCCTGGGGTGCGGTGAAATACGGCAGTTTTTTAGCCGCCGTCATTAAATTTGTCATTTTCGCCTTTATTCTTTTCCTTATCGTAAAAGGGTTCAAGAGCCTGGAAAAGAAAAAGGTACCGCCTGCCTCGGCGCCTACTACTACTGAAAGACTGCTGGCGGAGATCCTCGATGAATTGAAGAAGAAGCCGTAGTTGTTCTGTCGTCCGGATGGACCGGCGGGCCGATCACAGATTGCTTTCCTATTGAAAAATAAATGCCGGCGAGCATTCCTGGCAGCTTTTTTGTTAATCGACCTCTCTGGGCGGACCATAGGTATGCCTGATGAGAGACCATAATTAGAAATTCAAAGCGATGTTTATGAAGCGTCTTATACTATTAGTTCTTTTCGCAGTGGCAAGTATTTCTTTTTTGCAAGCCCAGAACCAGATACAGGGGCTGAGGGATGAGTCCAACCGGACGATCACCAAGGATCCCGCGGATACGATCCCACAAACGTGGAAGACGGGGGGGCTGTACAACCTGAACTTTAACCAGGCGGCCTTGAGCAATTGGGCGGCGGGTGGTGATAAATCTTCGCTCTCCCTGTCCACGTTGCTGAGCTTATACGCCTTTTATAAAGACGGCAGGCGCAGCTGGGACAATACGCTGGACCTGGCCTATGGCATCGTCAATACGACGAGTCTGGGCTCCCGTAAGTCGGATGACAGGATCGACCTGGTGTCCAAATACGGATATGACGTAGGGAAAAAATGGTATCTCAGCGGACTATTCAATTTCAGAAGCCAGTTTGCACCGGGGTATGCGTACGAGGATACGGTCAAGCGGCTCACGTCCAACTTCCTGGCTCCTGCCTACGTACTGTTATCGCTGGGTATGGATTACAAGCCAAAGGACAATTTCTCCCTTTTCCTCTCGCCGGCAACGGCCCGTTGGGTGATCGTGGGGAATGACAGTCTGTCCTCGATCGGCGCTTTTGGGGTGGACAGCGGCAAGCATGTGAAGTTCCAGCTGGGGGCGTTTGCTTCGATCAATTTCGTAGGCAATCTCAGCAAGACATCTGTCTATAAGACAAAGCTGGACCTGTTCACGGATTATCTGCACAATGCGGGTAATGTAGCGGTGTACTGGAACAATATGCTGGCGGTGAAGGTGACGAGGCTGATCAGTATGAATCTTACGGTGAACCTGATATATGACAATGATATCAAATCCATTAAGGATGACGGTACCCAGGGAGGTCCGAAGGTCCAGCTGCAGGAAGTGATGGGGATCGGCCTGGCCTATTCCTTTAATAACAGGAAGGTAGTGAAGCCGGCGCCGGCGGCGCAGTAAAAGGGGAGCTGGTCAGCAGGAGACGGTACCGACAGGCCAGACTAATGCTGGGGATATCGGGGGGAAAACCACTAGCTGGTCCAATCGGATTTTGAGCTAATTTTATCCGTCTCGCGGTGCCAGGAAGCCTCGGAACCAGGAGTTATTATGAACAACACGACCTATCAGATCAAGCTGCCTCAATTTGAAGGCCCTTTCGATCTATTACTTTTCTTTATCGAAAGGGATGAGCTTGATATATATAATATACCCATCAGCAAGATCATCCAGGATTTTCTCTCTTATATCCATTCGCAGGAGCATCTCAATATCGAGCTGTCCAGTGAGTTTATCCTTTTTGTGAGCACGCTGATGCGGGTCAAGGCCAAAATGCTGCTGCCCCGTAAGGAGCTGGACGAGCAGGGGAACGAGATCGATCCTCGTCAGGAATTGATAGACAAGCTGTTAGAATACAAGCGTTATAAGGAGGCCGCTGCAACCCTGGCGGAGATGGAAGCCATTCGTCACCTCATGGTGCGCAGGGGCAATCTTCAGAAAGAGCTGTCCCAGATAGGCGAGGAGGCGGGTGAAGGCACGGAGATCCAGGCCATCACCTTGTTCAAGCTCATGAAGACGTTTGAACGGCTTATGCAGCGGATCCAGCAGCGCCAGAACAAGCCCGTCCATACGGTGGTGCAATACCGCTACACGATGGAGGACAGCCGGGAATATATGCTGGGGCTGGTGGAAAGAGAGCGAACCCTCTCTTTCGAGAAGATATTCGACACCTGCGAGAACAGGCTGCACGCCATTTTTACTTTCCTATCCATGCTGGAGCTGGTACAGGCGAAATATATGCACATCCTCATCGGGGAGGGCCGCAATAATTTTATCGTGGAGTGGAATGAAAACCGGAGCGAGGACGAGGATTCGACCTATGCGGTGGGGGGAGAAGAAGAGGGTCCCCAGAGTGCACTGGGACTTTTCGACACCCGGAAGGAAGGACAGCCGGAGTTTCGTTTTGGAGAGGGTGGTGAGGATGCCGGCGAGGGGACGGATAATGACGAGGACGGATCGGGTGGAGACGAGGGTGGTGGAAGCGGATTTTTCGACGATGAGGATCGGGCGCTTCTGAATTGATCGGACACTGTTGAACTAAGAGATTCTATTTTATGAAGACCATACTCTATCCCGCCTCTGAAAGAGGCCATGTCAACTTTGGCTGGCTGGACAGCCATCATTCCTTTAGTTTCGGCAACTGGTATCATCCCGAGAAAGTACATTTCGGCGCCCTCCGTGTATTGAACGACGACATCGTAAAAGGCGGCGGTGGATTCGATACCCATCCCCATGACAATATGGAGATCGTCTCCATTCCGCTGAAAGGAGCTATTGCCCATAAGGACAGTACGGGCACGGAAGGCATCGTCTATAGCGGGGATGTACAGATCATGAGCGCAGGTAGCGGTATCCGTCACTCGGAATACAACGCTTCCCATTATGATCCGGCCAATTTTCTTCAGATCTGGGTATTCCCCAAGCAACAAAATATCAAGCCGCGCTACGACCAGCGGACCTTTGACCAGAAACAGCGGCAAGGCCGGTGGCAGGTGGTAGTGAGCCCCAATGCCGACGAAGGCGGAGTCTGGATCAACCAGGATGCCCGTATGGCGATGACGAAGCTGGAAGCGGGGAAAGATATCACGTACACTCCTGTATTCGAGGGCAATGGCATATATCTATTCGTGGTGGAAGGCGAGGTGGAGGTGGGGGATGTCAAGCTGCAACGACGCGATGCGGTGGGTGTATCGGATACAGGGGTTGTCTCCATCCATGCTGTTACGAATGCGGAATTGCTGGCTATCGAGGTGCCGATGTTTGGGTAAGCGTGGGGGCTATATAAGCTCCACCAAATATTTTTTTGTATATTCCAAAGGGGTATAGTTCGTCACTTTTTTAAAATGCCGGTAGAAATTGCTGAGATTATTAAATCCGGCATCGGCGCATATGATACCGATGGGGTGTTTGTTATCGACGAGCATCCTGCATGCATGGCTTATCCTGATCTCGATAAGGAAGTCATAATAGGTCTTGTTGGTCATCAATTTGAAATACCGGCAGAAGGAGGTAACGCTGAGATTGCTGATGGAGGCGACTTCTTTGAGCGTAATGTCTCTTTTGAAGTTCCGCATGGTATAGTCGTAAATGGCATTGATCCGGATGTTATCGGACTCATTCGATGGATAAAATGTATAGGCTGATGTTGTAATCGTGTATTCTTCCGTCTCTGCCAGCAGCTTTAAAATGTTCATGAAAACGATGAGCTTGTCCAGGCCGGTGGCATGAATGGCGGAGAACATCATTTGCGCGAGCTTGTTCCTTGCTTCGCCGGTGAATATCATTCCGTGTTTTGCCTTCTCCAGCAGCTTTGGAATAAGCCAGGCTTCCGGCAGCCGAAGGAAATCGGTGCCCAGGCAGTCGGGCAGGAAATGAATGTAGATCACTTCGACATCGCGTGTTGCATCCTCTTCGTAATATTCATCTTTGCAATTCCAGGTATGCGGCAGATTGCTGCCGAGAAGCAATATCTCGTTCGGGAAAAAATTGCTGATATTATCTCCTATAAAACGTACCCCTTCCCCCCTGATGACATAATGCAGCTCCAGTTCGGGATGATAATGCCAGCCGGGGCCAAAATTGGGCTTCCGTTCGTGCACTATGCTGAATGAGCTTTGCAGCTGAGCCGGTACTTTATGAAATATGGGTTTCATTATATTGTAGGAAGTTAAGGGATTTTGTATAAATATTACCAGTATGATGATAATATCCTACAATCATAGGCTAAGATCATATAAGATCAACAGAGCAACCGGTCGTAATTTCAAATAAATTAAACGGTGGAGCTTTGCCAATCCCGGACCTGATAATCATCGCTGTATACCTCTTTGCCATGGTGCTGGTGGGTGTATTCTTTTCCCGTAAGATCTCCAGTGCGGACCAGTTTACCAAGGCATCGGGGAAGATCCCGGGATGGGCGGTGGGGCTGTCCATCTATGCGACTTTTTTGAGCAGCAATACTTTTTTGGGGGTGCCGGGCAAGTCGTTCGGGGGTAACTGGAATGCCTTTGTATTCAGCCTGTCCATGCCGCTGGCGGGATGGGTGGCGGCAAAGTATTTTGTCCCTTTCTACCGGCGTACGGGGGATGTGTCGGCCTATACGAACCTGGAAAAGCGTTTTGGAGCCTGGGCGCGGACCTATGCGGTGGTTTGTTTCCTGCTGACGCAGCTGGCGCGTATGGGGTCTGTCTTTTTTGGCATATCTCTCACGTTGCAGGCATTGACGGGGTATAGTATGGAGACGATCATGCTGGTGACGGGCATCTGTATCATCTTATATACGGTGATGGGAGGAATGGAGGCCGTGATCTGGACGGAGGTGGTGCAGGGTGTCATCAAGACGCTGGGGGCGGTGCTGATATTCTATATGATCGTCACGAACATACCAGGGGGTGTTTCCCGGGTGATGGAGATTGGTTTTAAAGACAGTAAGTTCAGCATGGGGAGCTTTTCGCCCGACCTGGGGCAGGCGACGTTTTGGGTGGTGCTGCTCTATGGTTTTTTTATCAACCTGAACAATTTCGGGATGGATCAGAACTATGTGCAGCGTTATCATACGGCGACGTCCGAAAAGCAGGCTTCACGGTCGGTGTGGCTTTGTGTATGGATCTATGTTCCTGCATCCCTTCTGTTCTTTGTCATCGGCTCCTGTCTGTATGCTTATTATCAAACCTATCCGTCCATGCTTGAACCTATCAAGCTGCAGGCTGCGGCGGAGCGGCTGGCGAGAGGCGCTTCTTCCTCGGAGATCGCCCGGCTGGCGGCTACCTTGAAACCATCGGACTATGGAGATAAAGTGATGCCGCATTTTATGGTGACGATGCTGCCTACGGGGGTAGTAGGATTGATCGTATCGGCGGTGCTGTCGGCGGCCATGAGTACGATCAGCTCGGGTATGAACGCCTCAGCTACGGTCTTTTGCGAAGACATCTACAAAAGATATTTCCGGCCGGACGCCGGTGATAAAAGGAATATGCGTGTGCTGCACCAGGCTACGGTGATCTTCGGGCTGCTCGGCATGGGAGCAGGGATCGCCATGATCGGTGTAAAAAGTATCCTGGACATTTGGTGGCAGCTGGCGGGCATATCTGCGGGCGGCATGCTGGGGCTGTTCCTGCTGGGCATCCTAAGCAAGCGTACAGGAAATATGGAGGCAATCGCAGCTACGGTGATCGGGATAGTGATCATTGTATGGATGACGGCTTCGTATCTATTACCGGAAGGGTATGCCTTTTTACGGAATCCGCTCCATGCGAATATGGTGATCGTGGTCGGAACATTGGCGATCTTTTTATCGGGGACGCTGCTGACGAGGTTCAAGCGATATATCCACTCAAACAAGACGGAAACTATATGAACCTGGCGGAAAAACTAAAGGATGGGAAGACTATCTATGGCACCTGCATCGTCTCTACATCTCCCATCTGGTCAAAGATGGTGACGGGTGCGGGTCTCGACTACGTGTTCCTGGATACGGAGCATATCCCTATCGACCGTACGGAGCTTACCTTTCTTTGCCAGGTGTACAATGCATCGGGGATCCCTCCTATCGTGCGTATTCCGAGTCCCGATCCTTATCTGGCCTGCATGGCAAAGGATGCCGGGGCAATGGGGGTGCTGGCGCCCTATATCGAAAGCGTGGACCAGGTGCGTGAAATGGCAGGCGCCACAAAATACCGGCCTTTGAAAGGTGCGCGTCTTAAAAAAGTATTGTACGAGGAGGGCGCTCTGGAGCCGGAGCTGAGCGCTTATCTGCGGCACTACAACGAAGGGAGTCTTTGTCTGATCAATATAGAAAGCATAGCGGCGGTGGAGAACCTGGATGCATTGCTGGCGGTGCCGGGACTGGATGGTATCGTTATCGGTCCGCACGACCTTTCCATCAACATGGGATTGCCGGAGCAGTATGAGCATCCGGCGTATGAGGACATGGTCAGGCAAATAATTCGCAGGACGAGAGATAAAGGGTTGGCGGCGGGGATACATTTTCCGGGTGTGCCGGAGCGGCAGATCAAGTGGATGAAAGAGGGCGCGAATATAGTCATGCACAGTTCGGATATGTTCCTGTTCCGGCAGAAGCTGCGGGAGGATATGGAGCTAATAAAAACGGCTGCGGGCGAGCGTGTGGGTGGGACTACAGGGATCGATCCGGCTATATAATTTTATCTATAAGCTGATATGAAAAAGTTATTTGTATCATACCTGATGCTGACAGGTATGCATGTGTATGCCCAAACGCTGGATCTGACAACGGCGAAGATATTTTGCCCGGAGAAGGGCAATGGGGTGGTGATGAAAGCGGTGGCGGTGTTGCAGGAGGAGATAGAAAAGAGAAGCGATGTGCGGCTGCCGGTGACTAACAAGTGGCCCGGTGGGCAGCAGTCCGTGATCTTTGTGGGCAGGGAGAATGATCTGCCGGCGGAGTGGCGGGATGCGTTGGCTCAATTGGGCGTTGCGGGCAGTGAGGGGTATAAGGTGTTGGCAGATGTGTCGCGTAAGGCGGTGGTGATCGCTGGACATGACGAGCGGGGCGTGCTGTATGGAGTAGGCAAGCTACTGCGAAAAATGGAGATAGGTGCGGGACGGGTGCTGGCGCCATCGGACCTACGGGTTGCTTCTACGCCTGCCTATAAGATCAGGGGCCATCAGCTGGGCTATCGGCCAAAGACAAATTCGTATGATGCCTTTACGGTGGAAATGTTCGACCAGTATATCCGTGACCTGGCGATCTTTGGCGCCAATAGCATCGAGATACTGCCGCCACGTACGGATGATAAGGCTACGAGCGTGAATATGAAGCTCCCTGCCCTGCAAATGATGCGGGAGCAGTCGCGTATTGCGGATTCTTATGGAATGGATGTCTGGATCTGGTATCCGAATATGGGTAAGAATTATGAAGATTCTGCTACTGTCGCTGCGGAATTGGCCGAACGGCGCGAAGTTTTCAGGACCCTCCCCCGTATCGACCAGGTGTTTGTTCCAGGCGGCGACCCGGGGCATCTCGATCCGGATGTCATGTTCCGGTGGCTGGCGCGGGAGGCGGAGCTGCTGCACGAATATCACCCGCATGCCAGGATATGGGTCTCACCGCAGGACACGCGTCCGACACAGGCATGGCTGGACAAGTTCTGCAACCAGGTGAACAAGGGCTATCCCTGGCTGGGAGGCGTGGTATATGGGCCATGGATAAAGCCTACCATTGCAGCGTTCAGGAAAATGATCCGTCCGGAAATACCGATGCGTAATTATCCGGATATCACCCACAGCATCGAATGTCAATACCCTATACCCAAATGGGACCTGGCCTATGCGCTGACGCTGGGTCGGGAGTGCATTAATCCGCGACCGGTGGATGAGAAGAAGATACACAACGCATTTGCCGGGTATTTTCAGGGCAGCATCAGCTATTCGGAGGGGACGAACGACGATGTGAATAAAATTATCTGGAGCGATCAGGACTGGGATCCCCGGACGCCGGTGATAGAGACATTGCGGGATTATGCACGTTACTTCATCGGCAGTGGCTATACGGAGCAGGTGGCGCAGGGCATGATGGCATTGGAGAGGGATCTGCGGGGTCCGCTGCTGGCTAATGAAGGTGTGATGACGACGTTGCGGCAGTGGCAGGCCATCGAGCAAAAGGCTTCGGCTGCGGCGCTGGCCAATCCCAGATTGCAGATGGGGCTGATACGGGCCTATTATGATGCCTATATCTACAGGCGGCTGATCCATGAGACGGAGCAGGAGCAGCTGGCGCGGGATGCTTTGATGAACGCCCGGCGCATGGGTTCGAGGTCCGCCATCGGGCTGGCGCGCGAGACATTGGCAAAAGGAAGGCAGGTGACGGTGATGCCGGAATGGCGGTCGCGGTGTTTTGCATTGGCCGATTCGCTGTACCGGAGCATTGGCGCGCAGCTGACGGTGGAAAAGCATCATGGAGAGCCCGGGAGGGGCAATTTCATGGACTATATAGATATACCATTGAATGATGCCGCCTGGCTGCAGGGCAGTCTTTCCGCGATAGAAAAGCTTCCGGATGAAGAGGGGCGGCTAAAAGCTATCGATAGTATCCTGAATTGGAAGAACCCGGGGCCGGGAGGGTTTTATGACAATTTTGGCGCGACTGGCAGCTGGGACAGGGTGAGGAGCGACATGTCATGGGAGGAAGATCCGGGAGGATTGCAATCGCCCCGTGTGGGGTATGGATGGGGGTTGAGTGATCCGGCCGGGGGCTTCCAAGATCAATATCCGTTGTCCTGGATGACACAGGTAGCGACCTTACATGACGAGCCGTTGCGCATCGTCTATGATAACCTGGACCCGCATGGCTCTTATACGATCAGGGTGTCTTACACAGGCAGGTTCAAGTCGACGATGAAGCTGACGGCGGATGGCATTCTGGTGCATGATTTTATAAAGACGGGTGTGCAGCCTCTTTATGAGTTTCCGGTGCCGGCAGAGGCCTTGTCGGATGGTGTGGTCGAATTCACGTGGGTCTGTGAAAAGGGGGAGATAGGCCCGGAGGTGTCGGAGGTCTGGATCATCAAAAAATAGCGTATATGCATAACAGCGAAAAGAAGTTTGTCCCGGTGATGATCACGCCATACAACCTGAAGGCGAAGGTGGATATGGATGTGGTGCGGGTGTTGATAGATTTTTATCTGGCAGCGGGCGTGAAAGGGTTCTTTGCCAATTGTCTGAGCAGCGAGATGTATAGCCTGAGCGAGGATGAGCGGCTGGAGCTGACGGCGGGCATTGTCCGATATGTCCGGGGCCGGGCGCCGGTGGTGGCAACGGGATCGTTTGGTCTTACCATCGGGGATAAGGCCTTGTTCACGCGGCGGATATTCGACACGGGAGTGGATGCGGTGGTCCTGATCACGGGACATTATGCCAATATAGAGGATGGGGATGATGTGCTGCTGAGGAACTTCGATAAAATGCTTGGTCTGACGCCGGGGGTGCCGCTGGGTATGTATGAATGTCCTGCACCATACAAACGGGTGCTGTCGCCGGATGTGTTTGGAAAGCTGATAGCGTCGGGTAGATTTGTCTATTACAAGGATACGTCCATCGATCGTGAGAACGTGCAGGGGAAGATCGCGCTGGCGGATCGGACAAAAGGGTTTGAATTTTATGACGCCCATACGCCCCATGCTATGTACTCTCTCCGGGCGGGCGCCAAGGGGATGTCTTCCATAGCGGGTAATTTTTATCCGGAGGTGCTGGTATGGATGTGTGATAATGCCACGAATCCGGACAGGCAGGAGGATGTAGCGTGGCTGCAGTCGGAGCTTTCGGGCGTCGACCCCCTGATCCATATAGCTTACCCGATGAGCGCCAAATATTTCCTTAGAAAAAGAGGTTTGCCGGTGCGTACGATCAGCCGGGCGCATGTGCTGGAGCTAAGCCCGGAGCAAAAACGTACGTTGGATGATGTCCATGAACGTTATGTCGGATGGATGCAGCGGCTGGGTATAAAGGCGGTGGATATGGAGCAGGCGCCATCGTCGTATGAACGGCTGGATCCGGCGATATAAGGTCACGCGTGTGGTGGTGGGGGCGTGGTTCAATCAAAGATCCACAATAATATGGGTTTTTTAGATGCATCGATCATTGGCTGCAGCTGCTCCAGAAAGGCGGGCGACACCATGGGGCACCCCCGGCTGTTACAGATCGGATAAGGGTCTGTCTCTCCTTCGGGGACACAGGTGTAAGCATGCAGCACGATATGTCTTTCCAGCGCACGGCTATTGGTGGTATCGAGACCATAGAGCAGGTAGGCTCTGCCGAACTGGCCTGCGTATGGATTGCCTATACGGTATCTGCCGAGAGCGCTGCAGCTGCTCCCATTGGCATTGGAAAATACGGGGGAAAGACTAAAAGACCGATTGCCGGAGCCATGTGCCACGAGGCCAGATAACAGCACGGAATCCTTACGGAGGTCATAGACGAAGAACCTGTTCTTTCCCGAAGGGAGATGCATGTCGATGAGGAAGGCCATATTCCCGTTATAGGACTTGCGGGAAGTGAAAAGGAATGCCTTTAATTGGGCCGCCTTTTGGGAAAGCCTGTCTGCCTCGGCTTTTTTGCCGCCGTGAGGATCGAATGCCCCGGAGGTACTGCGTTTCCATTTGTAAAAGCCTTTGTAATAATAATGTGCCGCCACCACGCATACGACCAATCCCAATCCCGCCAGCACGAGCAATGATCTTCGAACAAGCCGCATAAAAAGGGTTTAAGACATTGAGATATCTATGAACGGGGATTCCATAAGAGGGCTTGCGGCGGCGGTGTTAAAGAATTTCTAAAACG
>DASZXP010000121.1:0-4494 GCA_035545935.1 Puia sp. | reverse complement strand
CCGTTCGACATGGTGACCAGGCCGGATTTACAACGGGTAGCTGTTAGGGACAATACGATAAGTCCCACGGATAGCAGGTGATTTTTCATGGTTAAATTATGCTACGCGAAGGTAAGATGAAACATTTAAAAACAGTAAAAGGCATCGGGAGTTTTTATCCGTGCAGATATGCCAATAGGCGTGTCGAAATCTCTTATAAACGCATGGGCCGGGCAGCTACAGGGAGACGGTGAATATCACGGGCAAGGCGAAGGGGATGTACCTGCTGGAACTGCTGGTAAATGGGGGGAAAAAGACCTTTAAGGTGATCTGTCAATAGCTTGAAAAGGTGCAAATCTTGTTTGGGTGGGGTTGAAAATTTAGCTTACATTGTACGACTGCAACCCCACCCAAAACTGCCTGCATGAAGAAGAGAGCGATTGTGTTTGTACTGGCCATATGCGTCGTCGTCCGCGTATGCGGACAGTTCCCCGACCTGACCCATCATACTGTTATTTCCGAAGGTACCGTCAGCTTCAATTACCACTGCGACGATCTGCAGAATGTTACCAATGGATGCGCTTTCGAGGCGCAAAAAATGAAAATGGAAGTACCACCCTGGATGATACCGGGCGGCTGGCATTCCTATTTCATGGTCGATGGGCAGAACAGCTATGTATGTTCCTCACCGGCGGACCTGGTGCATAACAGCGTCATCGATATCCGGCATGACGGTACGGGCCCGCGGGATGTGTCTACCCATGCGCTTGCACGTTATGGGAATGGCTGCCGGGGTGCGGAAGTCGATAATTGGAGCCGTGTATATTATGCTATCTACAGCGCGGAATATTTTGTGCATCCGGAAGCGGGCGCTGTCTCGCTGGGTTTCCTGCATGGAGAGAACAAGGATGTGTGCGACGGCGGCGGCAATGATTGTCACAACACGATCAACCGGGACGCTGTCAATGTCTGTCCATTCAGCGGCGACTATTGGCCCCGTTATAATTCGTTCGTATGCGCGTCGTGGCAGCCCAACAACCAGTCCACCAACTGGGGGCAGCAGTATTTTTCCCACGATATGGGTCCTATCACCTGGCCGTCCACGGGTTATTTGCAGCCGGATGGCATAAAGGCGACGACGGGCGTGAACCATCCTTCCTCCATCCAGTACAACGGCTATGTGTATGTTTTCTACCATGATGCGGGCGCTTACTCAGGATTGAACCCGCACGATGAAGAAGGGCGGCACGAGGGTATCAAGGTGGTGCGGGCGCCGCTGGCGGATGCATTGGATCCTTCCGCCTATAAAGCATATTACCAGGAAAAGGATGGTAATGAACAATGGAGCCCTTCGCTGCCGGCGGGTTTTGTTAAAGAGAAGCTATTGGATTTCCTTTCCACAAAGGGGGCTATGAGCACGGACCTGATGGGGGATGAGGGGAACAATGCCTTTGGGGAGCTGCGATTTGCGGTGGCGCGGGTCCGTAATACGGATTATTTTATCGGCGTGGAGTCGTATATCGACTACAAAGACGGGCGTAAGCATAAGGCGGCTCTCCGCCTGTCGAGCGATCTGCTGCATTGGTCGGACCGGGTCAGGGTCATCGACGAGACAAAGGATTTTAAAAGCTCGCAACTAAACTATCCCATCTTCCTTAGCGCGGACGGCTGGTCCAACAGCGTGGTGGATGAGGATGATTTTTATGTACTGGGCACGGCGGCGGCCATCAGCAATGTGGTGTATAAAAAGCATATTTTCCTTCATCCCCAGGCGTCCTTTGCGCAGGTGTTGAGCTTGTCGGGCAGCGGTCCTGTTTCGCCGGGGCCGAGCGTTCCCTTATCGGTGACGGCGGTGGCGCCCAATCCGGGTCGCGGACTTTTTAGGGTGGACTATACCTTGATGGATTATGCCCTTGTCCGGGTGAATGTGCTGGACATTACGGGCCGGCGGCTGCAAAGCGGCAGTCCGGAACAAAGGGGGCCGGGGGCCAATACGGAGACAGTGGATCTGAGCGGCCGGGTACCGGGTATGTATCTCATGGAGGTGCTGGCGGGCAGCTCCCGGCAGGTGGCGAAAGTGCTGGTGCAGTGAACACAGCGTCGGGCGGGCCAGCCGGAGGCGGCGGTTTGGCCGGCATTTTGCATATATAAGGCGTGACGCTCCAACATTTCTCCATACAAGAAAAGGTCCTGTACCTGCTGATAACGGGATTCTTTATTACGTTGTTGTTGCCGGGCATGCCGGTGATCAATAACATTTTTACGGGTGCGGTGTTCGTATGCTGCTGGTGCTATACGGGGGCCGCCGGACGCGGTCAGGCCTTCCTGGAAAAATGGCGTATGCTGCGTCACCGGAAGGAGATACTTTTCATGCTTCTTTTTTTCGGCGTGCATATTGTCAGCGCCCTCCTTTCTCACAACAGGCGGGAGGGGATCGGGATGCTGGTGTTGCGGCTACCGCTGCTGGTCTTTCCCCTGTCGCTGGGGCTGCTGACCATACGGACCGTGCTAAAGGACAGGATCATACAGGCGTATGGCACGGTGGTGTCGCTGGGGGGATTGGTATGCGTGGTCTATGCCTATATCCGGTGGGCCCGGACGGGTGATGGGGTCTATCTGTACAATGACAGCCTGACGGAGGTGCTGAAGATACAGTCCTCTTATTATGCGCTGATGGTGCTGCTGGCGGTGGCGGGTTTTATCTATCTTCTGAGCAAGCGCTATTTTCCGAAAGCCCTGAGCTATTATGTGTGGGGGATCATTCTGCTGTTGCTGGTATTTCATTTTATGCTGGCCAGCAGGATCTCGATATCCATCCTTTATACCGGGCTGTTGATCGCCGTAGGCAACTACCTGGTGCGGCATCGCAGGATAGGGCTGGCAATAGGATTGACGCTGGCGCTGGTGGCCGGGTTGGGGTTGTGTGTGAAGCTGCTGCCCAAGACATTGAACAGGTTCCGGGAGCTGGAGTATCCGGCTTATTCGTATACCAGGGTGGCCCCGGAGAGTCATTACAATGGAACGCTGACGCCTGATCAATGGAACGGCGCCAATATACGGCTGGCGATATGGAAGTGCGGCTGGGAGCTGGGGAGCGCGCATTGGCTGACGGGCGTGCAGCTGGGGGACAAGCAGGATAGCCTGATGGGGAAGTACCGGGAGAAGGGTTTTACGTTTGCTCTCCAAAATAAGCGGAATATGCATAACAATTACCTGGATATATTTTGCGCGTTCGGGGTGGTGGGTATGGTGCTGTTTGCGCTGGGGTATCTTGTCATTCCATTGTGGAAGGCAGTCCGGACGAGAGATATGCTGGGGCTGGCGCTGATCCTCGCCATGGGGGTGAGCATGGGTGTGGAGTCGTATTTCGACAGGAGCCTGGGTTGTATGGTGATGGGCTTTTTCTTTTCCTTTATTGCCGCCTACAAGGACGGATCGGACGGATCAACATTGCGCGTGGCGCCTTAGTCGCTTATGCGTTGTCTCGTAGATACAGGTCGATGGCCTCGCGGGTATTGCCGACGAAGACCAGCTGTCCCTGCCGCATGACGGCGGCGCGTGTACAATATTTCTCGATGACGTCCATGCTGTGGCTGACGAGGATCACCGTTTTACCTTCTATCCAGCTGGATTCAAAGACCTTGATGGCTTTTTCCCGAAACCGGACATCTCCCACCGCAAAGATCTCGTCGAGGAACATGATATCGGCGCCGGCGTTGACGGCTATGGAAAAGGCAAGCCGGGCCATCATGCCGGATGAAAAGAATTTTACTTTGGTATCCACAAATTCCCTGATCTCGGCAAAGTCGACGATGGTGTCGAAGAGCGAGTCGATGGTTTTGATCCTCAATCCCAGCACGGAGCCGGAGACATAGATGTTCTCACGGGCGGTGAGCTCCTGGCTCATGCCTACTCCCAGGTTCATCAAAAGCGTCGTGCCATAGATGTCGATATGCCCTGTGTCGGCGGGGTATACTCCCGCCAGCAGCTTGACGAGGGTGGATTTTCCCGAGCCATTCCTTCCCAGCAGACCGACGCACTCGCCTTTGTATACTTCCAGGTCGAGGGTGCTGACGGCATGTACTTTTTTGCTGCGGGGTGGATTGAAGAGATTGAAGAGACGATGTTTCACGGTGTTGTGACTATCCTCGGAAATATGGAAGGTCTTGCTGATCTGTCTGGCGCTGATGGCGACGGGCGTGTTTTGCATAGATCATAATTTTTCGGCGGCCTTGGATCCCAGCTGGTTGAGCAGGGTCAGGCCCAGAAGTAATAAAATAAAGGCATAGGCAAGATCGGCGAACAGAAGGCCGAAGGACGGAGGCTTATGTTCCATCATTACCCGCCGGGCATTGATGATGATGCCGGCGATGGGGTTGGCGTAATCGAAGGCCGGCAGGGCTTTCTTGAACACGTCCAGCTTGTAAAACACCGGAGACAAAAACAAGAGCAAGGATACGAAGACGGTCCATATCTGATGGATGTCTTTGGCTACGATGTACAGATTGGACAATA
>DASZXP010000120.1:0-26521 GCA_035545935.1 Puia sp. | reverse complement strand
ATGTTATCGGGTAATAAATGAATGATGTCTGGCAATTCTACCTTAATTTGCTGCAATTTACAGAATAATCGCAGGTGACCTACCACCGGAAAGCACTCATATTATGAGAAAACCTTTATTGATCTTTTCGTTTGTCCTCGGCTGTCTTGGCAGCCATGCCCAGTCTGATCCGAAACCTTCTGCCGACCGATGGGTAGACAGCGTTTTCAAGACCCTGTCCCCGGATGAGAAAATAACGCAGCTGATGGTGATCCGGATGTCTACCATCGACCCGGTGACGCACGGCCCGCTTTTTTATGACAGCGCCGTGGATTCGGCCGTCCGTCGATACAATGTAGGCGGCATTTGTCTCTTTCAGGGAGGACCGCTGGCACAGGCGTCCCGGATCAATTATTTTCAGGGGATAGCCAAGACCCCGATCCTTTTTTGCATCGATGCGGAGAATGGCCTTGGCATGCGGATGGACAGTGTCATGGGACTGCCCCGGCAAATGATGCTGGGGGCCTTGAGCGATCCCTCCCTGGTATACCAATATGGGCGCCTGGTGGGGGCGCAGTGCCGGCGAATGGGCATACAGGTGAATTATGCGCCGGTGGTGGATATCAATAACAACCCGGATAATCCCGTCATCAACGACCGGAGCTTTGGTGAAGACAAGGAGAAAGTCGCCGACTATGGCGTACAATATGTAAAAGGTCTGCAGGATGAAGGGGTAATGGCATGTGCCAAGCATTTCCCGGGTCATGGAGACGTATCAGTGGACTCGCATCTGGACCTCCCTGTCATCAACAAGAGCAAGCCGGAGCTGGATTCGCTGGAGCTGTATCCCTTCAAAGCCTTGTTCAAGGCGGGTGTGGCCAGCGTCATGATCGCGCATCTTTATATTCCCGCCATCGACAATACACCCAATCAGGCCACGTCCCTTTCCAAAGAAGCCGTTACAAAACTGCTGCGGAAGAAGCTGCGTTATGACGGGATCAGCTTTACGGACGCCCTGGAGATGAAGGGAGTGGCCAAGTTCTATCCGGATGGAGATGCCGCGGTGCAATCCCTGATAGCGGGGAATGACATGCTTTGTCTGCCGGGTGATGTAGCCACCAGTCTGAACAAGATCAATGAAGCCATACAGAACAAGAAGATAAAATGGAAGGATATCGATGCGCGGGTAAAGAAGGTGCTGTATGCGAAGTATGAATATGGATTGGCGGATCGCAAGCCGGTGGATACGGTGCATTTGACCGATGATCTTAATGAGGGGGTGAAAAATATGCGGCGGCAGGTGGCTGAAGGCGCGCTGACGCTGCTGCGGAATGAGGATATGGATGTATTTCCTTTCAAGGCGGCTGCGGGTAATGCTTCCTCGGTGACGCAGAATAGTTTGGTGGCTCCCGATGCGATGGTGCGGGCGGCTGTCAAAAAGAAAAAGATCGCCTATGTGGGGATGGGATTGACGGAGGACAATGCGTTCAGCCGGCGGATGCAGATGGATTATGATGCGCATGTGTATTTTTTCGATTATGGGCTGGATAGCGTCAAGGCGGCTGCGGCGCTGGAATTGCTGAGTGGTCGCTATGATGCCGTGGTGATAGGGCTGCATGGTTACGCACGATTCCCTGCCCATAATTTTGCCATTAGCCGGCCGGCTGCCTGGCTGTTGCAGCAGCTGCAGGAGAAGAACAAGACCATCCTCTTTGCCTTTGGGAATCCTTATGCGGTGAAGAATGATTGTTTGGCGAGGAACCTGGTGGCTTGTTATGAGGATGACGAGATCACGGAGGGCGTCGCTGCCGACTGGCTGGGCGGTAAGTTCTCGGCAAAAGGGGTGTTGCCTGTCACCGTTTGTGAGAATATGAAGTCGGGAGCGGGTATTCTTCCGCCGAGCCGTGTGATACCGCGCGTGGACCCGGTGGCATTGGGGTTGGACCCGGTGCGGCTGGAGAAGATCGATACGATCGCCAAAGAGGCTATCGACAAGATGGCGACGCCGGGATGTGTGGTGCTGGTGGCAAAGGACGGGAAGCTGGCTTATGAGAAGGCCTTTGGCTATATGAGCTATGACAAGACGGAGCCGGTGTATACGGAGTCTATCTATGACATGGCTTCCTGTACCAAGATTTGCGCTACGACCATGGCGGTGATGAAATTGTATGACGAGGGCAAGCTGGACCTGCAGAAGACGCTGGGCGATTATCTGCCCTGGGTGAGGGGGAGCAATAAGGAAGGGCTGCGCATCTTCGACGTGATGCTGCACCAGGCGCGGTTGAATGCATTCATTCCTTTTTATAAGGAAACCCTCGACACTTCCAAACAAGGCGCGCCGTTGCCGGGATTTTATGTTACGAAGCCCGATAGCACGCATAGCATCCGGGTGGCGGACAATATGTATATGCGGAATGATTGGGAGGATACGATTTATTCGCGCATCCTTACCAGCAAGCTGGGGCCGCCGGATAAGTATGTATACAGCGACAATGATTTTATTTTTATGGGGAAGGTGGTGGAAGCCATCAGCGGGATGTCTTTGAACGATTATGTGAAAAAGACTTACTATGATCCATTGGGGATGAGCTCTACGGGTTTCAAGCCACGGGAACGCTTCCCGTTGGGGAGGATCGCGCCTACGGCGTTGGAGCCTATTTTCCGGCAGCAGCAGATAAGGGGGGATGTGCATGATCCGGGATCGGCGATGTTTGGCGGGGTAGCGGGTCATGCGGGGTTGTTCAGCGATGCGTATGATCTGGCGATATTGGAGCAGATGCTGCTGAATGGCGGGTCGTTGAATGGGCATGTATTCCTGAAGAAGTCGACGATAGATTATTTTACCGCCTATCATAGTAATATCAGCCGCCGGGGGATTGGGTTCGACAAGCCGGAGAAGGATAATGCCACGCGGAAGGAGCCGTATCCGTGTTTATCGGCTTCGCCGGAGACATTTGGACATACGGGTTTTACGGGGACTTGTGTGTGGGTGGACCCGAAGTATGATCTTATTTTTATTTTCCTGTCGAATAGGGTGAATCCCGTGGAGGGCAATCCGAGATTGTCCAGTCTGAGCATACGGGGGAGGATACAGGAGACGGTGTATCAGGCAATGGGGGTTGATGCGGGGAAGCCGTTGGATGGGCGTGATGCGGGGCATGGGAAGAAGGGGAAGAAGAAAAAGAAGAAATAGCTAACCTTTTCTATCCTTCTTCCTGGGCTCCGGAATTTTTCCTTCCACATTTTTCTTGTAGTATTTGCAGGCAGGCCGTAATCCGCAAACCTCACATTTGGGTGTACGGGCAACGCAGATATATCTGCCGTGCAGGATGAGCCAGTGATGCGCGACGTGTACGAGCTCGCGGGGAATGAATTCCAACAATTGTTTTTCTGTCGCCAAAGGAGTCCTGGCGTTTACGGTGAGACCGATGCGCGCGGAGACGCGGAATACGTGTGTATCTACCGCCATATTTGGCTGATTGTCCACTACAGATGTGATGACATTCGCGGTCTTGCGACCGACGCCGGGCAGCTGTACCAGCTCCTCGATGGTCAATGGCACCTCTCCATGGAATTTCTCCACGAGCATTTTTGCCATCCCAATAAGATGTTTGGTCTTGTTGTTGGGATAGGAAATGCTTTTTATGAGGGGGAATAACTCCTCGAAGCTGGTTTTGGACAGTGATGTTGGATCTGGATATTTTTCAAAAATGGCGGGGGTCGTCATATTGACCCGCTTGTCGGTGCATTGTGCAGAGAGGATCACTGCTACCAACAACTGGTAAGGGTTGTCATAGATCAGTTCCGTCTCAGCGTCAGGATTGTGTTCCGAAAAGTAGTCCAGTACAAATTGAAATCGTTCCTTTCTGGTCATTTATCAACAGATCTTGATGACCATAAAGATAATGGGGAATTCAGTATCAGTGCTGTACAGATTCGGCAGAAGTCTCCCGGGCGTAGTTCATGACCTTTAAGATCACTTCAGCACGGGGAGATACCGTAACTTTCTCGAGGCCTTCAGTAGAAGATTGTAAAACCTGTAGTTTCTCGCGAAGCATCCAGTCTTCCTTGAGCGCCGTCTCTATAGCAACCGTCAATTCTGGGGAAGACTCTTTGTACAAAAACAGCAAAAGATCCTCCGGTGTAAAGAGTGTCATAGGCAAAACCATTTAATGTCCTAATATTTTCCGAAGCAGTAAAAGTGAAACGTCCGTTATTAAAACGGTGTTTGGGTACTCCTTATTGTCCTCCTAAGGGAATTAATTAGATCTAAAGGGTAATTTTAAAGCGTAAGACTCTAAATGTCAACGTGTTGAAGATGGGCTTGCTTCCCGGATCAGGAACAGATCCTCATTGTCCTTTTTCATCCGGTATTTTTCCCTGGCGTATTTTTCTAAAAGGGCCGGGTTGGATCTTAACTGCTCCAATTCTTCACGGGTGGTAGCGATCTGCTGTTCGTAGTACTTCTTGCTGGCTTCCAGCTTTCTCAATTCCTCTTTTTCCCGGAAGTGGCTGGTGATAAAGTCCCGGGCGTCGAAGAACAGGATCCAGACAGTAAATCCCAGCGCTGTCAGCACATATTTGTTCTTCAACCAGGTAGGAATGTGAGACAATACTTTCATAAGAATTGTAACCCGGGCGGTTAACCCAGGTTACAAAGTAACAATTATTTCTTGAATTTGATCCTTCCTTTGGGATAAATACCGCTATCGCCCAGCTCTTCCTCGATCCTGATCAGCTGGTTGTATTTGGCGAGCCTGTCGGTACGGGAGGCGCTGCCGGTCTTGATCTGTCCGCAATTGAGGGCTACGGCCAGGTCGGCGATGGTGGTATCTTCGGTCTCCCCGCTGCGATGGCTCATGATCGTAGTATAGCCATGAGTCTGGGCCAATTGTACGGCATTGATCGTCTCGGTGACGGTGCCGATCTGGTTGACCTTGATGAGGATGCTGTTGGCTACTCCCCTGTCGATGCCTTTTTGGAGGATCTTTGTGTTGGTAACGAACAGATCGTCCCCTACCAGCTGGACCTTATTGCCGAGGGCGTCGGTCAGCTTTTTCCAGCCATCCCAGTCTTCTTCCGCCATTCCATCCTCGATGGAGATGATGGGGTATTTGTTTACCCAGCTGGTCCAGTAAGCCACCATTTCATCGCTGGTAAGCTCCTTGCCGCTGCTCTTGTAGAATTTGTATTTGCCGTCCTTGTACATTTCGCTGCTGGCGGCGTCCAGGGCGATGGCTATCTGGGTGCCCACCTTGAAACCGGCCGCTTCGATGGCCTGCAGCACTGTTTCGATGGCTTCTTCGTTGCTTTGGATGTCTGGTGCAAAGCCGCCTTCGTCGCCTACATTGGTGCTGTATCCTTTCTTTTTCAATACGGATTTCAATTGGTGGAAGACCTCCACTCCCCAGCGGAGACCGTCGCTAAAGGTGTCAGAGCCGATGGGGACGATCATATACTCCTGGTAGTCGATCTTGTTGTCGGCATGTACGCCGCCATTGAGGATATTCATCAAGGGCATGGGAAGCACCGTGCTGTTGACGCCACCCAGGTAGCGGTATAAAGGGAGCTTGCTTTCCTGGGCAGCGGCTTTGGCGACGGCCATGGATACGGCCAGCAGCGCATTGGCGCCCAGCTTGCTCTTATTCTCCGTACCGTCCATATCGATGAGCCTTGCATCGAGAGAGGCCTGCTCATTCACCGGAAATCCGATCAGCTGATCGGCTATGATATCATTTACATTGGAAACGGCTTTCAATACTCCTTTTCCTCCGAAGACGCTCTTGTCTCCGTCGCGAAGCTCTACCGCTTCATGGATACCCGTTGAAGCGCCACTGGGTACGGAGGCCCGACCACGATGGTTGTTCTCTGTGATCACGTCTACCTCGACGGTGGGATTTCCGCGGCTGTCTAAGATCTGTCTTGCATGAATGTCAGCGATGTAGCTCATGGTGTGGTTCTTTGTTTTGAATTTTTTTAGTAGTGTTTGGTAGATATATACGTCTGTCCTTCGGACAACGAACCTTTGGTTCGTTTTGCTTTCGTCGTTGAATCAGCGGTCGTAGTTTAGGTCGTCAGCCTGCGGAAGATATCTTCCAGGCTTTGGTTTTCACTTTGCAAAGAAACAATGTTCCAATTGTTTTGCAAAGCCAGCTCGAGCAATTGTTTTTTTACGTCGGTTTCTTCTCCCGCCTGCAGCTCCCATTCCTGTGCAGATAGTTTCCTGACGGCGGCGACGCCTTTTAGGGATGCGAGCTGACCGGGCTCCAGATCTTCTTTAAAAGCGACCCGGATGGAGTTGGATGTCCTTTCCAGGCGGAGCTGGTCGAGGGGGCTATCGGTTATGAGCCGGCCTTTGTTGATGATGATGACCCTGTCACAGAGGGCTTCTACTTCCTGAAGGATATGGGAGGAGAATAAAACGGTCTTGTCTTTACCCAATCGCCGGATCGTATCCCTGATCTCTATGATCTGGTTGGGGTCCAGTCCGCTGGTGGGCTCGTCGAGGATAAGCACTTCCGGCTCATGGAGCAAGGCCGCGGCCAGGCCTACCCGTTGCTTGTATCCTTTCGACAGCTGCCCCAGTTTCTTTTTACTTTCGGGTGTGAGGCCTACGGTGCCGATGACGGATTCGATCTTTTGTTTCTTATCCGGAACGGCGTGCACGTCGGCGATGAAATCCAGGTATTCCCGGACATACATATCGGGATAGAGGGGGTTGGCCTCCGGCAAATAGCCTATTTTTTTCCGGGTGTCCAGCGGACGTTCCTTTACCGGAATGCCACAGACGGAAACGTCCCCGCCGTCCTGGCCCAGGTAGCCGGTGATGATCTTCATAGTAGTGGATTTTCCAGCCCCATTGGGGCCCAGAAACCCTACGATCTCTCCTTTCCCCACCTTAAAAGAAATGCCATCCACTGCTTTCTGTTCGCCATAGATCTTTACAAGATCCTTTATTTCAATCGACATGCGCTTGTTTTACCCCATAAAAGTAGTCAATCTGCGCTAAAACGAAGCCCCGGAGGAGATAGTATACTGCTCTTCGGCTCGGCTCCCGGGAAGACAGCCTGTTACTCTTCCGCTTTGTACTCACCCATAAGGGCATAATAGCCAAATAACACGAGTCCTACGGCGATGGGAATAAAGATGATCACGAACGTGCTCCACTGGATCCTGGTGCTGGGCAGGGGGTTATGCGCGATCTCGGAAAGGGCGGTCTTTACCAGGAAAAAGAGCGCTACGGGACCCAGCAGCATCCAGACGATGCCCAATCCTTTTTTGAGGGGGTCGAGGGCGCGGTACCGGCGTTGAGCCGAAGCGACACCGGCGGGCGTTCGCGGGACTACGTAGATGGCTCCTATGATCACGCAAAGACCGATGACCACGGTGGGGTATAATAGCCCGGTGAGCTTGCTGCTATGCCCCAGGGTCGAGAGCAGGACGGCGATAAAAGGGGTCAATCCTCCAAATACCCCATTGCCGATGTGATACGGCAGGGACATGGAGGTATAGCGGATCCGGGTGGGGAACAGCTCTACCAGATAGGCGGCGATGGGGCCATAGACCATGGTCACATATACTACCATGATAAAAATGACGATCACCATTTTTATGTAACCCCCGGCGCCGAGGGATTTGCTGACCTCCGTGATGGGTTTGAGGCTGCTGTTGCCCGCGGCATAGAGCGTGTCTTTTTTTGTTTCCTTAAGCACGAATCCGTCCTCGTAATGGTGGATGGTGGAGGTGCTGCGCAGGAGATTGCGGGTATGTCCGATGAATTCCACATTATTCCGGATCTCTTTTTCCGCCGGCGCTTCCGTGCGTCCCGCGGGATCGGACAGGTTCAGCAATTGCTGGAAAAGAAAGGGGTAGGTAGCCACCGAGAGGGCCATGCCGACGATCATGATCCATTTACGTCCTATTCGATCGCTCCATCCGCCAAACAGGAGGTAAAAGGGAGTTGCCGCGAGGATGGCGAATATAAGGATGGTCTTGGACTGATCATAGTCGAGGTGACAGGTGTTCTCCAGGAAAGACTGGGCGTAGAACTGACCGGTGTAAAACACCACACCCTGTCCCATGGTGGCGCCGAACAGAGCCAGCAATACCATTTTCAGGTTGTCTTTATGACCAAAGCTTTCTTTGAGAGGATTTTTGGAGGTCTTCCCTTCCGTCTGCAGCTGTTTGAACAGGGGTGACTCGCTCATCCTGAGACGGATGTAAATGGAGACGATGACCAGGATGATGGATATGAGGAAGGGTATGCGCCAGCCCCAGTCATTGAATTTTTCGATGCTGCGGGCGGGATCGGGATCCAGCAGGTGGCGTACCAGCAGGATCACGCCCAGGGAGACCAGGAGCCCTACCGTTGCCGTTGTCTGTATCCATGAGGTCCAATATCCCCGGCGATGTTCCGGGGAATGTTCCGCCACGTAGGTAGCGGCCCCGCCATATTCTCCGCCAAGGGCCAGGCCTTGCAGAAGCCGGAGCAACAGGACGATCAATGGGGCGGCAAAGCCGATGCTGTCATATTTCGGCACCAGGCCAATGGCAAAAGTGGAACCGCCCATGATGATCAGCGTCAGCAGGAACGTGTATTTGCGTCCTATCATATCTCCCAGACGGCCAAACACGAGGGCGCCAAAGGGCCGCACGATAAATCCCGCCGCAAAGGTCGCCAGGGTGGACAGGAGTGCTGCCGTCGGATTGCCTTTGGGAAAGAATTGGGTGGAGATGACAGAAGCCAGGCTTCCGAAAATATAGAAATCATACCATTCTATCAGCGTCCCCAGGGACGAAGCAGTGATGATCTTGCGGATGCCGGTGGCAGGTGTTGATGACATGTGATCGTTAGTTGGTTGTCGTTAGATGAATATTAAAATAATGCAATCGTTGACGTTAAATGTAAAGTAAATGTAAATAGTTGGCGATTAAATTCTAAATTTATGGCCCTTAATTTAATGCCATTTAATACTACGATCGTCATATGAGCTATCCTTATCAGATCAGGTCCATGGAGCAGTATTTGTCCGAGTACAAGAGAAGTGTCGAGGACCCGGAAGGCTTTTGGGGAGAGATTGCCGGCCATTTCAGCTGGCATCGGAAATGGGACAAGGTGCTGGACTGGAATTTTACCGACCCGCGGGTAAAATGGTTCTCCGGAGCGCAATTGAATATTACGGAGAACTGCCTGGACAGACATCTGGCGGAAAGAGGCGATCAGCCTGCCATCATCTGGGAGCCCAACGACCCGGACGAGGATTATCGGATATTGTCTTACAAGGAGCTGCATTTCAAGGTCTGTCAGTTTGCGCAGGTGTTGAAGAACAACGGCGCGAAGAAGGGCGACAGGGTCTGTATCTATATGCCCATGGTCCCGGAACTGGCCATTGCCGTGCTGGCCTGCGCCCGTATCGGCGCTATTCACTCCGTGGTGTTCGGTGGGTTCTCGGCCCAAAGCATCGCGGACAGGATACAGGACGCCCAATGCAACCTGGTGATCACTTCGGATGGGGCTAACCGGGGGAACAAGCAGATCCCGCTCAAGTCCGTCATCGACGATGCCCTGGTACAATGTCCTTCCGTGAAAAAAGTGATCGTGCTGACCCGTACCCGCGTGCCTGTGAGCATGATCAAGGGGAGGGATGTCTGGTGGGAGGATGAGGTCAAGAAAGTGGAGACCCAGGGTAATCCCGCGTGCCCGGCCGAGACGATGGAGGCGGAAGACATGCTGTTCATCCTGTATACTTCCGGGTCGACAGGTAAACCGAAAGGCGTCGTGCATTCCTGCGGGGGATACATGGTATATACCAATTATTCTTTTGTCAATGTGTTCCAGTACCAGCCGGGTGATATCTATTTCTGTACGGCGGACATCGGTTGGATCACGGGACATAGCTATATCGTATACGGGCCTTTGAGCGCGGGCGCCACGAGCCTGATGTTCGAGGGCATCCCCACCTATCCCGATGCGGGCCGTTTTTGGGACATCGTCGACAAGTTCAAAGTGAATATCCTTTATACGGCGCCTACGGCCATCCGCAGCCTGATGGGTTTTGGCCTGGACTACGTGAAGAACAAGGATCTCGGCTCGCTGAAGGTGCTGGGTACGGTGGGCGAGCCCATCAATGAGGAGGCCTGGCACTGGTACCATGAGAACATCGGCAAAGGGCGTTGTCCTATTGTCGACACCTGGTGGCAGACGGAGACGGCGGGCATCCTTATTTCCAACCTGGCGGGGATCACGCCTCATAAGCCGGCGCATGCGACCCTGCCGCTGCCGGGGGTTCAGCCCTTGTTAGTGGATGAGAAGGGTACCCCGATACCGGGTGGCGATGCGGCACAAGACGGGGTATGGCATGGGACGGGGAAAACCGGTGAACCTATTGCCGGCAATCTCTGTATAAAATTCCCCTGGCCTTCCATCCTGCGGACTACTTACGGCGATCATGAGCGGTGCCGTCAAACCTATTTCGCTACGTACCCCGGGCTTTATTTTACGGGCGACGGGGCATTCCGGGATGCAGAAGGTAATTACCGCATCACGGGGCGGGTGGATGATGTATTGAATGTCAGCGGTCATCGTATCGGCACGGCCGAAGTGGAGAATGCCATCAATATGCATACGGGCGTAGTGGAAAGCGCGGTGGTGGGATATCCGCATGATATCAAGGGACAGGGGATCTATGCTTTTGTCATCTTCAACGGGGATAAGAGCGACCCGACGCACGTACGTCAGGCTGTCATACAGACAGTAGCACGTATCATCGGTCCGATAGCGAAACCTGATAAGATACAGCTGGTCAGCGGTCTCCCCAAGACCCGCAGCGGTAAGATCATGCGTCGTATACTGCGGAAGATAGCGGAAGGTGAGACCAGCAACCTGGGTGATACCACTACCCTGCTCGATCCTGCCGTGGTGGAAGAGATAAAGTTGGGAAGACTTTAATGCTGGATGATCACTTTTGTTCCAATGGGACAGATACTGTATAGCTCATCCATGTCTTCACATTTCAGGGAGATGCAGCCATTCGTCCAGTTCTGATAGTTGTCTACCGTAACATCGTCATGAGGCCAGGTGCCATGGATGGCGATGCCGTTGCCGGGGCTGGCGTTCCGGGGGATCAGCCCCTGTGCCTTTCTTTCCTTGAATTTGGCCATGTCGGCCGCCGTGGGGTAGTCCAGGTCCATGATCTTGTCCCATTTTTCATGCGGGCGTTTGGAGATGATATGATAGGTTCCTTCCGGGGTTTTTCTATCTCCCTGCACCATTTTGTCATCCAGGGATTTGTTGCCAAAGACGGCGGGATAGCTGGCATACCAGCCCTGCTTGTCATAGACCTGCAATTCATAATTCGTTTTGGTAATCAGTATATAGATCTCCCCTTCGGGGTCGGGATGAAAGAATCGTTTGTGAACGATGCGACCGTGGTTGTCTTTGAATGCGCAAAGGGTGGTGAAGAACAAGCTTCCAAGGAGGATGTTACGGATGGACATTTTCGATGAATTTACCCTTGGACAACGGAAGCGACATATGGTTTATTTCTAATGTGGGAAATTTTAACAATAAGGACCGGAGAGGGCTGACCAGGGAGGACGGAGAGAGCCAGAGAGGTGAAGAAGCCGGGGATCGGGCTGCTGGGGAGAGTGGGTAAAAAACAAAAAAACCGGTGCTATGAATAGCACCGGTTACTACTACACATGAGAACTCTAAAAGAATTCTCAGCTATTTTATCGATCAGCCTACCGGGCTACCAATTGCCGAATCGCAAGCCAATCGTATAAGGACGCTGGTCCAGTCCTTTCTGGAACATGCTCCGGGTGGTAACGGAACCATACAGGCTCAACAACCCCAGCTGCAGTTCCCCGATATAAGATATTTTCCAGGGGTCCATATCGAAATCGTCGTATGTCTTGTACTTCCCCGTGACGGAACTCTTGAACTTCTGACGGGAGGAGTACTTGTAGCCGACACTGGCGCCTACGCTCAGTCCAAAATCATGTCTGCCGTGCGGCGTAAAGTTAAAATTAAGCATAATTGGAACAGTGGCATAATCTGCGGCCAATTTGTTTTTGCTATAGTTGATGGTGTCTATGAAGACCTCGGTGGGGTTCGTCTTGAATTTAATATTTTCTTCATATCGGTAGTTGTTCAGCTCTATGCCCAGCCCATATTTAAGGTTGACCACATGCTTTATGATATTGAGCCGTTGCATGAACACCCAGATGTTGACATCGACGGATTTTCCCGTGCGCAGGCGGAACCAGTCCTTGCCGGCGCCGGGTGCGAACTGCTGCGCGGAGGCCGAGGCATAGTTCGTTTGGTCGTTGTAGTTAGCAAACCCGATGTCGAACACGAACCAGTTGGTGGTGAGGTTCCCGGGGTTGCGCCGGTAGCGATGGTGATAGACATGAACGGTATTGCTGTCTTCCTTATCGAACTTTCCGTTCTTTACGATGATCAGGTTCCCGACACGGATCGTATCCCGGGTTGTCGTTCCTTTTCCTGTGGTGTCGTTCTGTGCATGGCTGGTCAGGGCCAGGCATAATCCTGCCAGTAACAAGAGTCGCCTCATACGTTTTCCTTTTAAATGATAATTATTTTAATGCAAATTGAAAGCCTCCGATGGTGACCTTTTTGTTGTCATCATCTTCGCGGGCGGCAGATTTTTCCAGTGTCCTGGTCACTTTCCGGAAGAGGCCCCGCAATTTATTTTTTCTTGGAGAAGCTGTCTCCTCCAGGGAGCCGTCATCCGGGTAGCTGGTCTGAGCCAGCAGCGCTTGTGTGGCAAATGATGCATTCATATTACCTGTTGCGTCATGCTGTGTCTGATCCCCGGCCACGGCTATGGTCATTGGCGTCTTTGCATTCCTATCGATCGTTTTAGGAACCACGACTGCCAGATCACGGCCCGGGTCGGTGTCGACGGTGTTGGCGGGTCTTACCGGGTCGACCTTTGCCATTACCGGCGCTACTGTCTGATCTCCTGTCGGAGTGACGGAATTATTTTGCTGTCCTCCGTCGCTTTTCTTCTGTATGTAGTACGGATCAACAGTCCGTGGAGTTACAGGCGTGGAGCGCTTTTTTTCGGTGAAGGGCGCTGTGCCGGCGAGGGCAGGAGCGGGCTTGGGGTCGGCTGTTGTAGCTGTCGCCGGGCTGTCTAGGCCAGGGTGGGCGGTGGTTCCGGCGTTTTGGGAGCCGGAGGTCGTTGCGACTGCCGGAGCGCTGTCGTGGCCGGGATGAATGGCCGATCCACTGTTGGCGCCGGTGTTGTTGGGTCCGGATGCCAGACCGCTCTGACCGGTGCGGAATGGATGGAAGATAAGAAGACCGACGGCGCCGAGTATCAGCGCTGCCGCGGCGATGCGTGCAAAGGGAAGCCAGGCGATCCTGCGTTTCTCTTCTTTACGATAGAGTAATTCTTTATTGGGGAATACGATGTCCGGATCGGGAGTGCTCACTGTCCGCTGCAGCTGCTGCAATTCGATATTCTTTTCAGGATGCCGACGGACGAATTCGATGACGGCCTGGCGGGATGGAGCGTCCAGCTCGTTGTCGATATAAGACAGGAACCATTCCTGGTAATTGCCGGTGTGGATGGGCGCGTCCGACCTAAGCAGCTCCTCTTTGCCGGCGAAGGATGGCATTTCATCGGGGCTTATCCGGCATTGCAGCAGCACCTCCCATTCTTCCTTCAGATCGGGGTGTTCGTCTACAAAGCTTTCCACGGCCTGTCTGTCTGCCGGGGACAACTCATTGTCTACGTACAGCAGGAAAAACTCCTCATAATTATTTCGTGTGATCATGAAGTTTATATTAGGTTTTCCAGGCTGACTAAATAATTTTTCAATTGGATACGGGCCCGGTGCAAATACACTTTGACCTGGCTTTCGTTCAATCCCGTGATCTGCCCGATCTCCTCATACGAATAGCCTTCGTAATCCTTTAACAGCACCAGCGACCGTTGTGTCTCGTTGAGCCGGGCCAGCGCCTTTTCCAATACTTTTTTCAGGTCCTGTGCGGGGGATGATCTTTCCATCGCCGTCTCTTCCCTGAACTCCTCGCGGAGCTGTACTCTTTTCACTTTCCGGATATGATCGATCATCTGGTGATAGGCGATGGTAAAAAGATAGGATTTGCTTTTTACGGCCTGCACTTCCTCCCGGCATTTCCACAGTTTTTCAAAGGCGGTCTGTACCACATCCCGGGCGTCCTCTTCATGACGGAGGTTCTTTAGGATGAACCTATAGACATTGTCCGCATAGTTAGTAACACATTCATTGAATTCTTTCTCAGTCATAAACAGCCGCTGTCGGGAAAGGTAAAGTAATGTGCAGGAATTGGTCCTCCTCGAAATATAGCCCAATTCCTGCAATTGGCTAATGTCTTAGGCCTTCGTTGGAGCTGCTTCGACACGAGAGCTACGCTCGTATCCTTCGTCGGTTCCAACACTGTTGGACCCTTCCTCGGATACCTCGGTCGGGACCTTCGGTCCTGGACGAGCCGCCTTCTGCGGCTCAAGGTAAAGATCATTCGTGGTAGTACGAATGGGGGGATGAAAAAGTTACAGTGCGTGAAAAAATTATTAACCCCTGGTAGACAGCAGGTTGCGAGTGAGCGACTCCCAAAGGATGAACTCGGTCTGGGTCTTTTTGTCGCAGGATTTGCCGCCGCACTCGGTGCTGCGCTCGACATTGGTGTCCGTCTTTTTATGGGAATAGGAAAAGAGGATGAGGCTGGTTGCGGCTACCAGGGTCACCAAAAGGATCCGTATGTAGGTTTTGGTCTTCATGCTCTTTGTTTTATCAGCTTGACGAGGATCAAGCCAATAATAAGACGAAGGTATATATTAATTTGTTACAATTCCGGAAAAAAATACTCTTAGTTGTACAACCGATGAAGACTCAACTACTTACCTTTGGCCTCTTAAAAAAAATCACTTATGAATTCTTCCTTTGTCAAACGCATCGCCGCCGAGCTGGAAGAGATCAAAACTTCCGGTCTTTTCAAATCCGAACGGATCATTACCAGCGCCCAGGGGGCGGAGATCACGGTGAACAACAAGAAAGTATTGAATTTCTGCGCCAACAACTACCTTGGTCTTTCATCCCATCCCAAGGTCATCGAGGCTGCCCATAAGGCCATCGATCGCAGGGGGTATGGCATGAGCAGCGTGCGGTTCATCTGCGGCACGGAGGATATTCATAGAGAGCTGGAGCAGAAGATCGCGACTTTTTTGGGTACGGAGGATACGATCCTGTATGCCGCCGCCTTTGATGCGAATGGGGGTGTATTCGAGCCTTTGTTCGGTGATCAGGATGCCATCATCTCGGACGAACTGAACCATGCGTCTATTATCGACGGCGTTCGTCTTTGCAAGGCGCAGCGATTCCGTTACAAGCACAACAATATGGAGGACCTGGAAGGGCAGCTCAAGGCATCCGAAAATGTCCGCAGCAGGATCATCGTGACGGACGGGTCTTTTAGCATGGATGGTACGATCGCGCAGCTGGACAAGATCTGCGACCTGGCGGACAAATATGATGCTATCGTGATGATCGATGAGTCGCATTCCTCCGGATTTTTGGGAAAAACGGGACGCGGGACGCATGAATATCGTGGTGTGATGGGCAGGATAGATATTATCACCGGTACCTTAGGAAAAGCCCTCGGCGGGGCCAGCGGAGGTTTCACCAGCGGCAGGAAGGAGATCGTCGAGATGTTACGTCAACGCAGCCGGCCTTATCTCTTCTCCAACAGTCTGGCTCCTTCCATTACGGGGGCTTCGATCGCGGTATTGGATATGTTGAGCGAGACGACAACATTGAGAGACAAGCTGGAATATAATACAAAATACTTCCGTAAAAAGATGACGGAGGCTGGTTTCGACATCCGGCCGGGAGATCATCCCATCGTGCCCATCATGTTGTACGATGCGGTGGTCGCGCAGAATTTTGCTTCGAAGCTGCTCGATGAAGGTATTTATGTCATCGGATTCTTTTATCCCGTTGTCGCCAAGGGGCAGGCAAGGATACGTGTACAGCTGAGCGCGGGTCATGAGCAGGAGCATCTCGACAAAGCTATCGCCGCCTTCACCAAGATCGGCAGGGAGCTTGGAGTTCTAAAAAATTAGTTTGATATTAGGGGCTATGGAAGAACCCCTATCAACCGTAGCATCCGTGTCCACCCGGGATTGTGCTACTTGCGGACGGCCTGCCATGCATGGAGATCACCCTACTCCACTTTGCAGCGATTGTCGCGAAAAGTTTACGCGTCTGCAAATCCCTGTATGGATATGGATCTTTGCCGGCGGCATTGCCGTCATCCTTCTCTTTTCGTTATTCACCTTGCCGAAATCCATCTCGCTGGGCGTACACCTGGAAAAAGGGAAGAAGGCGCTGGAAGAAAAGAAATTCAGCACCGCGGAAAAAGAATTCACCAAGGTCCTGGAAAAAGCTCCTTCGAATGTGGCCGCAAGGGGTGATCTCCTGATCTCCGCGTTCTACAACCAGGATTATGAGCTCTTCGACGCCCAGTATAAAAAGCTGGTGGGTGTGAATATCGAGGACAAGTCGTTGTACAGTGAAATAGACAAGGTGATGACAAAGGCCGAGGCATATCGCAGCAGCGACAGCTTCGACGTCTTTAAAAAATCGTATTCCGACGAGGCGCTTATTCCCGACACGGCCTGGGACCGTTATTTGAGACAGCATACGGAGGATCGTTATGCGGAACAGGAATATGGCTTCCTGTTGTATAACAAGAAAGATTATCGTCGTTGCGACAGCCTGGTGGAAGAGGCATTGCAATCCGACTATGAGTATATTCCCGCCCTGATGCTGGGTGTCAATTCGAAGCGGGATGAGGGCGATCTGGATGGGGCCATGGCGTATGTGGACAGGATGCTTGCCATCAATCATGAGTCTGTCTGGGCGCTGTCGGCAAAGTCGCGTACTTTTTTGCGGCAGAAAAAAATGAAGCCGGGGCTGGACCTGGCGTTGAAACTGTATGATATGGATAAGCAGAGCGCTTACGCCTTATCTACGCTGATACTGGCCTATCATTTCAATGGCCGTACGGGTGATCGGGATGCCCTGATCAAAAAAGCCCGGTCTTCCCCGATGGATTCCACGGGGAAGATCTATCTCCAGTATGCCCTGGATGTCATCGACAACAAAGAAAAGTTCTAAACGGACCGGAGGCCCGGCCAATATTCAACAACCCTAACCTGACCGTATGTTCATTCCTGGTTTTCTTATCAGCCTGGTCACTTTCCCGGGCGTCATCGTACATGAGCTGGCGCACCAGCTGTTCTGCCGTTATTTCAAAGTACCCGTATTCAAAGTGGTCTATTTCCAGATGGGTAATCCGGCCGGCTATGTCCTGCACGAGGCAGTGAGGAACAAGGCGCAGGGAATCCTCATCAGCGTAGGCCCCTTTATCGTAAATACCCTGATCGGGGCATTGATATCGCTGCCAGCGGCATTGCCTGTCTTTACGTTCAATAATGCGGGGCCGCTGGACTATCTGCTGATCTATCTGGGTGTTTCCATTGCCATGCATGCTTTCCCCAGCAGGGGGGATGCGAATGTCATCTGGCATTCCATCCGGGAAGAGAATACACCCGTCTGGGTCAAGGTCATCGGCTATCCTGTGGTAGGGTTGATCTATCTCGGCAGTCTGGGCAGCTTTTTCTGGCTGGATCTCTTGTATGGAGTTGTGGTGGCGGTCGGACTCCCTAATCTCATTATTTACTTGCTGAAATAGCTACCATGCTGATCTCCACGTTCACATTCTTCGGCAGGCTCTTGACGGCATAGGTCTCTCTTGCGGGGAAGTTCCCGGAGAAGTATTTGCCATACACTTCGTTGACCTGTCCAAAGAGGCCGATATCGCTGAGCAGAATGGTGGTCTTGATCACATGGGAGAAGTCCATACCGGCGGCGGAGAGGATGGCCCGGAGGTTGTGCATGACCTGGTGTGCCTCATCGATGATGTCGGTGGTGTCGACGGAGCCGGTGGCGGGATCGATGGCGATCTGGCCGGAGATATAGAGTATATTGCCCGCGAGCACAGCCTGGCTGTATGGGCCGATGGGAGCAGGGGCGTTGGGAGTGTTGATAATTTGTTTTTCCATGTGTGCAAGATACGCAATGTCGGCTTGTCGAGGTTCTGACCGGCAGGTGCGGCGGCTTGCTGTATATTTGCGTTTATGAAGATTGCCGTCATAGCTGGGAAGACCCCTTTGCAACAATGGTTGTCCGGCAAGCTGCCGTCCCAATGGGTATGTGTGGAAGTAAAGGAGGTGAGCGAGCTGGAAAAGCACAAGGATGCAGGATTGATCATCGACCTTTCTTTCTCGCCGGATGGGCGCCGGATCCATGAACTTAGCCGGCTATTGCCTGTGCCGGTGATGATCAATTCCGTGGCATATACCTGTGCGGAGATCGGTGCGTCTTTTATCCGGATCAATGCCTGGCCGGGGATGCTGGAGAGAGAAGTGCATGAGCTGGCTATAGGGCGGGAGATGGAGTCGTCGCGTCTGTTCATCGATGAGCTGTATAAGCAGCTGGGTTGGAAGTACCGCATCGTTCCCGATATTCCGGGGATGATCAGCGGGCGGATACTGGCGATGGTCATCAATGAGGCATACTATACGTTGCAGGAGAATGTCAGTACGAAGGAGGAGATCGATATAGCCATGAGGCTGGGAACGAATTACCCGATGGGACCTTTTGAATGGAGTGAAAAGATAGGGCTGAAGAATATTTATGATCTTCTTAACAAATTGAGTGCAACGGATGACCGTTATCGGCCTGCCATGGGTATGATTGCGGCAATGGGCTTGCAGGAATTGGAGGTAAAAAAATAATTGATCGCCGGAAGCGATCCCGGCCAGAAGCCGCGTCTGTGGCTCATTCCGATTAAAATATGATTAAAAAAACAAGAAAGAAAATCGACTGATGGCATTGATCCTTAACATTGATACGGCTACCGAGGAAGCTGGCATTTCTATTGCGGCGGATGGAGAGGTGGTGGCCATGGCAGTGAATCCTGATCAGCGAGATCATGCTGCCTGGTTGCATACCGCTGTTGAAAAGATGATGCGCGATGCGGATGTCCGCATGAAGGATCTGCATGCTGTCGCCGTCACTTCGGGGCCGGGTTCGTATACAGGCCTGCGCGTTGGAATGGCCGCCGCCAAAGGGTTTTGCTATGCTTTGAATATTCCGCTGGTGACGGAGAACAAGTTGAAAGTGATGGCAATGGCGGCCAGGGACCTGGTTGCACCGGATATGCTTTTGTGCCCTATGATCGATGCAAGACGCATGGAAGTATTCACAGGAGTTTATAACAACGATCTGGAGGAAGTAATGCCCACAACCGCCGTAATCATCGATGAACACTCGTTTTCAGCGATCCTTGCTTCGCACAAGGTGTCGTTTTTTGGCGGTGGAAGCTATAAGTGTAAACCTATAATCACTGCACCCAGCGCGGCTTTCATCGAAATTAATTATCATCCAAGGTATCTGGGTATTCTATCTTTTTTACGATATTTACAACGGGAATTCACCGGTGTAGCATACAGTGAGCCCGCTTATACAAAAGAATTTTACACTCATACCAAAAAATGACTATATCATCATATTAGCGAAAATTCAACGTTTTTTTTAAATAGTAGCAGTTAATTTTGTTTGGTCCGTCTCGTATCTTCTTGAAACCCTTAAAATGGTAATCGCTCATGAGCTTAACGATGAACAACAATAACTATTGGATGGTAGTAAATGCAGAGGGTTCCGAAGGGGCTCCTGTAAAAGTCGATTTTTTGAATCTAAAGAAAGGCGCGCTGATCCTTAGAGCCCTTAATCACAAGCTTCGTCAGCAGATCATTCGTCTCCTGGATGAGAATAAAAAGCTGACTGTAACAGAGATCTATGTTCATCTGCGTCTTGAACAGTCTGTCGCATCCCAACATCTCGCTATCCTACGCCGGGCAGGTATCGTAAAGACCCAACGGGATGGCAAATTCATCTACTACATCATCAATCACGACAGGCTCGGGGAAATAATGAAATGTGTCGACGAGCTGATCGACTAACGTCGGCTGTCTGACAGCACCTTCCGGGAATTATTGCTAACTTTGTGGCCATAACCTAAGCTATGGCCATGTTTATTAAGCAATTGTATACCGGATGCCTCAGTGAAGCCGCCTATTACATCGACAGTGAAGGAGAAGCAGCCATTATCGATCCGCTGAGAGACATCGATGCCTATCTCCAATTGGCAAAAGAGCGAAACGCGACGATCAGGTATATTTTCGAAACCCATTTCCATGCCGACTTTGTAAGCGGGCACCTGGATCTTTCCAAGGCCACGGGAGCACCTATCGTATACGGCCCCCGTACGGAGACCCAATTTCCCATTCACCTGGCAAAAGACGGTGAAATATTCACCCTGGGCAGCAGCCAGATAGAAGTGTTGCATACGCCGGGGCATACCATCGAAAGCACTTGTTATCTGGTGCGTTCGGCGGATGGCGCACCCCATGCGATCTTTACGGGAGACACGTTGTTTGTGGGAGATGTAGGGAGGCCCGACCTGAGCAGCGGCAACCTGAACAAGGAAGAGCTGGCAGGATTGTTATACGACTCCTTGCGGAATAAGATCATGCCCCTGCCGGACAACGTCATCGTATATCCCGCCCATGGGCCGGGCAGCAGCTGTGGGAAGAACCTGGGTCCCAACACTTACAGCACCATTGCCGATGAAAAAGAAGGCAATTATGCCCTGAAGGAACAGACGAAAGAGGAATTCGTCAAGGCTGTCACGGATGGCCTGGATGCGCCCCCCAGCTATTTTCAAATCAATGCCCGTATCAATAAAGAAGGTTATGAGAGCTTGGACGAAGTCCTGAAGACGGGGCTTACCCCATTGGACGTACCCGCCTTTCAGCAGCTGGCCAAAGACGACAATACCCTTGTGCTGGACACGAGAAAGGCGAACCTTTTTACGGAAGGGTTTGTTCCCGGCAGCATCAGCATCGGACTGGACGGACGATTTGCCGAATGGGCAGGCAGTCTGCTGCCTTTCGATAAATCCATTATACTCGTGGCGACCCCCGGGGAAGAGAAGGAAAGCGTAGTAAGGCTGGCCCGGGTAGGCTTTTCTAAAATAAAAGGATATCTCGAAGGAGGTTTTGCCGTATGGCAGCAGGCCGGAAAACCCATCGATATGATCATCGATGTCGAGGCGGATGAGCTGGCAATGGATATTCCTTTTGACGACAACCTGCTGATAGTGGATGTGCGGCGCGAGACGGAGTTTGCCGACGGGCATGTCAAGGGAGCGCTAAATCTTCCTCTCAATGATCTCACCGATCCGGGCAGCATGGCCAACCTGGATGAACATTTGAATATCTACGTGCATTGCGGCGGAGGCTATCGCAGCATCATTGCGGCCTCCCTGCTCAAACGCCAGGGCATACATAATCTGCGCAATGTCACCGGCGGCTGGAGCAAGATCAAGGACCAGAAAGGCATCGAGATAGAAAAAGAGAACAGCGTGCTGAACTAGAGCGCCACTATGCCATTGCGAAGGGCATAAAGCACCAGCCCCACCCTTGTCTTTACGTTCAGCTTTTCGAATAAGGTATCCCGATAGCCATCGATGGTGCGCGGGCTCAGATACATCTGCTCCGCAATCTCCTTATAGGTGCATTCCGTACAGGCCAGCTTCAGGAACTCGAGCTCCCTATCGTTGAGGGTGAGCATCTGCCGTACTCTGTGTTCGGGCACATCCAATGTATTTATCGTATGGATGAGCTTGCCGGTGACCATTTCGGAACAATAGAATCCCTTACTGATCACGCACTCCAGGGCCAGTTTCAGCTCAGCAGGCCCGATATCCTTGAGGATATAGCCTTTCACCCCATTCTTCAGCATCCGGAGAATGGAATTGTCCGTGTCGTACATGGACAGCGCCACTATCTTTATTTCGGGGTGATGGCGTTTGAGCCACAGGGAGGTGGCATACCCGTCCATATCGGGCATGTTGATATCCAGCAATACGACGTCGGGGATCGAGCGTGGCTTCAATTGCCGGATAAGGTCGTTGCCATTGTCGGCTTCGAACAATACGTTATATTCTCCGAAGCTGCGAATAAGGTTGGCTAATCCGTTGCGTAACAGGATGTGGTCGTCAACGAGTGCGACCGAGGGTTTACCGTTGATCATCGAATCAGGTTTAGGTTCAGGTATTAGCTATGGGTACGGTGACGACGACATTTGTGCCTTCGTCAGGCGTGCTGCTAATCTGGAACCTTGCGCCCATCAGTGTGGTCCGGTGTTGCATGTTCTTGATACCGAGACCGTAAGAAGCGTCAATAGTTAATGGAGTAAAATCGAATCCTTTTCCGTTGTCAGTAATACTAAGTGTAAGTTCCTCCAGGCTGTAATGTAAATGTATTATAATTTTCCGAGATGCCGCATGTTTCAGGATATTATTCAAGGTTTCCTGCACAATGCGGTAAATGATCACTTCTCTTTGTTTATCAGGCTTGTAGACTGTCCCTTCCGTTTCGAATACGGTTTCCAGGTCCCCGGATCTCCGGATCATTTCCAGTGCATGCCCGATGGCCCTGGCCAGTCCCGGGTCGGCGATATAGCCGGTGTCGAGGCCATGGGACAGGTTGCGGAGGTCATAGATCGCCTGGCTGACGGGGTTTTTCGGGTCGGTGATCTTTTGTTCCAGGCTGGTGAGCCGGGCGGGATCCATGGTCGACAGGTGCTGCAAAGAAAAGAACCCAATCGGAACCGTTATTCACTCTTTTTTGATCGTTAGACGGCGGGGGCGGCCTGTTCGCTGATCCAGCGAGGGGCATGTTCATTTTTCCAATGGTGTTTCCATCGGCGGTGGCTCCAGAGCCACATGTCGGGGTTACGGCGGATAACATCTTCCAGGAATCGTACATAGTCCAGGGTCAGCTGACCTTCCCTGAGCCCGCAGGTTTCCTGGCATCCCAATGTCAGCGTTGCGTGATAATAGCCCCGGCGTGGTTTTTCGATATAGGCAAAGACCACGGGCAACTGTGCGCTGCGTGCTCCTTTTTCCGGTCCGCATACAAAGGGGGCGGGCCGGCCGAAAAAGTCCAGCCAGTAGGCATTGTCCACGTTGCCGGGGTTTTGGTCCGCGACCAGGCCCAGCAGGTATTGGGATTGCAGATAGGGGGCGATGGATTCCCGCATGGTGTTGGCGGGTAAGAAGGCATTGCCGCTGCGGGTGCGCAGGCGATAGAATAATTTTTCGAAGAACTTGTTCTTTATAGGCATGTACACGACGAGGATCTTATATTCCGTAAGCTGGGAAAGCACCAGCTGGCCCCATTCCCAGTTAAACGTGTGTCCGAGATGGATCTGGCAGCTGCGGCCTGTGGCGTGGAGCTCTTTCAGCACGGTGGCGTCGATGGTAAATCGTTTTTTCAGGAAGCGGGGACCGGCCGACAGTAATTTTACTACTTCTATAAAGGAGTCGATGAAGTTGCGGTAAAATTTTTTAGCGATGCGGGTGCGTTCTGCTTCCGTCAGGTGGGGGAAGGCGATCAAAAGATTGGCCATCACCACTTTTTTCCGGTAGCCAAAGACATAGTATACGAGGCCGTATATGCCGTCGGCCAGCAGGTAGAGTATACGCATGGGGAGGAGGGAGACCAGGTAAAGCAAGCCGTAGAAGAAATAGTACATTGGTTTTAGCGGGGTTGTCCATGTGGAGGACATGGGGGTTTAAGTAGGCGGGCTGTAGTCCGCTTCCAATAAAGATAACGGGATCGGGGCTATGGTAGTACGGGGGCTGGTGTTAAATCTATCCACAATTTGTTGTATTCGTCCTTCCAGGGCAGCTTCCACCGGCGGTGGCTCCAGAGCCAGAGGTCCGGCGCCTGGCGGATAGCGTCTTCCAGCAGGCGGCAATAGCGACGGGTGAGCTCTCCTTCCGGCAGCTCAGCGGGATGTTCGGCCAGTGTGGTGAGGGATACGTGGTAATGACCACGGCGGGTCTTGTAGAACCGTACAAAGACGGCGGGGATATCGGCGATGCGGGCTCCCCGCTCCGGTCCCCGGACGAAGGGGGTGGGATGTCCGAAGAAATTCAGCCAGTAGGATTGATCGGGGGCTCCCGGCGCCTGGTCGGCGACGAGGGTGAGCAGATATTGCGTGTTGCGATAGGGTATGATGGCGCGCTGCATACGCGTGGCGGGCAGAAGGATGGTGCCGGTGCGCCCTCTGAGATGGAGGGAGAGGCGCTCGAAGATCTTGTTCTCCACGGGCATATAGGCTACGATAAAAGGATATCGATGGAGAAGAGGCATCGCGGCATTGGCGACCTCCCAGTTGAAGGTATGTCCCAGGTGGAGCTGGCATTTACGGCCTGCATCGTAGAAATTATCCAGGACTTCCGGGTTGTCGATGACAAAATGCTTTTTTATGAATTTCTTACTGGCCGAAAGGAGCTTGAGTGTCTCGATAAAGTTGTCTACGAAGTTCCGGCAGAATTTTTTTTCGATGCGGGTGATCTCTTTATCGGACTTTTCGGGGAATGCTCTTTCGAGGTTGTCCCTTATCACTTTCCGTCTGTAGCCGATGACATAGTAAAGCAGGAACGCCAGGCCATCGGACAGCCGATAGAGCAGCCACATAGGCAATAGGGATACCAGGTATAACAAACCATAAACTACATAATACATACGCGTACGATCTATGTATTAACCCAATTTTTCGCTTCTTGTTCGACGTGGTGGAGATCTATTTTTACATGGAATTTATTGCGGAGATGTCTGGCCAGCGCATCTGCGGCATAAACGCTCCGATGCTGACCGCCTGTGCAGCCAAAGTTGACGGACAGGCTTTCGAAGTCCCGCTTGATATAATCTTCTACGGCTATGTCGACGATGTCGAAGATGCTGTTGAGGAATTCCGGCATCCGGGTCTGCTGTTCCAGGAAGTCTTTTACGGGTTTGTCTCTTCCGGTGAGGGGTTTGAATTCCGTCAAGCGTCCGGGGTTGAGGATGCCGCGGCAGTCGAATACAAAACCGCCTCCATTGCCGCTGGTGTCGGAGGGTATGCCTTTACGATAGGAGAAGCTGTTGATATGCACCACCAGCGGTGTTTGTTCATTCGCCCGCAGGGGTTCGAAGCGTTGGATCACGGCTTCTTCCACCATCAGGCCCAGGAGCCGTTCGAACTCGGGCATGACGATGCCTACCTGTTTGTTGTCGAGGAACCATTTGAAGTTGCGAAGGGCCAGGGGGATACTAGTCAAAAAATGCGCCTTGCGTTCGAACAGGCCTCTGAAGCCGTAGGCGCCCAGCACCTGCAGCAGACGTATCAGTACATAGCCATTGTACTGGCTGACGAAGCGGAGCCGGTCTATCTTCTTGTTCAGCAGCTCCTCCACATAGTCCATATAATGTTCGAGCAGGCTGTTCTTCCATTCATCGGGCAGCTCGGCCTTGGCCTGCCATAGCATGGAGGCCACATCGTACTGCAGCGCGCCCTTCATTCCTCCCTGGAAGTCGATGAAATGGGCCTGCTGGTCCCGGATAAGGATATTCCTGCTCTGGAAATCCCGGAACATAAAATATTTATGATCCACGTGTGTGAGATAGGTGCTCAGCGCCTCAAAGTCGTCGATGAGCTTTTCTTTATCATAAGGGATCTGCAGGGTGTCCAGGAAATAATATTTGAAATAGAGCAGATCGCTCAGGATGGCCTGTTTGCCGAATTCGCGGGAAGTGATGGACCAGCTGTAGTCGAGACCGTCGTCACCCATGATCTGCAGTCTGGCGAGCTCGCGGAGACTGATCCTGAACAGCTCGTAGACGTGCTCGTTGTGTCCGTGCTTCTCCAGCTCGTTGAGCAGGGAGATGTCTCCGAAGTCCTGCTGCAGATAGATGGTGTAGTCCTCGCTGACCGTGTAGATCTCCGGGACAGGGCAACCGCGGCTCCGGAAATGCCGGCTGAAATAAATAAAGGTGCGGTTCTCGCGCACGTTGTTATTATAGGTGGCGATATAGGATCTTTCAGCCGTCCGGATACGAAAATATATCCTGTTGCTGCCAGATTGTGGTATTTTGTCCAGCCCGGTGATGGGGGAAGGGTCATAGGTTTGGAATTTTTTCCGGATATCCTCTATAATATTCGTCATAATGTTTACTGGGGCGTAAAAGTAGACATTATAACGTAAAATCTGTCGACCTTATTGGCTGATGCCTCCTGCCCCCTGCTGAGTGTTGACCCGCTTGCTTTCGTCCTCGTCCCCCGTCTTGCGCTGACGGGCTGCCTTGACCTGGGTATTCCCAAAACGCCAGGTAAAATACAGCTTTAGCTGACGGCTTTCGAAGCTCCCCGATGCCCGGAGGTACTGACCGGCAAAGTCGCTGGTAGCTGTCCAGCGCAGGGTATGGAACATGTCGCTGACGGAGGCTTTTATGGTGCCGGCGCCTTTTAGCACTGTTTTGGAGAAGCCGCCGTCCAGGCTGCCGAGGGATTT